>CAZWBQ010000006.1:0-84953 GCA_964632545.1 uncultured Bifidobacterium sp. | reverse complement strand
AGTAAATAATTTACTGGTCCATAAAATGGATCGAGCATTGCTTGCCACATATACCCAACAATTACTAAAGAGAAAATTACCGGTAAAAAGATCACGGTTCGATAAAACCTCTGGCCGCGCTTTAATCTATAAAGCGCATACGCAATCAAAATTCCGAGTGAAGTTTGAATCAATAAAATTCCGATAAATACTAAAACGTTATGGCGCATAGCCATGAATAAAGAATCTCTAAACGGAAATGCGAAAAGCCTTCTAAAGTTCTCAATGCCAGCAAAGCTGCCACGTTGGAAACCAGTCCAGTGAAAAAAGGAATAACTTAGGGTGGTAAGTGCGGGCAAGCTAGTGAAAATAATTATTGTAAGTAGGGCTGGAAGCAGCAACAAATAGGTAAACCTTTGTTGATCTCGTTTTAATCCAGATTTAGCCATTGCTCATCTCTTTTTGCCTTGCGAAAAATTGATAAGGCGCAGAGATTTCTCTCTGCGCCTTATCGTTACTTATCTATGCCTTTGGTTTAAGTGGTGCGTACCAAGTTGCAACACCAGCTTGGATAGCAGCAGCTAGTTCAGCAGCGGTTTGGGTACCAGCTGCAACTTTCTGGAATCCGGGTTGCATAATTGATGAAGAAGTTGGTGCGCCATAACGGAAACCAACAAGTGTTAAGAATGGAGTTCCAGATGATGGAATCGCACGAACCATGCTGATAACAGCTGGATCGGTGACTTTTACGCCTGAAATTGTGGAGATCCAGCCAAGTGAATCAGCTGCATCTTGCATGAATGCTTTGCTTGCAAGGAAATTCATGAATTTAACTGCTTCGGCTTTATGAGTTGTCTTTGCGTTGATTGCAAATCCACCATCAGCCCAGTTAGTTACATAACGTGGCGTTCCGGCTGCTGCTGCAGGAGCAGGCATCCAACCAACGTTTAGCGCTGGGTTTAATGAACGGAAGTATGAAATTTCATAGTTTCCACCGATATAGAACGCAGCTTTTTCGTTAGCAAAAAGACCGCGAGCTGTGTTGTAATCCAAACCAGCATGGCCGGTTGGGAAATACGCAACTAGATCTTTTACAGCTTGTAGTGAAGCTACGAAGTTTTTATCTTCAAAAGTTTTCTTTCCGGCAACTATATTCTTGTAAAAATCATTGCCACCGTAAAAAGTTGGACCTACTGCGCCCCAGAGTTGTTCCATACCAGGCGCATAACCACTTCCATTACCCAATGGCAAAATCCCAGCCGCTTTAACTTTATCTAAGGCAGCTAAGAATGAAGCCCATGTAGTTGGCAGCGCTTTTACGCCAGCCTTCTTTAACAAATCTGGGTTATACATAACTCCAAGTACTGAAGTTGCATATGGAAGTCCGTATTGAAGTTTGCTGGTGTAGCCCTGTGCGCCCGCAAGTGTTCCTGCTGGAATTTTTGCAAGTGCTGGAATATCTTTTGATGTTAGTGGCATGAAATAGCCAGCATCAGAAAGGTTTGCCATGCCGCCGTACGCACGCATCTGCATTACATCTGGTCCTTTTCCTGCAGTAAGCGCAGTTGAAAGAAGTGCGTTGTAATCAGTAGCTACATATGGTGTGAACTTTACGGAGATGCCAGTTGCTGCTAAAAACTTTGCAGCCTCTGCTTCGTAGAAAACTTTATCTTCGGGACGCCAGCTCCAGAAGGTTAACTCTGTAGCTGCGTTCGCAGGTGAAGCTGTAATAGGTACGACAATTGCAGCAGTCGCGAAAACTGCAGCCATTAAACCGCGTAACCGGCTTTTAGTTTTGATCACTTATTTTCCTCCTCGAGAGCGGGATGGTTTTGAAGTTGAATGAAACCCCTCGATATCACTCAGCTTCTTTCCAGAACGGATTCCCACAGCCGCCCTAGATTGATCTAGAGCAGTCTTGGTACCGCTCCAGTTTCTCTGTGCTAACGCAACACAGAGACAGTCAACCACCGTTAATTGCGCGATTCGACTCGCAGTTGCACCGCTTCGGAAGGTGGTTTCCCGAGCGGAGGTATGTAAAACATAATTTGTCAGAGCACCAGCTGGACTTCTTAATGCGTTTGTTATCAAAACTAAATTTATACCGCGATTTTTAAATTCACTCATTACGTCAACTACATCAAGTGTTGTTCCGCTATGTGTTACAGCGACTAAAACATCGCCTTCCTTTAATAAGGCTAACGAAGTTAACGCAGAATGTGCATCCCGCCATGCAACTGCATGTTTACCTAATCTATTTAATTTAAGTTGTAGATCCATAGCTACATACCCACTTGAAGCTAATCCAATAATCCCGATGGTTTTTGCTTTTTCCCAAAGAGTTAAAACTTCTTCAAAAATTTTTAAATCTAACCGTTCGGTTGTAGTTTGGATTGCGCGTGAATCTGCATGTGCAATTTTTCGAATGATATCAGCAGAAGTATCCGTCGAAGTTATTCCGCCATCTAACTCTGACTCTTCTATACCTAAATGTTCGATACGGCTTAAATCGCTAACAAGCGCAAGTCTAAATTCTGGGTAACCCTTAAAACCTAAAGCTTTACTAAACCGCACAACTGAAGCAACAGAAGTTTTACTAAATGCAGCCAACTGCGAGATATTCATTTCAGAAACTTGATCTGGGTTTTCAATAACGGAATTTGCAATTGAAACTTCGCTAGCATGAAACGAAGAAAATGAATTTTTAATCTCACCTAAAACATCGCGATAGTTTTTTCCAACAACCCGGAGCGGTGTAGATGTAGCAACCATCTGAGACCTCCGGTGAAAATAAAATTCAGCAAAATCTTTGCTTGGTGAAAATTATCGCCTAAATCCTGATGGGTCAAGCCGAAAACCAGAAGTTTTGAGCTGGTTATTCGGAGCCTAAAGCTTCACGAATCCGATTTGAGGAGGCAAGCAAGCGTTCGCGAGCTGCTTTCGCATCTAAATTTAGGAGCAACATCAATATTGCAACTTTAACTTCATGGTTTGCTTCACTTAGGGCTCGCGTCGATTCCGAACGAACGGCTCCAGTGGCTTTTTCAATAATTCTAAGCGCTCGATCTTGCAACTTCTCATTTGTTACTTGAAGGTCCACCATTAGATTTCCATAAGTCTTGCCGAGTCGAACCATTGCGATTGTAGAAATCATATTTAAAACTAATTTCTGTGCGGTGCCAGATTTCAATCTTGTAGAACCTGCAAGTAACTCTGGTCCAGAATCTATTTCAATTGAATGGTCCACAATCTTCGATATTTCTGAATTCATATTATTTGTTAAACCTATGGTTAATGCACCAACTTCTTTTGCAAGTTTAAGTGCTCCTATTACATAAGGAGTTCGTCCGCTAGCCGCGATTCCAACAACTGCATCAAGTTGTGTAACTTTCTTTAATTTTAAATCAGCCGCACCGGCATTTGGATCATCCTCGATTCCTTCTGCCGGATGTCTAAGGGCATCATCACCACCTGCAATAAATGCCACTACTTGATCTTCAGTCACTGAGAAAGTTGGTCCACATTCAGCTGCGTCTAACACTCCGAGTCGCCCAGAAGTTCCGGCTCCTAAGTAAATTAATCGTCCGCCTTGTAACAAGCGATCTACTATTCCATCGATTGCCTTTTCGATAGCTGGAAGTTTTAAAGCAATTGCGCGCGGTACTTCAGCATCACTTTCATTCATTGCTTGAAGTAATTCGGTTACTGACATTGCATCTAGTAAATGGTATTTGGCATCAACTTGTTCGGTACGTAAGGAACCTAATTTCGATTCAGAACTACTATTATCGGTAGTCATTTACGCCTTTCCCGATCGCATTAATCGTTAAAGAGTAATGCTCTGGCAAGAAAAGTCAAAAGTTTATGAAAATAAAGTGTTTAAGCGGTTGGAGCTTCCGCTAAATCACCAGGTGAATCTGGCAATTGTTCTCTTGGCATACCTTTAAAAGTAAAGGTTTCAGAGCCAATTTCGCCTTCTTTAGCCGGAACAACATCGATCAAGATGATTTCACCAGCCTTAATGTCACCGAAAAGAATTTTTTCAGAGAGCGCATCTTCGATTTCACGTTGGATGGTTCGGCGAAGTGGGCGTGCGCCAAGAACCGGGTCGTATCCGCGCTTAGCTAAGAGCGCCTTAGCTGCAGAAGTTAATTCGATACCCATATCTTTTGCCTTCAATCGATCTTCCAGATTGGCAATCATTAGATCAACGATCTGAATAATTTCATTCTCGCTCAATTGATGGAATACCACGACATCATCAATACGGTTTAAGAATTCTGGACGGAAATGAGTCTTGAGTTCATCTTGAACTTTCGCCTTCATCCGTTCGTAATTTCCCAGTGCATCGGTGACGTTGGTAAAACCAAGTGCCAAGCTCTTAGAAATGTCGCGAGTCCCAAGGTTAGTAGTCATGATGATTACAGTGTTCTTGAAATCAACGACTCGACCTTGCGCATCAGTTAATCGACCATCTTCTAATACTTGTAACAGCGAATTGAAGATATCAGGATGTGCTTTTTCAATTTCATCAAAGAGTACAACTGAGAATGGACGACGACGAACTTTCTCCGTTAGTTGCCCACCCTCGTCATATCCAACATAACCTGGAGGTGCCCCAAATAACCTTGATGCTGTGTGCTTTTCAGAGTACTCCGACATATCAAGTTGAATTAGTGCATCGGCATCACCGAATAAGAATGCCGCAAGAGTTCGAGAAAGTTCGGTCTTACCAACACCTGAAGGACCGGCGAAAATAAATGATCCACCTGGACGTTTTGGATCTTTAAGTCCAGCACGAGTTCTACGAATCGCTTGCGAGAGCGCTTTAATTGCTTGGTCTTGACCAATCACACGACGATGGAGTTCATCTTCCATGCGCAGTAACCGAGCTGTTTCAGCTTCAGTTAATTTGAAAACTGGAATACCGGTCGCAGTTGAAAGTACTTCTGCAATTAATTCTTCATCAACTACAGCAACTACATCTAAGTCGCCAGCTTTCCAAGCTTTTTCGCGCTCTGCTTTCTCTGTAATTAAGTTTTTTTCTTTATCGCGTAGCGCTGCAGCCTTTTCAAAATCTTGGCCATCAATTGCAGATTCTTTCTCTTTACGAGCGTTAGCAATCTTGTCATCGAATTCACGAAGTTCAGGTGGCGCAGTCATACGTCGAATTCGTAACCGTGATCCAGCCTCATCAATTAAATCAATCGCTTTATCTGGCAAGAATCGATCAGCAACATAACGATCTGCGAGAGTTGCTGCAGAAACTAGCGCTGCATCTGAAATCGAAACTTTATGGTGCGATTCGTAACGATCGCGAAGCCCTTTAAGAATTTCAATGGTGTGTGCTAGCGATGGTTCTGCAACTTGAATCGGTTGGAAACGTCGCTCTAGCGCAGCATCTTTTTCTAAATGTTTACGGTACTCATCAAGTGTAGTTGCGCCGATAGTCTGGAGTTCGCCGCGCGCCAACATTGGTTTCAAAATGCTTGCGGCATCTATTGCGCCTTCAGCAGCTCCCGCGCCAACCAGAGTGTGAATTTCATCGATGAAAAGAATAATGTCCCCACGCGTGCGAATTTCTTTTAATACTTTCTTCAAACGCTCTTCGAAATCTCCGCGGTATCGGCTGCCCGCAACGAGCGCACCTAAATCAAGTGAATAAAGTTGCTTATCTTTTAAAGTCTCCGGTACATCGTTTTTTACAATTGCTTGTGCTAAACCTTCAACAACTGCAGTCTTACCAACACCTGGCTCGCCAATTAATACTGGATTATTTTTAGTGCGACGTGAGAGCACTTGCATAACACGTTCGATTTCTTTTTCGCGACCAATTACAGGATCTAATTTTCCGTCGCGGGCTGCTTGCGTTAGGTTTCTACCAAATTGATCTAAGACTAGAGATGTAGATGGCGTGCCTTCGGCTGGTCCGCCAGTTGATACCGCTTCTTTACCTTGATAACCGGATAGCAGTTGAATAACTTGCTGGCGAACTCGATTCAAATCTGCGCCAAGTTTTACAAGTACTTGAGCTGCAACGCCTTCTCCTTCACGAATTAATCCGAGCAAAATATGTTCAGTACCAATGTAGTTATGCCCAAGTTGTAACGCTTCACGAAGCGAAAGTTCCAATACTTTCTTCGCGCGCGGTGTGAATGGAATATGACCTGATGGTGCTTGTTGCCCTTGTCCGATGATCTCTTCAACTTGAGAACGAACCGCTTCTAATGAAATTCCAAGTGACTCTAAACCTTTTGCAGCGACGCCTTCACCCTCGTGGATTAATCCAAGAAGAATATGTTCGGTACCGATGTAGTTGTGATTAAGCATGCGCGCTTCTTCTTGCGCAAGCACAACAACGCGACGAGCTCTATCGGTAAAGCGCTCAAACATATGACTATCTCCTGACTGTCCGCGGGTTAAGCGGCTTGGGTACTGGTTTAGCCTAACGCGCCAGCAGAATCAGTGCGATATGGATATTCGACATATCTTGCGGGCGTTGCTGGGTTTAACCACAGAATCTAGTGATTTATGCCCGAATAGCGGCTCAATTTTACAGGTTTAAAGGACCTTGATCATTCGGGTGTTGCCCAAGGTATTGGGTTTTACGCTCTCTAAATCTAAGAACTCCGCGATACCTTCGTCATAAGAACGCAGTAGTTGTGTGTAAACATCTGGCTCTACTGGTGTTCCTTGAATCTCAATAAATCCATGGCGTCCAAAAAATTCAGTTTCAAAAGTTAAACAGAACAAACGCTTCACTCCAATTTTTCGAGCACGATCAATTATGTGTTCCATTAATTGATGGCCGACTCCATTTCCACGAAGTCTCTCAACTACAGCAACAGTGCGTACTTCAGCTAAATCTTCCCAGAGTACATGAAGTGCTCCGCAACCCACGACTTCATTTCCATCAACTGCTACTGAAAATTCTTGAATGCTTTCAAAGAGCGTTACGGTTTCTTTGGAGAGCAACCTCCGTTGCAACGCATAGTCATCGATAATTTTTCTAATAGTTTTTACATCGCCAGTTTGCGCATTACGAATTTGTACAACGCCCATATTAATTCTCTTCCGGTTTCACTAACGGAAATAGAATAGTTTCGCGAATTCCTAACCCAGTAAGCGCCATTAGCAATCGATCAACGCCCATACCCATGCCACCCATTGGCGGCATTCCAAATTCCATCGCTCGCAAGAAATCTTCATCTAGACCCATCGCTTCTAAATCACCGGTTGCGCCAAGCTTGGCTTGTTCTACTAATCGCTCCCGTTGTACAACTGGGTCAATTAATTCTGAATAACCAGTTGCTAATTCAAATCCATCAATATACAAATCCCATTTCTCTGCTACTCCAGGAAGCTCACGATGCGCCCTGACTAGTGGTGAAGTATCGATCGGAAATCCTTTAACAAAAGTTGGAATATTTAACTTTCCCTTATAAATGTGCTCAAAGATTTCTTCAGCTAACTTCCCAGTTATCCATTTTGGATCAACTTTCATGCCCAATTTTTCAGCGTATTTCTTTAAGTTTTCTTTACTAGTCTCTGCGGTAACTTTTTCACCAACGCCTTCAGAAATAGCAGTATAAAAATCAACTTCGCGCCATTTTCCGCTTAAATCGTTTTCAGTTCCATCATGATGTTTTACAACATGGCTCCCAAATACTGCCTTGGCCGATTCCTGTACTAATTCGCGGGTTAAATCAGCCATTGAATTCCAATCGCCGTATGACTGATAAGTCTCAATCATTGCAAATTCTGGCGAGTGGCTTGAGTCCGCACCTTCATTTCGAAAATTTCGATTAATTTCAAAAACGCGTTCCAATCCCCCTACTACGCAACGCTTTAAAAATAGTTCTGGCGCAATTCGCAGAAATAGATCCATATCGTAAGCATTGCTCTTCGTTTTAAATGGTCGCGCTGCGGCACCACCGTGCATGACTTGCAACATCGGTGTTTCAACTTCAATAAACCCACGAGAGTCAAAAGAATTTCTTAGTGATTTCATCACGATTGGACGAGTACGTGCATTAAGTCGAGCTTCTGGGCGAACAATTAAATCTACATACCGCATCCGCACTCGAGTTTCTTCAGAGAGCGGTTTATGTTCTACCGGCAATGGTCTTAAAGATTTTGAAGCCATCGCATAATTGTTTGCCAGAATTGAAAGCTCGCCACGTTTTGAAGTAATTATTTCGCCAGTCACACTTACTAAATCGCCAAGATCAACATCGGCTTTCCAAGTATTTAGAATAGCTTCGCCTACTTTGTCTAGCGAAAACATGGCTTGCAATTCGGTTCCATCGCCTTCACGAAGCGTTGCAAAACATAATTTTCCAGTATCGCGTTTGAAAATAACTCTGCCAGTTAGGCTTTCAATAATTCCAGTACCAACATCGATTGGTAAATCTTTATGGCGTTCACGGATCTCTGAAAGCGAAGCAGTTCTTGGGACAGCGACTGGATATGGCGAGATACCGCGAGAAAGCAGGCTCTCGCGCTTCTCGCGACGAATCCGAAGTTGTTCTGGAAGATCGTCAGAAACCTCTGGTTTTGACTCAGTCATAATGGCTGCAGTCTAACCATTGCTAACCGTTGCGCTGATGAACTAACCGAAGTCCAATAAGGGTTAAATCTGGTTCATGGTAATCGATCATTTCGCTGATACCTAAAACTAATGGCGCTAATCCACCAGTTGCAATAATTGATACGTTTTCGGTTTCTGGATAATCATTTTCGAGAACTTCGATAATTCGATTAACTAAACCATCAACTTGCCCTGCAAATCCAAAAATAGTTCCGGATTGCAAAGCTTCAACGGTGTTTTTCCCGATTACTGACTTTGGCCTAACTAATTCCACTTTTCGAAGCTGAGCTGCTCGAGCCGCTAGCGCATCAACAGAAATTTCAATTCCTGGGGCTAACGCACCTCCGAGAAATTCGCCTTTTGGTGAAACAACATCAAGATTTGTTGAAGTTCCAAAATCCACAACAATGCATGGGCCTTTATCGCCGTATAGAGTAAAAGCTGCAAGAGTGTTTACGATTCGGTCAGCACCAATTTCTTTTGGATTATCTACTAATAACGGTACTCCTGTTTTTGTACCTGGCTCAATGATTGTGCAACGGATATCAGAGAAATAATTAGTAATCATCGTTCGGATTTCCCGCAATATTGCAGGAACGGTCGAACAAATTGCAAGCCCATCAACTTTGTAGCCTTCTATTAATGAGCGATATTGCAACCATAACTCGTCGGAAGTGTCACGTGGATCAGTTTTCACTCGCCAGGATTGGATTAATTCATCACCATCAAATATTCCGAGAACTGTATTTGTGTTTCCGACATCTATTGTTAGCAGCATTATTTTTCTCCTAGGAAGTCGAGCCCGATATCTAAATTTGTAGCCGAATGAGTAAGTGCACCAATAGCTAAGTAATCAACTCCAGAAGCTCCATAAGCTTTCGCGTTCGCTAATGTGATTCCACCAGAAGCTTCAAGTTTAAATTTTCCGGCAACAAGTTGAGCTGCTTCTCTGCACTGTTCCGGCGACATATTGTCGAGCATCGCCAAGTCAACTTTAAGATTCATAATCTCTTTTAGTTGTGTAATAGTGTCTATTTCAATTTCAATTGGCAGAGTTGGGTATTTTGCTAAAACTTCGTTGAATGCCGGTACTACACCACCAGCGGCTAGCACATGATTATCTTTTATTAGCGCTGCATCCGAAAGTGACATCCGATGATTTGTACCGCCACCCATTCGAACTGCATATTTTTCAAGTTCGCGATACCCCGGAGTTGTCTTTCTAGTATCCCGAATCTTAACTTTATACTCTGAAACTTCTTTGACCCAAGTGTTTGTTAACGTGCTTATTCCGCTAAGCCTGCCAAGAAAATTCAGTGCAGTTCTCTCCGCTAAAAGTATTGACCTAGTATTTCCTTTAACACTTATTAGTTTTGAGTTTTCAGGTAAAAAATCGCCATCTGAAATCAATAATTCATATTCTGTCACTCCACAATATTCCAAAACTGCTGCTGCTACTAATACACCAGAAATAATTCCGGCACTCCGATTGCAAAACTCTGCTTTAGATACTTGATCAGAACTTACAGTTGCTTGGCTCGTAATATCGATCCCGCCGGCTAAATCTTCTTCAATCGCTAGTCTCACCAAATTTGAAATAGTCGATTCTGATAAAGAAACACTGGCAATTTTTTTACTTAGTTGGGGTGAAAACATTGTTCACTCCCAACTCTTCAACTGATGAACTCCAAGTGCCATTGCTATCAATCCGTTGATGGATGCGCTTTTCCCATTTTTTTGAAATGTTAGGAAAATCTTCGCGCCAATGTGAACCACGACTCTCAGTTCGTTCAAGTGCAGATCTAACAATTGCAGTAGCTAAGTAATAAAGATTGGTAGTTTCCCAAGAATCAATATTTGCCTCATTGGTGGTAAATAACGCTAATTTTTGCAAAGTCATCAGCGTTTCCTCTAAAGTTTCTTTAGAGCGAACCACTCCGGCACCGCGAGACATTGTCTGTTGTAATGCAGTGCGAATAACTGGATCCAATAATATTTCTGCACTATTGCTTGATTTTGGTTCACTAAATTCTGGAATCGAGTTTGCAATGTTCTCCGCAATTCGAGCGCCAAAAACTAAACCTTCGAGTAACGAATTTGAAGCCAATCGATTTGCGCCATGGGCTCCAGTACATGCGCTTTCGCCACAAACGTAAAGCCCGGAAATCGCACTTTTGCCAAATAGATCCACGCGCACGCCGCCCGATGCATAGTGTGAGGCAGGTGCTACTGGAATTAAATCAACTGTTGGATTAATGCCATGGTTTAAACATGATTGATAAATGGTTGGAAACCGTTCCGCAAAATCTGGAATCTTTGTCGCATCCAACCAAACATGCTTACTGCCGCTAGACAACATCTGTCGACTGATTTCTTTTGCCACAATGTCGCGCGGTGCTAAATCTGCAAGCGGATGTACACCTTTCATAAATGCTTCACCTTTTAAGTTTCTTAAAATTGCGCCTTCGCCGCGAACTGCTTCTGATATTAAAGGTTGCTGGCCGCGCGATGAATCACCAATCCACAAAACTGTCGGATGAAATTGAATGAATTCAACATCTGCAACATCGGCACCGGCGCGCAGTGCTAATGCAACACCATCACCAGTTGAAACTGATGGGTTTGTAGTTTGGGAAAATACTTGGCCAAGTCCTCCAGTTGCAATTACCACGGCACGCGCTAAGGCTTGCCCGACACCATCTCTAGTACCTGCGCCGATTACGTGAAGTGTTACGCCACAAACATCGCCATTCTGATTTTTCAAAGCATCAATAACTAAAGCATTTTCTAAAACTTCAATGCCATCATCATTTTTTACTGCTGCAAGAAGTGCGCGTGAGACTTCGGCACCGGTTGCATCGCCGCCAGCATGCAGAATTCGATTTCTTAAATGGCCACCTTCGCGAGTTAGCGCAATCTCGCCAGTTTCAGAAAGATCAAAAACTGCGCCACGTGCAATTAATTTGCGAACCGCTTCTGGTCCTTCACTAACTAAAACTTTTACTGCTGCAACGTCACATAGACCTGCGCCGGCAACCAATGTATCTTTTTCATGTTGATCTGGCGTATCGCCAGGTCCAAGCGCAGCAGCAATTCCGCCTTGCGCCCATTTGGTTGAACCGGAATCAACTCGCGCCTTTGTAACTAAGAGAACTGAAAGATTATGTGCCCGAATTTGTAGCGCAGTTGTTAAGCCCGCAACTCCAGATCCAATTACAATAACATCGGCAGTTGAGCTCCAACCAGGTTTTGATGCGCGTAATTTCATAGCGCACTCTTAAACGCTGGGCGAGTAGTCCGCATTGTCATATTGTCGATTAAACGGATGCCATTAATCCAGCCCGCGACAATCGCACGCTTGTTTTCGGTGCCTTCAACTGCTAAATCGAAGGACTTCTCATCAATAATTTCTGCATAATCTAAAGTGAAATTCGGTTCACCCGCTAATACTGCAAGCATTTCGCGCTTCATTGAATTGAGAGAAGTTTGCATTTTTGCAGCTTCTAAAGATTTTACGATTACTGAGGCGCAAATTTTATCCCTGTTAGCAAGTCTAGAATTTCTAGAAGATAGTGCTAGCCCAGTTGATTCTCGAACAGTCTCTCCTGCTAATATTTTTATTCCTGGAAAAATCTCTGATGCCATTTTTTTAATTAAGAAGAGCTGTTGTAAATCTTTCTCACCAAATATTGCCCAAGTAGGTTTTAAACTTGAAAAAAGCGCGCTAACAACGGTTAGTACGCCATCAAAATGGCCAGTGCGACTTCCTTCATAAATTGCGCCAATTGCTCCCGCTTTAATTTTTACTGTGCCATTTGGATAAAGTTCGCCTTGCGATGGGCGCCACAATATTTTGGCACCAGCTGATTCTGCTAACAATTCATCTGCAGTAGGTGACTTAGGATATTTTTCTAGATCTTCCTGGTTTTCAAATTGCAAAGGATTTACATAAACACTTACAACTACGTTTTCCGTTAGTTCACGTGCTTTTCTAATTAATGATTGGTGTCCGGCATGGAGCGCGCCCATCGTAGGCACGAATGCAATTGGTTCTGTTACTGCGCGCGAAAGTTCTGCGACGCTATCTATAACTTTCATTTGAAGCTCCAGTCCTTTCGGGGGTACCGGGCAGTGTCAAAAGTCTACCTAACTAAACCAGGTCAGCCAACAATTTTTTTACCTCACCATGCCCAGGCAGTACTCCATTGGCATCAATACTTACCCAAGGTTCGAGCACAAACTTCCGCAGGTGTGCGCGCGGATGTGGCAAGGTCAATTCTGTAGTATCAAGAAACATTTCCCCATAAGCAATCAAATCTATATCTATCGTTCTGGCCGCATTCTTTATCGATCGCTCCCTGCCGCCATCTTTTTCGATTCTAAGCAATAAGTGAAGTAAATCAAGGGGTTTCAACTCACTCTCGGCGATTAACACGCCGTTGTAATAATTTGGCTGACCAGGTGCATCTACCGGTTCATTCTCAAAGAATTTTGATACTGAGATCACAAATAACTCACTAGTTATCGCTAGCACTGCTTTTTCCAATTGTGAAACTGGGTTGCCTAAATTAGCGCCAAGCGCGATAACTGCTTTCATCTGGAACGCTGAATTGTTACAGATACATCTAGAAATGGAATTGAAATCGGCGCTTCCGGTTTATGTATGGTTACTTCAACTGAGTTCGCTAATTGATAACCGGCAAGTATCGCTGAAGCTATTTTCTCAGCAAGAGTTTCCAGCAATTGAACTGGCTCTCCAACAATAAATTCATGAACCAAATTTGCAACTTCCGCATAATTAATTGTGTTATTTAAATCATCGGTTTCGCCTGCAGTGCGGGTATTTAGAAATATTGTTACATCAGAACGAAAATTCTGCCCATTGGCTCTTTCGCTTTCCAAAACGCCATGGTGGCCAAATCCGGATATTCCGGTTAATTTTATTTGATCGCTCATTAATTTCTTCCCATCGCATTAACAGCAGCAATGGCATCTTTATGTGGCTTCACAGAATGTGTGCGAACTCCCCAGACTCCAGCTTTGGTTACCAAAGTAGTAACTGCAATAGAAGCTGCTTCGCGATCGTCCGGATTTGTACTTCTTGTCAAATCACCTAAGAATTTCTTTCTGGACGCACCAATCAAAATTGGAAACCCTAGTAGAGCTAATCGATCTAAGTTTCGGAGAATTTCCCAATTATGTTCGCTAGATTTTGCAAAACCAATCCCGGGATCAATAATTAATTGATCTGGATCTGCACCTGCTGATATCAAGGTATCGATTCGATCCTGCAATTCATCTTTAACTTCACGCACTACATCTTTATAATTTGCCGAATCTTGCATATTTTTGGAGTGAGCCCGCCAATGCATAGCTACATATTGAATTTGTGGGTTAGTCACTATTGTTTTAACCATTTCCGGATCCGCTAATCCGCCACTAACATCATTTACATAGGTAGCGCCGGCCTTTATCGCTTCATTAGCAATTTTTGACCGCATTGTGTCAACGCTTATTGCCACCCCAAGTTTTTTAAGCTCGGCGATTACTGGAATAACTCGCTCACGTTCTTCGGCTTCGGAAATTCTTTCAGCCCCCGGACGTGTTGATTCACCGCCAACATCAATTATGTCAACGCCTTCTTCTAGCATGACTTCGGATCGATTAATCGCTTTTGCAAAATCAAAATGACGACCGCCATCTGCAAAAGAATCTGGAGTTACATTTAGAATTCCCATTACGAGAGTTGCGTTAGATTTCATTTTATTAAAACCTAATTACCTTGAAGTTATTAACGAGATTGCTTCGGCTCTAGTAGCTGAATCCCGTAATTGACCGCGCACTGCACTTGTTGTTGTACGCGCTTGAGTCTTTTTTACGCCTCGCATCGACATGCATAAATGTTCACAATCTATAATTACTATTACACCTGCTGGTTCTAAAATTTCCATCATTGAATCTGCGATTTGAGAAGTGAGGCGCTCTTGAACTTGTGGACGTCTTGAATACAAATCTACTAATCGCGCAAGTTTAGATAGCCCAGTAATTCTTCCGCTTTCGCCAGGTATATATCCAATATGTGCTACGCCATGAAATGGTGTTAAGTGATGTTCGCAATGTGAAAAGATTTCAATATCTCTAACAATTACAAGTTCGCGATGTCCTAAATCAAAAGTTGTAGAAAGCACATCGCGAGGGTCCTGCCATAGTCCTTCAAAATTCTCTTTAAGCGCGCGCGCTACTCGAGCCGGGGTATCTCGTAACCCATCGCGGTTTGGATCTTCACCAAGAGCTATAAGTAACTCTGTTATTGCGCGCTCTGCCCGAGGTTGGTCGAATTCGGCTTTAGCGCGGCCTTCATTTGGTCCCATACCAAACCCGTTAATTTCACTCATTATGCGCCTGGGCTCTTCTTCTTTCGCGCTTTAACCTCTTTAACATCTAACACTTCTTTAATTTTTTCTTTCTTTGGCTTGATTGATACCGGTGGGATTGTCGAAGGCTTGCGCAGTGGCGAACCCGTCCAGGCAGGTCTATTTGGTTTAGCAACTGCATTTTTAAATATTTCCGCAATCTCTTCCTTATTCAAAGTTTCTTTTTCTAACAAAACTTCTACTAATTCATCAAGTATTACTCGATTTTGTACTAATACTTCGAAAGCTTCTTGATGTGCGCTTTCAATTAAGTTCCTAATTTCTTGATCAACAATTCCAGCAATGCTTTCAGAATAATCACGTTGGTGTCCATAATCGCGGCCCATAAATGGTGCAGCATCGGAATTCCCTAATTTAATTGCGCCTAAGCGCTCTGTCATTCCATAAATTGTCACCATAGCGCGCGCTAATGCTGTTGCTTTTTCAATATCGTTCGAAGCTCCAGTAGTTGGATCGTGGAAAACTAATTCTTCAGCGGCACGACCACCCATTGTGTACGCTAATTGATCTAACATTTGATTGCGGGTGGTTGAGTATTTATCTTCATCAGGCAAAACCATGGTGTAACCAAGCGCATGACCGCGCGGCATAATTGTAATTTTATGAACTGGATCAGTGTGTGGCAGCACAAATGCTACAAGCGCATGTCCACCTTCATGATAAGCGGTGACTCTTCGTTCTTCTTCACTCATTAGTCGGCTCTTCCGTTGCGGACCAGCCATAACGCGATCAATTGCTTCATCAAGTGAATCGTTTGTGATCAATTTTTCATTTTCTCGGGCAGTTAATAACGCCGCTTCATTTAATACATTGGCAAGATCAGCACCTGTAAATCCTGGAGTACGTCTTGCAAACCCAAGTAAATCAACGTTTTCTGCTAGTGGTTTGCCTTTTGCGTGCACTTGCAAAATAGCTTCACGGCCTTTTAGATCTGGGCGATCAATTCCAATTTGGCGATCAAAGCGACCTGGTCGCAATAACGCTGGATCTAAAATATCGGGACGGTTTGTCGCTGCAATCAAAATTACCGAACCATTAGTTTCAAAGCCATCCATTTCGACTAAAAGTTGGTTGAGGGTTTGTTCGCGTTCATCATGACCGCCACCCATTCCGGCACCACGATGTCGACCTACTGCATCAATTTCATCAACAAATACAATCGCGGGTGCATTTGCTTTAGCTTGAGTAAATAAATCCCGTACGCGAGCAGCGCCAACTCCGACAAACATTTCCACGAAATCAGATCCGGAAATAGAGTAGAACGGAACTTTAGCTTCGCCAGCAACCGCGCGAGCTAATAAAGTTTTTCCGGTTCCAGGCGGGCCATATAGCAGTACGCCTTTAGGAATCTTGGCGCCAATTTCTTCATACTTTTTTGGTTCAGCTAAGAAATCTTTTATTTCGCGCAACTCTGCAACAGCTTCATCCGCACCAGCAACATCAGCAAAAGTAGTTTTTGGCGCATCATTAGATTGTAATTTGGCGCGAGAACGACCAAAAGAGAATACGCGAGATCCACCTTGCGATTGCCCCATTAAGAAGAAAAGTATGAAAGCTATTAAAAGTATTGGTCCGACTGAAAATAGAATAGAAACCAATATATTTGTAGTTGGAACTTTTACATTCCAATTACTTGGTGGTGGATTACTAGTTAACAGCTCAACAATTAGCGGTTCTTGGCGAGTTACATAAGAAGCTTCAATTTTTGTAGCACCTTTAATTGCCTTGCCCGGCTTGAGTATTACTCGGATTAATTGGTCGCGATCTACCAAGATTGCGGATTCCACATCATTGTTTGAGATTGCAGCTAGGACTGCCGATGTATCAACCTTTGTAAACTGATTGCCACTACTGGATATTTGGCCGAAAATTGAAACGCCGATAATTGCAAGAAGGATCCAAAATAGTGGACGTCGCGTTGCTTTACGCATCCGGCTGCCATCTGGAAGTTTTGAAACCTTTTTTATTACAGGTTTCTTACTCTTCTTAACTTTTGTAGGTTTCTTTTCGCTCATTTTTTCTTTCTCTGAAATTGAATAACGGCTAGGAATACATGTGCTTAGCAAGCACACCGATGAAAGGTAGGTTTCGATATTTTTCATTGAAGTCTAAGCCGTAACCGACTACGAAGTCAGGTGGAATATCGAAGCCAATATATTTAACATTTACTTCTACTTTTGCCGCAGTTGGTTTTCTTAAAATAGAAAGAATTTCTACGCTTTTTGCACCACGTGATTCTAAATTTGATTTAAGCCAAGAAAGCGTCAAGCCGGTATCAACAATGTCTTCAACGATTAGAACTTCGCGTCCAGTAATGTCGCGATCTAAATCTTTAAGAATTCGGACTACGCCACTTGATTTAGTGCCAGAGCCGTAAGATGAAACTGCCATCCAATCCATATCAACGTGACGTTGAATATTTCTGGATAGATCTGCCATTGCCATGATTGCGCCTTTTAAGACGCCAACAAGTAATAGGTCTCGATCTTTGTAATCTGAAGTTACTTGTGCAGCCATCTCTTTAATTCTTTGCTGCAAATCTGCTTCGGAAACAATGACGCGTTCCACATCGGTGCCTACAGCTGCTAAATCCACTTACGCCTCGTTTCAGTTAGCCCTCTCGCAAGAGCGAAAGTCTGCCCGAAATTCGGGAAACCTTCACACCACCAGGAAGTGAGCTCGCTCCCTGGCCGTGCCACGCTGAAACTAGCGCTTCAACCGGATCAATATGCTCGGCGGAGAGCGTTCCAGCGGGAGCCCCCACTGCGTAAATGGCCAATCGAAGAATTCGAGTCCGAACTGCTTTTGGCAATTTTTGCAACGCGGCAATATCTAAATCTTCTGGGTTTAACTTTGAAAATTCGGTAGCTGCCCAACCATCTAGCGCATCCGCATCATCACGCGACAATCGCGCAGACCTCACCAATGCGTCAGCAACTCCCGGACCAATTTCTTTCTCTAAATTAGGCATAACACTTTCGCGAACTCGGACGCGTGTGAATTTTTCGTTTTCGTTATGCGGATCTTGCCATGGAGTTAGCTTCCATTCTGCGCAAGCTGCAACAGTTTGGGCTCTAGTGATTGAAAGTAAGGGCCTAACAAAGATTCCATTTACCTCTGCCATCCCAGATAATGATCGAGTTCCAGAACCGCGAGCAAGTCCAAGCAAAACTGTTTCAGCTTGGTCATCTTTTGTATGTCCTAATAGAAAAATTTTTGCGTCTAACTCTTTAGCTAACTTATTAAAAGCGTCATACCTGGAACGTCTAGCTGATGCTTCCATGCCATCGGTAACTTCAACTTTGATTTTAATAATTCGGATATCGTTAAAGCCTATTTTTATTAACTCTAATTTGGCATTTTTTGAAACTTCTTCGGAATTTTCTTGAAGCCCATGATCAATAATTACAGCGACAGGTTGTAAAACTTTTTCGATAGATTCTAAAAATAATCCTGATGCAAGTGCAAGCGAATCAGTTCCGCCCGATACGCCAACTAGAATACGATCTCCCGCGCTTGTAGATGTGAGTGCGCTACGAATTGCACTTCGAATCGCAACGCCGCTATTTGCTCCCATGAGGAGAAGGTTAGACCCGACCTCCATATGGCATTAACCCGTTAATGCTGTAGATGCTGGAGAAGAGCAGGCCTTTGCTCTTCGAATTAGCTTCCCACATCATGCCGTTTCCTGCGTAGATGGTGATGTGGTGAATTGTGTTTACGGTTCCTTTGTATGAATAGAAAATTAAGTCGCCGGGAACCAGTTGGCTCAGTGGAATATGTTTCGTTGTGCTGAAATAGAGCGAGGAGTTGAGGCGATCCCATTGCGGCCAGCCAAGTCCTGCGCTTCGATATGCAGCAAATACCAAGCCAGAACAATCAAATGAGTTAGGGCCTTCAGTTCCCCAAATGTAAGGCTTACGCGCTTGCACTTGTTTCTTTGCAAACTCAACGGCTTTCAACCGCTGCGCTTCCGTAGATCTAATAACCGCCTTAGAGGGGAAGCCAATATCTGGCCAAATTTTAGATTGATTAATTGTTTGTTCAGCTTGATTTGCATTTGCTTCTTCTAATAACGCAAGTTGGCGTTGCTGCTCTAAAGTTACTCGGACTTTCTGAGCAGAAGCTAACTCTTTTAATAACTTATCTTGAACTGCTTGCAGTTTATTTACTTCTTTTTGCTGCGCAGCTCGAGCATCATCTGCAACTTTTTTAGCTGCGGCAACCTTTGCAGTTGCAACTACTTGTGCAGCTTTTGCGTCATCAGCTTCTTTTTTTGCAGCTCTGGCAACCATCTCCGCAGCTTTGTAACGTTTTAAAGCAGTCGAATTATTCGCGCCTAAAGTATCTAGAGTTGATAGTCGATCAATTAAATCTTGTGGTCCATCCGCATGTAATAACGAATCTAAATCAGTAAATCCGCTGCCCATTATGTAAGCATTAGCGGCTAACTTTCCAATTGCTCGGTGTGCGGAATCAACGGCTAATGAAGCAAGTCTGGAATGTTCAGCCGCTAAATTTGCAATCTTTGTTGCAACCGCTAGTTCATTTTGTGCTTTTAAATATTTGGCTTGTGCTGTCGCAGCGATCGCGCTTAATTGTCTAAGTGTCTTATTAGCTTTATCTAAAATTGCCGCGGCCTTGTCAGCTGCCGCTTTTTTCGCAGCTTCTGCCTTTTTTGCAGCAGCAATTTCGGCAAGAGTTGGTTTTGGTGTTGCAGCAAGCGCTGAAGTGGCAGAGGTTGTTAATAAAAAAGCGAGTCCGAGCGCGACCGCTCGATTACGACCGCTCTTATTGCTACTCACAAAATCCCCCTAGGGAAGTTCGGATGGGGTATTCAATGGGATAAGAATAAATGAGCGTTATCTAAATAGTTAGGAAATACAGTGAAAGTCTGCCCGTGTCTAGTTAGAAACATCTCTTCGCTTAAATAAACCAGCAGCAAATAAGCCACCTATTAATAAATAACCAGCCCCTACAAGAAGCGCATGTTTATATTCCAAAGTTGACGTGCCACCTTGCGCAATTGCCGACAAGTTCGAACCTGGCATCCACTTTTCCGTGCTGGATTTAACTGCGACTAATAGATTTTCCACTATTAGTAACCAAAGTACTCCGAGCGAAATTGCGCTGATTGGGGATCGAAGTAAGAGTCCAAGAATCATTCCAACAATTCCAAATCCGATTACAGAAATTATTACATTAATAAAAGTTTCAAGAAGTGCTCGTTTACCATCTGCGCTGAACCATAAATCTGTTGAAACTTTGGCACGCGGTGCGAGCAAAAGTGAAGCGGAAACGCTTACAGCTGCTGCAAGAATTACCATAATTATTGCGAATATTTTCATTGCAGCTAATTTTCCAAGCAAAATTTTCATCCTAGAAGGTTGGCGAACTAGCAAATTACGCAAAGTTCCATATGTATATTCTTGAGCAGTCTGGGCTGCAAATACGCAAAGCGCAATAATTCCTAGAAAAGTTCCGACATTAGCAAATCCTAATACTCCGCCTTTTGGTGAGGAAAGTATTTCGCGGCTAATCATCTCTCCACGTCTTGCATTACCTTGTGGGGAATCAATTAACAGAAATAGTAGCGACGAAAAAAGTCCACTAAAGAATACGACTGCACCCATGGTTCCAAGAAATAGCGATGGTCTTCGCAATTTTCGGAGTTCTGAAAAAGCTACACGCAACATATTACTCACCAGTCATTTCAAAAAAGGTTTCTTCCAGGGTTGGAAGCACTGCATTTAACGATGAAAGTGTTATTCCTGCATCAAAAGCAAGTTCATTAAATTCTGCGGCAAAAGTGCTATCTGAAATCACATGAACTGCATCAGAAATAATGCTGGCTTGATGTCCAGAATCTTTAGCAATTTTTAATAACTTCTTTAAATCTGAAACTTTCTTTCCTTTAGCGACTATTACTGGTTGCTGACGCGCCAACAATTCATTGGTTTTCCCATAGAAAATAACTTTGCCGTCACGAAGCATTACTAAGTATTCGCTGATCATTTCGATTTCACTAAGTAAGTGCGAAGAGACGAAAACGGTTGTGCCATCACTTGCCAGATCTCTAATCAATTCTCGTACTTCTTGGATTCCGGCTGGGTCTAACCCATTAGTTGGTTCATCAAGAACTAATAATTTTGGGTTAGGCAATAACGCTGCAGCAATTCCTAAGCGCTGCTTCATTCCAAGCGAATAGGTTTTGAATTTTGAGTTTCCACGATCCCCTAGACCAACCTTTTCCAATAACGGTTGCACACGATCTCTGGAAAACCCACCCAGTGACGCTAAAACATTTAAATTTTCTTTTCCGGAGAGCGCTGGGTAAAAAGCTGGACCTTCAATCATTGCTCCAACTTTTGGTAAATATTTTTCAGGATGAGTTATTGACTCACCTAATATTTCACCGGTGCCACCAGTTGTGCGCACTAGCCCTAGCATCATTCGAATGGTGGTAGTTTTTCCAGAACCGTTTGGACCGACAAAGCCGCAAATCGTGCCGTAAGGAACATCAAAAGTAGCGTGTGATACCGCAACGCGAGCGCCATAATTTTTTGTTAAATCTTTTACTGAAATTGCTAGCTCCGACATAACTTCACCTTATATAACAATCGCGCCAATTACCAATAGAACTGAGAATGCGCTGAGATATGTAATTGATCCATGAAATATAGCCGCAGCAGCTTTATCAACTGCAGATTTATCACCTTTTAATTTAGTCATCAGCCAAATGAAACCTAAACCTAGAATCCCAGTCAAAATTAAAATCCAATTTGGTAACCCGGCTGTTGTAACCACAAAATAAGAAGTCACTACCATCGCGATCGTGTGGAACCACATTTGCAGCGCAACATTTTTCATCGGAGCCACAACTGGCAACATCGGAATTCCAGCTTTTGCGTAATCGTCTTTATATTTAATGGCAAGTGCCCAAAAATGTGGTGGCGTCCAGAAAAAAATTAATAAGAAGAACCAGATAGAAGTTGCAGAAAGATCACCTGTTATTGCGGCCCATCCAATGACTACCGGAAAGCAGCCTGCGATTCCACCCCAAACTATGTTCTGTGAAGTTCGGCGTTTTAAGCCAATTGTGTAAATAAAGACATAAAAAGTTATGGCAGCAACTGTCAGCCCAGTTGCAAGTGGTGTAGTCCAAATTGCCATAATTACTAGCGCGAGAATTGTTATGCAAAATGCAAAATAAAGTGCTTGTGCTTCCGTAATTTTCCCGCTCGCAATCGGACGCTTTGAAGTCCGGCCCATCAATTTATCGACATCACTTTCGATCACTTGATTAAAAGCATTAGCTGCCCCCGCAGCCAAAGTTCCCCCAATTAGCGTTGCAATTGAAATCCCTAATGGAGGCGAACCATGGGCAGCTAGAAATAATGAAGGCAAAGTTGTAACCAGAAGCAGTTCAACGACCCGCAATTTCATCAGCGCTATATAGGGGGAGATACTTTTTTCCTTCACAATTGGCCACCCTACCCACCTTGATGAAGAGATTGGCCACTTTTACTCAGGAAACTTAACTACGGCTCCCTGTTTATTCTCAGTTTTGCCAGATACTTTTCTGACATGACAAATCAACCGCAAGAAAAACCAGAATGGTTCGAGCATATTGCCGACGATTCCAATGAAAAATCTAATCCGGTAAACCGAGTAAAAAAGAATCGCGTTGCACCAGTATTAGGAATCATTGCCATTGCTCTTGCTGCTACCACATACGGACTATCAAAATCACCTTCCGATGCTAAAGCTCCTACTGCAATTCAAGTAAGCGCTAATTTAAATTCGCAAAACCAAATTGCACCAACGACAATTGATCCAAAACAACCTAATGCAAGTGCACCAAATTCAATGCAGAGTGAATCTACAAACCCTAATTCACCTCTACCTACTGCTTCAAATCCTGCAACTCTTCCTAAAATTCCGACACCGGTCGTTCCAAACGGCGCCAAAAATGGCGATGAGAATGGTGAAGATCACCACAAGCGTCCTGGCCATGGCGGCGATCATAAATCTGGCCGCGATGATAACGAAGGTGATGATTAATCGCTTAATTCAATCTAAATAGATAAAGTGGCGCAATGTCCAAGCGGAGATTGCGCCACTTTTCTTTCATCTTAATAACTTTAATAATAATTTCCAATGGTGCAATTTACAATGGTGCAATTGCCGATGATTCAATCACTTCAGACCAAACTAAATTAGTTTTAATTAAAACGATTTTTGGTGATATCCAACCTAAATCGGTGCTAGCTTCTCCGACCGGTCTAGTTAGTGCGCATAACATGATGTATAAACACTCTGTCACTTTTTATGATTCCAATACTTTCGAACTGAAAGCAACCGTTCCAGATCGCGTAGATCTAACCGCGTTTGGCTTCTCTGGATATACCGGCACACATCAAGGTGCTCCTGTTGAAGGTGCATACTCACCAGATGGCAAGTACTTATATGTAACTAATTATGCGATGTATGGCAAAGGATTTAATCATGAGGGGCACGATGTTTGTACGCCTAATTCTGGATACGACTCCAGTTTTCTATATCGAATAAGTCTTGACACTTTCAAAATTGATGCAGTTTACAAAGTTGGCACGGTTCCCAAAGTTGTAAAAGTTACCCCAGACAATAAGTACATTCTTGTATCACATTGGTGTTCTTACGATATTCAAGTTATTTCAGTAGCTTCCCAAAAAGTTGTGAAGAAAATTATGATTGGACCTTACCCTCGCGGAATCACAGTTTCTAACGATTCTGCATTTGCTTACGTAGCCCAAATGGGTGGCACCGTAATTCACCAAATTGACTTAAAAACCTTCGCAGATAAAACCCTGCCAATTGGGTCGAACCCACGCGCCTTAGTTTTTTCGCCAGATCAAAAAACTATTTATGCAACGCTAAATGCTTCCGGGAAAGTTGTTGCTTTCGACCTTGCCCAAAATAAAGTTATTAAGACTGTGAAAACAGGTCAAGCCGCACGAAGTTTAGATATTTCAACGGATGGAACTGCGCTTTTTGTCGTGAATTTCAATAGTGGAACAGTGTCCAAGATAAGAACAAGTGATTTTAAAATACTACAAACTTTAAAAGTATGTGCAGATCCGATTGGAGTTACCTATGAACCAATCAATAATAGGACTTGGATTGCGTGTTATAAGGGTTCAATAAAAGTTTTTGATAACAAATAGTTTTAGGATTTTGCTGGTTCTGCAATCGTTCCCAACATCGAATCTATGGTTTCACGTGCTCGATTTCTAGCAACCCACGTAGGTTCTAAATTATCGGCAATAACTGCGAAAACGTACTCTTTTGCGCCAACAGTTACATACCCCGCCAAGCTAACTGTTGTACTTATAAAACCAGTTTTAGCATGAACTAATCCGACTGCATTTGGAGCGGTAGTTAAAAATCGCTTCTTAAGCGTTCCGGTTTTCCCGGCTACTGGTAAACCTTCGTAAATCGGAGCAAAAAATGGGTCCTTTCTAATTTGCATTAAGACTTCGACAATTGTTCGCGCTGAAACTTTATTATCATGAGATAAACCACTGCCATCAATAGCGTTTAACCCTTGAAAATTAATACCATATTCGCCAAGTACTGCTTCAAAAGTACTCTGAAGTCCAAGTTGATCAGATCTTCCGCTTTTTATACGCGCTGCTGCTCG
Source organism: uncultured Bifidobacterium sp. (assembly GCA_964632545.1). Taxonomy (GTDB): domain Bacteria; phylum Actinomycetota; class Actinomycetes; order Nanopelagicales; family Nanopelagicaceae; genus UBA7398. Next base: position 60,268 of record CAZWBQ010000006.1, on the reverse strand, counting down.
TGCCAATCGGTCTGCTAATTGGTTGTCGCTCCACAAAATTGCGAATTTAACCATTTCCGACACTGGCACAGATTCCAAAGATGCAATTTCTTCAGTAGTTCGCGTTGATGCTTCAGTTGGCGAAACCTCTCGAAATTTCACATTAACACCTCGAGTTTTCAAATATTTAGATAGATTTTCTAAATCTCTAGTAAAAACTCCGGTGTGCTCAATAACGATTGATTTTGCATTTGTTTTATTAGCTTTACTGATGAGAATTGGCAAATACTTCTGGTTATTCTTTTTTGCTAACTTAATATCCGAAGTTAGCCATGGGTCAAGGTCGCCATCTAATACATAAGTATTCTGCGAATTTGTTTTGAAAATCTTGGTATTAAATCTAAAATTAGGTCCGACAAACTTAAGTGCCGCAAAAGTTGAAATTAATTTGAATATAGAAGCAGGGGCTCTCGGTAAATCCGAAGCCTGATCAAATAACGTAGTTCCACTGCTCGGATCAATAACTATTAACCCAGGTCCAGCTAATTTAACGGAAGTGGCATAAAAATTAAATTTTGAAGGAAGTGAATTATTTTCTGACGGTACTGAAGTTTCAACAGCGTTGGCAGTTGTCATTGTAAAAAGAAGAAATGAAATTATGCCGAGTGCTATTTTGCGCATTTGCTTAGCCTAAGCCTTGTTAGTTCTAAGTGACAATCTTCCTTGCGAGAGCGCTGCACCGAAAATTACTATCAGGCATCCCACGGGTTCATTCCAAGTCAAATTTTCATCGAGAAAAATAATTCCAACTACTACTGCAACTATTGGAGTTACGTATGTTACTGAACTCGCGATCGCGCTACCCGCTCTCGCAATAATTTCAAAATTCCAAATATAGGCGAATCCGCTACCAAAAATCCCAAGAGCTAACATAGCGAAAATTGGTACAACACCATAATTATCTTCAGCAATTCCATCGATTAAATATAATGGAAGTAAAGTTAAAGCTGCCAATGAAACTTGTGTCGCAGCAAGTGATTCAGCGCGAAGTTTTAATGGAATTATAAATTTGCGTGAATATGGAAATGAAATTCCGTAACAAGTAACTGCTCCGATTAAAATTAGTACAGCCCATAATGGATTCTTACCAATTCCATTCCATGCTCCAAGAACTGTTGCCACACCAATTGCACCAATCACTAATCCGTAAACTTGATAAGACCTGGGCTTCTCATCCCGGAATGCAACTAGTATCACAATCAGCGTCATTAGTGGCGTTGTTGCGTTAATAATTCCAGCAAGTATTGAAGTTACTTTAGTTTCCGCAAGTGCAAAAAAGATTCCAGGTAAAGTATTTAGCAGCATTGAAATTACCCAAAGATGCAACCAAATAATCCCGAACTTAGGTAATGCAATTTTCTTTATTTTTACAACCATCAAAAGTGTTGCAGCGCCAAGAGCGCATCTGCCAAATGCCACACCGAATGGCGTTAAAAATTCCAATCCCAATTTGATAAATATGAAAGAGCAGCCCCAAACAAAACCGAGCGCAATATAAATTGGCACCCAAGATTTACTATTTTGCTTACTCATTTTTCGCCTCCGTGATGAATATCAGTAGAGTATTGAACTATGAGCAATCCACCAGTTATTGGACCAGGTGAGTTTTACCCTGTTGTTGGCGTGGGCCCACATTCATTGCCTTGGCCGGTTGCAGATCATTTTGATCCGGAACTTCTGGAAAATGGTGACCGAAGAAATGTTTTAGATAAATATAGATATTGGAAAGTCTCGGCAATTGTTGCTGATTTAGCGAGAACGAGAAATGCTTTAAGAATTGCAATTGAGAATTGGCAACACGACTTGAACATCGGTTCCGTTGTTAGAACAGCTAATGCTTTTAATGTTTCAAGTGTTCATATTGTCGGAAAACGTGATTGGAATCGTCGCGGCGCAATGGTCACCGATAAATATTTAACTGTGATTCATCATCCAACAATTGCAGATTTCAAAGAATGGAGCGATGAACATGGATGTCCAATCATTGGCATTGACAATGTGCCTGTTTCAAAGCAACTAGAAACTGCAAAATTACCTGAGAGCTGTATTTTATTTTTTGGGCAGGAAGGTGCTGGAATGTCGGATGAGGCAATTGCAGTTTGTAAAGAAGTACTAGCGATACAACAATATGGATCAACTAGATCCATGAATGCTTCTGCTGCAGGTGCCATTGCTATGTACGCATGGGGAATGCAACATCTTCCGACAGGAGAGTTACCAATTGCGTAAAACTTGGCTGACTAGAAATCTAATATTATTAACATTAGTTTCATTGACCCAAGATGCCGCAAGTGAATTGTTATACCCGCTGCTTCCTATTTTATTAACGACCGTTTTAGGCGCTGCGCCAATTGCGCTCGGCTTAATTGAAGGTGCTGCGGAAGCTGCAGCAGGTTTTGCAAAACTTTGGAGTGGAAAATATAGCGATCGAATTGGACGTAAACCTTTTGTTGCTGCCGGATACTCGTTAGCTGGTATTGGTAAAGCTTTAGTGGTTTTTTCAACAACCTGGGGGCAAGTACTCATTGGTCGAGTAACCGACCGAATTGGTAAAGGAATACGTTCAGCCCCGCGCGATGCACTCATTACAGATAGCGTTCCAAAAGAAAACTTAGGTAAGGCTTTTGGGTTTCATCGAATGGGCGACAATTTAGGCGCAGTAATTGGCCCATTTTTTGCGCTTTGGGGATTAATAATTTTTGATAATGATGTGCGGAAAGTGGCGGTATTTGCCATTATTCCAGCGATACTTTCAGCTGCGCTGACTTTTTTAGTGAAAGAAAGTTACTTTCCAAAACATGAAAAGATCATTAAAAAAGAAAAAACTCCAAAAGTTTCCTTAAGCGCACCACTTAAAAGAACAATTGCGCTATTAGTTTTTATTCAGTTAATGAATATCCCCGATGTTTTAATATTGCTTAGATTAAGTAATATTGGTTTCTCAACTAGAAGTGTGGTTTTACTTTATATTTTTTACAATGCGGTTGCAACGCTGGCTTCTTTGCCAGCTGGCATAATCGCCGATCGAATCAAGCCGCAATTTGCTTACGCAATTGGCTTAACTGCGTTTGGTGTTACCTATTTATTATTAGGAACTTCAAATAGCCACTTACTGGCCATAGTTGCATTAGGAATTTACGGATTATTCCCAGCCTTTACAGATGGCGTAGGAAAATCTTGGGTTGGCAAACTTTCTACAAAAACTGAACGTGGACGTTCGCAAGGTCTATATCAAGCATCAATGAACTTTGCTGTTTTAGGTGCGGGAATTTGGGGTGGTGCGCTTTGGCGTAAAAGCGATTTTGAATTGCCGTTGGTCATGGCAGGTGCTGGTGCACTTGTCGGAGTATTGCTACTTCTATTCCGTTATTCCGCAATTACTTCTTCGACTGATGAAACTCTTCGCTCGATCTCCTGAGCTTCCTCATCTCGCTTGAGCGTACGCAAAATTGTGGCGATTCTTCGTTCAATTTCTACAATAAATTCAAAGTCCTTTGGCTCTGAGTCGGCAACAACATCTAATACTTTTTCTAGCGAAGCCAAGCCATCTTCCGTTTCACCATTAAGTACTTGGGCTTTGCCAAACTCAAAAAGTGCAAAAGTTTCACGGCGTGAATCATGGGCAGTTGTGAAGACATCAATGGCTTTTTGTGCTGCAGCGAGCGCTCCAAGCGCATCGTCTAATTCGATTAAACAATGTGCAATTTTCTGATCGCAACGAGCTACGTGAATTACTTCTTTAGCGCTCTTAAATAGAGCTCGCGCTTCCTTAAAGGCTCCTAGTGCTTTATCAAATTCTTTAAGTTCTCGATGACTACAGCCGATTAAATGAAAGTCGTTGGCCGCTCCTAATTCATTGCCGTCTACTAGATGTTCTTGCACACAATCGCTCATGCAATCAATTGCTTTTTGATATTCCTTAGACGCGAACCACCATTCACCAAGTGTGCAAGCTAATTCGAGCGCTACTGGAGATTTATTTTCACGCAATAGTTCAACTGCTTTGCTCATCGCTCCAGCAGCTTCATCCATTCGCTTCAATTGATTTAAGTTATAACCAATTGCCGAATATGCCTGGGCCAGTCCCTCTTTTGGAATATTCGCACCAAGTTCTGCATAAATATCTCGAGCCGTTTCAGCAAGCGCTAACGCTTCATCATATTGACCGCGCGCATAAATTCTGGCGCTAAGTTCATAATAAGTATTCGCCCGTTCTTCGCCTTCAGTTTCTGGAATTCGCTCCCACAACATTTCTTCAGTCACGATGTCATCAATATTTGAATCATCATCGTTACTCAATGTGGGCTCCTCTCCAGAACGCCGTTGGATGAAACCTATAACTATTTCGCGAAGTGCGCTCGGAGGGACTCGAACCCCCAACCCTCGGTTCCGAAGACCGATGCTCTATCCGTTGAGCTACGAACGCTGATTGGCTTTCCGAGGCAACATTACCTCGGTGGCTTAAATTTACTTAACCCAAGAAGAATGTAACGGGCGACCTTCTGCGTAACCCGCAGCAGATTGAATTCCAACTACTGCTTTCTCGGCAAATTCTGCAATGCTCGCAGCGCCTGCGTATGTACAGGACGAACGGAGTCCAGCGACAATTTCGTCTAGTAAATCTTCAACGCCAGGACGCTCTGGATCTAAATACATTCTCGATGTTGAGATTCCTTCTTCAAATACCGATTTGCGAGCACGATCAAATGCATCTTCATTTGCGGTACGAGCAGCTACTGCGCGCGCCGAGGCCATACCGAATGACTCTTTATATAGACGACCATTTGAATCTTTATGCAGATCACTTGGCGACTCATAAGTTCCCGCGAACCAAGAGCCGATCATTACTTGTGAAGCTCCTGCAGCAAGCGCGAGCGCAATATCGCGTGGATGCCGGACGCCGCCATCTGCCCAAACATGTTTCCCAAATTTCTTTGCTTCGGTTGCACACTCAAGCACTGCAGAGAATTGTGGGCGGCCAACGCCAGTCTGCATTCTGGTCGTGCACATAGCGCCTGGTCCAACTCCGACTTTAATAATATCGGCACCGGCTTCAATTAATTCGCGAGTACCTTCTGCAGTAACAACGTTTCCAGCTACTAGAGGTATTTTTGGCGAAATAGCTTTTATCGCTTTTATCGCTTCAATCATTTTAATTTGATGGCCATGCGCAGTGTCTATTACTAATACATCAGCGCCTGACTCAATTAATGTTTTTGCTTTTGCAGCAACATCACCGTTGATTCCGATTGCCGCCGCAATTCTTAGCTTCCCATTTGCATCAAGGGCTGGACTATAAAGCGTGGCTCGCAACGCACCTACGCGTGTCAGAATCCCAACAAGAGCTCCACTACTGCTTACTACTGGGGCTAATTTGCGGCGATTATTATGTAAGAAATCAAATGCTTCTTTAGGGCTACAGGAATCAGGCAAATTAATTAAGTCTTTGCTCATGATTTGATGTAATTGAGTAAAGCGATCAACTCCTTCACAATCTTCTTCGGTAACAATTCCCACTGGTTTATCTTTTTCAAGTACAACTATTGCGCCATGTGCACGCTTGTTTAACAAGCTAACAGCATCGGCAACAGTCTGATTTGGCGATAAAGTAATAGGTGTATCGAAGAAAGTGTGGCGTGATTTAACCCATTGAATTACATCGTGCACAACTGGAAGTGGAATATCTTGCGGAATAACGGCGATGCCACCACGTCGTGCAATGGTTTCAGCCATTCTTCGACCAGATATTGCAGTCATATTTGCTACAACAATTGGAATTGTGGTTCCGGTGTTATCTAGAGTTGTTAGATCTACTTCCATCCGACTTGCGATGGTTGAACGACTAGGAACCATAAAGACATCGTCATAGGTAAGGTCGTAGCTAGGAGTATTTAAGAACCGCACGTGGCAAAACTATACACCGAGCGCTTTTGCTCTCGTAATCGTACTTATCGGTGGATATCGAGCCTAGGTTTCTCAATTATGAACATGCAAGCCCAGTAAACCGCGAAGGCAACGAAAATTCCACCATAAATATCTATCACGAAGTGTTGTCCGAGGAAAACAGTCGCTGGGAGTATCAAGAGAAACCATCCCATTAAATACCAAGAAGTTCTTGGTGCGCGATAACGTAATCGCCAAAGTGCAATTATTGAAATAACTGACCAAGTTACGTGATTGGAAGGAAATCCATTCAACGGTCGATCGTTTCCATAAATCACGTGAACTAACACCCAATTGAAAAAACCCTTATCACTCACAGTTGTCCGTGGAACTTCACTCTGAAATAACCAATAAGCAATATCTAACATGGCCTGTCCAAAAATAATTGCAAAGCCGTTTACAAGAAACGCTTTATAATTTCCAAACCTTAAACTTAGATATGGAACTACAAAAGCAGCAAGTATATGAAACGATAAATATGGAACTACAAAGATTGAAACAATTGGAATTTTTTCATCTAACCACCCACGCATCACTAGCGGTGGATATGTTGGATTAATTTTATTAAATACTTCGTAAGATAAAAAAGCTAAAACGATCCCGACATAAATACCAAACACGCCTCTTTTTGAATAACTATGTCTCATTTGATAAGGGTAAAGGCGGTTATTTAAAAAGTCGAGGGGTAGCACTCCATTTATTTATTTAACTAAGTTTTTACGCGGAGATTTTTAGTCGGTGACTTAGTCGACATCAAATTTCTTTAATTATCAGAGTTGTAAGTTAGAGAATTGGCACGCACCACAAGAAAAAATTCATATTGCTTAAGAGAGAGAGTATCAATGAATTCACTCGATCTAGCCCGCTGGCAATTTGCCATTACAACGGTTTACCACTTTATTTTCGTTCCAATAACTATTGGAATGGGATTCTTAGTTGCTGGATTACAAACAGCTTGGTACCGAACTAACAAAGCACATTATCTTCGCGCTACTAAATTTTTCGGAAAATTATTTCTAATTAATTTCGCAATTGGTGTCGTAACTGGCATCGTGCAAGAATTCCAGTTTGGCATGAACTGGTCGGATTACAGTCGTTTTGTCGGCGATATATTCGGCGCACCTCTTGCCATGGAAGGCTTGCTTGCCTTCTTCTTAGAGAGCACTTTTCTCGGTCTCTGGATATTTGGCTGGGATCGGTTACCTAAGAAGATTCATTTAGCAAGTATCTGGTTAGCCTCACTTGGTACTTTATTCTCGGCGTACTTCATTCTTGCTGCAAATGCTTGGATGCAACACCCGGTTGGTTACACGATGAATGTAAAGCGTGGCCGTGCTGAGTTAACTGATATTTTTGCAGTACTTACCCAAAATACTGCGCTTGCATCCTTCGGTCACACAATTCCTTCTGCATTCTTTACCGCAGGCGCAGTGATTTCTGGAGTTTCCGCTTGGTTGTTAGTTAAAAATCGTGATGTTGTGATGGCTCGTGCAACTGCCAAGCTTGGACTAATTACAGTAATTATTGCTTTTGTGTTGGTCGCAATTACAGGTGACATAACAGCGCGCATCATGACTACTCAACAACCAATGAAAATGGCTGCGGCTGAAGCGTTATATTCAACACAAGAAAGTGCACCGTTCTCATTATTTACAATTGGGACACTGGATGGTTCTCGTTCGGTATTTCAAATTGATTTGCCAGGAATGCTCTCCTTTATGTCCACTGGAAGCACAAAAGGCGTTGTAGAAGGTATTAATGATTTGCAAAGTAAATATGTCGCACAATATGGTGTAGGTGATTACACACCGAATATTCCAATTGCTTATTGGGGTTTCCGACTAATGATTGGTTTTGGTGCAATTGCGCTGCTATTTGCACTAATTACATTGGTACGCATTCGCAAGAATGAACTTCCAAAAGGTCGTTGGTTCTTGCCAGCAATGATTTCGATGCCATTCTTGCCACTACTCGCAAACTCATTTGGTTGGATATTTACCGAAAATGCCCGACAACCTTGGGCTGTTTTTGGATTAATAAAGACTGCTGATGGCGTCAGCCCTGCTGTTGGAGCTGCCTCAGTTGCATTCACGCTAGTTGTTTTCACTCTGTTATACGGCGTGCTTGCAATTATTGAGTTCGGATTAATTCTCCGAACCATACAAGTTGGGCCAGAAGGCTTAGATAAAAATACTGATGACGTCGCCATGGGTGGAGATTCAAACCGCTCATTGACGATGGCATATTAGAAAGGAGTGAGAGCCATGTCGTTTAATACTTTCTGGTTTGTAATAATCGCAGTACTTTGGATCGGATACTTCATTCTTGAAGGTTTCGATTTCGGAGTAGGTATCTTGCTTAAGACTGTTGCTAAAACTCAAGCAGAACGGAGAGCTGTACTCACAACTCTTGGGCCACTATGGGATGGGAATGAAGTTTGGTTATTAGTAGCTGGTGGCGCAACATTCGCTGCTTTCCCTGAATGGTACGCAACGCTATTTAGTGGCTTCTACTTACCACTATTTCTAATTCTGGTTTCATTAATTGTGCGTGGCGTTTCATTTGAATACCGAAGTAAATACGGTGATTCAAAGTGGCGGAATCGTTGGGATAACGCAATCGTAATTAGTAGTTTCTTACCTGCACTTTTATGGGGCGTAGCGTTTGCAAACATAGTTCGCGGCGTTCCATTAAAAGAAGAAAATGGAGTTATCGAATACGCCGGTGGATTCTTCAATCTCTTGAATCCATATGCATTACTCGGCGGATTAGTAACGCTTTCTGTATTCCTTACTCATGGTGCGATTTTCTTATCGCTCAAGACTGAGGGAACAATTCACGATCGGGCGCGTGGGTTGGTGACCAAGATTGGTTTATTCGCTGCTGTGGTAACCGTTGCATTCCTTGCCATAACTGCAGTTGCGTATAACTCCAAAACTGAGGTCTACGGTTTAGCGGCTGTTGTTGCAGTGGCGTGGCTCCTAGCACTGCAATTCAGTCACAAAGGACGCGAGGGCTATGCATTTCTATTTTCATCAGTAGCCCTTGCGTTTGCTGTGATTACCCTATTCACAACGCTTTATCCAAATGTGATGCCAAGTTCGTTGCTGGAGAGCGCAACTCTTAACATCACAAATGCATCGAGTACTCAATACACCTTGAAAGTTATGACTATTGTCGCAGTAGTTCTTACGCCAATAGTTTTGATTTATCAAGGATGGACTTATTGGGTATTCCGCAAACGGGTTAGCGCAAAACAAATCTCATCACCTGAGGTGGGAGTTTTGGACAACATTAATTCGTGAAGTTACTAGATCCGCGGCTATTTCGGTACTCCCGAAGTAGCCGCGGTTTTATCGCTTTAGTTGTTGCGCTTGCTCTCCTAACTACATTACTTACAATCGCACAAGCTTTTACTATAACTAACGTTGTGGTTGGAGCCTTTCAAAAAGAAAAATCTTGGGTTGATTTAATTCCACAAATTAAAATCTTAATTTTAATTTTTCTTATTCGAGCTGGCATCTCCTTCTTTGGGGATGTATTGACTCGAAAAATAGGTGCAAAAATCAGAGTAGATCTACGTTCGCAACTATTTAATCAAGCGCTCTTACAAGGCACGGAGTTAAACCTTAAATTTGGTTATGGAAAACTTTCGTTGATAGCTACCCGCGGTATCGCAGCGTTAGAGCCATATTTTAATAAATTCATTCCGCAATTATTTATTGCACTAACCGTTCCGCTTATCGTAGGCATAACCATAACTTTAAGAGACTTTTCATCTGGGCTAATAATTTTGGGAACTATCCCGCTGATACCAATCTTCGGCATTTTAATTGGAAGATACACATCTGAAGCAATGGCCAAAAAATGGCGCACGATGGGGATTCTTTCGTCCTACGTGGTAGATCTTTTCGCTGGACTACTTACTCTAAAAGTTTATGGCAGATCAAAGCACCAAGCGGAAAAAATTGAAAAGGTGGGAAGTCGATATCGCATTGAAACTATGAAGGTTCTGAAAATTTCATTTCTCTCATCTTTAGTTTTAGAACTAATCGCAACACTCTCAGTTGCGCTAATCGCAGTCTGGATTGGATTGCGGCTGGTCTCGGGAAATATTTCTCTTTCAAGTGGTCTATTGGTTCTTCTACTTGCTCCCGAGGTTTATTGGCCAATTCGCCAAGTATCAGCGCAATTCCATACATCAGCAGAAGGACTTGAATCATCTAGAGAAATATTTGAGGTACTAGAAATGCAACCACAATCCAAAGGTCATCGAAATGCTTTAAATAGATTGCGTGAAATTCGATGGGACTCTTTAATAATCGAATATCCAAATCGAGAACCAATTCTAATTCCGCGTGGTTCCGCAAAATCTGGCGAAATTACATTACTTGTTGGCGAATCTGGTTCTGGGAAGACATCGCTAATCAATACTTTAATGGGATTAATAGTGCCAACAAAAGGAAAAGTCTGGATTAATAATATAAATAGCGCCTACCCGTTGCATGAATTCGATAATGATTTTTGGTTATCTCAAATATCCTGGGTTTCACAATCTCCACATTTTCCGCAAGGAACTATTGCGGAAATATTTAATCAACTTAAACCTGGAATATCTAAAAATGAATTAGCCGAAATTCTTAGCAGGGTTGGATTGCAACTTGGAGATCTGCCAAATGGAATTAATAGTTTGATCGGCGATAACCAAACTGGAATTTCTGTTGGGCAACTGCGGAGGTTAGCTGTCGCACGCACACTCGTTACTGACCGGCCAATTGTTTTCATGGATGAACCAACTGCCTCCCTCGATGAGGCCGCCGAAGTCAATATTTCAGAAATACTTTTGGATTTAGCCAAATCCGGAAAGTTAGTAATGGCGGTATCACATCGAGATGCGCTAATTTCATATGCTCAAAACATTCTGCATTTTGGTAATTTATTGGAAGTTAAACAATGAAAATTTCACCAACCATTAGCGCTTCGGCTCCGTTTAAATGGCGGCTGACGCTCAGCGCATTTCTTGGCGGGATTTCACTTACGATGGCAGTTGGGTTGCTAGGGAGTAGCGCATGGTTAATCGCGATGGCTTCAAAACAGCCTCCCATACTTATTTTAGAGGTAGCTATCGTTTCCGTAAGATTTTTTGGGTTATCACGAGGAGTTTTTAGATATGGTGAACGAATCATTAGTCACGATTCGATTCTTCGTTCACAAACTTCACTGCAGCGTCGACTTTACGAAGCGTTAGAGCGAGTAACTCCTAATAATTCAATTAATAGTTTGGGATCAGTGTTCCAAAATATAATTTCAGATGTCGAACTTGTGCAGGATCGATGGTTAAGAATCTGGATTCCATATTTTTCTTCATTAATTTCCGGACTTGCCGGAATTGGTATTATTTATCATTTATCTCCAACTGCCGGCTTATCTATTGGATTAATTTTTCTCATTGCGATAATTGCAATTCCGTATAGTTCAAGTAAATTTTCTATGAAATTCGCAAGTTTATCTGCCAAAACTGATGAATTAATAGCAAAACAAATTGCAAACATTGCGAATGGTCATTTAGAGGCTAAAGTATTTGGTTATGGGGATCAACTTCGTCAGGATTTAACGGATTTAGATTTGAATTTAAATGCAGCTGAGAAAAGAATTGATTATGGCGCTGGTATTGGATCGGGCTTAAACTTTATCGCAATGGGTGCTGCTGTAATTCTCGGCGCATACATATCTATAAATAATGTGTTAAATGGAACTCTAGGTTCGGTCAACATCGCGGTGATCACATTATTGCCTTTAATGATTTTTGATGGTGTTTCAACCTTGCCAAGTGCATTTGCCGGATTTGGAAAGATTGCTGAAGCCACAACACGAATCGATATGGCCATTCTAGGTTCGAAAAATTTAGTGAAAGTTATGGGTAATGCATTAATTGAAGATGGATCGATTTCTCTATCGCTTATAAATGCACGAGCAAAATGGGATCGTGGATTCACGTTGCCGCATCAGCCAATAACTGCCCAATTGGGGCCAAGTTCTCCACTTCTTGTAAGTGGTAATAGTGGGATCGGTAAATCAAGTTTGGCTTTAGCAATCATCGGACTAGTCCCTTATGAAGGATCAATTAAGTTGAATGGAATTGAAATTAATGAGATTGATCGAGGAGAACTGGCAAATTCGATCACACTTTGTATGCAAGATGACCATCTCTTTAATTCCTCAATTCGAGAAAACTTACGAATAGCCAACCAAGATGTGTCAGATTTAGAAATTTGGAGTGCCCTTGAATGCGTTGAAATTTCCAAACTCATTTCAACACTTCCAGACGGTTTGGATACACATATAGGTGTATACGGAGAAAATTTTTCTGGCGGAGAAAAGCAAAGGATAAGATTGGCGCGAGCAATACTTAAGAATTCCAAATTAATAATTTTAGATGAACCTTTTGAGTATTTAGAAAATGACCAAATAAGTCGAATTGCAACAAATTTATTTAATTATCTAAAAGGTAAGACTTTGATGATTATTTCCCATAATAAGTTAGATTTCCCTACAGAAACATGCGTACTTTTTTAGAGTTGATTAAAAGTTTAACTCTGATAAACTACCCCAGTAATACAAACTTTCGCTAGGAGCGTGCACTTCAAACTTCGGTTCTACATGAACCCTTTGACTGTACAAAATTGCAATGAAAACCCAAACGCATCACCCTCAAACTTTTCGTTCTTTACCATCACATTCAAAACCATTTGATAGTTCTCGACTTGAAAAAATCATGCAAGAGCAATTGGATTTGTATAAGAAATCAACGCTCGGTTCTGGAATAGAATTTCAACTAGCTACTCAAACTATTCCGCTAGGAGCACATTCAACTTTTCAATCATTTGAGCCATATCCAGTTTCAATAGTTTCTGCTAACGGAGCATGGATGACCGATGTAGATGGTCGGAAAATGTTGGATCTATCTATGGGATTTGGCGCTATGTTAGTTGGGCACTTAAACCCTGATGTTGTGGCAGAGCTGCGGGCAACGCTAGATGTAGGGACCCTTTTCACAACTCCGTCCCCACTTTCAAGGGATGCCGCGGAGCGAATTTGTCGCCGATTTGGCATCGCACAAGTCAGGTTCACAAACTCAGGCACTGAAGCAACTATGTATGCAGTCAGAACTGCGCGAGCATATTCAGGCAAAGAAGGTGTGGTTAAAGTTGAAGGTGGCTATCACGGTAGCTCTGATTCGATTCTATTTTCTAATAAACCTTCGCTAGATAAAGCTGGTCCAGCAGATGCCCCAACTCCAGTAATTCCAAATGGAACTGTTGCTGGCGAAGTTCATGTCGTGCCTTTTAACAACATCCCTGCGCTTGAAGCGCTTTTTGAAAAACATGCAAGCACGATTGCTTGCTTCATCGTTGAGCCAGTTATGGAAAATATTGGGATTGTCGTTCCAGATGATGGTTATTTAGAAGCTGTTAGAACACTTTGTGATCAATATAAAGTCGTCTTGATTTTTGATGAAGTAAAAACTGGACTAACTGCTGGACCGCAAGGCGCGGCGCAACGACTTGGTGTAATTCCGGATTTAATTTGTCTTGCTAAATCAATTGGCGGCGGAATCCCATTGGCTGCCTTTGGCGGAAAAGCAGAATTTATGTTGCCAGTTACTGATGGCCGGATGCCACATCTAGGCACATTCAATGGTCATGCGCTTGCAATGGCTGCAGTTCGCGCAGTAGATAGAATTTGTACAGTTCCTGCTCTTGAAAAAGCTGAATCGCTAAATCGAGAAGCGCTAACTAGAATCAGAGAAGTTATTGACGAATACGAATTACCAGCCCATACCGTTGGTTTTGGCGTTAAAGGTTGCATAACTTGGGCAGATACGCCAGTCCGAAATTATCGGGATTACAAAGCTACAAATTTCCAAATTGCAGAACTCTCTTTCCTCTGGTCACTTAATCATGGCGTAATTACGCCGCCAGGTTTAGATGAACAATGGCTAATTAGTTTGGCGCATGGCCAAGCCGAAATTGACTTCATGGTTGATGACTTTAAGGAATTAGCAAAAACAATTCGTGGCTAATTAGGTATTTTGTGGGAAACCTAAATTAATTCCACCATGGCTTGGATCTAACCAACGACTTGTAATTACTTTTCCGCGGGTAAAGAAGTGCACACCTTCGGTACCGTGGGCATGTGAATCACCAAATAATGAATTCTTCCAACCGCCAAATGAGAAGTATGCCATCGGAACTGGAATTGGCACATTGATACCAACCATGCCAACTTCAACTTCATTTTGATATCTGCGAGCTGCGCCACCATCGTTTGTAAAAATGGCGGTGCCATTTCCATATTGATGATCATTTACTAACTTCAAAGCTTGGTCATAACTCTTAACTCGAATAATGCTTAACACCGGTCCAAATATTTCTTCTTTATAAATAGACATATCGGTAGTGATGTTGTCGAAAAGTGTTGGCCCTAACCAGAAACCTTCGCCATCAACTTTTACATTTCGACCATCAACAACCAAAGTTGCACCCTCTTTTTCGCCTGCATTCACATAAGAAGCAACTTTGTCGCGATGCACTTTAGTTACAAGTGGGCCCATATCGGCGCCTTCCGTACCATCGCCAGTTTTGATTTTCGCCATTCTTTCTTTGATTTTTTCAATCAAGGCATCGGCGACTGGTTCTACTGCAACTACTACCGAAATCGCCATGCAACGTTCGCCAGCTGAGCCAAAGCCAGCATTAATTGCAGCATCTGCGGCAAGATTTAAGTCAGCATCTGGCAGAACCACCATATGGTTTTTGGCGCCGCCAAGTGCTTGAACGCGCTTTCCAGATTTTGTACCTGTTTCATAAACATATTTTGCAATTGGCGTTGAGCCAACAAATGAAACAGATTTAATGCCTGGGTGTGTAAGTAAGGCATCTACGGCTTCTTTATCACCATGCAAAACGTTGAATACACCATCTGGCAATCCAGCTTCTTTTAAGAGTTCTGCCACATACATAATGGCACTTGGATCTTTCTCGGAAGGTTTAACAATTACAGTATTTCCACAAGCGATCGCAATCGGGAAGAACCACATTGGAACCATTGCTGGAAAATTAAATGGCGAAATGATCGCAACTGGACCTAACGGTTGGCGAATTGAGTAAACATCTACACCGGTAGAAACTTCCTCCGAAAACCCACCTTTAAGTAAATGTGGTATTCCGCAAGCAAATTCCACAACTTCAAGGCCGCGCGTTACCTCACCAAGTGCATCGCTCAATACTTTTCCATGTTCTGCTGTGATTAAAGCAGCGATCTTCTCTTTATTGACATTTAGAAGTTCGCGAAATGCAAAAAGTACTTGGGTGCGTTTGGTGAGAGAGCTATGACGCCACTCTGTAAAAGCCTTAGAAGCAACACCTACTGCCATATCAATGGTTGCGGTACTCGCAAAATTTACGCTGCCAGAAATTTTTCCAGTCGCGGGATTAAAAACCTCACCGCTTCTTTCAGATTTTTCATTAGTAACTGCGCCATTGATCCAATGCGAAATAGTTTTCATATACCCACAATACTTGAGGTTTGACTTAGCCAACACCTCTTCATCTACCAAATGGGTCACAAAAGTGCTTAAATTGGCGCATAATTCAAAGATAAATAAGGGAGCACTGTGAACAGCCCAGAGAACAATCCAGAAAAAGCCGCAAAAGTATTTGCGGACGACCGAGCATATGTTTTCCATTCTTGGTCAGCGCAAGCCCAAATCAATCCAATGGCAATTGCAAGTGGTGCTGGTTCTTACTTCTGGGATTTCACTGGCAAGAAATATCTAGACTTTTCCTGCCAATTAGTTTTTACAAACATTGGCCACCAACATCCAAAAGTAATTGCTGCCATAAAAGAGCAATCTGACATTCTCGCAACTATTGCGCCACAGCATGCGAACGAAGCTCGAAATGAAGCTGCCAAGCAGATCGTAGAATTGGCTGGAGATAAGTTTAAGAAAGTTTTCTTTACTAATGCTGGTGCTGATGGAATTGAAAATGCAATTCGAATGGCAAGACTGCATACCAATAAACATAAAATACTTTCAACTTATCGTTCTTATCACGGCAATACCGGATCGGCTATTAATGCAACCGGTGATCCACGTCGGTTCCCAAATGAATTTGGTTACGGACATGTTCACTTCTGGGGACCGTACCTATATCGGACAGCATTTTGGGCAACTAACGAGGCGGAAGAATCCCAACGCGCCTTGGAACATTTAGAACAAACTATTATTTTTGAAGGTCCAAATACAATTGCAGCGGTATTAATCGAGAGCGTTCCAGGAACTGCTGGAGTTCTTATGCCACCTGCTGGATATTTGGATGGGCTACGTGCGCTCTGCGATAAATATGGAATCCTCTGGATTGCTGACGAAGTTATGTCTGGTTTTGGCAGAACCGGAAAATGGTTTGGCTTCGAACACTCAAAATCAATTCCAGATTTAATAGTTTTCGCTAAAGGTGTTACCTCTGGTTACCTCCCACTTGGCGGGGTAATAATTTCTGAACCTGTTGTTACTACTTTTAATGAGCGCGTATTCCCAGGTGGGCTTACTTACTCTGGCCACCCATTAGCTTGCGCCACCGCGGTAGCCACTATTGCTGCGATGAAGAGCGAGAAAATGGTGGAAAACGCAGCATATATCGGTGAAAAAATTCTTGGTCCTGGACTTCACGAACTCGCAAAGAAGCATGCTGTAATTGGCGATATCCGTGGCGCTGGAGTTTTCTGGGGAATGGATATGGTCACCGATCGAAATACTCGGGAACCACTTGCACCTTATGGCGCATCTAGTCCAAAAATGAATGAGATTGTTGCAGCTTGTAAGAAGAATGGCTTGATGCCATTTAATAATTTTAATCGAATACATATGGTGCCACCTTGCAATATTTCAGAGAGCGATGCAAAGTTAGGAATGGAACTTCTTTCTAAATCGCTTACTGAAGTTGGTCTGTAATATTCTGAGCTAATGTCTTATTTAATTTCTGCGCGCGCTCTCACAAAAACTTATGGCGATTTCGTTGCCGTCGACCAAATTAATTTTGAAGTAGCCAAAGGTGAATCGTTTGGGCTTTTAGGTCCTAATGGTGCAGGTAAGTCCACAATTATGCGGATGATTGGTGCCACGCTGCAACGGACTTCTGGAGAGCTAACAGTTTTGGGTAAAGACCCCGAAAAATTTGGACCACAAATTCGTGCGCACCTTGGCGTAGTACCACAACAAGATAATTTAGATAGTGAACTTACGGTTCGAGAGAATTTATATATTTATGGTCGCTACTTTGGACTTTCCAAAAAGTTCCTAACTCCTAAAATCAACGAACTTTTGGAGTTTGCTCAACTTGAAGAAAAGCGTGATGTAAAAGTTGAGGCGCTGAGTGGCGGTATGAAACGTCGCCTAACGATTGCGCGGGCGCTAGTTAGCGAACCAGAGATTCTTATGCTCGATGAACCAACTACCGGCCTAGATCCACAAGCTCGCCACATACTTTGGGATCGGTTATTTAGATTGAAAGAAATGGGTGTAACACTCTTACTTACTACCCATTTCATGGATGAAGCTGAGCAGCTTTGCCAGCGATTGATCGTGATGGATAAGGGCAAAATCATGGCGGAAGATAGCCCGGCTGAACTGATTAGAAAGTATGTAACTAAAGAAGTGTTAGAACTTCGTTTTGGTTCAGATAAGAACTCACTATATGTGGATCAGTTACGCCAAAAATGTGACCGGATCGAACAACTCCCAGATCGAATTCTGCTTTACGCAAATGACGGTGAAACTCTACTGACGGAAATTGTCGGTTCCGGACTGCATCCAATTACTTCACTAGTTAGAAGATCCTCACTCGAAGATGTTTTTCTTAGACTTACTGGCCGAAGTTTGATTGAATGAAATGAAAGTTAAAGAAGCACAGCGTGAGATTTCGAGATTTGGTGCGCTTTATATTGTAGAAGCACGATTTAGAAATATGTTTAAATGGCGTTCGGCCATTATTACCGCAGCTATATTAAATCCAGTTTTATATCTGCTTTCAGTTGGTGTTGGAATTGGTTCACTTGTAAATGCCAAACAAGGTGCAGGCGGTGTAGATGGAGTGCAATATTTAACATTCCTAGCACCAGCGCTACTTGCCAGCGCAGCAATCCAAGGTGCTATTGATGAAGTCACATTCCCTACGCTTCAAGGTTTTAAGTGGGCCAAAAATTTCTTTGCAATGAACTCGACTCCAATTACTGGAAATCAAATTGCACTAGGAGTTTATATTGCTGCGTTAGGTAGAACTTTTGTTACAGTTGTAATTTACTGGTTTATACTATTAATTGCGGGTGCCTTACCTACCGGAACTGCATGGCTTGCAATGTTTGTTGCGATGTTAGCCGGCGGCGCTTTCGGATCAATCATGCTTTATTTAACTTCAAAGGTTGAAAAGGAAGATTTCTTTCTGACCGCAATTGGTCGACTCATAATTATGCCGCTCTTCTTATTCTCTGGAACTTTCTACCCGCTTTCTTCAATGCCTTTTATTTTGCAACCAATAGGCTGGATTTCACCGCTCTGGCACGCTACCGAACTAGGTCGTTATTTAACTTATGGACATTCGATAAGTGGGTTAATGATCGGAGTGCATTTTATATTTCTTACTTCCTTGCTAGCGCTAGGTTTAAAATTAGCATTCCGTAATTTCACGAAGCGGCTAAGCAAATGATTGCTAAAGGAGCCGTTGCTATTGCTGAAGGAAGAATCGGAAAGCCTTTAGAAAAATACTATGCGGGCAGAACCCGAGCGCCATTGCAACGAAGTTTCATCGCATTTAAGTCCTCGGCTTGGTTAGTTGTACTTTCAGGATTTGTCGAACCAGTACTTTATCTTTTCTCATTTGGTTTTGGTGTCGGTGCACTAATAGGCGGTATAACTGCAGCAGATGGTTCCTCAATTTCATATGCGGCTTATATCGCTCCAGGACTACTAGCAACTAGTGCAATGAACGGCGCAATCTACGATTCAACTTGGAATGTATTTTGGAAGATTAACGAAAGCAAACTCTACCAAGGCATGCTCGCAACTTCTTTAGGACCACTTGATGTTGCACTAGGCGAAATTGCTTGGGCGTTACTTCGCGGCCTGATGTACGCAATTGGTTTCATGATTGTAGTAACGCCACTTGGATTAATTAAAAATTGGTGGGGACTTCTTGCAATTCCAGCCGCAGTATTAATTGCCTTTGGTTTTGCTTCATTTGGCATGGCGGCCACTTCTTATATGAAATCTTTCCAGCAGATGAACTATATAAATATGTTGATGCTCCCGATGTTTCTTTTCTCTGGATCTTTTTTCCCACTTACAGTTTATCCAGAGATTGTGCAATGGTTTATAAAAATATTGCCGCTGTGGCATGGCATTTCACTAATTCGAGGTTTAACACTTGGCCAAATCGATAGCTCTATCTTGGGCCATGTTCTCTACTTTATTGTGATGATTGCACTTGGGCTCTGGTTTACAACAAAACGCTTAAATGCGCTCTTTTTAAGGTAATCCCCACACTATCCATTTATTTTTTCACCTGTTAACATAAAACAATTATGAATACATATGAAATTGAGCGATTACTATTAATTAGAGCAAATAAAGAAAAACCAAGACATGATTATCTAAGCGATCGAGGTCGGCTCATTCATGGCCCTACACCTCCTGGTGGTTCATTGCCTTCGCTACGTGAGAGCGATTTAACTCCTACCGAAGTTGACGAAGTTATCGAATTGATTGCAAACGGCAGAAAAACCCGAACTCCAGTAGTTATGCCGGAACGATTGCGTGCTAGATCTTGGAAATCTATGGAAGAAGTTATTTTGAAATTAGAATATGCACTTGGCTGGGAAGGTGCGGGTTGGAAAGTTGGCGCTGCTAGCATGGATGTAAGAAGAGCTGAAAATATTCCGAGCCCCTCTCCTGGTCGACTTTTTACTAGATCAATTATGAAAAGCCCGGCTGAAGTGCCATCTGATTTTTTTGTAAATTACCGGTTATGCGAATGTGAATTCGCATTTCAACTTGGCCAAGATTTTCCAGTAAGAGATAAACCATATAGTGAAGCAGACTTGCGAGCGGGTATCGAATTCTTGGCGCCAGTTATTGAAATAGGAGATTCTGTATTTGAGGATTGGTACAGCCTTAGTGGATATTTTGGTGGCATGTATGACAACGCAGGTGGTGCTGCATTTGTAGTCGGTAATAAAATTAAAGATTGGCAGGAAATAGATTTACCAAAAGCAAATATAGATCTATACGTTAATGGCTCTTACATAAAATCAGGTCAAGGAATTCAAGCAATGGGACATCCGGTAACTAGTTTGACCTGGATGATTAATTGGGTTCGAGAACGCGGACGACCAGTATTTGCTGGAGAATATGTAAGCACTGGAACGTGCACTGGACATTGCTTTGTTCAGCCAGGGGACTTAGTAAGCGTAGATTTTGGTGATTTAGGCTTAGTTGAGGCGAAGTTTGTCTAATAACTCAACCATTTTTCCCGCTGCAACTTTGGTGGAAATAGCGACCAAAGTTATTTGCGGAATGGGTGCGCCATTAGATCTTGCGAGCGCCGTTTCTAAATCTCTCGTGCTCTCTAATTTAGTTGGACACGATTCGCACGGAATTATTCGATTGATGGAGTATTCCAGTTGGGTTGAATCTGGAAATTTGATTCCGAACGCATACCCAAAAGTTGAATGGAGTAAAGAGGCTACATCGTTAATCAATGGTGGTTGGGGTTGGGGGCAGAGCGCTTCTTACCTAGCAACTGAAACTGTGATTGCATCTGCAAAAAAATATGGAACTGCAACGGTTGTCTTAAGTAAAACCAACCATGTAGGTCGCTTAGGTGAGTATGTAGATTTAATTTCCCAAGCCGGAATGATGGGTATCGCTTTTTGTAATACTGGTGGGCCAATTGTTGCGCCATTTGGTGGCGTAAAACGAGTACTCGGAACTAATCCATATGCATGGTCAGTTCCTGGCGCTAAGGAGTACAACTTTGTTTTAGATTTTTCTACCGCGGTTGTGGCAGCTGGGAAAATTATTCTCGCAGGGATGAGTGGTGAAAGTATCGAACTCGGATCGCTATTAGATAAGAATGGCCAACCAACAACCAACGCAGCAGATTTAGCAGATGGTGGCTCACTCTTGGCTTTCGGTGGCCATAAAGGTTCTGGGCTCTCTGTTCTCATTGATGTAGCTGCTGGGATTCTCTCTGGGAATATGCCCGCCGCTATTTCAGATAGTGGGTTTGGCAACGGCACGATATTTATGGCGGTAGATATATCGCGCTATGCCGCTCCAGAACTATTTAGATCAATTGCTTCCCAATTTGAGAACATCATGCATAATTCTGGCGAACCAGGGAGGGTGCTTCTGCCTGGCGAATTTGAATATGAAACTTTGTTAGATAGAGAGGTGAATGGGATTTCTATCAGCGCTGGGGTTAAGGAAAACATCACCCAGATTGCCAAAAAATACGGTCTTTTACTGCCTGAGCTGCTCTAAAAAACTCAAAAAATCAGGTTCTATCTCTTGAACTCAACGAGTGCTTGCCCTAACCTTCTGTAAACCGTTAACCATTTACCATACGGTCTTACCCTAGGAAAGGCAGTAAATGTTAATTAATCGCAAAAATAAAATGATTGCGATTGGAGCAACCCTCGCTCTTGCCCTTACGGGCTTTGTCGGACTCCAATCCGCAAACGCTGTTTCAGGTAAAAACTGTAATTTAAAATCTGTAGCTAAAACTGCGGATTGCGATTCAGTTACCTATGCAGCGCTGCACCGAGTTGGCTCGCTAGATGCGGTCACTCCAGTAGGTGGATATACCGAAAGCCAAATGTCTTATATTGTTCAAGGCCAACTTTATCGATTCAATGCTGCCGGATTTCCAGCAGCTGATCTCGTAACGGCTGAAACAATATCTTCAGATTTTCTAACAGTTACTCAAACTATTAGAACTATTAACTACTCAGATGGAACTGCACTTGTTGCCGCAGATGCGGTAAACGCATATGACCGTTGGGTAGCTTCAAAATCTTCAGCTTCATATATTGCAAAAGTAGATAAGGTTGTAGCTAAAGATGCTCACACATTAGTGTGGACACTTAAGTCTCCATACACTGACTTCCACTTTGCACTTGCACAACAATTCATGGGAATTCACCCAGCAGCAAAGACTGACACCAAGGAAAAAGCTGCTGCATACTTCAAGAACCCAGTAAGCGCTGGCCCAATGATGGTCAAAACATTTACTCCAGGTACTGATTTATTCGTAGTTGTAGCTAACCCAAATTACTGGGCAAAGCCAGTAACAAAAGAACTTCGTGTCGTAACAATTCCTGATGCAAATACTCGACTAGCAGCTTTCCAAGCTGGCACTGTTGACTATGTAATGGAACTTCCATTAGCTGCTGCACAGGCAAAGTTCGATAAAACTAAGTTCCGTGTTGCTGCTGCTAAGGACTCTGGCACATTCATGATTGCATTTAACATGGGTGTTGGACAGCCAAACAAGGCGCTAAAAGACGCTCGAGTTCGCCAAGCAATTTCGCTTGCAATCGATCGCCCATCAATCATGCGCGTTGCATTTAATAATCTATCTGGTCCAAACTGCGGAATGCAGTTCAATACCAACAACCCTTACTATCTCTGCTCCGTTCCTAAGAGTGGTGCACGTGATACTGCTGCTGCACGTAAGTTGCTAAAAGATGCGGGTTACGCAAATGGATTTAAACTTTATCTCCATGTGCCAAACCGCGTGCTATGGCAAGATGCAGTTTCAATCATTAAAGCTAACCTAGCCATCGTTGGTATTGATGTAACTATCGATATGGTTACTCCAGATACAAACATATCTGCCGTAATCAACAAGCGTGAATGGGAAGCTATGTGGTTTGGTAATAACGCAGCCACTCCAATTCTGCAACTAAGCAACTGGTTCTATCCAGGTGGCGTATGGGCGGCAAACGCAAATATTCCAGATGCAACTCTTGCTGATACCAAGAAATTACTAGATGAAGCTGGATCTGCAACTAGCCCAGTGGTTATCAAGGACAAGCTTGCTCAGGTTGAAAAGATTGCTTGGGATTTATCAACATTTATCCCAGTTGGAACTCGTTTCTACCTATCTGGTAGCAATATCGGAGCTGGACTAGTTCAAGCACTTATGCCAGGACAGTTGCAATTTGTTATCGCAACTAATCCTGCGCTACCAACAAATTAATTTTCTAACCGAAAATTATTTGATATCGAGGGCTAGCTGAGCGCGAAAGCACTTAACTAGATTGTAGGGAGAGTTAACAAGGTAATCGCGAAATTACCTTGTTAACTTTTCTGATTAGTAAGTAAATTTCCGAAATTTAACGAAGGGAATTGTGTTAGCTTGTTGAAAAATCAAATCTTGCGCACGATTCTTGGTCGCTTTGGCCGAGCCATCTCTGTTGGGTTCTGGGTGATGGTTATCTCGTTCTCAATTATGAGAATCCTGCCTGGAGATCCAGCCTCTGCCAGGCTTGGTGGCGTTGAAGCTGGTGCCATCGAAGAGCTGAGAAAACAACTTAATTTGGATGGCAGTATTTATCATCAATTCACAACTTATGTGATTGATCTCCTCCATGGAAATTTGGGAATTTCGCTTCAAACTGGGCGCACCGTAAAAGAAATAATTGGATCTACACTGCCTTTGACTGTTTACTTAATTCTTTTTTCAACGTTATTTGCCGTACTACTCTCTATCCCAATCGGAACCGCAATTGCATGGTCCGGTAAAGCGCCCATTGTTTATGCGTTTCGAGGTATCACTGCAGTAATCCTTGCCACACCTAATTTTTTTATTGCAATGGTAGGAATATTAATTTTCACGGTTCGGGTAAATTGGTCTCCAGTTTTTGGATATGAACCGCAGTTCCCGCAAAATTTGAAATATCTCTGGTTACCCGTTCTTGTAAATACGCTAATTATGACTTCCGTAGTCTCGCGAGTTATTTTTAGCTCGGTAGTTGAAACTAAAGAAGAAGAGTTTGTTGAAACTGGAATTATTCGTGGCGTTGGTCGCCGCCGTTTTTTCTGGTTCTATATTTTAAAACCTTCTATGGCTCCAACAGTGGTTTTGCTTTCCTACATGATGGGCACAATGCTTGGCGCAACTGTTATTTTAGAAACTATCTTTACACTTCCAGGAATTGGCCGCGAAATGGTGAATGCGGTTTTAACTAGCGACTACCCGGTAGTCCAAGGAATTTTATTGATATTTGGCATAGTCACTGTGTTTATTAGCTTCATCGGTGATGTAATTGCTTATGCACTAGATCGAAGAGTGAAAATATGAAAACTCGAATTACTAAATTTAAAGATTGGCTTGCGCTACCAGGAGGATTTGGAATATTTGCTGGCCTAATAATGCTGGGAGTAATGGTCATTTTAGGAATTGTTATTCCGAATTTTGGTCCATACAAATCTGATGAATTCATCGGAGATCCCTTTATGCCACCAAGTTGGCAACATCCATTTGGGTTAGACCAACTTGGCCGAGATGTAATGACTCGAACATTTTCAAGCGTAGGAATTGATCTCGGCGTAGCTTTCCTAGGGGTGAGTATTCCGCTAGCTATCGGAACTATCATCGGTATTTTACTTGGACTAGCCAAGAATAAATATGTTCTAAGCCTTGTTGGTTCTCTGATTGATGGCATTAACGCATTTCCACTTTTAATTATTGCGGTCGCAATGCTTACTTTCTTAGGATCTGGCTTAAAGAGCGTAGTGATAATCCTCGCGATAACTAACTGGGCGAGGTATGCGCGTATTTCCAGAACTAGAGCCGTTGTGGTTTCTAAACAAAATTACATTGAGGCAGCAAAAACGCTTGGTTACTCAAAGCGTAGAATTGTATTGAAACATATTGCGCCAAATGTGTCCTCCGAAACCGTTGCGTACGCGCTAAGCGATTTCATTTTAGTCATTGTGGTTGTTTCAGGTCTTTCATTCTTAGGTCTAGCTGCTCGACCACCTATGGCTGAGTGGGGTTCAATGATTGCTGATGGCCGTGCATTCTTAGCACAATCTTGGTGGTTAGTTATTTTCCCAGGGTTAGCGCTTTGCTGGTCGGCTGTATCGCTTTCATTTATTGTCGAAGGTATATCTCGAAGAGATCGAGGTATCTAGATGTCAACAAACCATCTACTTGAAATTAAGAACTTAAAGATTGATGTCAGAGTTACCAAAGCGAAGCGTCTTTCGATTGTAGATACAGCTTCATTAATTATTGAGCCAGGACAGATAATTGGTTTAATCGGAGAATCTGGATCTGGGAAAACGATGTTATGTCGATCCTTGGTAGGAACTCTGGGACGACGTGGTGCTTATATTGCATCCGGAGAATTGAAGTTTGATGGAATTGACTTAATTACCGCAAAACAGAACGTTTGGAATGAAATTCGCGGTAAACGAATTGGCTATGTGCCACAGAGTGCACTTGCTGGTCCGAACCCAGTAATGACTATTGGCGCTCAACTCGCCGAAGCAATTTTGCAGGATGAGAATTTTCCAAAATCTGATGTCGAAAAACGCTCATTAGAGCTATTGAATATCGTGCAAATTCGACGCCCAGAGACGGTTTTAAAGCAATACCAGCACGAACTTTCTGGAGGTATGAAGCAGCGAGTAATGATTGCATGTGCAATCGCACAACAGCCGCAATTAATTGTGGCAGATGAACCAACGACCGGACTTGATGTAACGGTTCAGGCAGAAATTATGGATCTTCTCAAACAAATCCGTAAGGATTTCAATACTTCAATTATTTTAGTTTCGCATGATTTACCGCTTATCAATGAAATTTGCGATGACATTGTGGTCATGCACGCCGGCACAACGGTTGAAAAGATTCCTTCGAAGTCAATTAAGGCATCAAAGCATCCTTATACAATTGCTCTTTATAATTCGCGCATTGATCTTGTCGAACCAAAAGGTCAGTTGAAGACAATAAATGGCCAACCACCTTCTGTTGGTAGTTGGCCCGAAGGTTGCCGTTTCTCAGAACGTTGCGATTTTGCTAAAGATCAATGTCGGGTAAAGCAAGATTTGCCACTGATCTCAATCGGATCAAACCATCAAACATCCTGTCTACGCCATGACGAAATTGCGAGGTAGCGATACTTGAATATTATCGAAGCTAAAAATGTGTCAGTAACTTTTGATTCTTATGGTGACATTATTAAAGCAGTTGACCATGTAGATTTTGTTTTGCCAAAAGGTCAAACAATCGGCATTGTCGGTGAATCCGGAAGTGGTAAATCAACTTTTGCTCGAGTTCTTTCGGGTCTGCAATTACCAACATCTGGTTCTGTTACTTTCATGGAAAAGCCAATTCAAAACGGTAAGAACACCTATGAAGGTGCGCTTCGCAAAGAAGTACAGATGGTTTTTCAAGATCCATATGGAAGTTTGAATCCACGAATGCGTATTATTAAAGCTATAGCTGAAGCAATTCGCCAACATCAAGGATTGGATAAGAAAGCAGCAAAAGTAGCGGCGCTAGATTTACTTGAAAGTATGGGCATCAGCAATCTAGATGCGCAAAAATTCCCAAGTAAGTTATCGGGTGGTCAACGTCAAAGAGCTAGTGTGGCACGGGCGCTTTCGGCCCAACCTAGCGTTCTTATTGCCGATGAACCCACCTCTGCAATTGATCAGAGTGCGCAAGCCCAACTTCTCGGATTATTTAATGAACTAATAAAAAAGGGATTATCTATTGTTCTGGTTTCGCATGACTTGGGTGTAATTAGATATCTCTCTGATTACGTATATGTAATGAAAGATGGCGTCTTTGTTGAATCAGGTAAATCTGAAGAAATTTTTAATAATCCAAAAGAGGATTACACAAAAAAATTAATCTCATCTATCCCTGGTCACTCAATTAAATAATTAACCAAGGGTTAGACTTGCATTAACGCCATCTGTTTGTACAACTGCCCTACCACTTTCAAGTCTTGCAACCGGTACTCGATATGGTGAGCAAGAAACATAGTCCAGCCCGATCTTGTCGAAGAAATGAATGCTGGACGGATCGCCACCGTGTTCACCGCATACACCAATTTTGAAATCGGCTCTAATAGAACGAGCTTGGTCGGTAGCCGTTTTAACTAAAATTCCTACTCCAGCTTGATCCAGCGATTCAAATGGGTTAAATGGTAAAAGTTCCAAATCGAGATATCTTGGCAAGAATGATGACTCAACATCATCGCGACTAAATGCCCAAGTTAGTTGAGTTAAATCATTTGTACCAAACGAGAAGAAGTCAGCATAAACACCTAACCGTTCTGCAGTGATTGCAGCTCGAGGCGTTTCAATCATGGTTCCAATTGGAATCGTTGCACTTTGCCCGGTTCCTTTTAGGGTTTTACTAATTTCATCTTCCAAAGATTCGCGCAGGTACAGTAGTTCGCGTTGCGTCGCAACTAACGGAATCATTACTTCTGGCTTTGGATCATGACCCAATTTACGAACTTCAATTAGCGCATGTACTAAAGCTCGAACCTGCATTTTGTATAGCTCTGGAATCAAAATGCCTAGACGAACGCCGCGAAGTCCAAGCATTGGGTTTGATTCATGCATTCGTTTAACCGCTGCAAAAACTGCGCTATCTCGCGCTGAAATCTCACTATTTAACGCTTCAGCCCTAGACATATTTGCAGTTAGCTCAGCAAGTGGCGGCAAGAATTCATGGAGCGGTGGATCAAGCAAACGAACCGTTACTGCTAATCCAGACATTGCCATCATGATTCCTACGAAATCCGCTCGCTGCAATACTTCCATTTCACCAATTACGCCGCGTTGCACATCTTCGTTCTCCGCCAAAACCAATCGCTCAACATATGACCTTCTTGGTCCAAGAAACATATGTTCAGTCCTACAAAGTCCCACACCTTCAGCGCCGAGAATTCGTGCTCTAATTGCATCTTCTGGCGTATCAGCATTTGCCCGAACTTCTAGCCGTCGAATTTTGTCTGCATGCGTCAAAATTCGATCTACTGCTTTAACAACTGGTGAAGCTTCATCACTTGCTGAAGAAAGCAAACCTTCTAAATATGAAGTGACTGGAGAGGCAACAACTGGAAGTTCGTCTAGATAAACGGCGCCGGTAGAACCGTCAATTGAAATAACTTCTCCTTCGTAAACACTCTCGCCGCCAACTGTAAAAAAGCCACCGCTCTCATTAACAGTAATACTTTCAGTTCCACATACTGCAGTTTTTCCCATACCGCGTGCAACTACTGCAGCATGAGACGTTTTTCCGCCGCGACTAGTTAATATTCCTTGCGCAGCAACCATCCCCACTAAGTCATCTGGACTTGTTTCGCGGCGAACTAAAATAACTTTCTTACCATCACGCGATGCATCTAGTGCACGTTTTGAATCAAAAACCACCGCACCCACTGCTGCTCCTGGTGAAGCTGGAATTCCTCGAGCCAATTCTTTAACCGATCCGCGTAAATCAAATTGTGGAAACATTAACTGCGCAAGTTGTGCGCCGCCGACTCTAGTTAGCGCTTCATCTATCGTTATTTTTCCTTCATCGACTAACTGAACCGCAATCCTAAAAGCTGCTTCAGCAGTCCGTTTTCCCACGCGGGTCTGCAGAATCCATAACTTGCCTTTTTCAACGGTAAATTCAATATCGCAGAGATCTCGATAATGAGATTCAAGATTGGACATTACCTTTTCTAATTCTGCATGTACTTTTGGAAATTCTTTGCCCATATCGTCTAACGACATAGTATTTCGAATGCCAGCGACAACATCTTCGCCCTGTGCTCTAACTAAATAGTCACCATAACTACCAGTTTCACCGGTTGCAGGGTCTCTAGTGAATGCAACCCCAGTTCCGGAATCATCACTTAGATTGCCAAAAATCATCGACTGCACATTTACGGCAGTACCTAGATCGGAAGGAATTCTTTCACGTTGCCGATAAAGTTGGGCACGTTCTGAGTTCCAAGAGTGAAACACTGCCTGTACTGATCTTGTTAAATGTTCTCTGGGATCGATTGGGAAAGTTTCCCCTGTGAGAGCTTCAGTCTCTTTAATATATCCATCGGTAAGTGCTTGGAGTCCATCAACATCTAAATCGGAGATTGCAGCTACGCCAAAAACATTCAATACCCGTTGTTGAATTTTATGAAATTCGCTCTGTGGAACTTCACAAACAATTCGGCCATACATGTCAACAAACCTGCGATAACAATCCCAAGCAAATTTTGGATTACCGGTCTGTTCTGCCAGCGCATGTGCAACTTCTGGCGTCATGCCAACATTTAATACCGTTTCCATCATGCCCGGCATTGAAAATTTAGCCCCAGAACGAACAGACACTAAAAGCGGATTCTTCGGATCACCGAACTTTTTACCTAACTCCTTCTCCAAGTTTGATAGCGCTGCTTCAAGTTCCTGAGGTAAGGAACTTGGAATCTCGCCAGTTAACAGGAATTCACGACAGGCTAACGTTGTAATTGTGAAGCCGGGCGGCACTGGTAACCCAATCTTCACCATTTCCGCAAGATTTGCACCTTTACCGCCTAATAAATCGGATTTACTCCGATCTCCAAAAGAGAACGGGTGAATATATTTTGCGCTCATATTTTGCCCTTCTCTGACTTTGGATTAGGTACAAGCGGAACGCCGCGGAATATCTGTGATGGTTCTCGAAGTAATGGTTTTGCTTTAGCGCTAAATACCGAGATGTAATCCGTTTTAGTATGTTTTTCAAATTCACTACGATTTTCGTAAAGTTCGTATAAATAGAAAATAGATGGGTCTACTTCATCTACATATATCACAAACTTTATCGAACCAGCTTCAGTCCAGGTATTTTCGCTATGCCAAATAAGTGCCTCACTAAATTCTGCGATTTTATCTTCCAGAACTTTAAAAACCACCATAACTGCAAATTTCATTTTTCCCACGCAATCTGATTAATCATCGGTTTATCTTGTGAAATTCTTAATAATTGTTCAGAGATAAGCTTTCTTGCTCTGGGTTCAAAAGATGCTGAATCGCCACCAACATGCGGAACTATTAAGATATTTTTTTCTTTCCACAGTGGATGATCACTAGGAAGTGGCTCTGGGTCAGTTACGTCTACGGCCGCTAAAATATGTCCGCTTCTCAAAGCCGCTAATAAGTCATCAGTATTTACTACGCCGCCACGGGCTACATTAATAATAAGAGATCCCTTTTTCATAAGTTCAAATCGTTCTTTATTAAATAAATGTTTAGTCGTTTCAGTCAACGGAACTATTAAAACAACTACGTCAATCTCTGGTAAATACTTGTTAATCTCCGAAATCGCAATAACGTTTTCTCTTGAAGTTTGAGCAAACCTAAGAATTGTAATTGGAAAATTTTGAATTAGGCTTTCAAAAGTTTTACCAATAGAGCCGTAACCAACAATTGCAACTGTCTTATCTGCAACCGAACCGGTAGTTTTATGCTCCCATTTCCCTAAATTTTGATTTGCACTAAATTCTGGGATTAATCTTAATTTTGCAAGCATTAGGGATAAAGCAAGCTCCGCTGTTGAATAATCGTGTACACCTCTGGCGTTACATAACGCTAACCCGGGCCGCAGATATGAGATTGCATCGTCATAACCAGCGTTTAGTAATTGCACTATTTGAAGGTTTGGAAGTTTCGGAATCCAGGCTAGCGCCGGAGTTCCAGCCATGTATTGCGGGACATAATAAGTTATCTCCGATAATTCAGTGCTGGTCATTTCTGCTATAGGTTTTGCAGTTAACTTAAACCCATTCGGGACCTTCAAGTCGTCCCATTGGCACCAAATGTTATGAGTAGTTTTAGACATTTTTACCTACACTCGTTGCCATTTCTTTCTTTGCAATTGCATATGTAGCAGCCTTAACTATTGATTCAGTATCGAGCTGATTAATTCGATATAGATCTGGAATCGTTCCGGATTGTCCAAAAGCGTCAACTCCTAATGAAATCTGGTGCACACCTAAAGCGGATCCAAGCCAAGCCATTGCATGCGAAGATGCATCGTGAACAGAAACAATTGGATTTTTATTTGAAATTAAAGTTTCTATGAAATTAGAACCTTGTAAGTGGCTTATATCTTGAATTGCATTTTTTGTTGAACTCTGCCAGTTTTGGAAAATTCGACTTGGGCTAACCACATCAACGACGTTTGCGATAATTCCTTTTTCGGTCAACTGCTGAGCTGCTGCTAGCACTTCAGGTATTACTACTCCAGTTGAAACTAAATTAATTTCAGGTGCAAATGCAGATTCAATTCCTAATTCTTGCAGCGCAACTTTCCCATCAATTAGCTGATAGGCCCCGTTTAATACTTGATTCCGTAGATTTTCTTCGCCGATTCGATCCTTGGCTTTCTCAAAAGGGTCTTGCGCCACGGCTCTAGTTGAGAGCCGGAAATAATAAACCACTTCCTTTTTATTCTTCAAAGTTAAAGTAGCTACGCTAGAAATTGCGTCACATAACAGCCAATCTAACGCAGTTGCATATGAAGGTTCGATCAAAACCATCCCTGGGAGTTCGATTCCTACCGATGCAGTGATTGAGGATTGATGCGCGCCGCCTTCAGGTGCGAGCGTTACGCCAGAAGGTGTGCCAGCAATAATAAATCTAGACTCTGAGTAAACACCGTGCAGAAGTGAATCTAGTCCACGAAGGACAAAGGGATCATAAACGGTCCCGATTGGAATCAATTTTTGTCCCGAGTGGACATCCGACAAACCGAGCGCCCCTAAAAGCATAAATAAATTCATCTCACTTATGCCAAGTTCGATATGTTGTCCAGTTGGTCCTTCTGCCCATTTTAAAACTGGATCTACATTCCAAGCTCGCTTTTCGATCGGAGAAAAAACACCAACTCTATTTATAAAACCGCCAAGATTTGTTGAAGTGGCTACATCTGGGGCAGTTGTAACAATATATTTTGCAAGCTCAGAATCTCGAGAAAGTGTAGTTAATATTCGTCCAAACGCTTCTTGCGTTGAATTGCTAGATTTAAATTGTAATTTTGAACTATCGGGGATGTTGCATTCAATCGTAGCCACTTGATTACTTCGCTGTAAATCAGTTTTACGGCTTTGGCAAATTTTGCCTAAATCTGAATTGGATTCAAACGGGTTCCATTCGGTTTCTAAATCTAATTCTAATTCTTTTCTGAATTCAGAGATCTGTGTGGAATTTAAAGCTGCGCTATGGTTTCTTGGATTACCAGCAAGTGGCAAGCCCCAACCTTTAACCGTGTACGCGAAAATTACGCTTGGCCGATCCATTACTTTTTCGCAATTAGCTAATTCTTCAAGCAGGGCAGTGAAATCATGGCCGCCAAGATCTGTCACGATTTCCATGACTTCATCATCACTTTTGCCGGCAAAAAAATCGAAAACCGAACTTGGTGCACCTTCTAAAAAGCGCGCTCGTGCAGCCGCTGGCTCTAATCCAAAAATTGATTGATACTGTTCGTTAGGAATTTGATCTAGCCATTCTTGAAAAGGTCCACTATTTTGTTCTCTAAATGAATTCTTTAATTTCTGGCCATACTTTACTTCTGCAACGTTCCATCCTGCAGCTTCAAATTGTTGCCGCCATTGATGAATCCGCACGCCGGGTATAACTCGATCAAGTGATTGTCGGTTGAAATCAACAATCCAAAGAACGTTGCCAAGATTAGTAGTGGCTGGATCCGCAACAGCTTCCCAAATGTTTCCTTCATCTAATTCCGCATCGCCAATTAACGCGATGAATTTTGAGTTAGGGCGAGCTCCAAAATGCGAGTCAACATATCGTCGAGTTACTCCACTAAATAATGGAGCTGCTGCACCGAGACCTACTGATCCAGTTGAAAAATCTACGCGGTCAGGGTCTTTAGTACGCGATGGATAAGACTGTAGTCCACCAAATGCGCGTAATTTGGTTAAATAACTCTCCTCTAAATTTCCAAGCAAATAATTAATAGCGTGTAGTACAGGTGATGCATGTGGTTTAACGCTCACTTGATCATCGGCTTTTAGATACTTGAACCAGAGCGCTGTCATAACGGTAACTAGTGATGCGCTAGAGGCTTGATGTCCGCCTACTTTTAAACCATCAACATTAATTCGATCATTATTTGCATGATCAATCATTCGCGTGGCTAGCCAGAGAATTCTCCGCTGTATTTTTTCGAGTTCAGTGTTACTAATCGCCACTTTTACTACATTCGTGAAAGTGCTTGAGCTGCGTAATCGTGCGCGGCTGCAATGCTCCCGGTAGAAACAATCTCTTGCTTCCAGAGCGCACCGCCTAAACAGACTCCTTTTACGCCTAGTTTCAAATAATCTTTAACTTCCTCTGGGGTGGCACCGCCAGAAACCACGATCGGTAAATCTGGAAGTGGTTCTAAAACACTTCGAACATATTCCATTCCACCAACTGCCCAAATTGGAAAAATCTTTACTGCTGTTGCGCCCCATTTCATGGCTTGCACCATCTCAGTTGGAGTTACTGCGCCAGGAGTTACTTTCAACCCATGCTTAACCGCTGCTTCAATAACTTCGCGATCTGAGTGTGGTGACACCACAAACTCGCCACCTACTTTAGCTACTTCGTTTACTTGCGCGACTGTCCTTACAGTTCCAGCACCAACTCTTTCAACGCCTTCTCTAACCAAGGTCTTTATTACTTCGATTGCGTTGGGAACTGTGAGTGTTACTTCAATGGAATCTACAACAGTGTCATTTAACGCGCGCGCAATTAAGAGCGCATCATCAGGATTATCAGTTCTTATAACTGCGATTACGCCAGAGTTAAAAGTTCTGGTCATACTGCAGTTAACCCCGCATCCATCGAGAATACTGAACCATTCACAAAGCGCGCTTCTGGACTTAACAAAAATGCGATGCCGTGTGCAACTTCTTCCGGTGTTCCCATACGGCCATCAAGTTGACGGGCTTCCATTAATTTTCTAGTGGCAACTGGATCAGGTGCATCAGAAAGGATTCGTCCAATCCAAGTTGAATCAACGGTTCCTGGAGCGATTGCATTAATGCGAATTCCATCAAGTGCGTGGTCTGCGGCGATACATCTTGTTAGACCGACAACCGCTGACTTAGATGCACAATAAGCGACCCGATTTTTAAGTCCGACAACTGCGCCTGCCGATGCGACGTTAACAACTACTCCGCCGCCTCTTTTAATCATCTGGGGAACAATCACTTTGCACATAATGAAAGTAGCTTTGATATTTACATCAAAAGTTAAGTCCCATTCGTCAAGCGTCGTTTGTTCAACAGTTCGCGCAAAACCTATCCCTGCGTTGTTTACTAGCGCATCAACTTCAAATTCATTAGTTTTCTTGGTTAAAACATCTAATACATTTACGCCATCGGATAGATCAAGGTTCAATACCTCAACTGTTGTGCCATGTCTTAATAAACTCGTTTTAGCAACTTCTAAATTTGCCAAATCTTTATCAATTAAGAATAGGTCGTAGCCTTTTTGCGCCAAATTATCGGCGGTTGCTAATCCAATTCCATTAGCACCACCGGTAATTAAGGCAAGCTTCCGATTTGAACCCTTGTAACTCATTACTTCTCAGCCACCACTTGGTTCTTCAGAATTCCAATTTTTTCAATTTCGATCTCAATTACATCGCCATCTTTCATGAAGATAGGAGGTTTGTAAAAAGTTCCAACTCCATGCGGAGTTCCGGTGGTGATGACATCGCCAGCTTCTAAAGTAACGCGTTGACTGATATACGAAATCAAATAAGGAACATTAAAAATTAAGTTGCTGGTGTTGCTAGTTTGCATAGTCTTGCCATTTAACCGAGCTTCAATTTTTAAATTATGTGGATCTGGAATCTGGCTGGCTGGCACGATAACTGGTCCGATTGGGCCATAAGTGTCGTAGGACTTGCTGCGTACCCATTGGCCATCTTTAGTTTGTGCTTCACGATCAGTTACATCATTCATGCAGGTGTAACCAGAAACATAGCTAAGAGCATCACTCTCTGAAACATGTGAGGCCCGTTTGCCAATAACTACCGCAAATTCAGCTTCCCAATCGAGTTGAGTTACGCCTTTATGTAAAGTGATATTTGCGCCATTAGGAATCAGAGAGGTAGTCCACTTAGTAAATAGGACTGGTGCTAATGGCAGCGGCACCCCGGCTTCTTTTGCATGATCTTTGTAATTTAAGCCGACTGCAATGACTTTTCCAGGCATAGGAAGTGGCAAATTCATGATTTTCCCTCTCTTTTGAGCTTGGCAATATTGATAGGGCTAAACACTACCCCTCTGATGGGTAATTGTATACAGTAAACCCCTGAGCCTATCCGAGGAGAAATCGATGCCTAAAGTCAAAATTGCCATAGCAGAAGGCGCGCTAGCTGATCCGACTTGGGCAACTACTGTTGCAGAAAAATTCGATTTTGACGTTGTTTTTGGCCCGGTTGATACGCTCGCAGAATTACAAGCCACTGCTAAAGATTGCGCCGCAGTTGTAGTTGCACTTCATAAAATGACTGAAGAGAAAATTTCGCAAATGCCGGAGTCGGTTAAATGTATAAGTCGTCTCGGCGTTGGTTTGGACAGTATTGACTTAGTTGCTGCGGCAAAATATAAATTACCGGTTATTTTCCAACCTACTTACGCATACAACGAAGTAGCAAATCACGCAGCGGCTATGGCACTAGCTTTGCATCGCGGAATTTACCAAGCAACAGTCACAACACAGAACGGTAAATGGATTCCAGCAACCCAAATTGCTGAAATAACTTCGCTGCAAGATTCGACGCTCGGCGTAATCGGTTGTGGCCGAATTGGCCAGACATTTATTAAGAAAATGCAACCATTTGTAAAAGATGTAATTGGGTTTGATCCAGCAGTTACTGAAGCAATCCCTGGTGTAACCATGACCACAAATCTTGATGAACTTCTAACTAAGTGCAAGGTCATAAGCATGCACGCTCCCTATATGCCATCAACGCATCACATGATTGGCAAGCGTGAGTTAGCGTTGATGCAAAAAGGTTCTATTTTAGTAAACGTTTCTCGCGGTGGTTTAATTGATGAAGCCGCTTTAATGGAAGCACTTGAAAGTGGGCATTTAGATGGCGCTGGCCTCGATGTATTCGAGAAAGAGCCGCTTGCTGAAGATGCACCAATTCGCAAAACTAAAAATTTACTGCTCTCTCCACACATAGCTTGGTACTCGAAGAGTTCGGGACCTCGCTTAGTCGAATGGGGATTAATGGACGCAGTAAATTTCATTACAAAACAATCAATAAGTAATGGCAAATTCGCAGCTGGCCCATTCTAGGAATAAAGGAGACATATAAATGGAAGAGATTTTCGTTCCGGCGCTTGGAATGGCGATGGATAATGCGATGTTGCTTGAATGGTTAAAACAACCGGGCGATGCAGTTAACGCCGGCGATGTTGTAGCTGTGATTGAAACTGATAAAACTACTTTAGATTTACCAGCTGAAACTTCTGGAGTCCTTGGAAAACATAGATATGCCGCAAACGAAGAAGTACCTGCCGGAAATACGATAGCTGTGGTGCTTGCACCTGGCGAAGTGGAGTAGGAAATGTCTAATCTAGATAAAGCCACTGCACTATCTCTGCTCCGTCAGATGATGGTGATCCGCGACTTCGAAGAGACTGCAGATAAATTATGTTTGCGTGGAAAAGTTCCGGGCGGAATGCATAACTCTTCTGGACAAGAAGCGGTAGCTGTTGGAACACTTTCTTCGATTGCGAAAGATGATGTAATCGCAACAACTCATAGATCTCATCACCACACTCTTGCAAAAGGTTACTCAGCAAAATCTGTTATGGCTGAGTTGTTTACTAAAGCGACTGGAATATCACATGGTCGTGGTGGCTCGATGCATTTAGCTGAAGTGACTGAAGGACACTTCGGTGGCAATGGAATTGTTGGCGCTGGCGTTGGAATTGCGATGGGTGCAGCCCTTGGTATTCAACATATTGGCGATAAGAAAATTGCAGTTGGTTTTGTTGGTGATGGCGGCATGAACACCGGTAGAACTTGGGAGTCAATAAATATGGCTTCGATTTGGAAGCTGCCGTTAATTATTCTGGTTGATAACAACCAATACGCGGTAGAAACTTTTGTTGGTCGAGTAACTGGTGGCGGAGATTTAGCTAAACGCGCATCTGGATTTGGCTTACCTGCTTACAACATCGATGGTCAAGATGTTCTTGAAGTTCGTAAATATGTTTCAGAAGCCCGCGAGCGAGCGCTTGCCGGTGAAGGCCCCACCTTTATAAACGCACTTACATATAGGTATTACGGCCATAACGTAGGTGAAAAAGGCCAATATCGAACTCAAGAAGAAATTGCCCAATGGCGAACTACCCAAGATCCAATCGATAAATTTACTGAAGTGGTTATCTCTTCTGGATTTGCTACCCAAGCCGAAGTTGATGAACTTCGCGCATCAGTTCGAAAAGAGATTGATGAAGCTGTTGCTTTCGCCGAATCTTCACCAGAACCAGAGGTTTCATCAGTTACCCAAGGGGTAGATTCAGGAAAGTTAGGAGTTCAACTATGACAACTGAGGTAAAAGCCGTTACCCCTACCTACTCTGAAGCATTCCAATCCGGTGTGCGCGAAGAGATGAACCGCAATAAGAAAATCTTTATTCTCGGAACCGATTTGGTAGAACGCGGGGGCCACTTTGCGCAAGTAAAAGGTATCGCGCAGGAGTTTGGTCTCAAACAAGTTCGAGATGCACCTATCTCTGAAGCTGCAATGGTTGCTGCCGGTATGGGCGCGGCCATGTATGGCTGCCATCCAATCGTTGATTTGAATTTCATCGATTTTTCACTTGGCGCGATGGATGAAATCATTAACCAAGCTGCAAAGATTCGATTTATGTTCGATCGACCAGTGCCGTTGGTAATTCGAGCAACTTCAGGTGTTGCACTTGGTGGAGCTCACCATTGCAACTCACTCGAATCTTTCTTTGCACATACTGCTGGTCTTTCGCTTGCAGTCCCATCAACTCCGATGGATGTTAAGGGTCTAATCAAAACTGCGCTTCGTAACGAAGATCCGGTCGTATTCTTAATGCATAAGAAATTATCCGGTATCCGTGGTGAAATTGGCGATGAAAATTACTTCGTACCATTTGGTAAAGCGAAAACTGTAAAGCCTGGTAAAGATGCTGCAATCATTACTTATGGATACTCCGTAGTTACTGCTACTAAAGCAGCACAAGCTTTGGAAGCTGAAGGAGTATCGGTAGAAGTCATTGATTTACGGACACTTTATCCAATTGATCAGGACGCTATCGATGCCGCAGTAACTAAATACGGCCGCGTGGTGGTACTAGATGAAGCTCCATTATTCGGTTCAATCACTGCAGAAATTGCTGCAACTGCTTCTGAACGCAACTTCAAATCGTTAAAGGGTCCAATCGTAAGAGTTGGCGCAGTACGTGCACCACTTAGCGCAAACCCTGCAATGTCTGAAGCCGCAATTCCTTCAGTGGATCAAGTATCAAAAGCCATAAAACAAGTGATGTCCTACTAAAAAGGAAAAATTATGAGTAATAACGCATTTAGTTTAGCTGGCAAAGTAATTGTAATAACAGGCGCTGCTGGTGGAATTGGTATGGAAGTTTGCCGACAACTCGGTGGCGATGGTGCAAAAATTATTATGGCTGATATCGACGAAGTTGGTCTTGCTGCCGGGAAAGCGGAATTGGAAGCTCGTGGAGTTTCTGCCGTTACATTCAAAGCAAACTCGAGCGTTGAAGCAGATGTAATTGCGCTCTTTAAATTTGTTGCAAAAGAATTTGGAATGGCCGACATTTTAGTCAACAACGCTGCTGCCGGGACTCATACCCCACCACAAGATACAACTCTTGAAATTTGGGATACCGTAATTGGAACTTCTTTAACTGGATATTTCTTAAACGCGCGCGAGTTTTCTAAATTGGTTATTGCTGCGAAAAAGCCTGGTGCCATTGTAAATATAAGTTCAATTGCTGGTAGCTCTGCAATCGGTCGCGGCAACTTCGCATATAGCGTTGCAAAAGGTGGCGTTAATCAAATGACGCGCGAGCTTGCAATTGAATGGGCGAAGTCAAAAATTCGCGTTAATGCGATTCAGCCTTGTTCTGTAAACACTCCTGGCTGGCGCAAATGGGTAGAAACTGAAGGCGAAAAAGCTAAAGCGCTAACTACTCTTTTGCTTCGCGGAATTCCAATGGGTCGGGTGGCAGAACCAGAAGATATTGCGCATGCAGTGCATTTCTTGGCGAGCGATGCGGCTGCGATGATCACTGGCACGATCCTTCCGGTCGATGGCGGAAACCTTGCATATAACGCTGGCGGCACTTTGGGAGAATACTAAAAGTCCGTTTTGTCACTGTAATACGACTTTTTTTAGGGGCTAACTCACTACTTTCGCGATGCGCTAATTGCATTTCTGGTCTATTGTTGTTTACAAACAACAATTTAATGGGAGTAGGTAGATGGCACTTAAACCACTTGGGCTAGGTCTGGCTTCACGTCGAGTTCTCTCCGATGTCGTAACCGATGATTTACGCGATGCAATAATTTCTCACGATTTAGAACCAGGCCGTCGAATAGCTGAAGATGAATTAGCGCTCCAGATGGGGGTATCACGCGGACCAATTCGTGAAGCGCTAATGCGATTAGATCGCGAAGGTTTAGTAACAATTGAACGACATAAAGGTGCCCGAGTTGCATCTTGGAACGATTCCGACATCCAAGAAATTTATTCAATGCGAAGTGCGCTCGAAGTTCTCGCGATTGAATGGGCATGTAAGAACGCTACTTCTTCAGATTTGAAAGCGATGGAAGAAATTCTAAGTACTTACAATAAATTAAGTGAAAAACAACGGACTCCTCGTGAAGTCAGCCGGTTAGATTTAGAATTCCATACTGCGCTATTTGCCGCAGCCCATCATGAACGGTTATTTAAAACTTGGGAAGTGCTGCGCTCACAAATCCATGCATTCTTGGTCTACACCTGGTCACAAGATGGAAAAATAAATAAAGTCTTCTTGCCTAAATGGGGGCCAGACCATGAAGTATTTGTGGAAGTTATTCGGAAAAAACAAGTTGAAAAAGCAAAAGAGACTGTACTTGGCCATGTAGAGCGTGGTTTGGCCCGAGTCGCAACTCACTTTATTGAAGAACCAAAGCCAAAAAAGAAAGTTGCTAAGCGCTAAGTTCTTTAATCGAAGTCCAGATAGCTTCTGATATTTGGATAGCGGCTTGATTCTTTTTTCGTTCGTTATTTTCAACATCGCCAGGTACTAATACTGGACGCTCTGGATTTGCTGGGGTAGTTGATCTAATTGCTTTTGTTGCTTCCGAAATTTCATCCTTAAAAAATCCAGTTCCAAAAAATTTATCTGGATCTATCGCAATTAACACGGTGCCAAAACCATGCGAATATCCAGCGTTCATTGATGGATGGTTTCCGGAAAGCGCGCCACCTAAAAGCTCAATCATTAGGCTCATGCAATAGCCTTTATGGCCACCGAAAGGAAGTATCGCGCCGCCGGTATAAAAGTCATCGGGGTTTGTAGATTCATTTCCATCTTTATCAATAACGGTTCCTAATGGAATTTTGCTGCCGTTTGCGCGAGCAACTCGTAACTTTCCTTCGGCGCTAGCTGCGGTTGCAAAATCAATTACAACTGGAACATCATTTGATGGAATTCCTACTGCAAGCGGATTTGTGCCGAACAATCGATCCTTACCACCAAAAGCAGCCACTGCAGGATCTGCGTTGCACCACATCATTGATATTAAATTCATGCTGGCAAGTGTTTCAATATATTCGCCTAAACGACCAATGTGGTTACAAGAACTAATTGAAATTGCGCTGATGCCAAATTCTTTTGCTTTTTTTGCCGCAACTTCTAACGCAAATTTGCATGCAATCTGTCCCCAGCCCCAGTGTCCATCAATTACAACAGTGCCGCCAGTTTCGCGAGTAATTGTTGGTACTGCTGCTGGGTCAATTACTTTCTTTTCAATTGAATTGGTGTACTCAATTAATCGAATAATCCCGTGGGAGGCATGTCCGGCTTCTTGTGCTTGTACCAAGGACTCGGCAACTGAATCAGCATAATTTTTAGGGGTTCCGAATTTCTCCAAAATTTTCGCTGAGGTTGCGAGTACTTCAGCTCGTGATACTCCAATGTTTTTTACTTGATCTGACACGGTTTACCCCTTGACTGATAGCGCAATATCGTTAACAATTAACAATTGAGGGTATATCTGTTGGCGCCAGAAATCAACATCTGAACGGAGAGTTTTTGATGAAAGTTACCGGGTTAGAAACGATTCGCTTGGCAGAGTTTCCGGCTATCTTATTTTTACAAGTACATACCGATGAGGGGTTAATCGGACTTGGCGAAAATTGTGTTGGCGTTGAGAGTGTAGAAACTTTTCTACACGAAAGTGTTGCACCGCGGTTATTAGGGAAAAACCCGCTAAATATCAATGAAATTCACGAGGTTTTACATCAAGACTTCATTGGTTTTAATGGATCTTCGATTGCAGTTCGAGCAACATCTTCGATAGATATTGCGCTCTGGGATTTATTTGGCCAAGTAACTGGTCAACCGATTTATCAATTGCTTGGCGGAAAGGTGCGCGACAAAATTCGCGCTTACAACACATGTGCAGGTTCTGCCTATGCCAAAGGTTCTTCAAATATTGATCGCAATCGGAAAGCTCAACTCGGAACTGTTACTGAGCATGAGTATGAAGATTTATTTGCATTCTTAAACAATCCAGAAGATTTAGTAGCCAGTTTAAAAGCCATGGGTATGACTGCCATGAAAATTTGGCCATTTGATGAAGCTGCAATTAGATCTGGCGGCCAAACTATTCATAAGAAAGATTTATGGGAAGCAGTAGATTTATTTAAACGCGCACGAGTAGCTGCCGGTGATGATTTTGACATAATGTTAGAAATGCACTCACTTTGGTCAACACCTGCTGCCACAATTATTGCAAATGCTGTTGCGGAGTACTCACCGTTTTGGTTTGAAGATCCAATTCGAAACGAAAGTACAGATGCGCTAATCCGACTTAAAAACTCAATTAATTTACCGATAACAGTTGGTGAAACTACTGGAACTCGTTGGGATCATCACAGATTATTATC
Source organism: uncultured Bifidobacterium sp. (assembly GCA_964632545.1). Taxonomy (GTDB): domain Bacteria; phylum Actinomycetota; class Actinomycetes; order Nanopelagicales; family Nanopelagicaceae; genus UBA7398. The sequence continues at coordinate 17,979 of CAZWBQ010000006.1, read as the reverse complement.
TTCAAAAGCGGTAGACCATTTAATGTTAGATCCAGGATGGGTTGGCGGAATTACGGAAGCTTCCAAAGTTATTGCACTTGCTTCAACTTACGGAGTGCCGGTTGCGCCACATGATTGCACTGGACCTGTTGTGCTAACTGTCGGGACCCATCTCGGTGTGGCTTATCCAAACGTTGAATTACAAGAAATGGTCCGCGCTTTTTACTATGGCTGGTACCAAGATATGGTCACTGTTTTGCCTAAATATGAAAGTGGATTCTTAACTCCGCCAGCAACGCCAGGTCTAGGGACAGCGCTTCAACCAGGCATAACTAAGCGCTCTGATGCAATTATTAGATGGAGCCGTGTTGGCTAAAGATTTAATTCTTGGTTTAGATTTCGGAACTTCATCAGTAAAGGCGCTTTTTATCGATGTATCTGGCGAGATTCTAAAACGAGTTGAAGTAAAGATCACCACAGCAACAGATCAAAATTCAGTTGCAGAACAGAACGCCGACCATTATTTAGATGCGTTATTTGAAATTTCGCGCAATAACGCAGATTTAATCGGAAATGTAATCTCCATCGGACTCTCTGGGCATACACCTTCAGTTGTTTGTGTTGATAGCGCTGGAAGCGCAGTGCGACCAGTAATGACTTGGCAAGATAATCGTGCCACAAAAGAAGCTGAAGATTTGCTAGCTAAATATGGAAATCCCTTTGAAATTATTGGTACTTCACTACCTTGGTCAGCGAGCGCCTGTCCTGCAAAACTATTTTGGTTAGCCCGACATGAACCAGAATCAGTTGCAAAAACTCGTTGGGTTCTCCAACCTAAAGATTTTGTGGGTATGCATTTAACTGACAAAGCCATTTCAGATCCATGGTCTTCGAAAGGTATATGTAATGTTTTAACGCGTGCACCGATAAATAATTTATTAGAATTTATTGGCTGGGATCAAAAAATAATGCCAGAACTTGGCGATGGCTTTGAAAGTCGTGGCGGAGTAAGCAATGCTGCTGCAAAAAAGTTTGGGCTACCTGTTGGAATCCCAGTAAGTATTGGTTGGTCAGATGCAATGTGCGGCATGGTTGCGCTCGGCGTAATGAGTGAGCCAAGTTCATTTATTATTACTGGAACATCAGCAATTGTTGGTGCATCAACAACAACGCCACCTAAAGATGGCGGTTCACTCTACATAATTCCTAATTCTTGCGCTCCGCTTGCTATTACCTATGGTCCAACTCAATCGAGCGGTAGTTCCGTTGCTTGGCTTTCCGCGCTCTTAGGGATCACTCAAGATGAAGCAATCAACTTAGCGGGGCGCTCGGAAAGTTCGGATTTACCTATCTTTTTACCTTATATATATGGTGAACGAGCTCCACTTTGGCGCACAGATCTACAAGGTGGTTTTTATGGTGTGGGCGGGGCAACCAATAAATCGGATTTAGCTGCATCGGTCTTGGAAGGTATTTCATTTGCTGAAAAGCAAGTTATTGAAAGCGCAGAGGCTCTAAACCACTCGGCAAGCGAGTTGATAAAACTCGGTGGCCATGCTGGAAATGATCAGCGTTGGGAAAAAATCCGGTTGAAAACTCTTGGAAGAGAAGTCTTGCGATTTGAAGATACTGATACCACCACTCGTGGTTCCGCAATTCTTGCTCATACTCTAATAACTAAGAATTTGAGCGAATCCACTAAACGTTTGGGCTTTAATTCGATAAAATCAACGCCATCAGAGCTCCAAAAACACTATTCTAAAAAGAAGTTTAAAGAATTCTTATCGGCTCAATCAGAAGCTTTACGGCTAGCGGACCATAAAAAGGAACGAGGGTAGGGTTTTGAAACAGAGCAATCGATTGAATAATTTAAAACAACTATTTAACATTCGCAAACCAGTTTTATCACCAAAAAAACGGCGCGTGCAAAGATCAAACACAATCTACGATCTTCGATTAGCTGCTAAGAAAGCCACGCCTCGCGGACCATTTGACTACACCGATGGTGCCGCCGAGCAGGAAATTTCGCTAAATCGCGCGCGCAAATCTTTTGAAAATATTGAATTCTCACCGCATATTCTGCGTGATGTTTCAAACGTTTCTTTGGAAAGTAAGATGCTTGGGATTAATTACAAAATGCCAGTAGGTATTGCGCCAACTGGATTTACGCGGATGATGCATACTGATGGCGAAAAAGCTGGAGCATCGACCGCTGCTGCATTTGGTATTCCATTCACGCTCTCAACTATGGGGACAACTTCGATTGAAAAAGTTAAAGAAGCTGCACCTAATGGAAGTAATTGGTTTCAGCTTTATCTTTGGCGAGACCGCGATCGAAGTTTAGAGTTAATAAAACGAGCGGAAATCGCTGGTTATGAAGGACTTGTCCTGACTGTTGACGCACAGGTAGCGGGTGCTAGGTTGCGCGATGTTAGAAACGGTTTGACCGTTCCACCAACTCTTACATTAAACACATTTTTAAATGCACTGCCAAGACCAGGTTGGTGGTGGAATTTCTTAACTAAAGAACCGTTAAATTTTGCCGCGCTTGAATCGTGGAATGGCACTGTTGCCCAATTAATGGACACTATGTTCGATCCTTCGATGACTTACGATGATTTAAAGTGGATCAGATCAATCTGGAAGAAGAAGTTAATTGTAAAAGGCGTACAACGCCTTGATGATGCGCTTAAATGTGCCGATTACGGCGTAGATGCGGTTGTGCTTTCAAATCACGGGGGTCGTCAATTAGATCGGGCACCTGTCCCATTTGAATTGCTTCCTGAAGTTAGAAGAGAACTTAAATCAACCATGGAGTTACATATCGATACTGGAATCATGCATGGCGCCGATATCGTTGCGGCAAAAGCATTAGGCGCAGATTTCACTTGGATTGGTAGAGCTTACTTATACGGTTTAATGGCGGGCGGCAAAAGCGGTGTTGAACGTACCCTCACCATTTTACAAACGCAGATGGTGCGAACATTGAAACTCCTTGGTGCAAATTCCTTTGCAGAAGTTGACGCTTCAATGATTAAATTCCTAAAATAATAAATAATGAAAACGGTATTAGCGCCAAAGAAGAGCGAAAAAACCAAGATTCAAAAGCTGGCTTTTGAATTAGTAGAAAAACTGCGCGAAGGTGGAGTTGCTGCAATTGCGATTGAAAGCGCTTATGTAGCAATTGCCGATCCCGCGAGTTCTGATGGTGTTGCCGCTTTTAGATCTCTAAAAGTTTTGGATTCGGATGTTTCCTTCCCAGTTTTTGTAAATGATGTCAGCGATCTACTCTCTTATTTGCCGGAAATCTCGGATCGAGATCGGTTGATAACTTCCGCATTTTGGCCAGGTTTACTAAACATTGAGTTCAAAACTAACGATGTTCTGCCTTGTAATTTAGGGGCAGATTCCAATCCGGCCTCGTTAATGGCTCGAAAGCCTAGTAATCCTCTCTTAAACGTAGTTTCTGAATTGATGGGCCCCGTTATTTACACGGCGCTGCAAGATAAAAACGGTAAAGTTTTAAAGAGCTTCTCTGGATTACTTCCGGCGAATAAGAAGCTAATTGAAATTGCAATTAATTCTGGGGCTGCTAAGTCTACAAAACAAACCAGCATAGTTTCATGTGTTGATGGCAAACCAAAAATGATCCGTGAAGGCAGCATTTCTTACTTTGAGATTAAAAAAGTTATTCCAAGCTTACAAAATATTTAACTATTTCATCTCCAGCGGTTTTCCAAGTTCTGGAATCCATACTCGACCATTAGGCTCAAGACGTTTGTAAGTGTCGGTAAATTCATTTAAATCAAGAGTTGCAGTCTTGTTAAATTCTTCATCTTCACGCCACAAACCAAAGTGCATCGGAACTGCCACTTGGCAACCTTGGCGCCAAGCCAGGAAAGCTGCTTCTTTAGTATCCATATTTCCGGTAATTCCATTAATGCAGATAAGTGAAATATCGGTTCGGTTTTCAGTATCGTCAACAATTCGAGCATCGTATTCAGTATCGCCAGAGTGATAAATCCGCCATTTACCAACGGTAATTAAATATCCTGCAGCATCTGGAGTTGGCTCTGGCTCAAACATATGGCGTGCGTAAACCGCTTCAATCTTAATATCGCCAACTTCGACAATTTCGCCACGATTAATTAAAACTGAACGATCGCCATAAAATCCGCCGGCACGTGCCAGTTTTATTACGTTAAAGGGTCCGATATATCGAGTTTTTGAATGTTTAGAAAATGGAATTATTGCTTCTGGATCTTGGTGATCATCATGTGAATGGGTTGCCATTACTGCATCAAATTCCGACTCTTCCGGTGAAAGTGGCGCTGGATAACCTCTACCAATTCCATAAGAAGTTTTAACTGAGTCAGTTAAATAAGCATCAATACAAACGGTAAAGCCACCTGGACTCTTAATTACAAAACCAGCTTGCAGCAACCACCAAATGTGGACTGCACCTTGAGGTACGGGAGTATCTCGAATTTTCGGCCAAAGTGAACCTTTGTTATCAACCATTTCCAGCCTCCTTCTTAGTTAAATTATTAACCTTTAATTGCGCCGGCAGTTAAACCAGAAATCACAAACCTTTGAATGAACATATAAAGAATTACTGGAGGTAACCCATAAACGATAGCGCCTGAAAGGAGAGTTTGAATAGGTGTATCTAGTTGCGACATGGTTGAAGCTAGGCCAACCGAGGCTGGATATTTGCTCTCCGTTGAAATCATAGTAACTGCAATCAAGTACTCGCCCCAACTTGCAAAGAATGCAACTACCCCAACTGCAAGAATCGCTGGCGAACATAGTGGAATTATTATTTTTCGCAGTACACCCATCGGAGTGCAACCATCAATCTGCGCAGCTTCATTAACTTCTTTAGGTACGCCTTCAAATGCAGGTTTGAGGATCCAAACCCCGACCGGAATAACAAATGCAGCATGTATTAACGAAAGCGTCGCTAGCGAGTCAGTCCAGTGCAAATTGCTATAAATTTTGAAAATCGGAATAACAATCAGCGCTTCCGGCAACATTTGTGTAAATAACAACATCAACCCAAAAGCCATTTTGCCGCGCCATTTAAACCAAGAGAGCGCATACGCACCAAGTATTGCAAGCGTAGATGTAAGTAAAGTTGTAAGAATCGCAACAAAACCAGAATTTATTAACCATCTTCCCATTTGTTTTTCAAAAAATATTGCATGAAATCCTTTTAGGTTTGGATCAATTGGATATAAAACTGGTGGATATCGAAGTGTCACTTCAGGGGCTTGTACCGCGGTAACGACCATCCAATAAAGCGGAAAAATTACCAGTAAGCTAACTAAGAAAATTACAAAATATCGTAGCGATGTACGAATCGCATTGCTTAGTTTTGTTCCTCTTACAATAGCCATTATGAATTACTCTTCTCGGCTCGGGATTGCAAGGCTAAGAATGCAACTGCGATCAGGAATGTTACAAATAATCCAACAACGCCGATTGCTGAAGAAAGTGCCAAGTCGTAATACTTGAAAGCAGTGTTATAAACCGCCAGTACTAAAGTTTCGGTATCGCGTTCTGGTCCGCCACCAGTAGTTAGATAAATCATGCTGAATTGCCGGAAAGCGAAGATAAAGGCCAACAGTGCCAGCAGAACAAAGGTAGGACGAATGCTTGGCAGAGTCACTGTTTTAAATCTCTGGAATGGACCAGCGCCATCTACGGTTGCGGCTTCAGTTAAATCTTCAGGTACGCCTTGTAAAGCTGCTAGAAATACGATGCTGTAAAACGGAAAAGTCTTCCACATAGACATCACGATGATCGAAACGAATGCGTATGGGCTAGAAGTTAACCAACCACCAGAAGTATCAAACGGTAGGTGTTGATTTAAAATGCCAATAACGCCAAATGCAGAGTTTAAAATCCAGATAAAAATAATTACCGAAGCAATGTCTGGAAAGGCCCACGGCGCAGTCATTAGAGCGCGAATTCCGCCTCTACCTTTAAACTTCTTATTTACTAATATCGCGGTCAATAAGCCAGCACCAACTGAAAAAATAACATTCAATAATGCGTAAGTGGTAGTGATTCGTAAGCTTGCTAGAAAAGTTGAGCTATGTAATAACGAATTATAATTTCGGAGCCCAACAAAATTAATTTTCTCACCAACTGCTGCGCCAAGAGTTTTATCGGTGAGGCTGGTCCAGATAGCTTGTGAAATCGGATAAACCACCAACATCACAACCAATAAAATAATTGGCAGAGTTAATAAATAAGGTAATTTGGAATGAAAAAACCGAGACGATGATCTATTCTTCATAGAGCCATCATCTCGGTTTTCTCTCCTCGTTTTTAGTCCCGGTCTACCAAAGCATTACCTTTTCGAACCTTAGAGCTTCGCGGCCAATACCAGAAGTTCTTTCTGCGCTTGATCCATTGCTTCCTTCACTGTCTTCTTTTTATTGATGGCAGATTGCAAGTTGGTCAAGATGATAGTTCCGTACTCATCACTCTTTGTGATGAAGTCACCCATCATGTCCATTGGAGTAATAGGCACGCTTGGAGGTGTTAGGAAGCCATCGATCCAAGGCAAAGTCTTGAGATAAGCCTTGAATGCAGGAACGTTTGCCATTTCTGGGAATGGTGGAATGAAATCAAGACATTGCATAGTTAGGTCAGCCATGTTTTCTGGCTTGAACAACCATGTCAAGAATTCAGTTGCAGCAGCCTTGTTCTTACCCAACTTGTTTAGAGAGATTGGGTGAACGCGTGATGCAGCTTTGTGGCTTGCATGTGGCAACGCAACGCTTCGTAGTTTTGCGTATACCGCTTCGTTAGTGCTCTTAAGCACGTTAACTGCTGCTGATACCCAGAAACCTTGAGCGATACGGCCATTTGCCGCTAGTTGTACTGCAGCAGCATTGTTAATTCCTTTTGGAATAGCTGCGTTATAAAGGTCTAACCAAAGTTGCATAGCCTTAACAACTTCTGGCGAGTTTGCTTTTGGAGTCTTACCTACAGCCCAAACGCCGTCATACATGTTGACCCAGTTCTGCATGTTGAACCAGAAGTCACCTTGTTCGGCCATAATGTTTGGATGCCAGAAACCGTATTGGTTTGGCTTCTTTGTAAGTTTCTTAGCGGCAGCCAATAACTCTTCTGGAGTTGTTGGTGGCTTAATTTTTGCTTTTGAAAATAGTTCTGAGTTGTAAAGTAATCCGAAGTTAACGGTCACGATACTTACACCGTAGCAAGCTCCATCTTTAGTTACATATGCATGGATCTTTGGATTTGGAGTTACGCCGGCAGCCTTGATTGCATCTGTAAGTGGCAAGAAGTAGCCGCTCTTAAATAGACGAACTGCCAAGTCAGGTGTTGACATGATTAGGTCGTCAGTAAGAGTTCCAGCTTCTAAACCAGTTAGAACTTGGTTTACATATTGCGCAAATGGCCAACCAGTTAATTTAACTTCGCTAGTTGTGCTTTGTGCGTTGAACTTTGCAAGTACAGATTCCCATGCTTCTTTACGGCCTGGTTCTACACCCATCCATGTAGTGATGTTTAACTGAGTCTTTGCTGCTTTAGCGGTAGTTGCTCCTGCAACTGATCCGACTGCAACAGTTCCTGCAACAGCTCCTGCACCCTTAATAAATCCACGACGACCAACAGTCGCGTTTGTTATTTCAAGAGCATCTACTGTTTCATTTTGCTTCTTGCTCATAAGCATTCCCTCCGGTGGAATCTCAAACTAAATACGCCACGGTTTGTGAACTGTATTTAGTTAACAGTTCCCGCATAATCCACCTTACGGGAGAGTAGGTCAAGCGTTTAGGGGTTACTTTTTTATAACTTTTACGCCTAGTTGGCTAGGTAGCCACCATCAACTGGGAGAACTACGCCAGTCACGTAATTGGAGGCGGTTGAAGCAAGGAAGAGGGTAGCGCCGGCCAAATCGCTTGGTTTCCCCCAACGCCCCATCGGAATTCGACTGCTTAAGAATTCAAAGCGAGCTTTATCTTGTCGGACTGCGCTGTTGATATCAGTTTCAATAAACCCTGGTGCGATCGCATTTACATTAATCCCCATTGGTGAGAGTTCATTTGAAAGTCCACGAGTTAATCCCCCAAGCGCGGTTTTTGCAGCGGTGTAACTAATTACATTTTTTCCACCCAAGAACGTCCACATTGAAGCTGTAAAAATAATTTTCCCACTACCGCGCGCTGCCATGCCTCGCGCAAATTCTCTAGAAAGGAAAAACGGTGCATTTAAATCAAGTTCAATAGTTTGATCCCACTGTTCATCAGTGTGTTCTAATACCACGCCTCTATTTGCGATGCCAGCGTTGTTAACCAGAATATCAATTTTGCTATCTTTCAAAGTCGAGATCAATGACTTAGTTTCACTTCTTTCGCGAAGGTCACATGCGATAGCTGTGAACTCAACACCGAAGCTTGAAACAACTTTTTTGAGTTCATCATCAGGCTCTTGTTTTGAACTAACCGCAATTATATTTGCGCCAAACTCTGCAAGTATTGAAGCCATTGCAAAGCCAATTCCTTTTCGGGCTCCAGTTACAACTGCAGTCTTTCCAGTTAAATCAAAAATGCCTTGATACGACATAACTCTCCTTTAAAAATACTGGCTCCAATAACTGGTAACTCTGCTACAGATACCTTAGGATTGTCAATAGTTAACAACTCGCGATCTTAACCTCGTTATATAGGGAGAGTTTTCATGCAAGGTTTATTTGTTCCGCAATTTACAGCTTTTGATAAAAACAATAACGTTGATTACGCCGCAACAATTGAACATGCCAAATGGCTATTAGCAAATGGCGTTAGCGGGCTCGTACCATTCGGAACATTCGGCGAAGGTGCATCGACAAGCCTGCGTGAAAGAATGAAAATAACTGAGCAATTAGCTGATATTTCACATAACTCTGCATTAATCCCAACAATTATTTCCAATAGCTTGGGCGATATCTGGGAATATCTAGACTTTGTTAAAGATATTCCAGTCGAAGCGATCATGGTGATTCCGCCAAGTTACTTCAGGCCAATCGATAACCAATCCTTAATTGATTTCTATAAAGCGGTGGCGGATCGAACCCGGCATAAAATAGTTGCTTACAACATTCCTGCCTGCTCTCTAAAAATTGATGTTGCGGTTGCACAAAATATTCCAATTTGGGGCGTGAAGGATTCCAGCGGTGATATCAACTCCGCAAAAGATTACTTAGAAGGCGGCGTCAAAGTTCTACTCGGTAGCGATATCTTGCTTGCAAATGGAATTGCACTTGGAGCATCTGGAGGAATTTGTGGCATTGGTAATTTCTATCCAAAAGAAATGACAAAAGTTTACAAACTGGCAAATGAAGGAAAAATAGAAGAAGCTGACACTTTAGTAAAATCTATTGTTGGAACTTTTGATGCAATATTAAAACCTGATTTTGGGTTTGTTAGCGCAATTGGCTGTTTAAAAAATGCAGCGCCGCATATTATTCCAACCAAACTTGGTGATATGCGATTGCCTTGTCCAACCACGAGGTCTACTGAAGCAGATACTTCGGCAATGGTCGCAGCATTTAAGAAATTTAAAGAATCAAATAGCTAGCTCTTTGATTAACTTTCCAACTGTTACCTTATCTGGATAAGAACTCTGTGCGCCTTTTCTGGTAACGCTGGAAGTTGCACATGCGGTTCCAATTTTTGCTGCGCTTTCAGGTGATAAACCTTGGTTTATTGCAGCCGCAAAAGCCCCAACAAAACAATCGCCAGCTCCAGTTGAATCTAGAGCCATGACTTTTTCGCTCTTTATGGCGCTGTATTTGCCAATTCGATCAACTAGGGCTGCGCCGTTTTCACCTAAGGTAACAACCAAACCAATGCCATTTTCCTTAGCGAATTTGCAGATCGACGCTTCGGTTGGTTCACTGCCAGAAATCGCCTGATATTCAATGGAATTAGGGATTAACCAATCAGTGTTCTCTAATAAATCTTTCGAGAGATCTTTAGCTGGGGCTGGATTTAAAATTGTGGTTATTCCTAACTCTTTTGCAGATTTAAAAGCGGCCAGAGTCACCTCTTCTAAAATCTCTAGTTGGCCAACTACAACTCCCAAATTTTGAATTTGATTAATAGCAACCATCGCTTGGTTGGCTTCAAGCAAATTATTGGCCCCTGGAACCACAATGATGCGATTCGCTCCAGAGCCATCAACCCAAATTGGTGCAACGCCGGTTGTTCCCGAAAATTTATGCAGGTAATCGGTATTTATTCCTTCGTGCTTTAAATTTTCAATAATCTGATCGCCAAATAGATCTGAGCCAACGCCGGTCACCATATAAACAGCAGAGTCAAAGCGACTTGCCATTAAAGCTTGATTCGCGCCTTTGCCTCCGAAATTAATCGCAAAAGTTTTACCAATTACTGTTTCGCCACTCTTAGGAATATCTGTTGTATAGGTAACCATGTCAATATTTGAACTTCCGACAACTGCAATGGCTCGCATTTTGGTGAGGATAGACCTCTCTCGCCTTTCAATCAACTGAATTTCAACTTATACTTTGCAAACTATGAAAAATAATCAGCGGCGCTTTATTGGCAAATTAGAAATTTCACCAATCGGACTTGGTTGTATGCCGCTATCAGGCTATCCACCTGAGAAAAGTTTTATGTTAGATAACCGCGACCAAGCGATTCAAACAGTTCATGCTGCACTAGATGCCGGAATTAACTTCCTAGATACTGGTGACTCATACTCGCCGACCTGGAATCCTTATGGTCATAATGAAAAATTGATTGCAGAGGCCATACGAAGTTGGAATGGCGCTACCGAAGCGAAAGCAAAAATTATTGTTGCTACTAAAGCCGGCATCACTCGCGAAAAAAACGATACTTGGTATGGCGAGCTAGGTTTTAACTCAACTCGTAGTTATTTATATCGAGCTGTTGAAGGCTCTGCTGCTCGACTCGGCGTGGATAAAATTAAACTTTGGCAACACCATCGCATTGATCCAAAACTAACAATTGAGGAGCAGTACGAAAATGTAAATACCTTAAAAGAACATGGGATAGTCGAAAACATTGGGTTAAGCAATGTAACCGTTGCACAATTAAAAGTTGGTCTAAATATTATTGGTGGTCCAAAAGATGGTGGCGTGGTTTCGGTGCAGAATGAATTCAGTCCTAGATTTAGAGTGAACAGCGATGTGTTAGAACTCTGCACCGAGTTAGGTATTGCATTTCTGCCCTGGTCGCCGCTTGGTGGGATCGGCAAACCTAAAAATGTAACTTCCGATAGTTATGGCACGCTCCATGAAATGGCAAAGCGAAAGAACGTTTCTGTTTTTGCCTTAACTATTGCTTGGCATCTTGCAAAGAGCCCAATCACCATTCCGATACCAGGTGCGTCACAACCTGCAACAATTTTAAATTCACTTTCTGGTTCTGAAATCGATTTAACTCAAACCGAATTTGAAGAGTTAGAATCCGGGTTGCCTGAGACCAGTATTGAAACTGGTACTTATATCCCAAAAAAACCAGCGGCTAACTAGTAAGTGGCGCGACCGCCGGTTAAATCGAATGCAAAACCAGTTGTAAAACTGCACGCTGGCGAAACTATCCAGGCAGCCATATCTGCAACCTCGCTAGGTTTCCCAAGTCGCTCCATCGGTATTTTAGATTTTAGTGATGTTAATTGTGCCTCTGAGAAACTATCACTCATTGGCGATTGAATTAACGCCGGTGCCATCGCATTAACTGTTACTCCAGTTGTTGCATATTCTTTTCCAACGCTCTTAACTAACGCAATCAATCCTGCTTTTGTTGCCGAATACGCAACTAATAACGGGTTGCCATCTTTGCCGGAGATGCTGGACATGTGCAAAATTCGACCATAACCTCGATCGGCCATTCCTTTGATTACTGCTTTAGTCAGGATTAATGCTCCTCTTAAATTAATCGCATAAACTAAGTCAAAATCTGCTAAATCTACTAATTCAACTTTATCGCCATTTTTACCGAGAATTCCGACACAATTAACAACTGCTTTAAGTGGGCCAAGATCTGATTCAACTTTACTTACACAATTAACTATTGAATCTTCGCTTACGAAATCCACTTCGAAAATATGGAAATTTTCGCTTGCAATCTCGCTCTTGATCTTATGTAGCTCCACCATATTTTTATCACAAGCCGCCACAATCGCACCGCGTTTGCTAAATGAGGTGGCAATCTCTTTTCCAATTCCGCTGGCAGCACCTGTTACTAAAATCAAATGCCCTTTTAAATCGGTATTTTCCATTTATGCTCCTGCTTTCAAGTAGTCATGCAAAATAGTGCCAGGCACAAGTGCAAAATCAGCTTTCCAATAAAAAGATTCTAAGGTTTCTAGCACTGGTAGTAAATGAAATGGTGCGCTCTCATTTATTTCAATAGTTAATTTCGAAGGACCGCGCCAACATTCCTTCACTACGACATCGCCTAAAATTCTAGAAGTTATCTGATTAATCCCTTGAGAGCCATCGATGTTTCTAATTACTTTATGGTTGATGTTTTCACGGAACGGAAAATATTTCTCAAGCTCACTTACTTCTGCTGTTTTAGAACTTACCGGCATCACAACTCTTGATATTAAATCATTACCTCTAAATACTTCCGCAATAATTTCATTATCTACTGTTGTTATTTTTGTGCTGCCCATTTTCTTCGGTTGGCCATGAATTTCTCGACCTTGAGTTAACCCAACTTCAGAGCTGATTAAGAGATTTGTACTAAAGCCACCAAAGTGATCTACTCCGTTGGCATTTACTTTTACGCCGATCATCACATTGGTTTCTTCAACTTCGCCCATGCCCTCAACAACTGGCATGTAGTAATTATGAATCATTACTAAATCACCATGGCTTTCAACCGGAAAATCAATATGTTTCGCAATGGCCGCAGGATCGGTGCGATAAACCGTGGTCAGAATCGTTACATCTTTATACCGAATTGGAAATGGCGGGTACATCGGCGCAAGCTTCGGTGTTGACCAAATCTCAGCAACGTTTTGATCCATTTTCTAACCTTTATTTACTGCTAAAACTTTGCCAGGATTGAGAATTCCATTTGGATCCATTGCATTTTTAATACTTCGCATTAGCGCAACTGCATTTTCACCGGTCTCTTCAACTAACGATTCAATCTTTCCCATGCCAATTCCATGTTCGCCAGTACAAGTACCGTTCATCGCGATGATCTTGGAAGCGAGCGCATGAGTAATCTCGCGGATATCAGATAACTCATTTGGGTTTGATGGGTCGGTAATGATCATGCAATGAAAATTTCCATCTGCCACGTGCCCGAAAATACTAAAAGGGTATTTATGCTTATTAAGGATTTCGTTGCAAGCTTCAACAGCTTTTGCAAGTGCAGATAGTGGCACCGCCATATCGGTACTTACAATTCGTTTGCCTGGATAAATGTGAACATTTGACCAATACGCATCATGTCTAGCTTGCCAAAGTTTTCGACGAGCACTTTCGTCACTTGTCCATTCAAAGTTAGATCCACCAAATTCTGAAACAATCTCGGCAACGCCTTGGGCATCTGATTCAACATTCGTTGGGCTGCCATGAAATTCGAATAAAAGTGTTGGTTGTTCTGGGAGTGTTAAACCGCTATGTTTATTGGCATTTCTGACACTTGCCGCGTCAAGAAATTCACAACGCGCAATATTTGTACCCATTTGCACAATTGCGGCAGCAGCAGCAACGCCATCTGCCAAAGTTTCAAAGCGAACAATTGCGGCCGACATTTTCTCTGGTATTCCGAAAACTCTTAAGGTAATTTCAGTTATTACCGCCAAAGTACCTTCAGAGCCCACCAATAATCGAGTTAAGTCATAACCTGCCGAAAGTTTTCTAGTTGGCCGGCCGGTTTTTACGATGGTGCCATCTGCTAATACGGCGGTAAGCGCTAAAACATTTTCACGCATGGAACCGTATTTAACGGTAGTAGTTCCGGCAGCTCCGGTAGAAGCCATGCCGCCAATAGTTGCATCTGCCCCTGGGTCTACCGAGAAGAAGAGTCCTTCACTTGCAAGGCGATTATTAAGCGCAACTCGAGTTAACCCTGCTTCAACTCGTACCACTAAATCTGCTGGCGATATCTCGATGATCTTGTTCATCTCAGTCATATCCAAACTAACGCCGCCTTTAAGTGGCAGAACGTGACCTTCCAATGAAGAGCCTGCACCAAAAGCAACTACTGGAATTAAATTCTGATTGCAATAAGCCAGAACTTTCGAAACTTCTTCAGTGTTGTGCGGATAAATAACTGCTGAAGGCAATACCGGCGGAAATGCAGATTCATCTCTGCTGTGTTGAACTAAAACCGATTCATTAGTAGTGAAGCGCGCACCAAAAATTGATTTCAACTCTTCTATCTGGTTAGCGTTGAGATCTACTCGGTTTATTGTTGACATTGTGGAAGTATAAAGCCATTGCGCTATATCGCAACAAATTTCCATTAGCGGATCGGATAAATGAGCAGACCATCATTAGCGAGAGCGCTTAAATTCTTTGCGCCAGCTCGTGCCGTGCCAAAAACTACTTGGAGCGCGCCAAATTATTGGACCGTTCGACCTAAAACATTTTTTATTTTAATTAGCGGTTTATTTATGATGGGTATCGGTGGTTCACTTTCGGTTCAATCTAATTTAGGAAATCCACCATGGACAGTTTTAGCGCAAGGTATTTCGCGCCAAGCAGGAATAACTCTTGGTTGGGCATTTTTTATTGTTAGTTGTTTTGTGCTCTTAATTTGGTTCCCTTTAAAAGTAACGCCAGGTTTTGGCACGATTGCAAATACTGTTTTCTTTGCGGCATCGCTCCAATTAGGGGTAACCATTATTCCGGCACAACACAATTTTAAGCTATCGTTATTAATGATCTTTTGTGGAATTTCACTTGTTGGGTTTGGTACTGCGCTTTACATATCCTGCGGTCTTGGATCTGGTCCAAGAGATGGCTGGATGATCGGTTTATTAGAACGAACCGGAATAAGAATTTGGAAAATTCGATTTGTAATTGAGTGTTTTGCTTTAACGAGTGGGTATTTGCTCGGCGGAAAAATTGGTTTAGGTACAGTGTTGGTAATGCTTTTTGTTGGGCAGGCAATCGCAATTTCCTTTACGCTGCTCGACAAATTTTCGCAAACTTACTTCTGAATTAATATCTCATTCAGCGGTTTGCGAAGTAAATCGGGTACTTCGCAATTTTCTGCTGGGTAACCAACCGGAAAGAGAATGTAAGGGCGCTCGGTTACAGGGCGCTCAAATATTTCGTTTAAGAAACCCATGGGATTCGGCGTATGAGTAAGCGTCGAAAGCCCCATCGAATGCAGGCTTGCGATAAATAAACCGCAAGCAATTCCGACTGATTCGCTAACATAATAATTTTTCTGCAAAGAGCCATCTGGCATTGGCGTGGATTTCTGTGCAAACGCCACCACAATCCATGGCACTACATCTAAATAACTTTTATCCGAATTAGTTCCGATGTGCGCTAACGCTTGTCGCCACGCTGGTGGTAATCGTCCGCCTTCGTAATTTTCGCGCTCCTCAATTTCAGCAGCGACTCTAATTTTATGTTTTACCTCTGGATCATTTGTAGCGACAAAAGTCCAGGGTTGTTGATGCGCACCACTTGGTGATGTGTTAGCGGTTAGAACTGCTGTTTCTATAACCTCTTTAGGCACAGGTTCGTCCGAGAACATTCGGACGCTTCGACGGCCATCCATCAATTTGTAAAACTCTTCGCCGCGTTTTAAGCCTTCAGCAATGGGAACCCGTTCTGGTTGATAGCGCATCGCGTGAGCGTAACTAAATTATTTAGTGCAAGCAACAGTTATTGCGACAGTAATTCCTTTAACCATATCCGATAAGGGCATGGTAAATAGGTTTGGAAATTCACTGCCCTGCTCGGTCATTAACGGCACATGGATGAACCCGCTCTTTATTTTTGTGCCAGTTAAAGAATGTTGTAAGTGATAAAAAATATGGTTGCAAACAAAAGTTCCAGCTGATAGTGAAGGCGCGGCTGCGATACCGTTGGCAGAAATAGCAGCAACTATTTCTTTGACTGGTAGCGTTGAGAAATAAGCGTTTGGTCCACCATTAACTATTGGTTGATCAATCAGAATTACGCCGTTGTTATCAGCAATTCGTGCATCATCTAAATTTACCGCTACTCGCTCTGGAGTAATCTGGGTTCTGCCTTCTGCTTGACCCAAAGAAATAACTACATCTGGCTTTTCTAATGCAATCAATTCCAACAGTTTCGCACTAGCTTCTCCGAATACAACCGGAAGTATTGCGGTAATAATTTCAATCGCGGGATTATTTATCTTTGCTATTTCATTTACGATTTCTTGCGAAGGATTAAGGGAAGAACCAGCAAATGGCCCGAAGCCCGTCAATAAAACTTTAGTATTCAACGTGCCCCCCATGTGTAGATAGATGCTATTCCATTGTTTTCGCGGTAACCTATCCCTGAAGCTATAACGAACCACAGATTGCTAGATAAAGATCTGCGTTATGGGGGCGGACTCCGGAGGACCCGGGCCACTCATTAATTTAGCAAAGGGGTGAATCCGGTCAAGGCCGGATATTTCGATGGCCCCCATCGACCCATTCATTCTTAAACATTTAGCCGATCTGCAACCAGCACTTTATTGGTTGGATGCTGATCCGCTCGAACCAGATTCGCACTCAGCACTTATTGGTGAAATTGCCACCGACCTCTGCATAGTTGGCGCGGGTTACACCGGTTTATGGAGCGCGCTCCTTGCAAAAGAAAAGAATCCTAATCGCGAAGTTGTAATTATCGAACAACGCGAAACTGGCGCTGGTGCATCTGGACGTAACGGCGGTTTTTGCAACGCATCACTTACTCATGGATTTGTTAACGGCTACACCCGATTTCCAGATGAAATGGCAACGATTGAAAAATTAGGTCGAGAAAACCTTGATGCTATTGAAGAAACCATTAAGCGATACAACATTGATTGTGACTTTGAACGGACCGGTGAATTAAGAGTTGCAGTTGCGCCATGGCAATTCGAAGGGTTAAAAGAAGAAGCTATCCAACGTAATAACACTGGCGACCATGTTGAAGTATTAACTAAAGCAGAAATTCGCAAGCGTGTTAATTCGCCGTTGTATGAGGGTGGCCTCTTCGACGCCGACGGAACTGCGCTAGTCGATCCAGCTCGTTTAGTTTGGGGCTTAGAAAAAGCTTGTCTTTCACTCGGTGTAAAGATTTACGAAAACTCTCGAGTAGAAGAGCTTGAAGAGGATGGCGACCAAATAATTGTTCATACTGCTTACGGAAAAGTTAGGGCAAATAAAGTTGCACTAGCTACCAACATTTTTACACCACTAATAAAAAGTTTACGTAAGTATGTTGTTGCGGTTTATGACTTTCAATTAGTTACTGAACCTTTAACGCCAGAACAATTAGCCAGCATTGGTTGGGCTGGTCGCGAAGGCGTTTCTGATGCAGGTTACCAATTCCATTATTACCGCTTAACTAAAGAGAATGAAATTCTTTGGGGTGGTTATGATGCAATTTATAACTACCACGGAAAAGTTCGACAGGAATATGAATTTAGACCTGAAACCTATGCAAAGTTAGCTGCAAACTTCTTAAAAACATTTCCACAATTAACTGGAATTAAATTTACTCATGGGTGGGGCGGTGCAATTGATACCTGCAGCCGTTTCTCGCCATTCTGGGGAACGGCCTTTGGTGGCAACGTTGCTTATGTACTTGGATATACCGGTCTTGGTGTTGCTTCTACTCGATTTGGCGCTTCGACGATGTTGGATTTATTAGATGGCATTGAAACTGAAGCTACTGAATTACAAATGGTGAAACATAAACCGATTCCATTTCCGCCAGAACCATTTAGATTCTTATTTATTAGACTCACGCAATGGTCGATTAACCGTGCAGATCAAAATGGTGGACAT
>CAZWBQ010000005.1:0-85144 GCA_964632545.1 uncultured Bifidobacterium sp. | reverse complement strand
TGTGATATTCGTTGCGGGTTAAGCGGAACGTGTATCACTGCGCCTCATTTCCCTAGTACCTTAAGCCCATGACCGAAGACATTCATACTACGGCTGGCAAGATCGAAGATCTGCGCAAGCGATTAGATGAAGCTGTGCACGCTGGATCCGCACGCGCAATCGAAAAGCAACACGCAAAAGGGAAGATGACCGCGCGCGAGCGTATCGAAAAATTAGTTGACGAGGGTTCATTTACTGAAATCGATGAATTTGCACGGCACCGTTCTGTGAATTTCGGAATGCAAGAAAATCGACCTTACGGAGACGGTGTTGTTACTGGTTATGGAACTGTAGATGGCAGAACCATCGCAGTTTTCTCACAGGACTTTACTGTGATGGGTGGCAGTTTAGGTGAAGTATTCGGTGAAAAAATTGTAAAGATAATGGACTTTGCGCTAAAAAATGGAATTCCACTTGTAGGAATTAATGATTCTGGCGGCGCAAGAATTCAAGAGGGCGTAGTTTCACTTGGTAGATATGGTGAAATCTTTAGACGCAACGCAAGATCATCTGGTGTCATTCCACAAATTTCGCTAATTCTTGGTCCGTGCGCCGGTGGCGCGGTTTACTCTCCCGCAATGACCGATTTCACAATCATGGTTAATGAAACTTCACATATGTTTATTACAGGTCCTGAAGTTATTAAAACCGTAACTGGTGAAGAAGTTGGTATGGAAGAGCTTGGTGGCGCCCATACTCATAATGCTAAGACTGGAAATTCGCATTACTTAGCAGAGAGTGAAGATGACGCAATTGATTATGTAAAAGCTTTGCTCTCCTATTTACCAAGTAACAATATGGATGAAGCTCCAATTTTAGATGCTACAGAAAGCGATAACATTACAACTCTTGATAAATCGTTAGACCAATTAATTCCAGATAGCCCAAATCAACCTTACGATATTAAAAAAGTTATAGAAGCTATTTTAGATGAATCTGAATTCTTGGAAGTCCAATCACTATTTGCACCAAATATCGTTGTTGGTTTTGGCAGAGTGGAAGGTCGCTCCGTAGGAGTTGTGGCAAACCAACCATTACAACTTGCTGGAACCCTTAATATTGATGCCAGTGAAAAAGCAGCACGGTTTGTTCGCACATGCGATGCCTATGGAATCCCAATTATCACGCTAGTAGATGTGCCTGGATTCTTACCTGGCACAGATCAAGAATGGAACGGCATCATCCGACGCGGCGCAAAGTTACTTTATGCCTACGGTGAAGCATCCGTTCCGATGGTTACTTTAATTACTCGAAAAGCTTATGGTGGAGCTTACGATGTGATGGGATCAAAACATTTAGGTGCCGATATAAATCTCGCCTGGCCTACTGCTCAAATCGCTGTAATGGGAGCGCAAGGTGCAGTTAACATTCTTTACCGAAAAGAATTAAGTGAAGCCAAAAATGCAGAAATTTTGCGCAAAGAATTAATCACTAATTATGAAGATACTTTGGCTAATCCGTATTTAGCTGCTGAACGAGGATTTATTGATGCTGTAATAGAACCTAATCAGACAAGAAGCTATATAACTAAAGCTCTGCGCACGCTTCGAAACAAGCGCGATATTTTGCCAGCAAGAAAGCATGGAAATATTCCACTTTAGGAATAAATCTAATATGAACTTCACCATTACTAAGGGCACCCCGAATGCGGATGAAATAAGTGCAATCGAGAGCGCATTGAAGGCTCGAAAGTCTGCACCGGTAATTAGGCGTAGTAGCTGGGGTAAACCTCAACTTCGTAGCGAGCTGGTCAAGAATCGTAGAAAAGTTATCGGAAAGTAGCGATGAAAATAATCTTGGCATCAGCCTCACCATCACGTCGAAGATTGCTAAATTCAGTTGGTATAAATCCAGAAATCATAGTTAGCGGCGTTGATGAAGAGCTTCCAGAATATCAAAACCTAACTCCAGCTGAATTAGTACTTGCACTTGCAATTGTTAAAGCACATACCGTTAAAGCATCGGTAAGCGAAAGCTCGATCATAATTGGATGTGACTCAACTTTTGAGTTCAACGGACAATCATTAGGAAAACCAATAACTCCAGAAAACGCAATCGCAAGATGTAAAGAATTGCGTGGTAAATCAGGTGTTTTACATACCGGACACTGCTTTATTGATACTGTCAAAGGAATCGAAATCTCAGATATAGCCTCAACTAAAGTTTTCTTCTCCGAAATGTCTGATCGAGAAATCGAAGATTATGTAGCTACCGGTGAACCTCTTCATGTTGCTGGTGGTTTTACGTTAGATGGTTTGAGTGCGCCATTTATCGAACGCATCGAAGGTGAGACTAGTAACGTTATTGGATTATCACTTCCATTACTTCGTAAAACAATTAATCACCTTGGATATAACTGGTTTACTATTGCAAATTCCACTCCGCTGCAATCTGAAATAACAATTTGATGAAATCCGTTTTAATCGCTAACCGCGGCGAAATTGCGGTACGGGTAGCAAGAGCTTGCAAAGATCATGGTTTAAAAAGTATTGCCGTATATTCTGATGAAGATAAAAATGCATTGCATGTTCAATTTGCTGATGAAGCTTTTGCATTAAATGGCATAACTGGCGCACAAACATATTTGAATATTCCTAAAATAATTGAAATTGCAAAGAAATCTGAAGCTGATGCCGTCCATCCCGGATACGGTTTTTTATCGGAGAACGCCGACTTTGCTGAAGCAGTAATTGCTGCCGGATTAATTTGGATTGGACCACCACCTGCTGCTATTAGAGCGCTTGGCGATAAAGTTTCAGCTCGTAAGATTGCTGCCAAAGTTGGTGCACCGCAAGTTGCTGGAACATCCGACCCAGTTGATTCCGCTGATGAAGTAATTGCATTTGCTAAAGAACATGGTCTCCCAGTTGCCATTAAAGCTGCACACGGTGGTGGCGGTCGTGGATTAAAAGTGGCTCGCTCGATTGAAGAAATTCCAGAATTATTTGCATCTGCTGTTCGAGAAGCCATCAGTGGCTTTGGTCGAGGTGAATGTTTTGTTGAACGCTATCTAGATAAACCACGACACGTTGAAACTCAAGTATTAGTTGATAAACATGGAAATGCCATGGTTGTAAGCACAAGAGATTGCTCGTTGCAGCGTCGCCACCAGAAATTAGTTGAAGAGGCGCCGGCTCCGTTCTTATCTGATGCGCAAAATGCTGAACTTTATCGTTCCAGTAAAGCGATCATGAAAGAAGCTGGTTATGTTGGGGCTGGTACTTGCGAATTTCTAGTCGGTATCGATGGCACCATTTCCTTCTTGGAAGTTAATACTCGGCTACAAGTAGAACATCCAGTCAGTGAAGAAGTTGCTGGCATAGATTTAGTTAGAGAACAATTCAGAATTGCTATGGGTGAAAAAATTAAGAACGAGGATCCAATAGTTCGTGGCCACTCAATTGAATTTAGAATAAATGGTGAAGATCCTGGTCGATCTTTCTTGCCTGCGCCTGGAACTATTACAAAATGGCAGGCACCTAGCGGGCCGGGCGTTCGAGTAGATGCGGGCTTTACGACGGGCGATGTTATTGGCGGAAACTTTGATTCACTTTTAGCAAAACTTATTGTGACTGGAGCAACTAGAGCGGAAGCAATCTCCCGAGCGAAACGAGCACTAGCGGAGTTCCAAGTAGAAGGATTAGCAACAGCCTTGCCGTTCCATCGCGCAATTGTGGAGGATCCAGCCTTTGCAAAAGATTTTAAGGTGTACACAAGTTATATTGAAACCGAATTTAAAAACGAAATTCCAATGTTTCAGGGTGGCGCTAGTGGGGCGGCTAACGCAACCAAACCAGAAATCTTTCTCGCTGAAGTTAATGGAAAAAGATTTGAAGTCGTATTACATCCAAACGAATCAAAGCATAAGCGCCATCGTGCAAAAGGTGGCGTCACTGGCATAGTTACAGGCGATGCGCTAACTAGCCCAATGCAAGGAACTGTTGTAAAAATTGCAGTATCAGAAGGAGATCTTGTTGAAGTAGGAGATCTAATTTTTGTATTAGAAGCCATGAAAATGGAACAACCACTTACTGCTCACAAAGCCGGCAAAATTACTGATATTTCAGCCAATATTGGCGAAACTATTACAAGTGGTAGCAAGCTCTGTAACATATTAGATAATTAAATATAGAGATGACGCTTTATGCAGCTTATGGATCAAACTTGGATCCCCAGCAAATGCTTAAGCGGGCACCGCATTCACCGCACCGTGGAAATGGTTGGCTCGAAGGATGGCGAATCACTTTTGGTGGTGAAGAAATTGGCTGGGAAGGCGCAGTTGCCACAATAGTTGAAGATCCCAATAACCATGTCTTCGTTTCAATTTATGATTTAACAAAAGATGACGAAAAGTCACTTGACCAATGGGAAGGTGTGGATACTAATCTATATCGTAAAATTAGATTGAGAGTTGAAACGCTAGAAGGTACTTCACTGGTCTATTTGTATGTCCTGAATTCTTACGAAGGTGGAAAACCAAGTTCACGATATTTTGAAATAATGTATGAGGCAGCAAAAACCGCCGGCGCACCTAACGATTATTTAGCTGATTTGGCAAGGTTGGCTTAGGACCTGCTCCAACGTTTCCATAACGGTGATTAGTAATGGCGATGCTCTGTTCTCTAAACCACCTAGGCATTTCAATCTCTCCAATACTAGTAATTGGCCGATGATCAACTGTAATACCAAGAGCTAGAAATTCAGCAACTGGTGGTGTCATTTTTGAAAGCCATCGCACTTTGCCAACCGATAACGAACCACTCTTAATCTGCGAAATTAATTCTGTGATGGAATTTGTTTTGTTAATTTTTATGGAAATTTTAAAAGTTTTTGATATCCAATCAATCGCTTCTAATAACTCTTTTGAAAATCCTTCGTCAATTTGGAGTAAAATTTCTGAGTTAAATTTGCAATATCTTTGGTAGTTTCGTTCCACCTGTAACCCAGCGCGATCAATTGCGAAGTTTCCAGCGCTCTCCCACCATCGAATCGAACTCTCTTCGAGCGTGGACAAATTTTGAAAATTCTCCCAATTTCTGAGCTGGGATAAATAATTTGGGCCACCAGCTTTCGCAGTTGCGCCAACGCTGCTGCGCTTCCAACCTCCAAATGGTTGGCGATTCACAATGGCTCCAGTTATCCCCCGATTTACATAGAGATTTCCAGCTTCTATGCCAGCAATCCAAGTTTCGCACTCTGCAGTATCTAACGAATGGATTCCAGAAGTTAGCCCAAACTCAACCGCGTTTTGCAATTTAAGTGCAGTTAAAAAATCTGGCGCTTCCATAATTCCCAAAACTGGTCCAAACCATTCATTTTTATGGCTCCATGAATTAGCCGTCACGCCAAGTTTCACACCAGGTGACCAGATATATCCTGCGATATCTAATTGTCGAGGTTTAACTAACCAAGATTCACCAGCTTCTAAAACTGTAAGAGCGCGCAACAGCCCCGACTCAGGTTGGCGAATTATTGGCCCCATCGTTGTTGAATAACTTACTCCGGAGCCAACGCTTAAACTTTCAACTGCATCTTTTAACTGTTTAAGGAATGCTGGATTTTTTAGAATTGTTGAATCTACTATCCCTAAACTAGCTGCACTACATTTTTGCCCAGCGTGACCAAAAGCTGACTGGACTAAATCTTTTACAGCGCTATCGATATCAGCGCTTGCCGAAATCAACATAGAATTCTTCCCGCTTGTTTCTGCCATCAAATTTAAATCTGGTTTCCAAGATAAAAATAGTTCAGCTGTTGCAAACGCTCCAGTGAGTATTAACCCAGAAATTCCAGGGTGAGAAATTAAGTATTTACCAACTTCATCATCTCGGGAAGGTAAGAATTGCAGTACATTTTTTGGAATTCCGCCAGCCCAAAGTTGTTGCACAATTTCCCAAGCAGTAGCAACACTCTCTGGTGCAGGCTTTAAAATCACAGTGTTTCCAGCGGCAAGCGCAGCGCAGATACCACCGATTGGAATTGCATAAGGAAAATTCCATGGTGGCACAATTAATACTGTGCCAAGTGGCTCAGAGCCTTTAGGCATTTTGAGCGCTGAATCGGCATAATAATTAGCAAAATCAATGGCTTCACTTACTTCCGGATCAGCTTCACTCACAGTTTTGCCGGCATCTCGCGCCATTATTGCAATAGTTCTGGCGCGAGATGATTCCATTAACTTAGCTGAGTTATACAAGAGCGCTGCCCGTCCAGAGGCATTGATTGCTTCCCAACTTGCTAATGCTTGGTTAGCGTTTTGTATTGCACGATCGACATTTTCAGTATTTATAACCGAGTATTTATACCAAGCTTCGCCGTTCTTATTTGGATCTAATCCAAATTCTAAATTCTGATTAATTATCTCCTCGCCATTAATCACTATTGGAATAATTTGATCGATTCCATTTGCAACCTTCGCGTATTCCGTAACAAGTGCTGCACGTAAAGTTGGATTTGTTAAATCGCCGTCACTTGCATTGGCGAATTCGCCAGTATGAGTGATTGTAATATCAGAGTGACGTCTAGATGAAGTTGATATCTTATGGCGCTCCATTACAGATTTTTCAAACCTGCTCTTTTGATCTAAATAATTAGGACTATCAATTTTCATATCAAATGAAGCACGTAAGTAATTTTCTAACGAAGTATTTTCATCCAATCGCCTTACTAAGTATGCAACTGCGCTCGGAAAATCAGCTTTGCGAGTAACTGGGGTGTAGAGCAGCACAGAGCCCATTACTTTTGCTATCGATAGCGCTTCAGCATTCGCCATTCCTTCCAACATTTCTATATCAAGTTGGCCCATTACGCCGCGAGAATTAGCAACTTCGATAGCCCAAGCAATATGAAAAAGATTATGGCTAGCAATTCCAATACGTACCGCTTTTGCATTTTCTGGTCGTAGCGCTATATCTATTAGCCGGGTATAACTGGCATCTACATCTGACTTCGTCGCATAAGGCGCTGGCGTCCAACCATGTAATTCGGCTTCAGCTTTCTCCATCGCCAAGTTAGCGCCTTTTACAATGCGAATTTTAATGCTGCCGCCGCTTCGAAGATTTCGCTTCCGGCTCCATTCGATTAATTCTGCAAGATAATGATGCGATTCTGGCAAATATGCCTGGAGCACAATTCCGGCGTTTAGACTTTCAAATTCTGCTTCATCTAATAGTGTTTTAAAAACTTCTACCGTAATTGCTAAATCCCGATACTCCTCCATATCCAGGTTAATAAAGGTGTGATTTAGTTTCGCTTCTCGGTACAAAATTCTTAGCCGATCCAACACTCGAGCTACTGATCCATTATGGTCAATTGTAATTAATTGGCTAACTATCGAAGAAATCTTTACAGATGCATAATTTGCTTCGGGTCGACGAATCATTTCAATAACTGAGTTAAATCGTTCAGTCGCTTCACCATCTCCTAGAACCGCTTCACCAAGTACATTGATATTTAATCGAGCGCTTTCATTAGATCTCTTTGAAATATGCGACGAGAGTTCCTTTTTTTCAGCGGGCAGAATTATTCCGTTAGAGGCAAACTCAACGCGACCACGTACTGCCTTCATAACTAACTTCGGGAATAGAAGTGAACCGAGAATCGCTATTTTAATTCCTAAATAATCAATTAAACCCAGTCCTGAAATTGTGGCATCTTTAGAAACAGTTCTAAAGGATTTTGCAGCGCGATTTGGGTTTGCAATTCGCATAACTTCATCAGTTAGCCCCATAGTTACCGCGATGGCAGTCGGTTCGCGTAATAACCGAGCAAAACGTTTTCGATTTCCAATATCTTTACGAGAGCGATTAGCTTCTGATGAAATAAGTAATTCATTAACCTTAGAAATAGCTATAGAAATTAATCCATCTATGCCAGGGTCCGTAGCCAACCTACACTTCCGTTCTGCGACTACTCGCATTAACTTCTGCTTAGCCTAGGTTATCCAGAAGGCGAAGCGGTAAGGTTTGGGCGTGATAGATATCTACTCCGACCCTATGGGTGCCGCTGAAAGTGCAGCGCTAGCGCTAAAAAATAAGACTGGAAAACTTTCGCATGATGTTGCGTTAGTAATGGGTTCCGGTTGGGTTTCTGCAGCTGATGCACTAGGAACTCCCACCCACGAATTTCCAGTTACTGATTTACCAGGATTTCCTGCACCAACAGTTGCCGGTCATGGTGGATTGGTTCGTTCTTATGACATCGAAGGAATTAATGGCGTAATTCATGCGTTAGTTTTTCTTGGCAGAACTCACTTATACGAAGGTAAAGGAATTGAACCAGTAGTGCATGGCGTTCGTACTGCAGTAAAAGCAGGATGTAAAACCGTCATTCTTACAAATGCTTGCGGTGGAATTAATGCCAACTTCAAAGTTGGGCAACCAGTGATCATTAAAGACCATATTTCACTTACTGGAGTTAGCCCACTTACTGGCGCAACTTTTGTAGATTTGACTGATTTATATAGCGCAAGGATTAGAAATTTGATAAAAGTTGAAGACGCATCGTTAGTGGAGGGCGTATATGTCCATTGGCGCGGCCCAACTTACGAAACTCCAGCTGAGATTCGGATGATGCGAACTATGGGTGCGGATTTAGTTGGAATGTCCACTGTGCCTGAGGCAATTGCTGCACATGCTCTTGGCGCAGAAGTAGCTGGAATCTCGCTGGTAACAAATGCAGCGGCTGGTATGACTGGTGAAAAACTTAACCATGAAGAAGTGATGGCTGCTGGAAAAGCTGCTGCCGACCGAATGGGAACTCTGCTTTCGAAACTTATTCATAAGTTGTAAAAGTGATTGATAACGAACTTCGAGCTTCTGTAACTGCTTGGATCGAAGATGATCCAGATATTAAAACCGCTGAATTATTGCAACGCTATTTAGATACTGAAAACGAATCTGAGCTAAGACTTTGCTTCGCTGGATTTTTAGAGTTTGGAACCGCTGGAATTAGAGGCGCGCTTGGACCCGGACCAAGTCGGATGAATCGTGCGGTCGTAGGCAGAACTGCTGCAGGGCTTGCAGAATTTATGAAATCCTCTGGTCTGGATTCCATTGTTATCGGCCGAGATGCCAGGTATGGATCTGAAGATTTCACAAATGACACAGCAGAAATTATGGCCGGTGCTGGATTTAAAGTTTTAGTTCTGCCTCGTCCGCTTCCAACTCCTGTATTAGCTTTTGCAGTAAATGAATTAGAGGTCAACGTTGGCGTGATGATTACAGCTAGCCATAACCCAGCACAAGATAATGGATATAAAGTTTATTTAGGTGGCGTCGTCAATGGCATAAATTATTCCGGATCTCAGATTATTAACCCATCCGATCTTGCAATATCTCAAGAAATTGCAAAAATTAACTCGCTAAAAGTAATTCCAAGATCTAGTAACTGGAAAACATTAGATGAATCGATTGTTTTAAAATATATAGGCAGAACATCGCAAATTGCAAAGCCAAGCAAAACTCTCAAAGTGGTATATACCGCATTACACGGAGTAGGCACGAGAACTTTAGTTTCAGTATTTGAAAAAGCTGGATTTGCTGCGCCAATCCTAGTATCTGCCCAAGCTGAGCCAGATCCAGATTTTCCAACTGTACCTTTTCCAAATCCAGAAGAAGTTGGTGCCATTGATTTAGCCTTAGAAACGGCGCGCAAATTTGATGCGGACTTAGTAATTGCCAACGATCCAGATGCTGATCGATGTGCAGTTGCCATTAAAGATGGTGAAAATTGGCGAATGTTGCGCGGCGATGAAGTTGGCGCGATATTTGGAGAATACATAGGAAGCAAAGGCGCAACTGGAACATTTGCTAACTCAATCGTTTCTTCCTCAATCCTGAGTAAAATAGCAAATAGTTATTCATTAAACTTTGTTGAAACTTTAACTGGTTTTAAATGGCTGGCGAAAATTCCTAACTTGGCTTTTGGATATGAAGAAGCCCTTGGATATTGTGTTGACTCAAAATCCGTAAACGATAAAGACGGCATTAGCGCAGCGCTAAAAATAGTAGAAATTGCTAGTAACTTAGCTGCAAACAGTATGTCATTAGCCGAATATTTAGCCCAAATTTGGGGAAAATATGGATATCACGCAACTTCACAAATTTCACTTCGCGTTACTGATTTAAAAAAGATTTCCCAAATTATGGATTTATTCCGAAATCAAACTCCTGAAGAAATAGCGGGTTACAAAGTTGATAATTTCAGCGACTTATCCCACCCAACAAACAATCTCCCGCCAACCGACGGAATTAGATTTTGGCTTGGCGAAGGCATCAGAATCATAATAAGGCCGAGTGGAACTGAACCTAAAATTAAATGTTACATTGAAGTTGTAGAAGTTGGCCCAATAAGTACAGCAAGACTGAAAGCAGATTCCAAAGTGGAGATTTTACGTGACGCTTTAACGAAACTATTAGTAGGCTAACCATATGGCTACGTTGATTGATGGAACTGAAGCATCGCTTCGGAAATTTCTGGAAACACTCGCCGGAGTTGACAAAGTTGGCGTTGATCAACGAGCTGCCACATTAGGAACTAGAAGCATAAAAACTTCGAGTAAATCTTGGGCGATCGATATGGCAATAAAGATGGTGGATTTAACTACGTTAGAAGGCGCAGATACGGATGGCAAAGTTCGGGCGATCTGTGCAAAAGCTGTCCATCCAGATCCAAATGATTTTACAGTTCCAAGTGTTGGTGCAGTCTGCGTTTATAACGATCTTGTACGCGTTGCGCGCGAAAGCTTAAATATGAATGGTGGTTCGCATATTCCAGTTGCAGCAGTCACCACCGCTTTTCCATCAGGTCGCGCCTCTATGAAAGTTAAACTTCGAGATACTGAAGATGCAATTTCTGATGGCGCAACTGAAATAGATATGGTGATAGACCGAGGCGCTTTTCTCTCTGGCAAATTGGGATTGGTTTTCGATGAAATTAAAGCAATAAAGGAAATCTGCGGGAATCGTGCACATTTAAAAGTTATTTTGGAGACTGGCGAATTAGTTACTTACGATAATGTTCGAAAAGCCTCATATATAGCGATGCTAGCTGGTGCTGATTTTATTAAAACTAGTACGGGAAAAATCACTCCCGCCGCTACCCCACCAGTTGTGTTAGTAATGCTCGAAGCAGTGCGCGACTATTACCAAAAAACCGGAATGCGCATTGGCGTGAAAGCTGCGGGTGGCATCCGAACCACAAAGGATGCAATCAAGCAATTAGTTTTAGTTAATGAAATTGCAGGTCCAGAATGGCTCAACCCACAACTTTTCAGAATTGGTGCAAGTGCGCTATTAAATGATTTATTGATGCAACGGATGAAAGTAGCATCTGGTTATTACTCGGGTTCTAATTACGTGACTTTAGACTGATAGTGAAATAAGGTAGCCAAACCATGGATAAGCACCCTTTCGAATATGCGCCAGCGCCGGAATCGCGCTCGGTCGTTTCAATAAAGTCGCAATATGGCTTGTTCATTAACGGTATTTGGGTAGAGCCTAAAACCAAAGATAAATTTGCAACAATTAATCCTGCTAACGAAGAAGTTTTAAGCAAGATTAGTCAAGCAAGTGAGAGTGATGTGGATCGGGCAGTGAAAGCTGCGCGCGCTGCCTACACAAAAATCTGGTCAAAAATGCCACCGAAAGAACGCGGTAAATACTTATTTCGGATTGCGCGAATCATGCAAGAACGAGCTCGAGAGTTTGCGGTATTAGAAACGCTAGACAATGGAAAACCAATTAGAGAATCTCGTGATGTTGATGTACCGCTCGCTGCAGCACATTTCTTTTATCACGCTGGATGGGCCGACAAATTGGATTATGCGGGTCTTGGAAATAATCCAAAACCACATGGTGTCGTTGGTCAAATAATTCCATGGAACTTTCCGCTTTTGATGTTGGCTTGGAAAATTGCGCCAGCGCTTGCTACTGGAAATACCATAGTTTTAAAACCTGCTGAAACCACGCCATTAACTGCGCTCTTATTTGCGGAGGTCTGTCAACAAGCAGATTTGCCGGCTGGGGTTGTAAATATCATTACTGGAGATGGCACAACTGGAGCTGCGTTAGTCAATCATCCTGGTATCGACAAAATTGCATTTACGGGTTCGACTGAAGTTGGAAAATTGATTGCAAAATCAATTGCGATTAGCGGCAAGAGTGCCACTCTTGAGTTAGGTGGCAAGGCAGCGAATATTGTCTTTGACGATGCGCCGATTGATCAAGCAGTTGAAGGAATTGTAAACGGAATATTTTTTAATCAAGGCCACGTTTGTTGCGCTGGTTCTAGGCTTATCGTTCAAGAAAATATTTATGATGAGCTATTGGAAAAGTTGAAGCGAAGGATGTCGCTAATTCGAGTTGGCGACCCACTCGATAAAAATACAGATCTGGGTGCGATAAACTCTGCCGCACAATTAGCTAGAATCAAGGAACTTTCGCTATCTGGTGATACTGAAGGTGCGTTTAGATGGAGCCCAGATTGTGCCCTGCCAAGCAAAGGATTCTGGTTTGCTCCAACAATTTTTACTGGTGTATCACAATCCCACAGAATCGCGCGTGAAGAAATATTTGGACCAGTGCTTTCGATCTTAACTTTTCGAACACCACAAGAAGCAATTGAAAAAGCGAATAACACGCCATATGGGCTATCGGCTGGTGTTTGGAGTGAGAAAGGTTCCAGAATACTTTGGGCTAGCAAAGCGCTGAAAGCCGGTGTGATTTGGGCTAATACATTTAATAAATTTGATCCAGCTTCGCCATTTGGCGGTTATAAAGAATCTGGTTGGGGTCGCGAAGGCGGACGCCATGGACTTGCTGCATATTTGAAAGGCGCAAAATGAGCCGCATCGATGTAAAGAAAACCTATAAATTATTTATTGGCGGCCAATTTCCTAGAAGTGAATCTGGTCGTAGTTATGAAATTAACGGCGCTAACGGAAAATTTATTGCTAACCCTGCGTTAGCTTCACGTAAAGATTTAAGGGATTGCGTTACTGCCGCAAAGTCAGCGCTTTCGGGGTGGAGCGTTGCAACGGCCTTTAATCGTGGCCAAATTCTCTACCGAGTAGCTGAAATTATGGAAGGCCGACGCGAACAATTTGTTGCAGAGATTATCGCCTTAGAGGGTGTGACATCAAAGGCTGCCCAAGTTCAAGTTGATCAGGCAATTGATTTGTGGGTTTGGTACGCCGGATGGTGTGACAAGATTTCTACAATTGCTGGCGCTACCAATCCAATTGCTGGTCCATATTACAACTTTACAACTCCAGAAGAGCTTGGCGTAATTGGAATTATTTCAGATCAGAAAGAATCTTTACTTGGATTAGTTGCGGCGATTGCGCCAGTAATTGCAACCGGAAATACTGCAGTTGTAATTGCAAGCGAAAAGCGACCACTCCCCGCCATAACTCTTAGTGAAGCGCTAGCAACTAGTGATTTACCTGCTGGTGTTTTAAATATATTAACTGGAAAAGTTTCTGAATTAGCGCCTTGGCTTGCTTCTCATATGGAAATCGATGGCTTAGATATATCTGGGGCAGATTCGAAGATTGAAGCAGAACTTAGGATTGCTGGATCTGAAAACTTAAAGCGAATTCATAGATTTAGCAAAACCCCAACGCCACACCGGATGTTAGCTTTTATGGAAAATAAAACGGTCTGGCACCCAATCGGATTTTGATTACTCGCTGGCAATCCTTGCGTAACTAGGTTTAATAACAGATTCAATAATTGCTAATCGCTCTTCGAACGGGATGAATGCGCTTTTCATTGCATTAACAGTTACCCGTTGTAAATCAGCAAAATTCCAACCAAATGCGTTTACTAATTCATTCATCTCGTGACTCATTGACGTGCGAGACATTAAACGGTTATCGGTATTGACTGTGATCCGAAACCGCAATTTAGCTAATACTCCAATTGGATGCTCAGCAATGGTCTTTGCAGCACCTGTTTGTAAGTTTGAGGTTGGACAAAGTTCTAGCGGAATTCGACGGTCTCTTACATATGAAGCTAACCGCCCTAACTTAGGTGTGGCGCCAGAAAAATCAATATCATCAATTATTCGTACGCCATGGCCTAAACGTTCGGCTCCGCAATGTTGGATCGCTTCCCAAATTGATGGCAATCCATAAGCCTCACCAGCATGAATTGTGAAATGCGCATTTTCTTTCCGTAAATATTCGAATGTATCTAATTGATTCGTTGGTGGAAAACCATCTTCTGGTCCAGCAATATCAAACCCAACTACGCCTTGGTCGCGATATTTAATAACGGCTTCTGCAGTTTCTTGGGAGCGATTATTTTGGCGCATACCACAGAGAATAGATTCGACTCGAATCGTATTACCTTCTCGTTTTGCTTCCGCCATTCCTTCTTTATAACCTTCGGTTGTAGCTTCAACAACTTGATTCAAAGTTAGCCCTTGTTCTGTAAAAAGTTCTGGCGCGCCGCGGACTTCGGCGTAAACCACACCATCTCTAGCAAGATCAATTGCACATTCGCGTGCTACTTGCATAATTCCTTCGCGAGTCTGCATTACTGCAATAGTGTGCGCAAAAGTCTCTAAGTATCGAACGAGCGATCCTGAGTCACAGGATTCTTGAAACCAATCCGCAAGTTTTGCCGGATCCTCTGTTGGAAGTTTTTTATAGCCAATTTTCTCTGCAATTTCAATAATTGTTTCCGGACGTAATCCGCCATCTAAATGATCGTGCAAGAGCGCTTTTGGAACCTTCTTAACTTGTTCCTTTGTTGGAACATTTTGCAACGACATTTATAATTCCTCTTTAATTTATTCGATCCGCGCAACTATTAAAGGTAATCGTTCCACCTTTTCATTAGAAGTAGAAATCGAAACTGCGCCATCAAGTTCAGCTATGGATCGCGCAAACCTTGCAGGTTCATCGGAATGGAGCGTAAATATCGGCGCGCCTTTCTTAACCATTTCACCAGGCTTTACATGCATTTCTATTCCGGCGCCTGCTTGAACTTTTTCGCCTTGCCGTGACCTACCCGCACCTAATAACCAAGCAGATACACCTACTTTCATCGCATCCATTCTGGTTAGCAGTCCATCATTTTGAGCAAATACTTGTTGCGATTCTTTGGCAGTTGGTAATTTGGCATCTGGATCGCCACCTTGCGCTTTAATCATGCGCCGCCAATGATCCATCGCGCTACCATCTTTCAGCGCAATCGCTGGATCTTTGCCAGTTACGCCAGCTAATTCCAACATTTCGCGAGCTAAAATCAGCGTTAACTCCACTACATCGGTTGGGCCACCACCAGCCAAAACTTCAATTGACTCCCTAACTTCTAAGGCATTTCCAGCTGTTAAACCAAGCGGTACATCCATTGCAGTTACTAGCGCGCGAGTTTTCACTCCGGCACGTACACCTAAATCAACCATGGTGCGTGCTAATAATTTTGCTTGCTCTGGATCAGACATAAATGCGCCACTTCCAGTTTTGACATCCAAAACCAGCGCACTAGTTCCCTCTGCAATTTTCTTGCTCATGATTGAAGAAGCAATCAATGGTATTGCAGGCACCGTTCCAGTTACATCGCGAAGTGCGTAAAGTTTCTTATCTGCTGGCGCTAATCCGGCACCAGCCGCGCAAATTACAGCGCCACATTCTTGCAAAACTTTTAACATCTCTTCACTAGATAATGATGCGCGCCAACCAGGAATCGATTCGAGTTTATCAAGTGTGCCACCAGTGTGGCCAAGTCCGCGGCCAGATAATTGTGGAACAGCTGCGCCGCAAGCTGCAACTAATGGCGCAAGCGGCAATGTAATTTTGTCACCGACACCTCCAGTTGAATGTTTATCGACTGTGGGTATTGAAAGTTTCGACCATGACATTCGTTCGCCGCTTTTAATCATCGCATCAGTCCAACGTGAAATCTCGTGGCTGCTCATTCCGTTTAATAAAATTGCCATTAACAGGGCGGACATCTGTTCATCCGCAACCGCACCACGGGTATATGCATCAATTACCCAATCGATCTGTGAGTCAGTCAAAACACCGCGATCGCGTTTAGCAGCGATTATTTCTACGGCAGCAAATGGTTCGTTCACTTTGATAAGTCTTCTGGGCCAAATCCCCAAGGCAACATAAGTGACATTGGTTGCGGACCCTCAGGCGTCATTAATTGCATATTTGGACCACCATGTTCGAAAAGCAGTTGGCGACACCGACCGCATGGCGATAAATAATTACCATTTCCATCTACGCAGAGCGCTGCAACTAATCGCCCGCCGCCAGTCATTGCTAAATTTGAAATCATGCTGCATTCAGCGCAAAGCGTTAAGCCATAACTAGCATTTTCGACATTGCAACCACTAATTATTCGACCATCACTTACTAAGCCGGCAACTCCTACTGGGAATTTAGAATAAGGTGAATATGAAAGTTTCATCACTCGCTTTGCTTCATCGTGAAGTACCTGCCAATTAATATCCATTAGTGAGAGCCGCCTCGGTTATATGGAATGCCATCAGCGGCGGGAGCGCGGACTCTACCTACAAATCCCGTTACTGCAATTATGGTGGCAATGTATGGTGCCATTAGCATAAATTCACTTGGTATTGGTGTGCCCGTGATTGAAAGGATTCCTTGCAAGTTATCAGCAAAGCCAAATAAGAGCGCTGCCATAACTGCACCTAACGGACTCCATCTTCCAAAAATTAGCGCAGCCAAAGCGATAAAGCCTTTTCCAGCAGTCATCTCTTTTCCGAAAGCACCGACCGCACCGACTGTGAAATATGCGCCGCCGAGTCCGGCGACTAAACCTGCAAAAATAACATTTCGGAATCGCAAATTATTAACTTTGATACCCACGGAATCAGCAGCAGTTGGATGTTCGCCTACTGCTCGAGTTCTAAGCCCCCAACGAGTTTTGAAGAGCGAAAGGTGTATGACCGCAACTATCAAATACATTAAATAAACAATTATTGTTTGATTAAAAAAAATCGGGCCAAGCAGTGGAATTTTGCTTAATACTGGAATTTTAATTGGAGTGAGAATTGGTCCAGAATTCCAGGTGTTTTGATAAGGGATCAAGAGCTTTTTATATAAGAAATTAGTCATGCCAATTACAAGAACGTTGATAACAAAGCCAAGAATGACTTGATCGATTGCGAACTTAATCGCAAAAACAGCCAAGATCAGGGAAATTAGAGCCCCAGCCAATGGCGCAACAATCAAGCCCCAAGTGGTGTTTTGGGTCAAGCTGGCCACAACTCCAGCTGCAAAGGCGCCTGCAAGTAATTGACCTTCAATAGCAATGTTGATTACGCCAGAGCGTTCACAAAGTACGCCGGCCATGGCGCCGAAAATAAGTGGGACTGATAGCAATAGCGCACCTTGCAATAGCCCAGTAAATGGAATCATTTTTCCACTTGCGGCCCAACATAAGAAAGACATCAAGATTGCGAATCCACCTAAAGCGCTCGACAATTGGATTTTCTTATTTCGTCGAAATTGGATTATTGCCAAAATTGAAAAAACCAGGGCTGCCATGCTAAAGCCATAAGAACCGGTTCTAGAATCGAGGGTCCATTCGTTAATTGCAATCCACTCTTTTTCTAAAACAAATTTATAAGTCACAGGAGCGCTCTGTTTTTGTAGTACTCCAAAACCAATTAAAGATGCGATAGATAAAACCAGAAGGCTAAATGCACCGCGTTGGCGACGTTTTTGGATTGGAGTTAACTTAGAAATTTTGCTCATCCGTTCCAACCCTTCGCAGCCATATCGGAACCAGATTTAACGTTTTTCAATCTAAATATTGCGCGTACCATTGCTGGAGCTGCAATAAATAGAACTACTAATGCCTGAATTACTAAAACTATGTCGATAGGCGTTGTGGTATTTGCTTGCATCGTTAACCCACCAGCTCTAAGAGCGCCAAATAATAATGCCGCTAAAACTGTACCCAATGGTTTGGCTCTACCTAATAGTGCAACTGTGATCGCATCAAAACCAAATGAACCTGCTACTCCAGCAGTAAGTGCATATTCACTTCCAAGAACCTGCACCGCGCCGCCTAGGCCTGCAAGAGCGCCACAAATTACCATCACTGAAGTCATCACAAATGGAACCGACATTCCGGCAGTCTTAGCAGCAAGAGTGTTTGCGCCAACAGATCTAAATTGGAATCCCCAAGTTGTTCTGGTGAGCAATATGTGAATTAAATATGCGACTCCAAGTGCAACAAATATGCCCAAATTTATTCGGTAATCCATACCAAATAACTTTGGCAGACGTGCGTTTTCGTTCACAGGTGGTGCTATTGGATCTTGACGACCTTTTCGCAAGAAAGCTTGAGTGCTCAATAACCAAAGCAAAAAATAGACCGAAATATAATTCAACATAATTGTCACGATTACTTCATGTGCACCAGTGCGGGCTTTTAGGAAACCAACCAGTCCACCCCATAGGCCGGCACAAATAATCGCACTTACAATTGCGGCAAGCGCATGAATTACTGGCGGTAAATTAAAATGAAAGCCAACATAAGACGCCCCGATTGCGCCGAAAATAAATTGACCTTGCGCTCCAATATTGAAAAGTCCCGCTCTAAATGCAAGCGTTACTGAAAGTCCAGTCAATATTAATGGCGCTGCTACAACGAAGGTTTCCGAAAGCGGATAGAAACCCAGCAGGAAGTTCTTTGATGTTAAGTTGCCATCAAAAATAGAACCTTGAATTAACGCTAAATATGCATGACCTGCTGATGCTAAGCCAGTTCCGAGAAACTGAAATGGCGTTTTCCAAAGTTTGTAAATTTTAGGATCTGAAAATGCAATTAAAAGACCGCCAGAAAAAATTGCTAAGAAGAATGCTAAAAAAGGCAATGCAATAGAACGAAGAGTGTCTTCCAAATAGTTTCTAACTTTGCTCATGAATTAACCTTTGGTTTGATGCCGGCCATTAGTAGGCCAAGGTCACTTCGTGAGATTGAAGCTGGCACTATGTCGATAATAGTTCCTCGATACATGACAGCAATTCGATCAGCAAGTGCAAAAACTTCATCAAGTTCGGTACTAAATAGAAGTACAGCTCGTCCGGCATCACGTTCTTGTACGATTTTTTCATGTACAAACTCAATTGAGCCAACATCTAAACCACGAGTTGGTTGCGATGCTACGACAACTTTTACCGGGCGCGAGAGTTCGCGCGCTAAAACTACTTTTTGTTTATTGCCACCCGAAAGTGAAGAGACCAATTCGCCAGCGCTTTGGCTACGTATATCAAATTCCGCAATTCGCTTATCCGCTTCATTTTTTATCGTAGTTGGACTCATTAAAAAGCCCGTTGCATTTGGCGCTAAATCATAGGTATCGAGAATGAGATTTTCCGCGATGGAAAATGAACCGATCAGACCATCTAATTCTCGAGACTCCGGAATAAATGCAATACCAGAATGCAAAGATCCCCTTACAGATTCGCCAACCACATTATTGCCATCAATCAAAATTTTGCCAGTGACATGTTCTTCTAAATTTAAGATAGCGCGCGCAAGTTCAGTCTGGCCATTTCCTTGCACCCCAGCAACCGCAACAATCTCGCCGGCTCGAACATCTAATGAAACGTTATGCAGTAACTCCCTACCAGTGTTCTCTGTTACTACAAGATTAGAAATTGAAAGTACGTCTCTTCCTATTTTTGCTGGGTTCTTTTCCATTGTTAGATCTACTGGACGTCCCACCATCTGTGAAGCTAATTCTTCTTGAGTCGCTGAAGGTAATGCCGTACCGACTACTTTGCCTCGTCTAATAATTGTGATTCGATCAGCAGCTTCTTTCACTTCACGCAATTTGTGCGTTATAAAAATTATTGAGGTGCCTTGTTTCTTTAAGTTCTTCATCACTTGTAACAATTCATCGGTTTCTTGCGGGGTAAGCACTGCGGTAGGTTCATCCAATATCAATACTTTTGCCTTATAAATCAAAGCCCTAATTACTTCAACTCGTTGTTGAATTCCAACTGGCAATGTTTCCACAATGGCATCTGGGTCCACATCAAAATTGAATTCTTTAGAAATTCGAGCGATCTCAATTCTGGCTTGGTCAAGGTTTAAAACTCCCAAACCATTAACTTTTTCATGACCGAGCACAATATTTTCCGCAACTGTGAAAACAGGTATCAGCATGAAATGTTGGTGCACCATTCCAATTCCCGCAGCAAGTGCATCGCTAGGTTCAGAAATTGTGATTGGTTTGTCATCTACCAATATCTGACCACTATCTGGTGCTAACAGACCATAAAGTATGTTCATCAAAGTAGATTTACCAGCGCCATTTTCACCGAGGATTGCGTGAATCTCCCCAGTTTCAACTTTCAAATCAATGCCATCGTTTGCAATCAGCGCACCAAATCTCTTGGTGATGCTTCGCAATTCGACTGACACTTTTGCTTTTCCTTTCCAATTCTTTGCTTTGTTAAAACCTAACCTATACGAAATTAAGCTGGGCGGGTTAAAAACCCGCCCAGCTTAATTTTTACTGCTTAGTTACTTCAGGAAATTAGCTAATTCCGATTAGGAAACTGCAACTTTTCCAGAAGTGATATCTGCACCTAGTTGTTCAACTTCTGCTGCCAATGCGGCATCAACAGTTGATTCCATATCATGGTACGGAGCCAAGAATGTTCCTTGGTTTTCCAAAGTACCTAGATAGTTGGTTGCAGAGAAGTTGCCATCAATAACATCTTGGATAACTGCTGTTACCGAAGTTCCGACACCTTTAACAACTGATGTAAGAAGTACTGAAGCAAATTGTGGAGCCTGTACGAAACCATCTGAGTCAACCCAGATAGTTACAGACTTCTTGCCAGTCATTGATTGGTTTGCTGTTGCAGCACCAAGGCCACCAGCTACTGGGAAAATCACATCTGCACCTTGTTGCTCAAAATTCTTTGAGATCTGAAGTGCTTTTGCTTGATCCGAGAAACCGCCAACGAATGTGCCATCTTTCTTAGCAACATCCCATCCAAGTACGACAACTTTCTTACCCTTAACAGTGTTGTAGTAAGCAACGCCGCGAGCAAAGCCGTCCATGAAGATGCTAACTGGTGGAATGTTTAAACCACCGTATGTTGCAACTTTGCCGGTCTTTGAATAACCAGCTGCAAGGTAACCAGCTTGGAAAGCTGCTTGGTTAGTTGCGAATTCAATTCCCTTAAGGTTATCTAATACTGCACCTGGGTATTGATCTCCAGCTGGACCATGATCTTTACCGTCTTGGTCAACGATTGCGAACTTGGTATCTGGATTTGCTTTTGCAGCATCAACAATTGCGCCATTAATTAAGAAACCAACACCGATAACAATGTTGCAACCCTCGTCGACCAGCTTCTTAATATTTGGTGCGTAATCTGCATCTGAAGTTGCAGCAAGGTATTTAACCTCTGCGCCAGCATCTTGTGCTGCTTGTGCGCCAGCCCATGCTGAAGCGTTGAATGACTTGTCATCAACACCACCAGTATCAAGAGCTAAGCAAGCTTTTACTTTTGCTGCACTGTCTGACGATGAAGAGCAACTTGCAAGCAGTGTTAGTGCAGCAACTGCAGCAATAGCCTTAACCAATCCGGTAAATAGTGACTTCTTCAATTTATTCCTCCTGAGAATCCCATCAAAACCGCTTCGAATACGGCTTCAATTACGGGATTAATTTGTTGGCTCACCCTATAGCGGTTACCGATAGAGATGGCTTGAGTTCTTTGCTTTTATTATTACAACTTGGCAAACACTCAACCTTTGGTTGAAACTTTACCGCTCTTTATCTCAGTGATAGCTCTAGTTACTGCAGTTTTTGTGGCGGCTGTCACGGGATTTCGAAAACTCAAATTCAGACCAGAATTCTTGAAGTTATAGGTCCGGCCATAAATAGATTTACTGTCATCGACAATATCCAAGATTGAGCCACCGGTAATTGCCAATGTCATTACATCTGAAATTGCTCGATCAATCCGCTTATCAAGTGATACTAAAATATCTTTTTTTGCAGATAGCAGATTTGCATAATATTGATCTGGAGATTGTGCAATCAACCAAACTTTATGTTTCTTAAGGTTCGCTTTACTTATCAAATTGAAAACCTCGCCATCAACTACCCGCGTTGAATATATTACATCGACGCCATTAGCAATTGAATTGTTCAAATCAAATGTTGAGTTTGTAAATGAAATTGCAAGAGTCGCAACTTTATTATTTCCGTAGCGCGCACCGGCTCTAAAGCTATTGTAAAAGTTCTTCTGAATTTCACTTGCATCGCTAACAAAAGCTACTTTGCCACTTTTGCTTGATGTTGCCGCAACAACTCCAGCCAAGAAAGCTGCTTCGGAATCGTCGAAAACTAAACATGAAACGTTCATACTTGCGACCGCATCGCTATTAACCAGCGCATATTGTACGTCTGGAAATTCTATGGAAGCCCTTTGAATTGCTGGTGCATAATCTGCACCGATCGCAATGATTAAATTATAACCGGCTTTTGCTAAGAATTTTAATCGAAAAAAACGATCAGGGGCAGTACCGTCAGTCGGAACAATCCTTATGTAGGAATCTGCAATCTTATATTTTTTCTGAACAGCCCTGGTGGCACTTACCACTGCATCATTAAAGGAATTGTCGCCGACTCCGCCTACTTCAAGGGCAATTGCAATTTTCACTGGAGTTGGTGCAGTGCTAGCTGCATTTGTTCTGACTGGAGAAATTAAAAGTGCCGCAAGCGAAACTACTGCCAAGAAGCGATGAATTCTCATTGGATTAAAACGCTTCGCTGGATCGGTATACGCCCCAAACGCTCCGAAGCGCATCGCAAATTTCTCCTACTGTTGCGCCCACCATAATTGCTGATTTTATTGACGCCATCACATTTTCAGTTCCGGTCGCAACTTTTGAAATCTCTGACAAAGAATTTGCGACTTCTGCATTGTTCCGTTCGGCACGATGTTGCGCTAACCGCTTTCGTTGATCATCACCGACGGCTGGATCTAATTTATGAAGAATTGGAGCTACATCGTTTGCAGTTATAAAGTCATTTACGCCAACCACCGTGCGTTCTTTCTTATCAATCTCTTGCGATATTTTATATGCGCTATTTTCAATTTCCCGTTTTTGGAAACCGCTCTCAATCGCCGTTACTGCCCCACCCATGCTTTCAATCTTTTCAATTAATGATTCAATCTCTTTAACTAAATCTGCCGTTAGATTTTCCACTACGTAACTACCAGCAAAAGGATCGACAACTTTCGTAATATCTGTTTCATTTGCAATTACTTGCTGAGTTCGAAGCGCTAACCTGGCAGCTTTTTCGCTAGGCAATGCCAGCGCTTCATCAAATGAATTCGTATGGAGCGATTGGGTGCCGCCTAAAGTTGCGGCGAGAGCTTGAATGGTTACTCGAACTAAATTAACTTCCGGTTGCTGCGCAGTTAATTGCACACCAGCAGTTTGAGTATGAAACCGCAACTGCATAGATTTTTCAGATTTAGCGCCGAATTTTTCTTTCATAATTCGAGCCCAGACTTGGCGGGCAGCTCTAAATTTAGCAACTTCTTCAATGAGGGTTGTACGCGATACAAAGAAAAATGAGAGCCGAGGCGCAAAATCATCTACATCTAAACCGGCAGTAATTGCAGCTTTAACATAGGCAATTGCATCGCTTAGCGTAAAAGCTATTTCTTGCACCGGCGTAGCGCCAGCCTCTCCGATGTGGTAACCAGAAATTGAAATCGTGTTCCATTTTGGTAATTCTTTTTGACAGTAACTAAAAATATCTGTGATCAAACGCAGTGAGGGGTTTGGTGGAAAAATATATGTGCCACGCGCTATATATTCTTTTAAAACATCGTTTTGGATAGTGCCCTGCAATTCAGCACCGGAGATGCCGCGCTCTTCAGCAATAATTTGGTACATCAATAACAATATTGCGGCTGGTGCGTTAATAGTCATTGATGTAGAAATTTTATCTAGCGGTAACCCATCAAATAAACGACGCATGTCTGCAAGCGAATCAATCGCTACGCCAACTTTGCCAACTTCATCTAACGCTAAAGGTGCATCTGAATCCATACCCATCTGGGTTGGTAAATCGAATGCAACCGATAATCCCCCGGTGCCGGCCGCAACTAATTCTTTATAACGCTTATTTGATTCATCTGCGCTACCAAAACCCGCGTACTGCCGCATCGTCCATGGTTTATTTTTATACATAGTTTCATAAATCCCACGCGTGAATGGATATTCGCCAGCTTTTTCCATAGGAATTTCGCGCGGCTTATCTGAAAACGGAATTTCTGATTCGGATTTAAATTCCTTATTTGCCACGCGGCACTACTCCCATTGCATCATAAACTTTCGTTAGCGTTTGCGAAGCCACTGCCTCAGCCTTTTCACTTCCAGTCTTAAGTAATTTCAACAGACCGGTTTCATCTTCTAGCAACTCTAAGGTTCGCTTTCTTACTGGTGCAAAGTATTCGGTTACAACCTCGGCAACTGCGCCTTTAAAATCTCCATATCCTTTGCCAGCAAAATCAGCTTCACTCTCTGAAATAGACTTTCCAGTCAAGGATGCATAAATCGTAAGTAAATTAGAGATTCCAGCCTTATTTTTCTCATCAAACTTTATTTCACGTTCTGCATCAGTAATCGAACTCTTAATTTTCTTTGCATTTATTTCTGGTGCATCCATGATGTCAATTACGCCATTAGCTGAAGCAGAAGACTTACTCATTTTTGCTGTTGGATCTTGTAAATCATTAACTTTGGCAGAGCCTTTTATTATGTAAGCCTCGGGCAATACGAATGTTTCACCATATCTAGAATTAAAACGTTGGCTTAAATCACGCGTAAGTTCTATATGTTGACGTTGATCTTCACCAACTGGGACATACTGTGGTTGATAAAGCAGAATATCGGCAGCTTGCAAAATCGGATAA
The DNA here is from genome assembly GCA_964632545.1 of uncultured Bifidobacterium sp. Classification (GTDB taxonomy): domain Bacteria; phylum Actinomycetota; class Actinomycetes; order Nanopelagicales; family Nanopelagicaceae; genus UBA7398. The sequence goes on along the minus strand of CAZWBQ010000005.1, from coordinate 60,150 downwards.
GTGAATAGTCCGACCACAGTTCTATCTGACCCAGATTTTTGCGATTTATCTTTAAACTGGGTCATTCGACTTGCTTCACCAAATCCCGTTAAACATTCCATAACCCAAGCAAGTTGGTTATGTTCATGAACATGAGATTGGATAAAGAGCGTGCAACGTTCTGGATCTAATCCAAGCGCAATTAACTGTGCTGCGGCAAGCAGCGTCCGTTTTCTAAAAAGTTTTGGTTCGGTTTCAATCGTTAAAGCATGTAAGTCCACTACGCAATAAAACGCATCATGAGTTTCTTGTAAAGCAACCCATTGTTTTACTGCACCTAAATAATTACCTAAATGGAAAGAATCAGCAGTTGGTTGAATGCCAGAGAGAACTCGTTTTCGAGAGTTATTCATGTGCCCTATCTTTCCAGAGTTCTTTAGGTTGACTGCTATCCCGCGAAATTAATAAATTTCCAGCGCGTTTGCCCTCCATAGTTAGGACAGTTATTCGCGCACCATTTACGCGGACTACATCATGTACAACAGGCAAGCGGCCTAAGAAATGCATGACGAAGCCGCTTAAAGTTTCATAAGGTCCCTCTGGTAATTCGACATCTGTTTCGTCCTTGAAATCATCTAAAGTAATTAGACCATCGACTTCAAAATCTCCACTCTGGTTTTGAGACTGTGGGTCGCTCTCTGGAACGTCGTATTCATCATGAATATCACCAATTAGACATTCAACTAAGTCTTCTAAAGTAACAATGCCATCGGTACCGCCGTACTCGTCCAACACAATTGCAATCTGTTGTCTGGCCGCACGCATCTCTGTTAAGGCGGGCAAAACTCCTTTAGTGCCAGGAAGAAAAATTACATTTCTAATGCACTCTAAAATTGTCAAATCTTTTCCACTAAGTGCTGGGTCTAATAAGTCACGCACATGGATAAACCCAATTACTTCATCGCTAGTGCCACGTACTACCGGATAACGGGAGTGCGACTTGTCAACGGCAATTCGAATAGCCTGCGTAATAGAAAGGCTGGCATCTAAGAAATCTACTTCAATCCGCGGCACCATAATTTCATGAATTAAGGTTTCGCTTGCATTAAACACTTCTTCTACGATGTCGCGCTCTTCATCTGTTAAAGCTGCATGGCCAGAAACTAAATCCAATAACTCTTCTTCTGAGATGTCAGCGCGCTTTGCTTTTGGATCTAATCCAAATAATCGAACTACAAAGTCGGTTGAATGAGAAAGCAACCAAATAATCGGACGAAAGAACCTAGCCAATATATCTACGCTGTTTGCAGAAGCGAGCGCCAAAAATTCAGTTCGGTGGAGCGCTAATCGTTTTGGTACTAATTCACCGAAAATGAGCGAGATATAAGCAATTACGATTGTAAGAAGCAATAACGAAAGGGTCGCGGAGTAATTTTCAGATACTCCAATATCTTGCAGCGCAGGCACTACGTATTTACCAATTCGTTCTGCACCTAACGCAGCTGAAAGAAATCCGCAAAAAGTAACACCGACCTGGACTGCGGCGAGAAAACGATTTGGATTCTTTGCTAATTCGGCAACCTTGGCGCCGCGTTTGCCCTTCAAAGCCAACTGTCGAACTTGGCTATCGCGTAATGAAATCAGCGCAATTTCTGCCGCCACAAAAATGCCACCTAGAACGATGAAGAAAAGGACAATTCCGATATCGAGAAATAGCTCTCCGACTGAAAGGTCAGAAAGCTGAAGTATCGGTTGAGGGTTATCCACGATGCTAAGAGTAACGGTGCGCTTTCTTTTCCCGCTGCGGCTAGATAGCCTTCGCCTATCACGGAGGCAAACGCCTACGTGGCCTAGTAGCTGACATCGTTGCCACTACTAGACCTTCATCCAACGGACCGTCGGGCACGTACCTGCCCGGAGAAGGAGATCGCCTCATGGCATCTGTCGTATTTAAAGATGCAACTCGCATCTATCCAGGAACAACTGCACCAGCGGTAGACAAATTAAATCTCACTGTTAACGATGGTGAATTTTTAGTTCTAGTCGGACCATCTGGTTGCGGAAAATCTACATCGCTTCGCATGCTCGCCGGCTTAGAAGAAATTGATAACGGCGCAATTTTCATCGGTGATCGCGACGTTACAAACGTTGCACCAAAAGATCGCGATATCGCAATGGTCTTTCAGTCATACGCGTTATATCCACATATGACGGTTGCAGAAAATATGGGCTTCGCGCTGAAAATTGCCGGTGTTGCAAAAGAAGAACGCGAACGCCGAGTTCGTGAAGCTGCGAAATTATTAGATCTTGAACCATATTTAGAACGTAAACCAAAAGCGCTCTCTGGTGGACAACGCCAGCGCGTTGCAATGGGTCGTGCGATTGTCCGTGAACCACAAGTGTTCTTAATGGATGAACCGCTTTCAAACCTTGATGCGAAACTTCGCGTGGCAACTCGTACTCAAATTGCTGCGCTACAACGTCGTCTTGGAATTACAACAGTTTACGTGACACATGACCAAGTTGAAGCTATGACTATGGGTGATCGCGTAGCAGTATTAAAAGATGGTTTGCTACAACAAGTTGATACACCTCGAAATCTTTACGATAATCCAGCAAATGCATTCGTAGCTGGATTTATTGGCTCCCCTGCCATGAACTTGTTAATTGCTCCAGTATCTGGCGGTAAGGCAAAGCTCGGCAATTTGGAACTTAGCGTTCCAGCAAATGCCGGTAGTTCTGTAACAGTTGGTATTCGCCCAGAAGGATTTACCCCAACAACTTCAAATGGCTTCGATGTACTTGTCGAAGTTGTCGAAGAGCTCGGTGCTGATGCCTACGTTTATGGAAAACCAGTTGATTCTGCAATTAAGTTTGCAAACAGCGGCGATGAAGGCGCACAAGTAATTGTTCGCTGGGATCCAAAGAATCCACCAAAACCTGGTTCAACTATCTCTGTTGCTGCAATTCCAGCTGCTATTCACCTATTCAATGCGATAGATGGTGAACGGTTAGATAAGAAATAAATTCCGCAAAATTAATCCCCGTCGTTATTAGCGGCGGGGATTTTTTATGCTCCGGTAGTAACGGGAGCATTCTCCAATATTGCCCATTCAGCATCAGTGAATAGTCGAGATCTAATAAGGAATCTTCTACCTTCACTCGATTCTAATGAAAAACTACCGCCTCGCCCATCAACCACATCAATTGTTAAATGAGTATGTTTCCAATATTCAAACTGTGCCTTGCCCATCCATACTTGGATTGGTTCGCTTAAGCCATCAAAAATTAATTCGCCAAGCAAAATATCGGAACCACCCACACGAAATTCACCTTTGGCATAACACATAGGTGAAGAGCCATCACAACACCCGCCGGATTGGTGAAACATCAACGGGCCATGAATTTTTGTTAGCTTTAGAAGTAGCGATGCCGCCTCGGTTGTAACTTCAACTCGAGGCGGCAGCGTCACTTTCACTCCTTATAACTGGTTATGGCTTAAAAGAATCCAAGTTTGTTTGGTGAATAGGAAACTAGCAGATTCTTAGTTTGTTGGTAATGATCCAGCATCATTTTGTGCGTCTCTCGTCCAATACCTGATGCTTTATAACCACCGAACGCTGCTCCCGCTGGATATGCGTGATAGCAGTTGGTCCAAACTCGGCCGGCTTGAATCTGGCGGCCGGCGCGATAGGCCGTATTAATATCGCGAGTCCAAACGCCAGCACCAAGTCCATACAGAGTGTCATTTGCAATCTGCATCGCTTGGTCAAAACCATCGAACTTAGTTACTGAGACTACTGGTCCAAAAATTTCTTCCTGGAAGATGCGCATTGAATTATTTCCTTCGAAAATTGTTGGAGTTATGTAATAACCACCAGCAAGGTCGCCGCTTAAATTAGCGCGTTCGCCACCCGTTAATACTTTGGCGCCTTCTTTCTTACCGATATCTAGATAAGAGAGAATTTTCTCCATCTGTTCGACGCTCGCCTGCGCACCGATCATGGTTGTTAAATCCAATGGATTTCCTTGAATAATTGCTTTGGTGCGAGCTGTTACATCGGTTAAGAACTTGTCGTAGATCTTAGCTTCGACTAATCCACGAGAAGGACAGGTGCAAACTTCACCCTGATTTACCGCAAACATAGTGAAGCCTTCTAATGCTTTGTCGTAGAACGCATCATCTTTATCTGCAACATCGTTGAAGAAAATATTTGGACTCTTGCCACCAAGCTCCAAAGTCACTGGAATAATGTTTTCTGAGGCATATTGCATGATTAATCGACCAGTTGTGGTTTCTCCAGTAAAAGCAATCTTTGCAATTCTGGAGGATGAGGCCAATGGTTTTCCAGCCTCTACGCCGAATCCGTTAACAATATTTACTACACCGGCTGGAATTAAATCCTTAATCAAATCCATTAAGAAGTGGATAGATACTGGCGTTTGTTCGGCTGGTTTTAACACCACACAGTTTCCCGCAGCAATTGCTGGAGCTAATTTCCAAACTGCCATCAAGATTGGAAAGTTCCACGGAATGATTTGACCAACTACACCAAGTGGTTCGTGGAAATGATATGCAACTGTGTCATGGTCTAACTCGCCTGCCGAACCTTCTTGAGCTCTGATTGCTGCCGCAAAATAACGGAAATGATCAATTGCCAACGGAATATCTACATATAACGCTTCCCGGATTGGCTTTCCATTTTCCCAAGTTTCTGCAATTGCAATTGCTTCAACATTTGCTTCCATTCGATCAGCAATTTTATTTAACATAATTGCACGCTCAGTTGCAGAGGTCTTTCCCCAAGCTGGCGCTGCAGCATGTGCTGCATCCAATGCAAGTTCCACATCTTTTGCATTGCCGCGCGCTACTTCACAAAAAATTCTTCCAGTAACTGGAGTTGCGTTTTCGAAATATAAACCAGATGAAGGTTTAACAAACGCTCCATTTATCCAATGCTCATATCGAGGCAAGAAGGTAACTTTGCTACCAGGTTGTCCCGGTGCAATAAATGCTTCACTCATATTTAGCTCCAATAACCGAAGCGGCACCATGCCGTTTCTTCTTGAAGCTCACCGTAGACTTGAAAAAAAATTCGTACTACAGATATGGCGAGTGACAGCACTACATAAGAAAACGAAAGGACCTTTACTTCATCGCATTCTTTAGATTTTCGTTAATTGAAGCCAAGAATTCTTGAGTATTTTGCCAAGGCGCATCTTTACTTATTAATAGCGCAAGATCTTTTGTCATCTTTCCGCTTTCGACAGTTTCGATACAAACTCTCTCTAAAGTTTTTGCAAACTCGCCAACGGCGGGAGTGTTATCCAACTTGGCGCGATGTTGTAACCCTTGTGTCCAAGCAAAGATGGATGCAATTGGATTGGTAGAAGTTGGCTTACCCTTTTGATGGTCTCGGTAATGTCGGGTAACTGTGCCGTGCGCAGCTTCCGCTTCAACAGTTTTCCCATCTGGAGTCATAAGTACTGATGTCATTAAGCCAAGTGAGCCATAACCTTGTGCGACGGTATCTGATTGCACATCGCCGTCGTAATTCTTGCAAGCCCAGATATAGCCACCTTCCCAACGAAGTGAAGTTGCGACCATGTCATCAATTAAACGATGTTCGTAAGCAAGTCCTTGTTTATCGAATTCTGCTTTGAATTCAGCGCTAAACACTTCTTCGAATAGATCTTTGAAGCGGCCATCATATGCTTTAAGAATTGTGTTCTTTGTTGAAAGAAATACTGGGTACTTGCGCGATAAACCATAATTAAATGATGCTCGGGCAAAATCTCGAATTGAGTTATCTAAGTTATACATTGTCATTGCAACACCAGAACTTGGGAAATCAAAAACATTGAATTCCATTGGCTTTGAACCATCTTCGGGAGTGAAAGTTACCGTCAATTTTCCTTTGCCTGGAACTAAGAAATCCGTAGCTCGGTATTGATCTCCAAATGCATGACGGCCGATAACAATTGGTTTGCTCCAGTGCGGAACTAACCTTGGTACATTCTTGATAATAATTGGTTCACGGAAAATTACGCCGCCCAAAATATTTCGAACAGTTCCGTTTGGTGATTTCCACATCTTCTTTAAGCCGAATTCTTCAACACGGGCTTCATCTGGTGTAATGGTCGCGCACTTAACGCCAACGCCATGTTTTTGAATTGCATGAGCGCTATCGATGGTCACTTGGTCGTCAGTTGCATCGCGATGTTCTATGCCAAGATCGTAATAATCAATGTTTAGATCCAGATAAGGAAGGATTAGTTGATCTTTAATGAAATGCCAGATAATTCTGGTCATTTCGTCGCCATCTAATTCAACAATGGTTCCCTCGACTTTGAGCTTTGACATTCGCTATCCCCTTAAAGGCTTCGTTAGTTAATTGTTATAGATCTTTAACATCAGCTTGCTTAGCGCGAACCGCCTCTGCTGCAGTTTTTAACGCTGCTAATTCAGAGTCAGTTAACTTACCTTCAACAACTTTCTTTATTCCAGAACGACCAATCTCAGCTTCAACTCCCAGGTAAACCCCGTTAATTCCATATTCGCCATCAACCCATGCGCAAACCGGCATAACTGCACCAGAATCTTCGATTACAGCCTTAGCCATCCGTGCTGCCGCTGCAGATGGTGCGTAATAAGCCGACCCTGTTTTTAGCAACGCGACAACTTCAGCGCCACCGTTACGAGTACGGTCAACTAACTCAGCAATTTCAATCTCGGAGAGCCGATCTGAAAGTGGTTTCCCATCAACTGTGCAACGACTTGGAACCGGAACCATAGTTTCGCCATGTGAACCTAAAGTTAAAGTTTTTACAGATGAAACCGGAACTTGTAACTTCTCGGCTACAAAGTGGGTAAATCTTGCGGTATCTAACATTCCAGCTTGTCCCATTACGCGATGCTTAGGAAAGTTTGTTGCGAGTTGAGCAAGTGCAGTCATTTCATCTAGTGGATTAGAAACCACGATGATGACTGCATTTGGAGAATGCTTTGCAACGTTCTCCGCAACGCCACGAACAATTCCGGCATTAACGCCAATCAAATCCATTCGGCTCATACCTGGTTTTCGTGGTAGCCCGGCAGTTATCACAACCACATCTGAGTTTGCAGTTGCTTCATAGCCACCGCCATCAGCGGTAGTAGTTGCGCCAATTACTTTTGTTTCAAAATTTTCGATGGAACGCGATTGGTTCATATCAAGAGCTAGGCCTTCAGGTTTTCCTTCAACAATGTCAGTTAAAACTACAGTTTCAAAAACATCATATTCAGCTAATCGAAGCGCTGTGGTCGAGCCATAAAAACCAGCTCCGACAACTGTAACTTTTCCGGATCTGGCCATTTTAAAACCTCTCTCAATTTTCATCTTCGCAATTCGTGATGCGATGACTGAATCCTACCCACTGCCTAACCCGTTAAAAACGCTATTTGGCGCGGGGTAACGCTATTGCGATTGTTATTAGGGCCACAATCAGGGCCGCCGGAATCAAAGTATCAATGCGACGAACCGACCAATTACCTTTGAATTTAGGAATGGAAACTAGCGCTAGCCCAAGTGCAATTAATAGCGCTCCCACTCTAACTTGCGCGATCGCTCCAATTAAAACGCCGGCTATTGCAGCGAGATATCCGATTCTGGCAAACAATTTAAGCCATTTCGACGACGTTGCGTAGCAACATTGCGCGCGTCATTGGCCCAACACCACCAGGCATTGGTGCGATATATGAAGCAACATTTGCGACGGCGGGATCAACATCTCCTTGCAAGCCAGATTCAGTTCGAGTAATTCCTACATCTAGTACAACTGCGCCAGCCTTTACCATATCTGCTTTTAAGAAATGTGCTTTGCCGATTGCCGCAATCACAATATCAGCGCGCTTTGTATGGGCGGATAAATCTTTCGTTCCAGTATGTGTCAAAGTAACGGTCGCGTTTTCGCTTTTACGAGTAAGTAATAATCCAAGCGGGCGGCCAACCGTTAGGCCGCGGCCAATAACTACAACTTCTGCTCCGTTGATTGGTATTTGGTAATGATTCAAAAGTTCAACAATTCCAGCAGGTGTGCACGGCAGTGGTGCTTTTTCGCCCATAACTAATCGACCTAAATTTAGCGGGTGTAATCCATCAGCATCTTTATCTGGATCAATTGCTTCTAAAACTCTCTGCGAATTAATGCCATTTGGTAACGGTAACTGCACGATATAACCAGTGCACTCTCTAGCGTTATTCAAATCAGAAATTGCTTTTAAGAGATCGGCTTCGCTCGCAGTAGCAGGCAAATCAACGCGAATTGATTGGATACCGACTTCAGCGCAATCTCTATGTTTGCCGCCTACATATGCATGCGAACCTGCATCATCACCAACTAGAACCGTTCCTAAGCCAGGTGTTAATTTTGCAGTTGAAATTCGTGATTGCAGTTCGCTTTTAATTAATTGGGCAACCGCTTTGCCATCAAGAATTTTCGCAGTTGTCATGGAAGTGAGCCTACCTAAAATAATCAAAAGATAAGGGCGGGCAGCGCCCTCGAGTCGCTACCCGCCCTTTTTTTGCGTTAGGTTAGAAAGATTCCAAGAAAGTATTTGCGGTTATGAACCAAATACTGTCTTCCAATCAGAAACGGTCATTAAGTAATATGCGCCGCCTTCGATTGTGGCCTTATCCACTTTTGCAGCTCGGACTTTAGATTTGATTAACAAATCTGGGCGAGCAAGTGCACCGCCAACAGTATGAACTTGAGCATTGAAGAAGAAGTAATTATTTGTGTCGCCAGCTTTAGCAAATAAAGCTGTGACATCAATAATTCCAGAAGATTCTTCATCAATTGTCATAAAATTACTTGCGCCCGTTGCGAAGTAACTTTTATTGAATTCAGCGATGACCGCTAACTTTCCATCTTTTGGACGGAAAGCCACAATTCGCGAAACGTGGCCATTGTTGCCTGGATCTTCTTGAAGTAACACAATGCCATCTTTAGTTAGCGCCAAGTTATCTGGCTTGCTCAGATATGGAGCTTCTGAACCATCTAACAAAAGTTCTAACTTTGCACCTAGCTCAGGGTTTTGGCCATCAACAAAAGTTAAACGCCATAATCCACCACCATCACGGGAGAAGGTTGGCTCTGCTGGATTTGCTTTTGTTGCAGCGGCATCCTTATTTGATTCAGTTGTATTGAAGTAGAAAACGTTTGGGTTAGTTGGATCCCATTCACCATCTTCAATACGTGACATTTCAGTGCCTTGGGCAGCGTGATCAGCTTGTTGCAAAGCTATATTGCCGTCCCAAATGGTCTTCTTAAATGTGACATCTACAGCCTTATTCTTTCCATATGTAGCACGGAAAGCGTTGTCATTAGCAATTCCAGCAATATTCATCACCATTAAATCACCATTTGTTAGACCAGCTTTATCAGCAAAAGTTCCGGTTGTAGTTTTCTTGCCAACGTACATAAATAATTGGCTATCTGTTGCAGAACCATCTTCATTGCCCATAACAACTGTGTTAATGCCAGGCTTTAGATTTGGCATTAAGTTTTCCCAAGAAGCAAGTCCCATTCTTGGTAATTGAATACCGTGGCCATCCATATCGAAGGCGAAACCGCGGGCGTAACCGCTATCGCCATCTTCTTCGCCGCTTAGAAATACTGGGCCTTCATATCCATAAGTGGTGCTGCCGCTCTTAAATAAAAGACCGCCTGCTTGAACTAGCGTTGCAGAACAGAATCGGCTGATATTCCAATCAAGACCTTTGGTAGTTCCAGCTGGCGCTGCGCCAATTGGAGAATCAACATAAGTTTTAGTGGTGTAATTATAAAATTTATAATCCTTAACAAAGTCAGTTGCAGAAGTTATAACTTTGGAGTTTTTTGTGACATTAAATTTGGTAATTGAAACGCCCCAAGGCGAAGTGCTTGATTTAGATTGCTGTGCAATTGGGGAATAAGATGGAATTTCATGAACAGATAGCAGTGAGATTCCACCGTTGCCATTGTCGTATGCGCCCATGCCATCTGGGATGCCTCGCACGACTACTCCGTTTAATACATCCCCAGCGTATGCGAGTGGTTTAATCTCAACCGCTGAACTTGTCGAAAGTATGTAATCTGGTTTTGCCAAATTTGAATATGCAACAGTTGCAGTTCCTACCATGGTTAATATGCTGATTACAGCACCAATTTTATATTTAAGTTTCATTAAATATTTTGTCCAATTCTTTATATTAGATATTGGGAGTTCCCCAGGCGCAAATATAAGAAGTTGCTAGTTAATTGATTGACTACGGAAGGCAAACAGAGATTGAACAGAATAAGAATTAAGTTAAATTACATTTTGTTATGAATGAGAAAAGTGGCGAACTCCCGTGAAAAACATTGCAATTCCGGCCTTAGTTGCCGCCGCAATTACCGCTTCATCGCGAACGCTGCCGCCCGGTTGTACGACTGCGGTAACTCCAGCATCAATTAATATTTGTAGACCATCTGCAAATGGAAAAAATGCATCGCTGGCTGCTACCGAATTTTTTACCCGATCTCCAGCGCGCGTTACTGCTAAACCGCAAGAATCCACGCGATTAACTTGACCCATGCCAATTCCAACAGATGCTCCCGCCTTAGCTAGGAGTATTGCATTACTTTTTACCGACCGTACCGAGCGCCAAGCAAACTCCAAATCTGATTTCACGCCGTCCGAAACTGCTCCACCAGATACTTGTTTCCAATTCGAAAATGAATCACCGGAAGCATCATTTGCATCAGTGCTTTGTATTAATAGCCCGCCTAATACGGGGCGAAGTTCTAATTCTGGTCGTACATATTCGCCAGCTTTTAGTATCCGAATCGATGGTTTCTTAGCGAGGATTTCAATTGCGCCACTTTCATAGGAAGGCGCAATCACTACTTCAGTAAAAATTTCGGAGAGCGCAGTCGCCATTTCTGTAGAAATTTCTCGGTTTGCGGCAACTACGCCACCAAATGCAGAGATGGGATCGCAAGCATGCGCTTTTGCATATGCGCTAGCAATATTATTTCCGATAGCTACACCGCATGGATTCGCATGTTTAATTATGGCAACACAAGGTTCAGTATGGTCCCATGCAGCACGCCAAGCAGCATCAGCATCAGTGAAATTATTGAAGGACATTTCCTTTCCATGTAATTGTTCGGTTGCAGCTAAACCGGTAGCGCGGTTGGAACTCCGATAAAAAGCCGCGATTTGATGTGGATTTTCGCCATAACGAAGATCGTTTACTTTATGCCAGACGCGGCCGGTCCATTCTGGCAATCCTTCGGAATCGGTAAATTGAGATAACCACTCTGAAATTGCAATGTCATACTCACCGGTTCGACGATACGTTTCTAACGCTAATTGTCGGCGTTCGTTTATTGTGAAGCCGCCACTTTCCAGCGCCGAATAAAGTGTTTCATATTGCGAAGGATCCGAAATAACGGCGACGCTATTATGATTTTTGGCAGCGCCGCGCAACATTGAAGGGCCACCGATATCGATCTGTTCGATACATTCTTCGAAGACTGCACCAGATTCAATAGTTTCAGTAAACGGATATAAATTTATAACAACTAAATCAAAAACTTCAATCTTTTGAGCCTCTAATTGTGCTAAGTGATCGAGATTTGTTTGGTCGGCCAATAATCCAGCATGAATTCTTGGATGCAGCGTCTTTACTCGGCCATCAAGCATCTCTGGAAACTTTGTATATTCCTCAACTGGCGTAACTGGAATCCCAGCATCTAATAATTTCTTAGCGGTAGAGCCGGTAGAAAGTATGAGAACGCCAGCTTTATTAAGCGCCTTACCTAATTCAATTAAACCAGTTTTGTCATAAACGCTAACCAGAGCTCTACGAATTGGTTTGCGAGTTAACAATTTATTCTCCCGTAATATCTTCAGTGCTTATCTGCCAGCAAAGCGGAAACGGTCTCAACAATGAGCGCTCGTTCGGCAATCTTAATGCGTTCATGAAGTGATTCCTCACTATCGTTTGGGTAAATCGGCATTGGGATTTGTCCAATAACCGGACCAGTATCCATGCCGGCGTCAATCCAATGCACGGTGCATCCCGTTTCGGTTACCCCAGCTGCTAACGCATCCCGGACTGCATGTGCGCCTGGGAAAGCCGGTAGTAAAGATGGATGAGAATTTATACAATCAAATCTAGATACGAATTCTGGTGCCAATATCCGCATAAAGCCAGCGCTTACAACTAAATCAGGTTTTAATTTACTTACAAGGTCCAGCAATTTTACATCCCACTCTGATCTATCTTTCGAGATTGGCAAGTAGAAATTTGTTATGTCATGTTTTCTGGCGCGTTCTAAAACTTTGGACTGCTTATCCGAAATAATTGCGGAAATTTCACAATCTAATTCGTTCCGAGAAATTGCGTCGATTAAAGCTTGCGCTAATGTGCCGCTCCCCGAAGCTAAAATAACGATCGAATGTTCACCCATTTATTTTCTTTCGTTTTCCGATCAGAGTAGATATCCCAACTCCAATTGCAAATTCGCCAGTAAATATAATCGGGAACTGCCACCATGAAACCCCTACAAAAGTGAGATTCTCATTTAGCAAAGCTCCGCTTGATAGTGATGAAATTAAGATTGTGAGAAATGCTACGGAGCCAATTAATGAGAGTTTGTAGGTTCTATTACCAGATTTACTTGCCCAACTTCCAAAAATAATTGGTAGAAGTACGCCGACCATAGCAATTGGAAATACATTTACTGGAAGTGCACCAAGTATCGGAATTGCTGGAATTTCTGAAAGTCGATGAATCAGCGGATGAACTAGTGAGCCGTTTCCAATATGTAATCCCGCGCCAGTAAAATAGCCAACGACTGCGAAGGCAACGTTAGGAATATATAAAACTTGAATAAGTAAAAAAGCTAAACCACCAAAAATTCCAGGTTGGATGACTGTTGTTAATTTATTTACTACTGAAAAATGGAGCATTATTGAAGCACTTAGCACAATTGCGCCAACTCCCCAGATAATTAATAAACCAACTGCGGCTGTTCTAATTGTCTTTTTCCAGAAGAAATTTGTGATTTTACCTGGTTCGAGGGCCGTAGTAATAAAAGAAATTATCCAGGCAAACGCAAAAACTATTGGAAAAGCTAAATACCAATGAATTCTGATGGAGCTACTGCTTGTAATTGCAGCTGCAATTGCTGCGATTAATGAGTAGCAGAGTGCAAAACTAAAAATTACTTGGCGAATTACATGGTTTTGGGTTGGTTGTATTTTTTCAATACTTCGACGGAATCCAACTCGAATAGCAAAGTATGGAAATAGCATTGCCCCAATCGGAAGATAAGTTAATAAACCATTTGTGGCGCTACTTTGAAAATTGATATTGAATGGAATGTGATGTGCACCTAGCCAAAGCCAGACTGCCGCTTTAATTGGATCGCTAGTTTGTCCGGTTGCACTCCCGGCAGTTGCCCAACCAATCAAAGATAAAAACGCTAACGGAAGTCCAAAAAGTGTTGCGCTCCGCAGAGATTGCTGAAAGCAAACCTGCAGAACTCGTTTCACATTAGCCCTTCAAAATAGTGCGCATAATCGCTGCAGTTTCACTTGGTGTCTTTCCAACTTTTACACCAGCGGCTTCCAACGCATCTTTCTTGCCGGCTGCCGTGCCGGAAGATCCAGAGACAATTGCGCCAGCATGTCCCATTGTCTTTCCTTCTGGGGCGGTAAATCCAGCGACATACCCAACAACTGGCTTAGTTACATATTCTTTAATGAATGCGGCAGCACGTTCTTCAGCATCGCCACCAATTTCACCAATCATCACAATAGCTTCAGTTTCGGGGTCATCTTGAAATGCTCTTAAACAATCAATATGAGTGGTTCCAATAATTGGGTCGCCACCGATACCTACTGCAGTAGTGAATCCAAAATCTCGAAGTTCATACATCATTTGATATGTAAGCGTTCCAGATTTAGAAACTAAACCAATTTTGCCCGGGCCAGTTATATCCGATGGAATGATTCCAACATTCGACATTCCTGGGCTAATTAAACCTGGGCAATTTGGCCCAATTAACCTAGTTGTACCTTTGTTTTGCGCATAGGCGAAAAATGCTGCGGTATCGTGAACTGGAATTCCTTCAGTTATTACAACGACTAGCGGAAGTTTTGCATCGACTGCATCAATTACCGCGGCTTTAGCAAACTTTGGTGGCACGAAAACCACGGAAGCATTTGCCCCAGTTGCTGCTACAGCTTCTGAAACTGAATTAAAAACTGGAAGTACTGTGCCATCGATATCAACGCTTTGGCCACCTTTGCCTGGAGTTACGCCGCCAACAATTTTTGTACCAGAAGCCAACATGCGTTTAGTGTGCTTAGTACCTTCGGAGCCAGTCATTCCTTGCACAATAACTTTGCTCTCGCTATTTAAAAAAATTGCCATTACTTAGCCGCCAATTCTGCAGCGCGACTTGCAGCGCCATCCATAGTATCTAGCTGTTGTACCAACGGGTGAGCTGCTGCGCTCAAAATTCTGCGGCCTTCAATAACATTGTTGCCATCTAAGCGAACCACAATTGGTTTTGTTGCTTTTGCACCTAACATTTCTAGGGCCTGCACAATTCCATTCGCTACCGCATCGCAAGCAGTGATGCCACCAAATACATTTACAAATACGCTTTTAACAGCCGGATCACCAAGAATTATCGAAAGGCCATCTGCCATAACTTGAGCAGAAGCACCGCCACCAATATCTAAGAAGTTAGCTGGTTTAACACCACCAAATTTTTCACCTGCATAAGCAACAACATCGAGTGTGCTCATAACTAACCCAGCACCATTTCCGATGATGCCTACTTCGCCATCAAGTTTCACATAGTTTAAATCTTTAGCTTTGGCGAGCGCTTCCAATGGATCTGCAGCATCGTGATCTACTAACGCTTCATGGTCGGCATGACGGAAAATCGCATTATCATCTAAAGTAACTTTTCCATCTAGCGCAATTATTTTTCCATCTGAGGTTTTAACTAATGGATTTACCTCAACCAGAGTTGCATCTTCAGCTACAAAAGTCTTCCAAAGCGTTACTAATACCTCGGCCACTGCCTTATCAACATCGGGGCCAAACCCACCTTTGCGCACGATCTCCAGTGCAAGTTCGGTTGATATTCCAACGTTTGGATCAATATTTACTTTGGCTAATTTCTCCGGCGTCTTATGCGCAACTTCTTCGATTTCCATTCCGCCAGATACTGAAGCCATTACTAGAAATGAACGGTTGGTTCGATCCAATAAAATCGCTAAATAATATTCACTTTCAATAGGAGCAGCTTGCGCAATCATGACTTTATGAACGACGTGGCCTTTAATATCCATTCCTAAAATTGCTTTTGCTATTTCGCGCGCAGCTTCAGCGCTCTCGGCTAGTTTTACGCCGCCAGCTTTACCGCGACCGCCGACTTTAACTTGAGCCTTTACAACTACCCGGCCACCCATAGATGAAGCAGCTTCGAAAGCAGCTTCGGGTGTTGTGGCTACTGCTCCTTTGAGGACTGGCACACCGTGCGCTTCAAATAAATCTCGTGCCTGATACTCAAATAGATCCACGCACTGCTCCTTTTAACCACTTAACTATCTCTTCAGTTGGTGCACCAGGTGTAAATATTTCTGAAACGCCCATCTCTTTTAAAGATTTTATATCGGCATCCGGAATAATTCCGCCACCGAATAAAACTATGTCATCAGCTTTTTCACTCTTTAATAAATCAATTATTCTGGCAAATAGTGACATATGTGCGCCAGAGAGAATTGAAAGTCCGATTGCATCTGCATCTTCTTGAACTGCAGTGCTAACAATTTGCTCAGGTGTTTGATGTAATCCGGTATAAATTACTTCGCAGCCAGCATCACGTAACGCTCTTGCCACTACTTTCGCGCCGCGATCATGACCATCTAATCCTGGTTTTGCGACCACAACTCTGATTGGCGAATTCTTTGCGGCATCTGACACGCTCATAACTTACCTACTGGCGCATATCGGAGCAATAACCGTTTCTCACCATAGCCACCAAAATCAATCGTGGCTTCGGCTTTATCGCCCTCGCCTGAGATGGTTATCACAGTCCCTAAACCAAAAGTGTCATGAGTTACTCGATCGCCTGGATTTAAATCCATCACTACCGACTTCTTACCGGTTGGCCTTGGTGGTGGTGCAGATAAAAACTTCTTTGTTCGAGAAGATGTAAAAGTTTTTTCTGGAGTTTGATTCCATTTAATTATTGCTTCTGGGATTTCATCAAGAAAGCGGGAAGCGGGATTGAAATTTGGAGCGCCCCAAGCTGATCGATATTCAGCTCGTGATAAATATAAATGTTTACGTGCTCTAGTTAAACCAACATAAGCAAGCCGTCGCTCTTCTTCCAATTCTTTCTTATCTCCCAAGGATCGAGAGTGCGGAAAAATTCCTTCTTCCATTCCCGTAAGAAATACGGTTGGGAACTCTAAGCCTTTTGCAGTATGAAGAGTCATCAAAGTCACTACTCCGCCGTGCTCTGCGCCATCAGGAATTTGATCCGAATCCGCAACTAATGCAACATCTTCTAAGAATCCAGCAAGTGAAATTATCTCACCATCTTCAACTTCGCTCTCTTCATATTCTTCTGCTACTGCAACCAGTTCTTCTAAGTTTTCAACTCTTACTTCATCTTGTGGATCACCACTATTTTTTAGTTCATCTAACATTCCAGATTGTTCCAATACCGCAGCGGCTATAACTGATGGCTTGGTATTTACTTCTACTAATACTTGGAGTGCGGTAATAAGTGAAACAAATGATTTAATTGCGGCAGCTGCGCGTGCTGGCAAATCTGCTTCTTCTATACGGATTAAGGCGCTCCAAAACGAAATACTTTCGCGCTTCATGATTTCATCAGCGCCATCAAGTGCCCGATCACCGATGCCACGTTTTGGGGTATTAATGATCCTTCGAAGTGAGACTTCGTCACTTGGATTTTGTAAAACTTTCAAATAACCGAGTAAATCCTTTACCTCTTTGCGTTCGTAGAATCGAACTCCGCCAACAACTTTGTATGGAATCGTGGCCCGCATAAAGACCTCTTCAAATACTCGAGATTGTGCGTTAGTTCGGTAAAAAATTGCAGTATCACCAGGATTTGAAATTCCTTCACGTTGCAATCGGAATATTTCATCCCTAACAAAACCAGCTTCATCATGTTCATCTTCTGCAATGTAACCAGTCAAGTACGCGCCAGTTCCGCCTTCAGACCAGAGGTTCTTTTCTTTTCTAGCTTCGTTCTTTGCGATAACCGCATTTGCCGCAGAGAGAATGTTCTGGGTTGACCGATAATTCTGTTCCAGCAAAATAGTAGAAGCGTTTGGGTAGTCCGCTTCAAATTGCAGAATATTTCGGATGGTCGCACCGCGAAAACCGTAGATAGATTGATCAGCATCGCCGACAACGCAGAGTTCTGCAGGTGGCATTCCTTCTAATTCATTACCTACCAATTCACGGATAAGCGCATATTGGGCATGGTTGGTATCTTGATATTCATCAATTAGAACATGCTTAAACCGATTGCGGTAACGCAGCTTGGCATCTGGGAATCTGCGGAGTACATCAACGGTGCGTGCAATTAGATCATCGAAATCCATAGAGTTAGCATCTACAAGACGTCTTTGGTAAACCGCATAAACTTCAGCGACAACTTGTTCAAATGCATTGTTACTGCCGCTTGCAAAATCCGTTGGTCCCATCAATTCATTTTTTGCGTTAGAAATAACTGCTTGGACGGCGCGTGGCGCATATCGCTTTGGGTCCAAATTCATATCGCGCAAAACTAATGTAATTAACCGCAAACTATCGGACTGGTCATAAATGGTAAATGAGTTGGCAAATCCAATTCGTGTTGCTTCTTGGCGCAGAATTCGCACGCACGCTGAGTGAAAGGTGGAGACCCACATTGCGCGAGCGCGATCTCCAATTAGCTCTGCGACTCGTTCTTTCATTTCGCCGGCTGCTTTATTTGTAAAAGTAATGGCGAGAATTTCAAAAGGTGCTACGCCGCGAGCTGCCATCAAATAAGCAATCCGTCTAGTTAAAACCCGAGTTTTGCCTGATCCGGCACCAGCAATTACCAAGAGCGGGCCACCTTGATGTTTCACAGCTGCTTGCTGCGGCGGATTTAGCCCTTCAAGTAATTGCTCAGAACTTGGCACGAACGGGAGTCTAGCGGCGAGCGCTGATATGACTCTGCTCCATTCCTCTGAGAGGATTCGCAAATGACTATTGCAACTCCGCTGCCAGATAATGAAATCAAGAAAATCCTGGTAGTCACTGCTCATCCGGACGATTGTGATTTTGGTGCTGGTGGCACCATTGCAAAATGGGTCGAAGCTGGCATAGAAGTTTCATATTGCATCTGCACTAATGGCGATCAAGGTGGCGAAGAATCTGATGTTCCGTTAGAAGAGATGCCGCGCGTTAGACAACAAGAGCAACGAAATGCTGGTGCAGCTTTAGGCGTTACCGATATAACTTTTTTGAATTACCGAGATGGTTGGTTGGAGCCAACAATTCAATTACGGCGCGACATTGTGAAAGCAATTCGAATTGCAAAGCCAGACCGCATGGTTATTCAATCGCCAGAACGAAATTGGGAAAGAATTGGCGCATCACACCCTGATCATTTAGCTGCAGGAGAAGCTGCCATCCAAGCGGTCTATCCCGATGCCCGCAACCCATTTGCATTTCCAGAGTTAAAAGCCGAAGGTTTTGAACCTTGGCGCGTAAAAGAAGTTTGGGTGATGGCTTCACCAAATCCCGATTACTTTATTGATGTTACTGAATCATTCCCAAAGAAGATTGCAGCTTTAAAAGCGCATGTTAGCCAAACTGCACATAATGCCGAGTTAGAAACAATGGTTCGTTCTTGGGGCGAGCGGAATGCCCAGGCAAATGGTTTACCTGAAGGACGAATAGCTGAAGTATTTAAGATTGTTAATACTAATTAATTAATAATTACGCTTTCAATTGCAATCTTAATTGCGGGAGTTCCAACGGAACCGCCGCCTTTAACACCGCCCATTCCAATAGCTTTAACAATATTTAATCCAGAAGTAATTTTTCCCCAGATCGTGTAATTAGGATCAAATTGGGTATCTTGGTACACCAGAAAGAATTGGCTGCCATTTGTATTTGGTCCGGAATTAGCCATCGCAACGGTTCCGGCTGGGTAATTTGCTGGGCCATCAACTGGCAAGTTTTCATCTGCGTAGGGTTGCCAAGCTGGCCCACCAAAACCTGAAGCCGTTGGGTCGCCGCATTGTAAAAAGTATGCACCGTCATTCATCATGCGATGGCAGAGCGTGCGATTATAAAAACCACCCTTAGCTAAGGCAGTTATTGCAGTTACTGTTAATGGCGCTAAATTATTTAGCGGCTCCACCACAATATTTCCGCAATTAGTTACGAATGTTATGGTCTTTATGGTTTTCTTTAATAGCGATTTCGGCGGCACCACCTTAGGAGCGGCGTGCGCAACTGCGCGCGTGTTGGCACATTTAATCTGACTATCAGAAACTTTTTCAGTTTTAGAACCAGCCAAAGCTGGCAGCGGTGCTAAAAGAAATGCAGTAATCACAGTTGCTGTAACTACTCGTTTCATCTTCACTCCCACTCAATCGTTCCTGGCGGTTTGCTAGTTATATCTAGCACCACTCGGTTTACTTCTTTAACTTCATTTGTAATTCTGTTTGAAATCTTGGCTAAAACTTCGTAAGGAAGTCTTGACCAATCTGCTGTCATTGCATCTTCACTTGAAACTGGTCGAAGTACAATTGGATGACCATAAGTTCTGCCATCTCCGGCCACTCCTACACTTCTTACATCTGCAAGTAATACAACTGGACATTGCCAAATCTCTCGATCTAGACCGGCCAAGTGTAATTCCTCTCGCGCAATGAAATCCGCGTCGCGCAATATTCCTAGTGAATTCTCAGTAACTTCACCGATGATACGAATTCCTAAACCAGGACCAGGAAAAGGTTGGCGCCAAACAATCGCTTCTGGCACACCTAACTCTGCGCCAACTTCGCGAACTTCATCTTTAAATAAGGCTCGAAGTGGCTCGATTAGCGTGAACTCCAAATCATCGGGGAGACCACCAACATTGTGATGCGATTTGATATTCGCAGTTCCAGTTCCGCCACCTGATTCCACAACATCTGGATATAACGTACCTTGCACTAAGAAATCCACGCTTTCTGATACCGATATTTCGCGAGCTGCACCTTCAAAAACTCTAATGAATTCCCGGCCAATAATTTTTCGTTTAGTTTCTGGGTCTGTTACACCTTTTAGCGCTGCCATAAATTGCGCTTTTGCATCTACAACTTTAAGTTTTACACCGGTTGCTGCAACAAAATCTTTTTCAACCTGTTCTGCTTCACCTTTACGAAGAAGGCCGTGATCAACAAATACGCAAGTTAATTGTGAACCGATTGCTTTTTGAACTATCGCAGCCGCGACGGCGGAATCTACACCGCCAGATAAACCACAAATTGCGTGCTTATCTCCAACCATTGCTCTCACTTTTGCAACTTCACCTTCAGCAATGTTTTCTGAAGTCCAAGTTGGTTTGCAACCAACAATATTAATCAACCAGTTTTGCAATATTGCTTGACCATTTTCAGAATGAAGAACTTCCGGATGGAATTGCACGCCTGATAACAACCCAGTTGAGTTTTCAAAAGCTGCAATTGGAGTTTTTGCAGTTGCGCCGATTCCACTAAATCCATTTGGAGCTGCCACAACGCTATCGCCGTGACTCATCCAAACGCTAAATGAATCAGGTAAGCCAGCGAGAATTTTAGAATTATTTTTTGCATTAAAATTGGTACGGCCAAATTCTGAATTACCAGTTTTTTCTACAACGCCACCAAGCGCTTGTGCCATTGCTTGAAATCCATAACAGATTCCGAAAATCGGGATGCCGCTTTCGAATAAAGTTTTATCTAACTTTGGCGCACCCACTTCATAAACAGAAGAAGGGCCACCAGAGAGAATTATCGCTTTGGGTTTTCGAGAAATTATTTCTGCAACCGCAGTATGGGAAGGAATAATTTCGCTATAAACATTTGCTTGTCGAACTCTGCGCGCAATTAACTGCGCATATTGCGCACCAAAATCAATAACTAAAACAAGTTCGCGTTCAGCCACGATTTAAAACGACTTCTACCCGCTGAAATTCCTTGATATCGGAGTAGCCACATGTGGCCATACCGCGACGGAGCGCTCCGAATAAATTCATAGAGCCGTCTGCGCTATGCGATGGCCCAAGCAGAATTTCTGCAAGCTTTCCTTCAGTACCAACATGTACTCGAGTTCCTCTAGGTAATTCATTATGCGTTGCTTCAGATCCCCAATGCCAACCACGCCCTGGAGCTTCTTCCGCTTTTGCAAGAGGTGATCCCATCATTACCGCATCCGCACCACATGCAATTGCTTTTGCAATGTCGCCGCTTTTTCCTACCGATCCATCAGCAATAACATGTACATATCGACCGCCAGATTCATCTAAATATTCGCGACGAGCGCTAGCAACTTCCGCAACAGCAGAAGCCATTGGTACTGAAATTCCAAGTACTTGGCGCGTAGTGTGCGCAGCGCCACCACCAAAACCAACTAATACACCAGCTGCACCAGCGCGCATTAAATGCATGGCACCGGATGCGGTTGCGCAACCACCAACAATTACTGGAACATCAAGTTCGTAAATAAATTTCTTTAAATTTAACGGTTCGGTATTTTCAGAGACATGTTCTGCGCTAACTGTGGTGCCGCGAATTACGAAAATATCAACCCCAGCATCCACAACTGCTTTATGAAATTCTGCAGTTCGAGCTGGTGAAAGTGCAGCTGCCACAGTTACACCTGCTGCGCGAATTTCAGCAATCCGGGCTTTGATCAACTCTGGCCGAATTGGCGCTTGGTAAATTTCTTGCATTCTTCGAGTTGCTTGATCGTTTGGAAGTGAAGAAATTTCACCTAACGGAATAATTGGATTTTCATAACGAGTCCAAAGTCCTTCTAAGTTAAGAACGCCAACCCCGCCCAATTTTCCAATTGCAATTGCAGTCTCTGGTGAAACTACAGAATCCATGGGAGCTGCCAACATCGGAAGCGCTAATTTATATGCATCAATTTGCCATGAAATTGAAACCTCATCAGGTTCGCGAGTTCGACGCGATGGCACAATTGAGATGTCATCAAAAGAATATGCAGTCCTAGCGCGCTTTCCTGGGGCAATTTCAATGTCGGCCATAGTTAACTCCCCTGTTATTTCTTAGCGTTCTTATAATAGTTTGGCGCATCAGCAACATCTAAAACATCATGCGGGTGGCTCTCTTGCAGTCCGGCCGCTGTTATTTGAATTAAGCGTCCGTTTTTCTGGAGCGATTCGATATCTGGCGCGCCGGCATATCCCATTCCAGAACGAAGCCCGCCAACTAATTGGTGGACAACTTCCGAAACTGATCCGCGGTAGGCAACTTTTCCTTCAATTCCTTCTGGAACTAATTTATCTTCGGAGAGTACATCGTCTTGCATATATCGATCTTTTGAATATGACTTCTTATCACCACGTGATTGCATTGCGCCAAGTGAACCCATACCTCGATAAGCCTTGTACTTGCGGCCGTCGATTTCCACTAACTCACCGGGAGATTCATCGCAACCTGCAAGTAGCGAGCCAAGCATTACTGAATCAGCGCCAGAGACAATTGCTTTTGCAATGTCACCAGAATATTGCAATCCACCATCAGCAATTAGTGGAATGTCGGCTTTCTTACAAGCTTTAGCGGCTTCCATAATTGCAGTTACTTGTGGCACGCCTACACCAGCGACAACCCGAGTAGTGCAAATAGATCCAGGGCCAACGCCAACTTTAACCGCATCTGCACCGGCATTTATTAAAGCTTGCGCACCGGCACGAGTGGCAACATTCCCACCAATAACTTCTTGGGTTGCATACTTATTTTTAATTCTAGAAATTGCATCAAGTACTGCACGATGATGACCGTGTGCGGTGTCAACTACAACAACATCTACCCCAGCCTCAATTAACGCTTCAGCTCTAGCAAATCCATCATCGCCCACACCTACCGCTGCGCCAACTATTAACGATGCGCCTTTTACTAACTTCACATGCGTTACTTGCTCGGCAACGGAAAGGTTGCGATGGATAATTCCAATGCCACCAGCTTTAGCCATGGCGAGCGCCATTGCAGATTCAGTAACAGTATCCATCGCTGACGAAACTAATGGGACAGCCAGCCAAATTGATTTGGTTAATTGGGTTTTAGTATCGACTTCAGAAGGCACAACTTCGGAAGCGTCTGGGAGCAGCAATACATCGTCGTAAGTGAGTCCCAACATGGCGACTTTCTCATTTACCTCGCTCATTGGGTGAGTCTATCGGTGGTTTTAAGCCCCGATTGCCCGCGTGATTTCGGTGCAAGCTTGATCTAAATCGGTTACAAATATGGCAGCTTTGCAATTTTCCACTTTCCATCCCGGGCCGCCTAGCAGAATCCTTGGTGTGGGGCGAATTTTAGGTAACTTAGAAATTAGCTCATGGTCACCATTGCTCGCCATTGTTGCCCATAAGAAAACAGCAGGTGGAGCTGAACGTTTAACTACTGCAGATAACGCCGAAATTGGAGTTCGTGCACCAAGAAAATTAACTTCAATACTTCGTTCGGCTAACGCGGCAGCTAACGCATGTAATGGCAATGTATGTAACTCCTCGCCAGCACAAGCTAAAAGTACTGGTCGGGTATTTACCGGCTTTGAAATTTTAACCTTGCTATCGCGCAAGATATCTTGCAAGACTTCGCTGAGCATATGCTCGACTTCAATATCGTCTTTGCCATTTTCCCAATTTTTTCCAATTTGAACTAATACCGGAGTAATCAATTCGCGCCAAGTTGTGGTGACGCCATGTTTTTTAATTTGCTGAGAAAGTATTTCTTTTACCAGCGCACAATCGAGCGCGGTTGCAGCTCGGACTAGGGTTTCAATTAGCGCTACAGGGTTAGCGTTCTCTTTTGCGTAATTGCGTTTAACTAATTTCGCAGAGTGCTGATTCACTTTTAGCGCTAGCGCTTTTACTGCAGCTTCAGCTGGCGCGACCCCAGCAGTAATTAGTTTGCGCATCAAAATCAGTCGAGCAAGATCTAACTCGGCATAACGGCGGTGGCTACCGTTACTGTGGCGACTCGGGCCTAGCCCATAACGACGATCCCAAGTCCGCAAAGTTGCAGGCGCAACCCCGATCTGACGAGCCACGGCGGCTACCGTGTAGTACTCCGCTTTATCGGTCGCCATCTGCCAATACTCTCGCTTTGAGAGCAAACTCACCACTTGAAACGCGTCAAAAGTGGGTCAAAGACTTGAACAACCTATGGCGCGGTTGTATATTCTCACTCATGTCCGAACTCTCTAGGTTGCCTAAGCCAATTGCCGATTCATGGGAATGGCAATATCAAGGCGCTTGTCGAGATCTACCTTCCGAGATGTTCTTCCATCCAGATGGCGAACGCGGCCCCCGTCGCAAAGCGCGCGAGAATGCGGCGAAAGCGGTCTGTGCAACTTGCCCGGTAGTGGCTGCCTGCCGCGCTCATGCACTTGCGGTTCAAGAGCCTTATGGAATCTGGGGCGGTTTAACTGAAGATGAAAGAATTGCAATTATCGAACGTACTCAAGATCGAAAAATCTTCACAGCATCATAAAAGTTTGAAATAAAAAACCCGAGTGGGTGATCCACTCGGGTTTTTTAACGCCTTAATTATTTCAATTAATGAGAATGTCCACCTGGACCGTGGCTATGACCATGGCCAGCTCCAGCTGCTTCAGCTTTCTTATCTTCTGGAGTTTCAAAGACAAGCGCTTCAGTTGTAATGAACATTGCGGCAATCGATGCTGCGTTTGCGAGCGCAGAACGAGTTACCTTAACTGGGTCGATTACGCCATCTTTGACTAAGTCGCCATAAACATCAGTTGCGGCATTGAATCCTTCGTTTGGTTTCATCGCGCGAACTTTTGATACAACAACATAGCCTTCATGGCCAGCATTTTCAGCGATCCAGCGAAGTGGTTCTTCGCAAGCTTTGCGAACTAATCGAACGCCAACTGCTTGGTCGCCATCGAGACCGAGATCCTTGTCGAGAGCGGAAGATGCGTGCACGAGTGCAGCGCCACCGCCAACCACAATTCCTTCTTCAACTGCTGCGCGAGTTGCCGAGATCGCATCTTCTAACCGATGCTTCTTCTCTTTCAATTCGACTTCAGTATGTGCGCCAACTTTAATTACGCAAACTCCGCCAGCAAGTTTTGCAACGCGCTCTTGTAGTTTTTCGCGATCCCAATCGGAATCAGTGGTTTCAATCTCCTTGCGGATTTCGCTAACTCGACCAGCTACAGCCGCCTTATCGCCGCCACCATCAACGATTGTTGTGGTGTCTTTTGTAATAACGATGCGACGAGCTTTACCTAGCATTGTGAGATCTGCTTGATCTAACTTCAAACCGATTTCGGGAGTAATTACAGTTGCACCAGTAAGAATTGCCATATCTTGCAACATCGCTTTACGGCGATCGCCAAAACCTGGGGCCTTAACAGCAGCAGAGGTAAATACGCCACGCATTCGATTTACTACAAGAGTCGAAAGCGCTTCGCCTTCAACATCTTCGGCAATGATCAACATTGGCTTGCTGGTTTGGGCTACTTTTTCCAAGATTGGCAGAAGTTCAGCTAGCGCTGAGATTTTGCCGCCTGAGATAAGTACAAATGCATCTTCCAAAACAGTTTCCATGCGATCGGTATCGGTTACGAAATATTGCGAAATATAACCTTTATCAAATTGCATACCTTCGGTGAATTCCAATTCAAGACCAGTAGTTGGTGATTCTTCAACGGTGATTACGCCGTCTTTACCAACTTTATCCATCGCTTCAGCAATTAACTCACCGATTGCGCGATCTTGGGCTGAAATTGTGGCAACGTTTGCAATCTGATCTTTATCTGAGATCTTGGTTGCATTAGCGTGCAATTTTTCAACAATTGCGGCTACTGCCTTTTCGATTCCCATTTTGATTCCCATTGGCTGAGCGCCGGCAGCAAGGTTACGAAGACCTTCCTTAACCATTGCTTGTGCCAATACGGTTGCAGTTGTGGTGCCATCACCTGCGACATCATTGGTTTTTTCGGCAACTTGTTTAACAAGTTGCGCTCCCATGTTTTCAGCTGGATCAGAAAGTTCAATTTCTTTTGCAATAGTTACG
This sequence comes from uncultured Bifidobacterium sp., assembly GCA_964632545.1. Lineage (GTDB taxonomy): Bacteria > Actinomycetota > Actinomycetes > Nanopelagicales > Nanopelagicaceae > UBA7398. Next base: position 33,806 of record CAZWBQ010000005.1, on the reverse strand, counting down.
CCGTCATTGGTAATCATTGGCGCACCAAAAGAGCGACCAATTACTACGTTACGACCCTTAGGTCCGAGCGTTACTTTGACAGTGTCAGCAAGAATGTTGACACCGCGTTCCATCCCTCGACGAGCTTCTTCGTCGAAATGTAAACTCTTACCCATTTCTACTTCTCAATTACTGCGAGAATGTCGCGAGCTGAGAGAACTAAATATTCCTCGCCGCTATGTTTGATTTCAGTTCCGCCGTATTTGCTGTATAGAACAACATCGCCGACTTTGATATCCATTGGTACGCGCACGCCGTCATCAAAACGACCTGGTCCTACTGCAACAACGGTGCCTTCTTGTGGCTTCTCTTGTGCAGTATCTGGAATTACCAAACCGGAAGCGGTTTTTTGTTCAGCATCGTTAGTTTTTACAACGATACGATCTTCAAGTGGCTTAATGGCAATGGCCATCGATGTACTCCTTTTATCTCTTTTCTAGGTTTGCCTAGAGAAATTTATGCTCGGCCCGAATTCCTGCCCTTTAGCAGTGTGGACCTGAGAGTGCTAACGCCAAATCTATGATGGTTATTCCGTAGGGTCAATTTGAGGATTTACGCCCAGATCGCCTGGCTGACGGAGACCGCGGAAGCTGCGGCGATCCCGATCTCCGATGGCTTACGGCCAGAACTCATCGCTAGCGAGCCTAAAGCGGCCACCATTGCGCCGTTATCGGTACATAAAGCAGGTGGTGGGGTCCGAAGTTCGATCCCATTGGCGGCGCACCGTTCGCCCGCTAACTCGCGGAGCCTGGAATTGGCCGCTACCCCGCCAGCAATTACCAAAGATTCGATACCGGTCTCTTTGCATGCCCGGATTGCTTTCATGGTTAATACATCGACAACTGCTTCTTGGAACGAAGCTGAAATATCAGCCCGTTTTGCGGATGGCGTTGCTGCAACATATCTAGCTACCGCTGTTTTTAAACCAGAGAATGAAAAATCAAAGGGATGGGTCAACATTTCAGGTGCTTGCGTTAAACCGCGTGGGAACGTAATCGCTTTTCGATCACCAGCTTTTGCATCGCTATCAATTAGTGGGCCTCCTGGAAAACCTAAACCAAGCACCCGCGCAATTTTATCAAATGCTTCACCAGCGGCATCATCCATGGTTTGACCAAGTGAAGTTATACCACCGGTTATATCTGCAATTTTTAAAAGCGATGAATGGCCACCGCTAACTAAGAGTGCAATTGTTGGTTGCAATGGTTTGGAATGTGTTAATACATCGACTGCAACATGTGATGCCAAATGATTAACACCGAATAGCGGTTTATCTAACGCAAGCGCTAGCGCGGAAGCTGCAGATACGCCAACAAGAAGTGCCCCAATTAAACCTGGACCTGCCGTTACCGCTACTGCATCAATATCAGTTAACGCAATCCCACTTTCTTTTAGCGCTTGTGCAATTGCAGGTTGCATCGCTTCTAAATGTGCACGAGATGCAACTTCTGGAACTACGCCACCAAATCGGGCATGTTCTTCCACGCTAGAAGAAATTACATTTGCTAATAGCGTTCGACCGCGCACAATTCCGACAGCGGTCTCATCACAAGAAGTTTCAATTCCTAATATCAGCGGCTCACTTTTCATCTGGCACCAATTTCTTCATGATGATGGCATGAACTCCAGTGCCGTAATAATGCTTTCGCTCTGAAATTGCTTGATATCCAGCTGCTTCATAAAGCGGTTGCGCTTGGCTATTACCTACCCGCATTTCAAGCATCAGAGATAGCGCGCCACGGTTGATCGCCCAATCTTCAATCTGATGGAGCAACTCTTTTCCGATTCCGCGGCGACGATAATTAGGTTCGACCGTCAGCGTATGAATATCGGCAACGTCTTGAGTAATCGCGATACCCGCGTAGCCGACAATCTCTTGGCCTTCGCATGCAACGATATAGAAACGATTCCGCGGCGCTCCAGCTAACTCCTCTTTAAATTGCGCTAACGACCAAGCATCGTCAGGATAAACCGCGCGCTCCATTGCTTGCACTGCTCCTAAATCAAAAATCACCATCTCACGATATGTAATCATTTGCGCTCTATCGTTGGAACTGCATCTGGGTTTCGCAAATACATTGGCTCTAAATGATGATTTTTAATTTCACTGGAGAGTTTAAGTAAATCTTTGGGGTGCGGTGAAAGTTCGCTAGTAAACCCAAATCCAAATTTTGGCTCACGATATTCTGTAAGCGCTTCTGGTTTTGCAACTAATGGTCCAATTGTTCTTACGCCATTTAAGTACTTAGCCCAGTAAATCTCTTTTCGACGCGCATTGGAGGCCACAATAAATTCATTCTCTCTAATACCAAGCGCAATTGCATCAAGTGTAGAAACTCCTACCCAAGGAATATTTCTTGCGGTTGCAAAAGTCTGCGCAAAAACAATACCGACTCGAAGTCCCGTGAACGGACCTGGCCCCATTCCGACAATTACTTGCGAAATATTTAGCTCTGTTTTTAAACCATCCGAAACTAACTTCGGGAGCGCTTCGCCATGGGCCATTGCGCCATCATGAAAAGCGTAAAAAACTTCAACGCCATCTTTAAAAATTCCTACCGAAGTTCTATCGGTCGCAGTATCTATAACTAATGCGCTCATAGCTTTACTTCATTCCAACGAGCGCCAAATTTAGATATTTTGATAGTTCGTGCATCATCGCTATTGCCGTATGTAATATCGAGAAGTAAATAATCTTCGCCTAATCGCAGCGCTACTTCAGCGCCCCATTCAATAACGGTGACGGCGCTTTCGCGTTGGGTTGCTAAATCTAGATCATCAAACTCAAAAGCAGAATTTGCGTTGCCAAGTAAGCGATAAGCGTCTACGTGAATTAATGGAAGTGCGCCGTTATGAACTCTCGAGATTACAAAAGTTGGTGAAGTTATTTGATCAAAACCTAACGCGCTGCCAATTCCTTGAGTTAGCGCGGTCTTTCCAGCGCCAAGTGGCCCTTGTAAAACTATTAAATCACCGGCACGCAATTGCGCTCCAAGTGATGCGCCAAATTCGCGCATTGCCGCAGGAGAGGAAATCTCAATCACTTGCGAAGGTTACCCAAATAGTGAAGGGGCCTAGTTTCCTAGGCCCCTTCACATGATCGGTTCGATTAAGTTCTATTAACCTTGGTTATAGAACTTAAGTAGTGGCGCTTTGAAGCCAGGGTCGTATGAAAGACCGCCAGCTTTACGGAGAGTTGTAAGCAACTTTCCGCCAACAACTAGTTGTCCAGTATTAGCAGCTGCATAAGCTAAATCTGCAATTGCTAAATTCTGAGCAGGTGTGGTGTTGCAATGTGTTGTGCCATTTGCAGCAGCAGGCGTTGTATCAGGAGATCCAGTAGCCGAGTACTTTGAGTACTTGGCAGGAGTCTTCTGCAAAATCGCCATGAAGTTGCTAGTTGGCTTTACATATGTGCCACCAGCTAAGTAAGCAGCTTTAGCTGCAGCACGTGAAACAGTTAATTGTTCTGCAGCACGATCTGCTAACCATTGCACGTTGCCTAGTGGAGTTGCTGGATCTGCAACCGCGCCTAATGCAATTGTTGGCACATTAATTTTTCCAGTATGTGATACCAGGGCGTGCAACTTTTCAATTGCTTTTGCGTTACCTGTTACACGTGGTGCAGCTGGATTAAGTGGGCTTAAGTAAGCCAACATTCCACTTGCTGCATCAAGACCGCTTAGCGCAGAGCCATAGGTATAAAGATCGCTACCTAAACGAGCCGCGTAATCAGTCTTTGTGTTATCAAATACTGTGCCGCCAGTTTGCAATTCAACATCGTAAGTTGCCATGATGCCTAAAATTGCTGAGGTAGCAATATTTTCTAGAGTACCGAGCGCTGGCGAAATTGCAGCTGCAAATGAAACATAAGCAGATGCTGCAGCGGCAGACGATGTTGGGTCGCCAGGACCAGTTGAGTTATCAAAGTGGGAACTCTGAGTTGGAATTCCAGACATCACGCCGACTAATACAAGTGCGGAGCGAGATGGAATTGCCTTAATTGAGTCCGGCACTTTTGAAGTTGCTGGCCATGCAGGTGCAGTTGGGTTTGCAGCAATTGCAGCTTGCAAAGTTCCTAATACTGTAAGAACTTTTACGATATCGCCCATTGCTTGCGCATAACCGGCAGCACCAGCTGCGTAATTACTGCCCACAATTGTTGGATCGAAGAAAGTCTTCAAGCCCCAAATCGCATCGCCAGCCATTGTTAATTCAGCTTCAACAGATCCAGCTGCCATACATAGCGGCGCAGCGGCGTTTACCAGGGTTGGATACTTTTCAGCGAGCGCTTGGGTAATAAATCCACCAAGTGATTCGCCCCAAGCAACAACCTTGGTAACTTTTGGAAACTGCTTTTTGATGATTCCAATTAACTCGACGTTGGTCTTTAAACCGCTATCAACGTTCCAACCTTGACGAGCAAAGCCAGAACCCGCAACTGCATATCCCTTACCAAGCATGGATGTTGCAACCTGAGTAATTTCGGCCACGGTACGACCAGGAGCTGGTTGTGGTGTGTTAGTTACGGTGTAGCCGCCAACAAGTGGAATTCCGGCAGGAATGTCAACAAAGTGACGGTATCCGTGTGAAAATAGAAATAGCGTTCCAGTAAATTTTGCTGGAACTTGTACAACATACGGTGCGCCATCAGATGTTGCACCAACGCATTGCGTGATAACAACAAGGTTTGTACAAGTTGGATCTGCGGCATGTGCTGCACTTGGGAGCGCAACCATTGTCATAGTTACTAGCGATGTTGATGCCAAGAAGGCAATGACTTTATTTTTCTTGCTCATTAGATTTTTCATGAGTTACTTGGTAATCCTTTCGCTGGCATTGGCAGACGCTTCTGTTCAGCTTTTACAACTGGACCAGCTGCTGAATCGGTTGTGTACATGGTGTACTTACCATCTACTGACTTAAGTTCGCCAGCGAGGTTGTACTTACCAAACCAGAATCCAGTTTGGCCAACGTGGCTTGTTGCTGAGTATCCAAGAGCTGAATAACCAGCTGTAGCAAAGGTTGATCCCTTACTTTCAATCGCTGCAATCAGCGATTTACGAGTTGGATTTGTACCAGCTGCACGAAGTGCTTGCACGATTAATAGTCCTTCGCTCATACCAACCATTACGTTGTTATCGAAGACTGCGCCAGCGTTATAAGTAGTGTTGATTTCCCGGAATTGCTTTACATATTCATCCGTCAAATCAGCTGAATCTGGAGCCCATGAAGCACCAATGGCGCCATTCATAAGCGCAGTAGCTTGTGGATTATTTAGCGTGGCTTTGATAGTTGTGACATCCGAACCAACTGAACCAAGGATCCATTGTGGCTTGTAGCCACCAGCAGCGGCAACGCCGAGTGCGATTGCGTTAGCGGTACCTACACCGAATAGCACTACAACTTCACACTTAGCAGCGGCAAATTTTCCGACCCAAGTTTGTCCAGTTGCTGAGCTCTGGGTACCGGAAACATACTTAACAGTTTCTGTAAAAGTTAATCCACCAGTTTTGAATCCAGCAGCAGCATCGGCACCAAAATCATCGTTCTGGAGCAGTACGCAAGTTTTTGCAGTTGGCAGGTTTTCTTTCACATAAGTTGCGATGGCTTTTGCTTCCATTGCATATGAAGGAAATAGTGCGAAAGTTGTTGGGAATTTCTTCTTATCCGCAAACCCGCTATATCCAGTATTTACAAAGAGGCTTGGTACGCCGCGGCTAGCAATCTGTACTTTGCTTGCAACCGCTAAATTATTTGCGGTTCCGAGCGCGCCAACGATTGCCATTACTTTATCTTTCAAAATTAATTCGTTGGTCATGTTAATGGCTTCTTGTGGAATGTACTTGTCATCTTTAATGATCAAGTTAATCTTGCGGCCATTTACGCCACCATTAGCATTTACATACGCGAAATATGCTTTCATGGCTGGCGCAACTTTGTTATATCCAGTTGCCGCTGGGCCAGTTTGCGGAACAGTAATTCCGAGTTTAATTTCGCTGCTACTTACTCCAACTTCGGCATGCGCCGGAATCGCAGATATCAGCAGTGCGCTGGTTGCAATGGCTACGGTTGTGACTACACCGAACCCTTTGCGTTTTGAACCGATCATGTATTTCCTTTCATCGAGGGATTTACTGCTTCCGTGCTTTATGTTTCCTGATCTGTTCTGCTGGGCCATTTGGGGTAAATAGCACCGTCAAAATCAATAACAAGCTCATCATAAAGCCCGGCAAATTCGAGGTTACGCGTTCAGTATCGCCAAGTCGATGTGCAATGACACTGGCCAACTCTGGAATCGCAACCAGAACTACAGCCCCAAGCATGCTACCTGCGAGGCTAGTTACGCCAGATAGAACCGCGCCTGTAACGAGCGCAAACGAGAGTCCAAGCTGGAATCCGGTTGGGCCAACGAAGCCAATCATCCCTAAAAGGGTGCCTGCCAGCCCAGCCACCCCGGCGCTAATCGTAAAAGCCAAGACTTTAGATCTACCAACTTGGATGCCGGAAAGTTGGGCTGCAACTGGATTGCCGCGAAGCGCTTTCCAGGTTCGGCCATATCTACTTGAAGTTATATTTCGAAGAAAGAACATCATTAACAAAACATTTACTAAAGCGATCCAAAAAAACCATTTATACAATGTAAAGCTTTCGCCAAACCATGTAGGTGGTGTGCCCGCAGTGTAATCCAAACCGGTTTCACCATTAAGAATTGTAAATTGATTAGCAAGTGTAGGTAAGCCAACTGCTAGCGCAAGCGTTGCTCCCGCTAAATAAGGTCCAGATAACCGTGCCGCGCCGCCACCCAAAATTGCACCAGCAAGTGCTGCAGAAAGTGTGCCGATAACAAATGTTAAGAAAAGCGGCAGATGCCAATGAATTTGAGTAAGCGCTGCGCTGTACGCGCCAATTGCCATAAAAGCACCGTTACCGAGTGAAACTTGTCCTGAGTATCCAGTCAACAAAACTATTGAACTAATACCCAGCGCGTAAATTGCAATTTGAGCGCCTTGATAAACTCGCAGCTCTTCAACTTTTAACGAAAGCGCCAATAAAATTAATGTTGAAAATATAAATAAGAATAGTCGACGCAAACTATGCATTTCGCGCCGCCTTGCTGCCGAATAAACCTTGTGGTCGAATAATTAACACAAGTGCTAAGACGACAAATGTTGCTGGAAAAATAAGTGATGTACCGATATAAGTAAGGATGAACGAGAGACCAATTCCAAGAGTTAATCCACCAACCACAGCACCAGTCAAACTTTCAAGTCCACCAATCACGGCAGCGACGAATCCAAATATCAATAGTGAATCAAGAGAATAAGGAGTTATCGCATCATTTGGTGAAATTAGAATTCCAGCAATTGCGCCAGCGGCTCCCGCGAAAACCCAACCGATTGTGCGAATCGCACCAACTCTGACTCCTGCTAATCGAGCAATTTCTGGTTGGAATGCCGCAGCCCGAAGCGAAAGTCCTAAATTGCTCTTTTGAAATATCAACGTAAAAATAACCATGACCGTTGCAGCGCCAACAACTATCAGCAGATTCATGCGGGAAAATGGCACGGTTGTATGGCCGAAAGTAAAGCCATTAGGTGACACTGGTGGGAAGAACGGTTTTTGATCATTACCCCAAACCATTCCAATAACACTTCGAATCAAACCTAATAATCCAAGCGATGCGATAACTGGTGCCAACGCAGCGACCGGACCATCACTTACATGTTTGAAGAGCGTTCGCATCAATAGAATTTCAATTAATGCGCCAACTAACGCTCCAGCAATTACGCCGCCGATGAACGCTAAAATAAAATTATCAGTTCTAGTTACTATTTCATAAGCAACATAGGTAGATAGAATCGCTTGGCCGGCTTGTGCAAAATTAATCACTCTAGTTGATCGCCAAACTAGTACAAGCGCAAGCGCCATCAAACTATAAATAAATCCATTACTAATTCCAATTAAAAGTGCGTTAATTATCTGTTGCATCAGTACCCCAAATATGCTGCATGGAGCGCCGGATTTTCAATTAATTCAGTAGCTGTGCCAGTCGCTACTATTTTTCCAAGATTTATGATTACGCCAATATCTGCAATTTGCAGCGCACTCATAGCATTCTGTTCTACTAATACAATTGTAAGTCCTAATTTGTGGCGAAGTTGATCGATAGTTTGAAAAATTTGTTCAATGACAAGGGGTGCTAGCCCGAGTGATGGTTCGTCTAATAAAATTAATTTTGGACGTGAAATTAACGCACGACCAATCGCAAGCATCTGGCGTTCGCCACCGGAAAGTGTGTCGGCTCTTTGGGTCAATCGCTCACTAAGTCTTGGGAATAAATCTAAAACTTCATTTGTAGCTGCAGTTACATCTTTCTTATCCTTTCGCCAGATTCCACCTAACGTAAGATTTTCTTTTACTGTGAGTTCTGGAATCACCGATTTGCCTTCAGATACATGTGATATCCCATGACGAACTAAATTCTCCGGTTTCTTTCCTAGAATGTTTTCGTCGTTCCATTGCGCGCTGCCACTCGTTACACTTTTTAACCCAGATAGGGCCCGTAATAATGTAGTTTTCCCAGCACCGTTTGAGCCTATAACCGCGGCTAATTGCCCCGTTTCAACGGTAAATGAAATTCCGTTAATCGCAGTAATTGCGCCGTGATCCACCACTAAATTTTTCACAATTAAACCGCTCATGCGCCACCTGCATTTGTTCCTAGATAGGCAGCAATTACTGCAGGATCGTTTCGGACATGCGCCACCGAACCAGATGAAATTACTTCGCCGAAATTAAGCACATAAATTCGATCGCAAACCGACATGACGACATCCATGTGATGCTCTACTAAAATTATGGAGCAAATTGATTTCAAGTTAGAAATAACCCCGTTTAACCATGAGATATCCGCTGCACCGAGTCCGCCTGCTGGTTCATCTAATAATAAAATTCGCGGTTCGCTTACAAGTGCTCTAGCAATTGCAACGCGCTTTGTATCTGGATATGAAAGCGTATCTGCCCGACGATTAGAAAGTTCGCCAGCATAAACTCGTTCAAGGGCTAACTGTGCGCGTTCTTCCAATTTAGCTTCATCTTTATTTGAAAGTCCAAATGCAGAACGAATTAAGCCGCTCCTTGCAAATTTATTTGCACCAACCATTACATTTTCTAATACTGTTAAATCTGGAAATAACCCAACTCCTTGTAAAGTTCGGGCAATTCCTAAATCAACCAATTGGAATGGTTTTGGCCAATCCTGCACTTCACCGTCAAGTGAAATTTTTCCGGAGGTTGGTTCCACTAAGCCTGAGATTGCATTAAACGCAGTAGTTTTCCCAGCGCCATTTGGCCCAATTAACCCAACCACTTCGCCTGGATTTAAATCCAAATAAACATTTGAAAGCGCTTTTAATCCGCCGAAATTAACCGAGAGTGCTTCAATAGAAAGAAGGGTCGCTTCCTTACTCACAACGCTCCATTCTTAATTTACCTGTTATAGATTCTAGGCACTCGAGCCGCGATTCGGGTAACAATCTCATAATTAATAGTCTCACTTGCGCTAGCCCAATCATCGGCTGTGTATTCCCCCGCATTTCCAGGGCCAAAAACAATAACTTCATCCCCCGTGATCACCTTCGAATTTGCGCCCAAATCAACGACAAATTGATCCATGGAAACTCGACCAATAATGGGTGCGCGTTCGCCATTTATAAAAACTCCAGTGGCGCTTGTTGCATTTCTTGGGATGCCATCTGCATAACCCATAGCAACAATGCCAACTTTTGTTTCTGAAGTTGTAACTGCGCTTCCACCATATCCGACCGCGACGCCAGCGGGAACTTGTTTAACTAAATGCAATTTTGCACGAAGTGTCATCGCTGGAATAAGTCCTAATGATTTTGAAGTACCCATTGTTTTCAGATCAGGAGAAAGTCCATACATTGCTATTCCTAACCTAACAAAATCAAAACTTGCACTTGGGTTAGAAAGGGCTGCAGCAGAATTTGCTATATGTAAATACTTTGGCGTTACCCCAGTTGCTTTTAGTTCTGTTAAAAGTTCAATAAATTTCTTAACTTGATGTTGATTTGCAATTTCATTAGGTTCATCCGCTCTTGCAAAATGTGAGAAGTATCCAACAAGTTCCACTTTCTCACTTAGCGTGGCTGCGGACAATTTCTTTAGAAATGTTGGCCATTCATTTAAAAGACCGCCACGCGTCATGCCCGTATCCACTTCAACATGAATGCGAGGAGTTATGCCAGTTCGCTCTCCTGCTGCCAGTACTTTTTCAAGTAACGCAATTGATGAAATCCCTAAATCTATATCGTGGCGTAGTGCGCTATCAAAATCCTCAGTGATGGGTGTTAGCCACGCAATGATTGGTATCGAAAGTCCATGAGTTCTCAAATTGATTGCTTCTTCAAGAAGTGCAACGCCTAACCATTTTGCGCCAGCATCATTTGCTGCTTGTGCAATGGGAACTAAACCATGTCCATAAGCATCCGCTTTTACAACAGCACAAACATCGACTTTAGATTCTTGAATAACCTTACGGACATTTGCTGCTATTGCAGAAAGGTCCACCTCAATTTGGGCTCTAGACATAGCTAATTCCGCTCAATCATCACTATGGCTGAGGCAATTCCGGCGTCATGTGAAAGCGATAAGTGAACGTTCGCGCCATCAATCAAATCTGCAATAACCCCACGAAATAAAAATGCTGGTTTTCCAGATTCTAAATTAATTACTTCCGCATCATGCCAAGGTAAACCCTTATTTGTACTTAACGCTTTTGCTAGCGCTTCTTTCGCTGCGAACCGAGCTGCAAGTGAAGATATCGGCAGAGCTGCTTCAGAGGTTGTAAATAGCCGTTCTTTTAAATTGGGTGTGCGCTCTAGCGAATCAGCAAAGCGTTTGATATCGACGACATCTATTCCTACGCCTTCAAGCACATTTCACCCACAATTCTATTTCAGTAACTGGTTTAGTTTAGGACGGTTGGCGCTCGGATGGAACAAAACGATCTACTGCAATTACTGCGACCAAGAGCGCACCTCCGATAAAAAGTCCGCCGATTAAATCTGATAACCAATGGGTATTGCGGAAAAGCGAAACTAAACAAACGCCAGCGGTAATGAGCACAACTAGCCAGGTAAGTCGCATTCCCTCAAATGGTTCGCGATGGGTATATCGAAAGATCAAGTATGAAAGTAGTCCCCAAGTAAGTAACGCATTGGCAGCATGACCGCTTGGATAAGAAAGTCCACCGGAATAAAGTAAATCCACATTCAATCTTGGCTTGGTACGGCCAAATCCTAACTTTGCTAATCCAACGACTAGATTTAGCGCAAGAAGTGAGAGCAGCGACAGATTAAATGGCCGCCAAGATTTAAAACGGCGACAGATTAAAAGCGCCGACACCAACAAAATAGTGGCGGTGACACCGCGTAATCCAAGATTGTCTATCTGCATTAAGAAAAAATTAGTTGTTGCCGAAAATTTTGGACGATGCGCATTTGCGATAATTGCGTCCAAGTGCACTAATGGTCCGTTTATCACTACTTGCTGGGTAACTATTAAGAAACCAATAATGAGTACGCCAGACCATTCCAGCGCTTTAATCATCTGGCGGCGGCGATTATCAATAGCTAGTTGTGGGCTCACTTATTCAACCGTTACAGATTTAGCTAGGTTTCGTGGTTGGTCAACATCGCTACCGCGCGCAACCGCCATTTCATAAGCAAAAATTTGAAGTGGCACAATTGAAAGTATTGGTTGCAACAATTGATTAGAAGTAGGTATACGAATTACATGTAGAACATCTGGAATTGTCGTTTCCGAATCTGCAATCACAATTACATTTGCACCACGGGCACGAACTTCTTGAATATTGCTCGCCATTTTCTCGCGTAATTCACTTTTCTCTGGCGGCATTATTGCTATGACTGGCGTTCCAGATTCAATCAAGGCGATTGGACCATGTTTCAATTCGCCACCAGCAAAACCTTCGGCATGCATATATGCCAACTCTTTTAATTTTAGAGCGCCTTCTAGCGCAGCTGGATAACCAACATGTCTTCCGAGGAAGAGCACTGATGTTGCATCTTTAAAACCACGAGACATTTCTCTAAGCGGTTCCGCAGTTTCTAATATTTGTTCCACTTTAGCTGGAAGCGCTAATAGCTCTTCAATTAAATTAGTAACTTCGCTCGGTTTTAGTGCACCATTCTTATCAGCTATATAAAGTGCAATTAGCGCAGCTGCGATTATCTGGGTGATTAGCGCTTTTGTTGAAGCTACTGCAATTTCCGGACCTGCGTGGGTATAAATAACTGCATCTGATTCCCGTGGAATAGTCGAACCGTTTGTATTGCAAATTGATATCACTTTTGCGCCGAGTGATTTAGCGTGACGCGCTGCCATCAAAGTATCCATCGTTTCACCTGATTGAGAAATTGTTATCACAACAGTTTTCTTAGTTAGTACTGGATCGCGATATCTAAACTCGGAAGCTAGCTCAACATCAACTGGTATTTTCGCCCAAGTTTCAATTGCATATTTACCGATTAATCCAGCGTGATATGCCGTTCCACAAGCCAAAATTAGAATTCGTTCTGCCGTTAATAGTTCTGGAAAGTTATCGAGCTCGCTGATTGCGATGTGGGAATTTCCAGTAAAGCGACCTAATAAAGTATCGGCAATCGATTTGGGCTGTTCAAAGATTTCTTTTAACATGAAATGTGGGTAGCCACCACGCTCGGCTGCGCTGGCATCCCAAGTAATTTCATATGCTCTGGGAGTTATAACTTTGCCAGCTAGATTAGTAACTATCACCGCGCTTGGCGTTACATCGACAACTTCATCTTGACCAAGTTCTAGCGCGCTCTTTGTGTAAGAAATAAATGCAGAGACATCCGAAGCTAAGAAATTTTCACCGTTTCCCACACCTACAACCAGCGGCGAGTTTCGACGAGCTCCCACAATTCGCTCTGGCGTCTCCGAATGTATCGCCAATAACGTGAATGACCCGCGAAGTTCTTTGCAGACTGCACGCATGGCAGCAGCGAGGTCGCCACCATTATTTGTTACGGCATCGCTAAGCAAATGTGCAACAGATTCTGTATCGGTTTCAGAAGTGAATTTATGGCCGCGTTTTTCTAACTCTGTTCGCAATTCCAAATAATTTTCGATAATTCCATTATGAATTACCGCTAACTTTCCATCATTGGAAAGATGGGGATGCGCATTTGTATCGGTGGGTCCGCCATGAGTTGCCCAACGGGTATGGCCAATGCCACTATGTGAATTATCGTGAGAATGTTTCAATTCAGCTTCTAAATTAGCGAGCTTGCCCGCTTTCTTTTCAACAAATAATTTTTCGCCTTTACCTGTAGTTAGCGCAACACCAGCGGAGTCATATCCGCGATATTCCAATCGGCGTAGCCCTTCTAATACTGGAGTGAGCGCGGCTTTTTCGCCGGTATATCCGACGATGCCGCACATATGAGGTACCCCTTAAATAAGTTTTAAAGCGAGAGTTCAGATTTTACTAGTGCAGCTAGTGAAGTCGCTAACTCTTGCGCAACTGTTGCCGATTCAGCTTCTACCATTACGCGAATTAACGGCTCAGTACCGGATGCGCGAAGCAGAACTCGACCTGAATTACCTAGTTTTGTTTCAGCAGCTTTAACTGCCGCGCTAATTGCAGTATTTGAATTCACTTTCGCTTTAGCTACGCCAGCAACATTTATCAATACTTGCGGATAGCGATCCATAATTTCAGATAACTCATTCAATGGTTTCTTACTTGATGCCATTTCTTGCATCAAATGGAGTGCAGTTAGCGCACCATCGCCAGTATTTGCAAAGTCGCGCATAATTATGTGTCCAGATTGTTCGCCACCGAGCGCGTGGTTCTCTGCAATCATTTTTTCTAATACATATCGATCACCAACTGGGGTGGTCGCAACTTTGATGCCTTTGCGCTCCATTGCTCGAATGAATCCTAAATTTGTCATCACGGTACCAACCACAGTTTTACTAATTAAGCCGCCGTTTCGCATTTGGGCATCAGCCAAAATTGCCAGAATAAAGTCGCCATCAATTTCATTACCTTCACTATCAATTGCGAGCACTCGATCAGCATCGCCATCATGCGCAATTCCAATATCGGCCTGCACCGCTTTTACTTTTGCTTTTATATTATCTAAATGAGTTGACCCGCAATTTTCGTTTATGTTTAAGCCGTTTGGCGTATTTGAAATAGCAATTACTTCAGCGCCGGCACGACGGTATGCTTCAGGAGCTACGATTGAAGAAGCGCCGTTTGCACAATCAACTACAACTTTAATTCCAGTTAACTTCGTTTTTATGGATGCAAGTAAATGCGTTAGATACCGTTCACTTGCACTTTCATCGATAATTATCCGACCCACATTTGCACCAGTTGGGCGATCCCATGGTTCGCCTAGATGCGCTTCTATTGCAGCTTCAAGTGAATCATCAAGTTTGCCACCACCTCGCGCAAAGAATTTAATACCGTTATCTGGCATGGGATTATGCGATGCGCTAATCATGACGCCAAGATCTGCGCCATCTGCTGCAACTAAATGTGCAATTGCTGGAGTTGGTAAAACTCCTACCCGATAAACATCAACGCCAGCGCTAGCTAAACCAGCACATACGGCAGCTTCTAGAAATTCACCTGATGCACGGGAATCTTGGCCAACAATGGCTTTTGGTTTATGACCAGCAAATGCGCCAACTTGCGCCAAAACATGGGCAGCAGCAATAGCTAAATCAACGGCAAGTTCAGCAGTTAGATCTTTATTAGCAACGCCTCTGACGCCATCTGTTCCGAAGAGCGTCATGATGCGAGAGCGATATAAATTAACGCTTGCTGTATTGGGAACGCTTACGGGCTTTCTTCAGACCGTACTTCTTGCGTTCAATAACTCGTGCGTCACGAGATAGGAATCCAGCTTTTTTAAGTGCTGGGCGGTGTGCATCAGTATCAATAAAGTTAAGGGCTCGAGCAACGCCAAGACGAAGTGCGCCAGCTTGGCCAGAAATTCCGCCGCCATCAATACGGGCGATGATGTCGTACTTACCTTCTACGCCAACGGTGCGAAGCGGTTCTGAAACTAATTGTTGGTGAACTTTGTTTGGGAAATAGACATCAAGAGTGCGGTCATTAACAACCCAACGGCCTGTGCCAGGAATTAAACGAACACGTGCAACAGCCTCTTTACGACGACCGGTGCCACCGCCAGGTGCAGTGATTGCAGGGCGATTAGTTGCAGCAGCAGGAGTGCTGGTGCTGTACGACGTTGGGATTTCGTCGTTATCTACTGCGTGTTCGCGATCTGACATTTTCTCTCTTTTTCTATTTGTTATCGGTTAAATATATTTGGGTTATTTAATAATTTGAGAAACTTGTTTGAATACGTATGGTGTTGGATTCTGGTTTACGTGTGGGTGTGCTGAACCGGCATAAACTTTAAGTTTGTTGCCAGCAACTTTGCCAAGTGAGTTCTTTGGCAACATTCCTTTGATGGCTTTTTCTACTGCACGAGTTGGGTGCTTCACCATTAAATCAACATATGCAGTCGAGGTCATGCCGCCTGGGAAACCAGAGTGATGATGTGCAAACTTTTGTGCTGCTTTTTGTCCAGTAAGTACAATTTTGTCTGCATTGATAACGATTACGAAATCGCCCATATCCATATGTGGTGCAAAAGTTGGTTTATGTTTTCCACGAAGGAGCACAGCCGCGTGGCTTGCTAGTCGACCGAGAACAACATCAGTTGCATCAATGACATGCCACTTGCGCGCCTCATCGCCAGGCTTAGGACTATAAGTACGCACAGCAGTAACTCGCTCTCTAATCTATTTATTACTATCTAATGAACTAGATAATCGACCTTACGAGGGTAAAGCCAGGAGCCGTAGATTACCTGCCCAGCGTGCGATGGGTCAAAATGGCTTAAATCAGTGCTCCCAGACAGGCGTAGGGCTCTCTAAGACTTGGCCATTTGCCCCGAATATCAGATATCTGGTGAAACCGCGAGAGAACCATCGATCATGAGTAACTGCAAAGACGGTTCCTTCATAACTTTCGAGGGCACCTTCTAACGCTTCGGCGCTAGCTAAATCTAAATTATCGGTTGGCTCATCGAGCAATAAAAGTGTTGAGCCTTGCAGCTCTAATAAGAGCACTTGAAACCGAGCTTGTTGGCCACCGGAGAGTGTTGTGAATTTCTGTTCTGCTTGCGAACTTAATTCATATCGTCCTAAGACGCTTTTTGCGGCGCCGAGTTGCAGTGAATGTTCATTCCATAAAATTTCTAAGAGAGTTTTCCCAACAAATTCTGGATGTGAATGCGTCTGTGCGAAAAATCCTGGCTTTACTCGCGCTCCTAATTTGAATGACCCAGAATGCTTAACGGTATTTTCGCCAGAAAGTAACCGTAAGAAATGAGATTTTCCAGTTCCATTTTTACCCAACACGGCAACGCGGTCACCAAAAAATACTTCAAATGTAAATGGCTCCGTCAGATTATCTAAAGCTAGATTTTCACAAGTAACTACCCGCTCGCCAGTTCGGCCACCTCTAAGTCCAACTCTGACATCTTGTTCAAGCGGTGGCGCAGGTGGTGGTCCAACCTCCTCGAATTTTCTAAAACGAGTTTGCATAGCGCGATATTTAGAGGCCATATCAGGTGAACTTGCAGCTTGAACTTGTAAAGTTCTAACTAAATCTTTCAATCGATCCCGCTCTTGTTCCCAACGTAGTAATAGCTCGGCAAACCGCGCATTTCTAGCTTTTCGAGCGCCATGCCAAGTTTCAAAATTCCCACCATGCATCCAAGTGGTATTTCCTAGCGCACCTTGTTCTAAGGTAACTATTTTATTTGATACTGCATTTAGAAGTTCTCGATCGTGACTTACAAATAAGACCGTCTTCTTTGAAGAAATTAATTCATTTTCCAGCCAACGTTTTGAAGGCACATCTAAATAGTTATCAGGTTCATCAAGAAGTAGTACCTCTTCCGGGCCACGAAGTAATACTTGTAAAACCACTTTTTTCTGCTCGCCACCTGAAAGTGTGGCAGCTTCCCGGTCCGCGACTTCATCGAATGGCTTTCCTAGTGCTGCAGTGCAACATTGATCCCACATAACTTCAGCGTCATATCCACCAATATCACCCCAATCGGAGAGCGCTTGCGCGAATGCCATCTGTTCTTTTTCGCCATCTGATCCAGACTCCATAGCCAGGTTCATTGCGCGCTCTGCATCAGTTAATTTTTTCGCTGCAATTCGAATTTTTTCTTGAGAGACTGAAATTAATAAATCTCTAACGGTTGAACCATCACGAACCGTACCGATAAATTGGCGCATCACACCTAAGCCACCAGAGATTGCAACTTTTCCACTCTCTGGTTCAAGATCTCCAGAGATCATTCTTACTAAAGTGGTTTTACCAGATCCATTAGGACCAATTAGCGCGACTTTAGCGCCTTCGCCAACTCGAAATGAAACATCATTTAATAGCACTCGCCCATCTGAAAGTGAATACTCGATGCCAATTACATCTATATGTCCCATTTTTATTAATACGCAATGCTCTGCAACGTTAAGCCGCGCGCTGGAAAAACTAAACTATCGCTGATTCGAGTTTTATCTTCAAGTATAGATTTAATCCATTCTGGTTCAAATCGACCTTCTGCAACGCAGGCGACTGCACCAACCATGTTGCGAACCATTGAATAACAGAATGCATCACCGATGACATCCGCTCTTAGAAACCCATCGCTGCCCCGCTCCCAATTAAAGGTTTCTAAAGTTCTTATGGTGGTTGCGCCAGCATCGGGTTTGCAGAACGTTGCAAAGTCATGCTTACCTATTAAAAATGCACTAGCTACTTTTAATCGGTTTAAATCTAATTCGCGATACCAAGAGGTGGTGTCAAAGCGCGCTAACGGTGGGATTGTCTGTAGCCCATCGGCAATTTTATATATGTAATGGCGGCGTATTGCGGAAAATCGGGCATGGAAATCAATCGGTGCTATAACGGCTGAAATTATGCGAATATCTTCAGTAAGAATTCGGTTTAATTTATAGGCAAAATTTTCGATCTCCCACAAATTCCCATCGCGATCTAAATTTGGTAAATCAAAGTGGGCAACTTGTTGAGCGGCATGTACGCCAGCATCAGTTCGGCCAGCAGCCGTTAAAGAAATGGTTTCGCGAGTAAAAGTTTCGAGCGCGCTCTCTAACGTGCTTTGAATAGTTATTTGATCTGGTTGCTTAGCCCAGCCAGCAAAATTTGTACCATCATATGAAAAATCTATTCGGATACGAAAAAACCCACTCTCAGGGTTGAGAGTGGGTTCCATCGTTAAGCTATTTTGTGAAGAATTGCTTTACTTAGCGACAGCTTTCTTAGCTGCAGCTTTCTTCTTCGGTGCCGCAGCTTTCTTTGTAACTTTAACTGCTTCATCAACTGTTGCATTCTTTGCAGATATGCCATCAGCAAGTACTTCGATAACTGCCATTGGCGCGTTATCGCCCTTGCGTGGGCCAATCTTTGTGATCCGGGTATAGCCACCTTTGCGCGCTTCAAATCGTGGACCGATTTCAGTAAAGAGTGTGTGAACTACGCTCTTATTTGTAATCTGTGCCAGAACTAACCGACGTGCTGCAAGGTCACCCTTTTTTGCATGAGTGATTAACTTTTCAGCTAGTGGACGTAACCGTTTTGCTTTCGCTTCAGTTGTGGTGATTTTCCCGTGTTGGAAAAGTTGTTCCGCAAGTGTGCGTAGCAATAAACGTTCGTGTGATGGGCTGGAGCCGAGGCGTGGGCCTTTACTTGGTTTTGGCATTATCTATTCCTACCTTACGCCTGCTCTGATTCGACTAGATCATCATCAACATCGGCGCCATAGTTCTGGTGCTTAGTTGGATCAAAGCCAACTGGTGAATCTTTGAGTTGCATACCCATTGATACCAATTTAGCTTTTACTTCGTCGATTGATTTTGATCCGAAATTACGGATATCTAATAGATCAGCTTCGCTGCGGCTAATGAGCTCTCCAACAGTGTGGATTCCTTCACGCTTTAAGCAGTTATATGAACGCACGGTCAGATCAAGATCTTCGATTGGAAGCGCTAGATCTGCAGCGAGCGCTGCATCTTGAATGGAAGGACCGAGGTCAATTCCTTCAGCTGAATAATTAAGTTCGTGAGCGAGACCAAAGAGTTCAACAAGTGTCTTACCAGCCGATGCCATTGCATCACGAGGTGAGATAGAACGTTTAGTTTCTACATCAAGAATTAGACGATCGAAGTCGGTGCGTTGTTCTACACGAGTTGCTTCTACCTTGTAGGTAACACGAAGTACTGGAGAATAGATTGAGTCAACCGGAATTCTTCCGATCTCAGCGCCAACTTGCTTATTTTGAACTGCAGTCACATAACCGCGACCACGTTCAATCGTGATTTCAATTTCAAGATTTGCTTTTGCATTCAAGGTTGCGATGTGAAGATCAGGGTTATGAACTTCAACGCCAGCAGGAACTGCAACATCAGCGCCAGTTACTTTGCCATCTCCGTTTTTGCGGATGTAAGCAACGGTTGGCTCATCGTTATCGGATGAGAAAACCAGGTTCTTGATGTTGAGAACGATCTCAGTGAGATCCTCTTTAACGCCTTCAATGGTGCTGAACTCGTGGAGCGCACCGGCCACGCGGATGCTAGTTATAGCAGCGCCTGGGATTGAAGAGAGCAGGGTACGACGTAGTGAATTTCCAAGTGTGTAACCAAAGCCTGGTTCCAACGGCTCAATAATGAACCGAGAACGGCCTTCGTTTACTACTTCCTCGGAAAGGACGGGACGTTGTGCAATTAGCACTGGGTTCCTCCATAGGTCTGGGACATCCGCTATTTGATGTCGCCTGGGTTGGTACGGTTTTTAGTTTTTTTAAATCTTTAAATCAGCTTTTACTTGGAGTAAAGCTCAACGATTAATTGTTCTTGGACTTGAGTATCAATCACAGCGCGGTTTGGTTGACCGTGGATGATGATGCGCATCTGTGAATGCACAACTTCCATCCATGCTGGTACTGATTTTTCGCCGAATTCGGCGCTCGCCACAATAAATGGCGTCAAGTCTTGGGATTTTTCAACAACATCAACGATGTCGTAGATGGATACACGATAAGAAGGAATATCAACCTTCTTGCCGTTAACCAAAATATGTCCGTGACGAACAAATTGGCGGGCCATATCGCGGCTCTTGGCAAAGCCTGCGCGATAAACCACGTTATCCAAACGAGTCTCAAGCAGAATTAACAAGTTCTCACCAGTTTTGCCAGCGAGACGGCTTGCCTCTTCATAATAATTTCGGAATTGGCGTTCTAGAACACCGTAAATACGTGCGCACTTTTGCTTTTCGCGCATCTGTAATAAGTATTCAGAATCCTTGGAACGACCACGACCATGTTGCCCAGGTGGGTATGGACGAGATTCAATCGGACACTTTGGTCCATCGCACTTAGAGCCCTTGAGGAAGAGCTTTACTTTTTCGCGACGGCAGCGCTTGCAATCTGCACCGGTATAACGAGCCATTTAGTTTCTTCCTTCCTTAAACTCTACGAGGTTTTGGTGGACGACAACCGTTATGTGCCATTGGAGTTACATCAGAGATGGCTCCAACTTCTAAACCGGCTGCTTGTAATGAACGAATTGCAGTTTCGCGACCAGAGCCTGGGCCCTTTACGAAAACATCTACTTTTTTCAAACCGTGTTCTTGTGCTTTACGTGCAGCAGCTTCTGCAGCAAGTTGGGCAGCGAACGGTGTTGATTTACGTGATCCCTTAAATCCAACTTGGCCTGAAGAAGCCCAAGAAATTACAGCGCCGGATGGATCAGTAATAGAAATAATGGTGTTGTTAAAGGTGCTCTTGATATACGCATGTCCGAAGGCAACATTCTTCTTTTCCTTCTTGCGAATCTTGACCTTACCTTTTACGCCAGTTTTAGCAGTTGCGGTTTTAGCTTTTGGGGCGGCCATTACTTGGTCTCCTTCTTCTTGCCAGCAATTGCTACACGTGGACCCTTACGAGTTCGTGCATTGGTGTGGGTACGTTGGCCACGAACTGGAAGTCCCTTGCGGTGACGAATTCCTTGGTAGCACTGAATTTCAACTTTACGACGGATATCGCCAGAAATTTCACGGCGCAAATCACCTTCGATTTTATAATTTGCTTCGATGTATTCACGAAGCTTGATTAGATCTGGTTCTTGCAGATCCTTAACGCGGATATCTGGCGAAACACCAGTCGCTGCAAGTGTTGCATGCGCGCGAGTCTCACCGATTCCGAAAATATATTGAAGCGCAACCTCAAGCCGTTTTTCACGCGGCAGGTCGACGCCAACTAGACGGGCCATTTACATACCTATTCCATTATTCCGAAGGTCCTGAGCAGTGCTTCTCTTTCGAGCTTCCGCCTTCGGGCAGAAGGTTTAGTAGTTTCCTACTAATTGCACCACACGTACTTTTATTTAGTTATAACTGCTATAAAAAATTAGCCTTGACGTTGCTTGTGGCGTAGGTTGTCGCAGATAACCATGACGCGACCATTACGACGTACAACTTTGCACTTGTCGCAAATCTTCTTCACGCTTGGTTTAACCTTCACAACTTCCTCGTTTCGTAACGTAACTAATTATTTATAACGGTAAATAATTCGACCTCTAGTGAGGTCATATGGACTCAACTCCACGATCACACGATCAGATGGCAAAATGCGAATGTAGTTCTGTCGCATCTTCCCGCTGATGTGCGCGAGCACATTGTGTCCATTTGTAAGCTCAACGCGAAACATTGCGTTTGGTAAAGCTTCAGCCACGGTGCCTTCGATTTCGATTGCACCTTCTTTTTTGGCCAAGCACTACCTACTAACTCTCGTTTTTCGAATTTACTTACATGCTTCCGCTCAGTTGGCTACTTTCAAATTTCTTTCAAAGCAACGCGCCGATAGGCAGAGGGTTAGTTTAGGCGGAGCGGCGGTATAAGGGAAATCCGCTGGAAGCTATGCGGGAATTACCTGAACTGGGGCGCCCAAATCGAGGGTTCCGATATGGCCTTGGCCAATAAGAGCTGCAGGTCGAGAACTCATGCTAGCAATCGCCGAATCCAGATTTACCCCGAGGTCTAATAGCAAATTAAGCGAACCATAAAGTGATTCAACTCCCCCAGCTAGCACGCCATCGCTTCGAACTGCGCGACCTGCTTTAACTTCTACTTCAAAGGTTCCAAATGGAAATTTACCGTCGCCAAGTCCGGCTGGCGCAACTGCATCATTGGTTACTACAAATCGATCTGGCGCCGCGGCCACCGTTGCTTCTACAACTTCTGGGGCAACGTGCACGCCATCGACAATAATTTGAATGGTCACATCTTCTCGTTCAAGTGCTACCCCAACTAACCCAGGTGCGCGCGAACTCAATGGCGGCATGGCATTCCATAAATGAGTAACAGTTTTAGCGCCAGCATCAAAACCTGCGTTGGCTTCATCTGCTGAAGCATTTGAATGTCCAAGTGAAACCACAATTCCCATTGCAGTTAAATGCTTAATTACTTCAATCGCGCCGGGAAGCTCTGGTGCAATTGTCACAATCGCCACCGTCCCTGCTCGCAAATATTGGCCCATCAAATCTAAATCTGGAGTTTGAAAATAAGCTAACGGATGCACACCAGGCTTTGCAGTCGAGATAAACGGACCTTCGAGATGGATACCAAGAATTTTTGCTTCATCGCTCTCGGTTTCGCGTTTAGCATTTTCAATTAAATCCATAACTCTTAGCGTCTCTGAAATTGGTCCAGTTATTAAAGTTGGTAAGTAACCAACTACACCTTGTCGGTAAAGAGATTTTGAAACTTTCTTTATATCTGAAACTGTTTTCGCAGAAAGTAAATCCATCCCACCATGGCCATTTACTTGCAGATCAACAAAACCTGGAATCGCTAGCCCAGATCTTCCTGCAGTTTCACCATAAGAAGTTAGCGCTCGATCCTTAACAACAATTCCACCATTAACCCAATGTTGATTTATCAACGCTTTTACCGTTGGAATAGCACCAGATTCGATAAAGGTTGAAATCATTTAGTCTTAGTGACTTTCAATAATCCAGTTGGGGCATCGGGGTTTAGCCCATTTTTTACAGAAAGCAACATGGCAAACTGTTGCAAAACAACGCTGTCCGCTATAACTGAAAGCGTTTCTGAAAGTTTCGCTCCTCCTAATGAAATCTCACCATTTTTTAACGCAAAACCATTACCGATCCAGTAAATATAAGGTGTGATTTCGCGAATTCGAGCAACCGTTGCTGCCATACCCTCAGTTGAAACGCCAGATGGCGCTAAAAAAATCACGCGAGAGTTCTCGTGAAGTGATGAGATCGGTCCATGGAGATAATCAGCTGATGAAAAAGATGAGACCGGAATCTTTAAAGTTTCCTGGATTTTTAAGGCTGTTTCATGGGCATTGGCATATGCAAAACCTCGGCCAAGTGTGGTGATTCCAAAAGTATGGTCAAAACTATCTACGATTTTTGAAACGATATCAATATTTAAAACTGCTCGATTTGCTTCACTAATTAGCGCTGCAAAATCAATCGATTCTTTCGCCCAAGAAGAAACAACTACGAGCGAGAGCAATAACTCGGCTGAGTAACTTTTCGTTGCGGCAACCGCTTTTTCTTCGCCAGCTTCTAAATAAAAATGTAGATCTGCGCTCTTAGCTAGCGGACTATTTTCATCATTAGTTATCGCCAACACTTTAGCGCCACCAACTTTTGCGGCTGCCGCATAAGTTAAAAGGTCGGGTGATTGTCCGCTCTGACTAAGCGCGATAACCAAGCAATTTTTAAACTTCAATTTGGTCTGATAAATCGTCACAACTGAAGGTGAAGCCAAGCCACACGGAATTCCTATTTTAGTTTCGATTAAGTACTTCAAATATAGAGCTGCGTTATCTGAAGTGCCGCGGGCCAACAAAATTACGGAGTCAAATGAATCTAACTGAAGTTCTTGAACTTGAGCTGAAATTTCGGTCGCTCGATCGGCTATCTTTTGAAAAATACTTGGAATTTGCGCGATTTCTGCCCGCATTAGCGAACCGTAATTATTCATGGCTAATTTTCGCACAGTTGTTGCTAATTAGGAAAAATTAAGCGAGCAGTGATGATATTTCTACGCCTAGCGCGCCTAATTCGGCTTTACCACCATCATGTTCAGTAAGTACGAATGGTTTTCCATCAGGCAAAATTGCAAATGAATTTTCAAAATGTGCACCGCGAGATTTATCAGTTGTAACTACAGTCCAATCATCTGATAAAACTTTAGTTTTATCAGTTCCACGAGTGATCATTGGTTCAATTGCTAACGCCATTCCAATTAATATTTCTGGTCCGTTTCCAGCTTTTCCAAAATTTAAAATGTGCGGTTCTTGATGCATTTCAGTTCCAATTCCATGGCCGCCATACTCGCGCAAAATTCCATATTTACCTTGCGAAATTATGTATTGTTCAATTGCATAACTCATATCGGTTAACTTCCCACCGCACTTGCCAGCTGCAATACCGCGCCACATGGAAGTTTCACAAACATCTAACATTTTTTGGTCGGCGAGATCAATCGGTTCAACTATTACTGAGAAAGCTGCATCACCATGCCAACCTTCGATAATCGCTCCGCAATCTATTGAGACAACATCTCCGGGCATGATCATGCGATCACCTGGGATGCCATGCACAATCTCTTCATTGATTGAAACGCAAATTGTGCCAGTGAAACCGTGGTATCCCTTGAAGTTTGATTTGCCACCACCGCGACTGATATTTGCTGCAGCGATTGCATCTAGTGCGCTGGTGGTTATGCCCGGTTTTATATTTGCTTTTACTAAATCTAAGGTTTCCCGAACTAACAAACCAGCCTTGCGCATTGATTTAAGTTGCGCCAAATTCTTAATTTGGATTGCCATTTAAATACCGTTTGAAAGGGCGGCGATGGCTCGTTTTGAAATATCTGCTACATCACCAAGAGCCGAGATGCTTTTCAGCAAACCAGTTTTTTGATAGAAATCAATAATTGGTGCAGTCTGCTCTGCATACACATCGAGGCGATGCTTAATTACTTCGGCTTTATCGTCTTCACGTTGATATAACTCGCCATCACAATTTTCACATTTTTTAGCAGTATCAGAATAAATGTTGCCACAACCGCGACAAGTTCGACGTGAAGATAGTCGTTTAATGATCTCTTCGTTCTCAATTTTTAGTTCGAGGACTGCATCCAGCGGAGTATTAGCTGCAGTTAAAGCGCTTTTTAAAAATTCTGCTTGTCCAACATTTCGTGGGTAACCATCTAGGAGAAAACCATTCCCAACATCTCCGTGGGTAAAGCGATCGCGAACCATCTCATTTGTAACAGAATCTGGAACTAAATTTCCATTATCCATAAAAGATTTCGCTTGGATTCCAAGTGGTGTGCCATTCTTCAAATTAAGGCGAAAAATATCACCAGTTGAAATGTGTGGAATAGCGAAGTGCGAAGCTAGGTGTACCGCTTGCGTTCCTTTACCAGCGCCTGGTGGTCCAACCAGGATTAATCGCATTAGCGCAAGAACCCCTCATATGAGCGTTGTTGTAATTGGCTCTCGATCTGTTTTGCGGTATCTAGTCCAACACCAACAACGATCAAGATTGCAGTTCCGCCGAATGGGAAATTCTGGGAAGCGCCAAAAAGCACTAACGCAATAATCGGAATCACTGCAACAAACGCTAAGTAAAGCGAACCTGGAGCAGTAATACGAGAAAGCACATATTGCAGATATTCCGAAGTTGGTCGACCAGCACGAATACCTGGAACGAATCCACCGTACTTCTTCATATTCTCTGCAACTTCATCTGGATTAAATGTAATTGCGACATAGAAATAGGTAAAGAAAATAATTAATAGCGCGTATGAAGCTATGTAGATTGGGTGATCTCCCTTAACAAAGTTACGAGAAATCCATACTGCCCAACCTGAAGTGCTGTTTGAGAAATTCACAATTAACGATGGGATATACAACAATGAAGAAGCGAAAATAACTGGGATTACACCAGCTTGGTTGACCTTAATTGGGATATATGTACTTGTGCCACCATATGATTTGCGACCAATTTGACGCTTTGCATACTGCACTGGAATACGACGTTGTGCTTGTTCTACATAAACCACCATTGCAACAATTAAAATTCCGACTGCCATTACAAATAGAAATGCCGGCCATCCCTTAGCAAGCTTGATGCTCCAAAGTTGTCCAGGGAATCCAGCTGCGATTGATGTGAAAATCAGGATAGACATACCGTTGCCAACGCCGCGATCGGTAATTAATTCGCCGAGCCACATAATCACTGCAGTTCCAGCAGTCATTACGAAGATCATCGTGATGATTCGTTGCCATGAAGTGTCCGGAATGATTGCTTCTGCGCAACCGCTAATCAATCGACCAGGGGTACGTGCAACTGCAATTAAGCCAGTTGTTTGAAGTACTGCTAAGCCGATTGTTAAATAACGGGTGTATTGGGTTAGCTTGGAAGTTCCAGATTGTCCTTCTTGTTTCAACGCTTCAAATCGTGGAATTACTACAGTTAATAACTGCACGATAATTGAAGAGGTGATGTAAGGCATGATGCCAAGTGCGAAAACGCTTAGCTTTAATAGTGCGCCACCGCTAAACAAATTGATAAGACCAAATAAACCACCAGAGTTAGCTTGCTTTAAGCAAGTTTGCACTGCGCTATAGGAAACGCCTGGCGTCGGAACGATGGAACCGAACCGAAATAGCGCCATGATCGACATCGTAAAGAAAATCTTCCGACGTAGATCTGGCGTCTTAAAGGCCTTAGCAAATGCTTGCAGCATTGTTTAGAGTTCCTTAATACTTCCGCCGGCAGCAGAGACTTTCTCTTTAGCCGAAGCTGAGAATTTATGGACAGTGATATCAACTTTGACAGAGATATCGCCATTTCCAAGTACCTTGACTGGAAGTCCTTTACGCGCCGCACCGGCTTTAACGAGATCAGCTACTGAAACGTTGCCACCCTTAGGGAATAACGCATTAATAGTTGCGACGTTAACTGCTTGGTATTCAACGCGCTCTGGGTTTTTGAAACCACGAAGTTTAGGAAGGTGTTGTACCAATGGCATCTGTCCGCCTTCGAAACCAATACGAACTGTGTTTCGAGCGCGCGTACCTTTACCACCACGGCCAGCAGTCTTACCTTTTGAGGCTTCACCGCGACCTTTACGAGTTTTACTCTTCTTAGCACCAGGTGCTGGACGAAGATGATGAACTTTTAACACCATAGTTATTCGACCTCCTCAACTTTAATGAGATGGCGAACTGCGAAAACCATGCCGCGAATTTCTGGGCGATCTTCTTTCACCACTACATCACCAATACGCTTCAAACCAAGCGAACGAAGTGTGTCGCGTTGTTCTGGTGCGTAACCAACTTTTGAACGAACCTGTGTGACTTTAAGTCTTGGCATTATCTTCCTCCACCAGTTGACTTGAAATTGGATTCGGAAACTAGAGCAGATGCGCGTGCAAGTGCTGCAGGTGCAACGTGTTCTAGTGGTAGTCCGCGACGAGCTGCGATTGCAGTTGGATGTTCCAACATCTTTAGCGCTGCTGTAGTTGCGTGAACCATATTGATTGGATTATTTGATCCAAGAGATTTAGAAAGTACATCTGAAATGCCAGCGCACTCCAAAACTGCACGAACTGGTCCGCCAGCGATAACACCGGTACCAGGAGCAGCTGGGCGAAGCAGAACTACACCTGCAGCAGCTTCACCTTGTACTGGGTGTGGGATTGTTCCTTGAATGCGCGGCACTTTGAAGAAAGATTTCTTTGCTTCTTCAATTGCTTTTGCAATCGCTTGTGGAACTTCCTTAGCTTTGCCGTAACCAATTCCAAGCGTGCCGTTGCCATCTCCAACTACAACGAGTGCAGTGAATGAGAAGCGACGTCCACCTTGAACAACTTTTGCTACGCGATTAATGAAAACCACGCGCTCCATGTATGGGGACTTATCTTGACGATCATCGCGACGATCCCGCTTTTCACGACGGTCTGGCTTCTTATTAGCCGTTACCTCAGTATCGGTCTTTGGTGCAACAGGTGTCATTAGAAGTCCAATCCATTCTCGCGAGCGCCATCAGCTAATGCAGCAACGCGACCGGTGTAGCGATTACCACCACGATCGAATACCACTGCTTTAATTCCTTGAGCTTTTGCACGATCGGCAACAAGTTGTCCGACGGTACGAGCCTTTTTAGTTTTATCTGCTGAGGCAGAGCGAAGATCCGCTTCCATTGTTGAAGCAGATGCAATTGTGTGGCCCTTACTATCATCAACGATTTGCGCAACAAGGTGACGAGCAGAACGTGTGACTACCAAACGTGGACGCTCGGTGGTTCCTGATACTTTCTTACGTACCCGGAAGTGACGACGAGTTCGTGCAACAGTTGCAGAACCCTTAACGATCTTAGTTGTGATATTCATTATTTCTTACCTGTCTTTCCTTGCTTGCGGCGAATGCGTTCTCCTTCTAGATGTAAACCTTTACCTTTATAAGGATCAGATTTACGAAGCTTTTGGATTTTCGCAGTAACTTCGCCAACTAATTGCTTATCGACACCAGATACCGTGAATTCAGTCTGTGAAATAACATCGAATGTAATTCCAGTTGGAGCAGGAACCACGATTGGATGGCTATATCCAAGTGCGAATTCAAGATCTTTGCCTTTAGCTGCAACGCGGTAACCAACGCCGGTGATGATGATTTTCTTGGAATAACCTTTAGTTACGCCTTCAATCATGTTAGCGATTAGCGTCCGTGATAGACCGTGAAGTGAACGAGCGGAGCGCTCATCGTTTGGACGAGTCAAAACGATTGTGTCTGACTCTTTTGCAACAGTAATTGGTTCTGCAACATTTAGTGAAAGCGTTCCCTTAGGACCTTTCACTGCAACTGCAGCGCCACTAATAGAAATTTCGACTCCAGATGGAACCGCAATTGGCATACGACCGATACGTGACATCAGATCACCATACATAGGCGAGAACTTCTCCGCCTACGCCTTGCTTATTGGCTTGCTTATCAGTCAGCAAACCTTGTGAAGTTGAGATGATTGCAACACCGAGTCCGCCAAGAACTTTTGGAAGACCAGTTGATTTTGCGTAAACGCGAAGTCCTGGCTTGCTAACGCGACGAAGTCCAGCAATCGAACGTTCGCGGTTTGAACCGTACTTCAAATCGATTACTAAAGTTTTTCCAAAACCTTCTGAGTTCTGTTCAACTTTGTAACCAGAGATGTAACCCTCTTGTTGGAGGATTGCTGCGATTCGCACTTTTACCGATGATGATGGCATTGAAACCACCTCATGGTAAGCAGTGTTTGCATTTCGCAGACGACTTAACATGTCTGCGATCGGGTCTGTCATTGTCATACGTGGCCTTTGGCCTTTCTTAAAGCGGTTTCCGGTTAAGGACCTACTTCATAGTTGTTATTCGTGGACGATTAATTTTTTCTAGTTATTAGTTGAATGATTCAACTAATTACCAAGAAGCCTTTGTGATGCCTGGGAGTTCACCGCGGTGCGCCATATTGCGGAAGCAGATACGGCAGATACCGAACTTTTGATACACAGCATGCGGACGACCACAACGTTGGCAACGTGTGTAGCCACGAACCTTAAATTTAGGTTTGCGACTAGCTTTTACTATCAGTGATGTTTTTGCCATTTTTTTCCTTAGCCTCTTGTCCTAATTAATCTTTGAATGGGAATCCGAGCGCACGTAACAACGCGCGACCTTCATCATCATTCTTTGCTGTAGTAACGAAAGTGATATCCATTCCGCGAACTCGATCAAGTTTGTCTTGTTCGATCTCTGGGAATACCACCTGTTCGGTTATGCCAAAGGTGTAATTACCTTTGCCATCAAATTGTTTTGGTGAAAGACCGCGGAAGTCGCGGATACGAGGAAGCGAGATGCTTAACAAGCGATCTGCGAATTCCCACATCCGGTCGCCACGAATAGTTACGTGGGCACCGATTGGCATTCCTTCACGAAGTTTGAAGTTCGCAATTGATTTCTTTGCCTTGGTTACCAATGGTTTTTGACCAGTGATAGTTGCAAGATCACGAATTGCGCCTTCAATAAGTTTTGAATCTTTAGCTGCATCGCCAACACCCATGTTCACAACGATTTTGGTTAAGGTTGGAATCTGCATTGCATTTTTAAATCCGAATTCGGCTTTAAGCGCAGGCACGATTGTCTCGCGATAGCGGCCTTTTAGACGTGGCAATGACGAAGTATTAGTTGTCATTAGATGTCCTTCCCAGTTCGGCGCGAAATTCGCACATTCTTTCCGTCGTCATCTTTGCGGACACCGATTCGTGTTGCTTGACCGTCATCATCAAGAAGCATCACGTTGGAATAAGCAATTGGCGCTTCTACTGTAAGTATTCCGCCGACTTTAACGCCGCGATCAGAAGTATCTTCTTTAGTGTGGCGCTTTACGCGGTTCACACCTTCAACAAGTACTCGAGCGGTTTTAGTATCGACAGAGAGAACTTTTCCAGTTACACCCTTATCTTTTCCAGCGATGACTAGAACAGTGTCGCCTTTTTTAATTCTGGCCATTGGTTATAGCACCTCCGGAGCTAACGAAATGATCTTCATGAATTTCTTATCACGAAGTTCGCGAGCAACTGGTCCGAAGATACGGGTGCCGCGAGGCTCGCCGTCATCTTTCAGAATTACTGCTGCGTTTTCATCAAAACGAATATATGAACCATCTGCACGACGATTCTCTTTAACGGTACGAACGATGACAGCCTTTACGACTTCACCTTTCTTAACCTGTCCGCCAGGAATTGCATCCTTAACAGAACATACGATGATGTCGCCGATGCCGGCATAACGACGCGATGAACCTCCGAGCACACGAATACAGAGAAGCTCTTTTGCTCCTGTGTTATCCGCGACGCGTAGACGCGACTCTTGTTGAATCATTTTTTACGCCTACCTTTACTTAGCTCGCTCGAGGATCTCAACTACTCGCCAGCGTTTTGTCGCTGAGAGTGGCCGAGTTTCCATTATTAGGACGCGATCGCCAATGCCTGCTGAATTAGATTCATCATGCGCTTTTAGCTTTTTCGCCTTGGTTATAACTTTTGAATAGATACCGTGTGATGCACGATCTTCAACTTTAACGACGACAGTTTTATCCATCTTGTCGCTAACGACTACACCTTCGCGAGTCTTGCGAAATCCGCGAGCTTGCTCAGTCATGCCGCACCTCCGATACCTAGTTCACGTTCACGCAAAACTGTATAGATGCGTGCAATTTCTTTACGGACCGCAGTTAAGCGACCATGGCTTTCGAGTTGACCAGTTGCTGCTTGGAAACGAAGGTTGAAAAGTTCTTCCTTTGCTTCCTTGAGTTTGGCTTGCAACTCTTCAACGCCTAATGGACGAAGTTCTTCTGCTGTAATGATTGCCATTGTTTATGCCTCCTCGCGACGTACAACGCGGCACTTGACCGGTAATTTGTGCATAGCGCGGGTTAACGCTTCGTTTGCAATCTCTTGAGTTACGCCAGAGATTTCAAACATCACGCGACCTGGCTTGATATTTGCGATCCACCACTCCGGAGAACCTTTACCGGAACCCATACGAGTTTCAGCTGGCTTCTTTGTGAGCGGACGATCTGGATAAATGTTGATCCAAACTTTTCCACCACGTTTTACGTGACGGGTCATCGCGATACGTGCAGCTTCAATCTGACGGTTAGTGACATAGCCACCTTCGAGAGCTTGAATACCGTAATCGCCGAAAGCAACAGTTGTGCCACCTTTTGCTTTACCAGAACGACTTGGGTGGTGTTGTTTGCGGTGTTTAACACGTCGTGGAATTAACACTATGCATCACTTCCTTCAGTAGTAACTGTTGAAGTCTCTGCTGGTGTGTTTTCTACTGCAGCTTCACGTGCTGCAACTGAAGTCTTAGTAACTTCACCGCGTGGAGCACGTGGTGCATTACGACGTGGCCGATCCGATTTAGGAGCGCGAGCTTGTGCAACTGCAGCAGCTTCGCGTTCTGCGCGAGATTGAATAACTTCGCCTTTATAAATCCAGACCTTTACGCCGAGACGACCGAATGTTGTATGAGCTTCATAGAAACCATAATCAATATCGGCACGAAGAGTGTGTAGTGGTACTCGACCTTCACGATAGAACTCTGAACGTGCAATTTCTGCTCCGCCAAGACGTCCACCGCATTGAACTCGAATACCTTTTGCGCCAGCTTTCAAAGCTGTCTGCATTGACTTACGCATTGCGCGTCGGAAGGAAACACGTGCTGCTAATTGTTCTGCAATTCCTTGCGCAACAAGTTGAGCATTAGTTTCTGGATTCTTAACTTCGAGAATATTTAACTGAACTTGTTTACCAGTTAACTTCTCGAGATCAAGCCGAAGCCGATCTGCACCTTCACCGCGGCGACCAATAACGATGCCAGGGCGAGCGGTGTGAAGATCAATACGTACTCGATCGCGAGTACGTTCAATTTCGATATGAGAAACGCCAGCGCGTTCCATACCTTTCTCCATTGAACGACGGATCATGACGTCTTCTTTTACATAATCTTTATATAGCTTTTCGGCATACCAACGAGATTTAAATTCAGTGGTGATACCTAACCGGAAGCCGTATGGATTTATTTTTTGACCCATTTATTCGGTCACACCCTCTCCTGCTGCGGCAGCTGCTTTTGCAGCTTTGCGTACTGATTCTTTAGAAGGACGGCGATAATTCTTATCGTCAGAGAGGACGACTGAGATTTGGCTGCTGCGCTTCAAAATTTGGAATCCGCGACCTTGTGCACGTGGGCGGAAACGCTTCATGGTTTGACCTTCTTCAACAAGAGCTTCAGTTACCCAAAGTTCAGAAGCATCGCGAATTGCTGGGTTCTTCTGCTTTGCGTTAGCAACTGCAGAGTTAAGCAACGTGTACACATCTTCGCTAACAGCGATCTGTGGTGCGAACTTCACAATGTTGATGGCTTCATCTGCACGAATGCCGCGAATTAAATTCACAACACGACGTGCTTTCTGAGGCGTAACGCGCAATCCGCGAACAGTCGCAGTGGCGATTAGTGGTGTATTAAGCATCCTTAACCACCTTTCGATCATCTTGTTTAATGTGACCGCGGAAGGTACGAGTTGGTGAGAACTCACCAAGTTTGTGACCAATCATCGATTCAGTTACATAAACTGGAACATGTTTGCGACCATCATGTACTGCGATGGTGTGACCAATCATTGATGGCGTGATCATTGAGCGGCGTGACCAAGTCTTAATAACAACTTTGGTGCCTTGCTCATTCTGAGCATCCACTTTTTTAGAAAGGTGTTTGTCCACGAATGGACCCTTTTTTAAACTACGAGGCATTTTTAAAGGGCTCCTTATCGGCTCTTGTTAGCTGGACGACGACGGACAATAAGTTGATCGCTCGACTTCTTTTTACGAGTTCGAACTTCAGGCTTACCCCAAGGTGAAACCGGATGACGGCCACCAGAAGTTTTACCTTCACCACCACCATGTGGGTGATCAACAGGGTTCATAACAACAC
>CAZWBQ010000004.1:18640-92598 GCA_964632545.1 uncultured Bifidobacterium sp. | reverse complement strand
CCAGACTTAATACATGTGTACTTGTATCCACCAAAAGTTGAAGTTAAATTCACTTTTGAACATGTGCTACCGGACTTTACGGCAGCTGAGGCAGTCACGACAGCCGAACTTGCGAAGAGAGCAATGATTGATAGTAAGAGCAAAGTTCTCTTCATACCGAAATTGTAAAGTGGGAACCCGGTTTTGGGAATGAGAAAAACCTCTAACTACTTTTTAAGTTGCGCCCTGCCCCGGTTGACCATAAAGCCCAAACCACTAACAATGGCCGAAAACAGCAATCTGATAAATCTTAATTAGCGCGATCTCTAAATTTAGGTAAATGTAAATCAAAATAAATAGAAACCATACGAGTTAGGACGACCACCGCTCCTCCGATGATGGCCGAAAGATTTCCAGCTAGATCCAATTGCAAAAGTCCCACAAAAGCCCCTGCGCCAGCAAGTGAGGAAGTGCCAATAGTTTCACGGTGTAGTAACACTGGTTCTACTTGGCAAAGTACATCTCGTAACAATCCTCCAGTTACTGCAGTAATTAAACCTAGCAAGGTAGCCGCAAACCAAGTTGATTTCATTTCGAAAGCCAGTTGAACACCTGACATAGTTGCTACTGCTAAACCAAAAGTATCCATAACTAGCAAA
The DNA here is from genome assembly GCA_964632545.1 of uncultured Bifidobacterium sp. Lineage (GTDB taxonomy): Bacteria > Actinomycetota > Actinomycetes > Nanopelagicales > Nanopelagicaceae > UBA7398. The sequence continues at coordinate 91,960 of CAZWBQ010000004.1, read as the reverse complement.
GTCTTGCCGATTCGCGTTACTCGCCTAAAAACCAATGTTAAAAGCACCGCCGCAATAATGCTGGAAATTATCCAAGGATCAATTATCCAAATCGGACGCAAGCCTAAGAATAGATTCCTTAATGTTCCACCTGAGACTGAGGCAATCGCAGCTATAAATGCAATCCCACCATAATCTAAGCCTTTGTCCGCTGCTACTCGAGCTCCTACCAATGCAAAAATAAATGTAGATAGTAAGTCCAACAGATGAAGTAATGTCATAACACCAAGAATATAGTATTCATCAAAAAATTATTTAGAAACGAAAAATGTTTTAATAGAATCAACTAGAAAATTCTGAACTTCTGCTGCAACTTCTGGCGCTATCCCAGCAAGTGCATTGAATCCGTGAATCGCACCTTCATACTCTTTGAAGATTACCTTGACTCCGGCTTTTTCTAGCGCCTCCGCATAAAGTCTTCCATCATCGGCCAATGGATCGTACTCAGCTGTGACCACAACTGCCGGAGCTAGGTTTGAGAGGTCCTTACTAATAGCTGGGAATGCGTATGGGTTATTCAAATCTGCATCATTTGGCGCATATTGAGTTTCAAACCAACGCATTACTTTTGAAGTTAAACCATAACCTTCAGCATTACTAATTGCAGTTGGCAACGAACCATCATGACCGGTGCATGGGTAAACCAACATTTGAAACGCCAATTTTATTAAACCAGTATCGCGTGCTTTTAGCGCAACAGCTGCTGCAAGATTTCCACCTGCGCTATCCCCGCCAACGCCAATCTTTTTGGCATCGATTTTCAATAAATCTGCGTTTTGCACAATCCATTCGAGCACGGCATAACAATCGTTAAATGGGATTGGAAACGGATGTTCTGGCGCTTTTTGATATTGCACCTGTACCACTACGAATTTCCCTTTATTAGATAGCGAACGAACTGTGGGTTCAAAGCCATCCATATTCCCAATAACCCAGCCACCGCCATGTAAATAAAGCATGATTGGAAGATTTGGTTCATCACTTGGTCGATAAATTCTTATCGGTAGATAACCATTTGGCCCGGAGATAACTTTATGTTCGACGCTAAATATTGGTTCTGGCGTGCCAATGAAATCTGGATTAGGAAGGGTGCGGAATCGGTATTCGGCCATAGACATTTCCCATGGGGCTGGCAACGCCATTTTTTCGCGCAACACTAAATAATCCGCGAATTCCTTTTTTATCGCCATGGTTTCACAATAGTATCCTTTGATGATGAGTACCAAAGATTCCAGTAGAGAATCGCACTTCCCCGCTATCGAGAAAAAATATGGCGAGCCTATGAGTTATTGGTTCAAAGTCATCTCTAAATTGGAGGGCAAGAAGTATCCCGAGCAAATTTCACACCTACGTGAAAATTACGGCTTTTCGCAAACTCATGCCAACGCGTTAGTTATGTTCTCACGTGGGTCGACCTCCTCGCGAAAATATGCAACCCCAACTGAGTATTACAAAACCTTAGATCCAAAACAGGCTAAAACTGTGCGGGCAATATTTAAATCGATAAAAAGTAAGTATCCGGAATTGGAGTTAGTGATTGCTTGGAATCAACCGGTTTTGCGATTAAACGATAAATACATAATCGGAGTCTCAGCTTCTAAAAATCATATTCTTTTTGCACCGTGGAGTAACGAGGTGATAAAGAAATTTACGCCAAGAATGAAAAGTTTAGATGTAAAAAAGAAAACGATTGGTGTGCCAAACGATTGGGAGGTAGATGCAAAGTTACTTCAAGCAATTGTTAAAGCCCGTATTGCCGAAGTCAATAAATAGCTATTTCTTCTTATAACCAGAAGGACAAACTGGGCTATATGCCGTGACTTTCTTAGTTAATTTGCCTTTTATGCAAGTGATCGTGCTCTTCTTAGCAAATTGCTTCTCGAGTAGGTATAACGTGTTTTCAAATTCACCTAACTCTTCTTCGGCATACTCTTTTACTTGAATCACATCAGAATCTGGGTTCCGATAACTGTTAGTTAGTACCCGACGCACATTAGCGAAATCATCAGTAATAACTTTAAATGAAGCTAGCATTTTGGAATCACCTTGAATCTTCTTATAGATGACCATAAGCCGTTCGTATTGCACATCGTAAAGCGGATCGAATTTATCTTGAATAGTTGAAATTGGAGTTGCCGAAACAGTTGAAGTTTCGTCCGCTATTACTGGTGAAAGAGGCGATGAAAGTAATACAGCAGCCAAAATCAGTATTCCAAGACGAGATTTCATAGTTTAAGAATACTTATTAAGATATAGATTGTTCTGCGAAAAACTAATTAATGAGTGCTAACAGTTGGCTTTTCATATTCTAAAGAAAATCCAATTACGCTAATTAATAGCGCGCCAACGCCAATAATTGTGAGCCACCACCCAATTATTAAACCCAAGCCAGCTGTGCAGATCGAAAGTCCAAGCGGAAGTGGCCACCATGAGTGTGGGCTGTAAAAACCAAGTTCACCAGCAGAATCGGAAATTTCTCCTAGATCGTTATCTTCCGGTAGAACTCCGCCAGATCGTCGATCAATGAACCACAAGTAATATCCGATGAGCAACGCTAACAGTGCGCTCAAGCCAATCGCTATTACACCTAACTCTTCGCCGCCGACAAAGAAATAGACTGCATCAAGAACTGCATAAAAAACTGTAAGTACTGCAAATAATTTCCACCCGGCGCGCATTAGTGTCCACCATCAGTGTGCGCCATATGTGGATGATGCAGATCGAAAGCTGGTCGTTCACTTCGGATACGCGGCATGGATGTGAAGTTGTGTCGTGGTGGTGGACATGAGGTAGCCCATTCGAGCGAAGCGCCATAACCCCAAGGATCATCAACTAATACCTTTGGACTCTTTCTAGAAATCCAAACATTTACTGCAAATGGGATCATCGATAAAGCTAGTAAGAAAGATCCAGCTGTAGAAATCATATTCATTCCAGTGAAACCATCAGTTGCAAGATAATCCGCATAACGCCGTGGGAAACCTTTTATGCCTAACCAATGCTGAATTAAGAATGTTGTATGGAAACCAAAAAATAGCGTCCAGAAATGAACTTTTCCTAACCGCTCATTCAACATATGTCCAGTCATTTTCGGCCACCAGAAATAAAAACCGCCGAACATCGCAAATACTACGGTTCCAAACAAAACATAATGAAAATGTGCAACTACGAAGTATGAGGCAGAAACACCGAAATCTAACGGTGGGCTAGCCAAAATGATTCCAGTCAAACCACCGAATAAGAATGTAATTAAAAAGCCCATTACCCAAAGCATCGGAGTATCAAATGTGATTGAGCCGCGCCAAATAGTTCCGATCCAGTTAAAGAATTTGACACCTGTTGGTACGCCAATCAAAAATGTCATAAAGGAAAAGAATGGTAATAGAACTTGGCCGGTTGCAAACATATGGTGTGCCCAAACTGCAACAGAGAGCGCTGCAATTCCGATGGTTGCAGCAATTAAACCCTTATAACCGAAAATTGGCTTGCGGCTAAAGACTGGCAAAATTTCAGTTGCAATTCCGAAGAATGGAAGCGCCAAAATATAAACCTCAGGATGGCCAAAAAACCAAAATAGATTTTGCCAGAGCATCGCGCCGCCATTAGCGGGATCAAAAATGTGCGATCCAAATATTCGGTCCGATTCAAGTCCTAACAGCGCTGCCGCTAACGGTGGGAATGCGATTAAAACCAGAATTGAGGTGAGTAGCGCATTCCAAGTAAAGATTGACATTCGGAACATTGTCATGCCTGGGGCGCGCATCGTAAAAATTGTAGTTACGAAATTAACGCCACCCATGATTGTGCCAAGACCACCGATTGCTAATCCGATTACCCATAAGTCAGCACCAATTCCTGGTGAGTACTGTGCATTAGATAGCGGTGCGTAAGCAGTCCAACCAAATGATGCCGCGCCACCTGGTGATAAAAAGCCAGCAAATGCCATTAACCCGCCGAATAGATATAGCCAGTAAGAGAGCATGTTTAATCTTGGAAAGGCAACGTCTGCAGCGCCAATCTGTAACGGCATAATCACATTTGTAAAACCAACAAAGAGCGGAGTGGCGAACATCAGCAACATGATGGTGCCATGCATAGTAAATACTTGATTGTATTGCTCGGTACTTACAAATTGCAGCCCTGGTCTAGTTAATTCGCTCCGCAAAATTAGCGCAAGGACGCCGCCGATTAAAAACCAGCTAAAAGCTGTTATCAAATATAAGTAGCCGATAGTTTTGTGATCTGTCGAGGTAACCCACTTAACGAACAACTTACCTTTGCTTGTGCTTGGAATTTTTCCTGGTGCGGACGCGGCTGCCATCGGTCTGGTTGCGTATGTGGTCATTTCTGCCCCGCTTTCAAATTAGCAATATAAGTTGCGTACTCTGATGGTGTAACAACTTTTACCGTAAATAACATTTGTGAATGGTTCCGTCCACAAAGCATGTTGCAACGACCAGGAAATGTGCCCAATTTATTTGCGGAAAATTCCAGATGATTTTCTACGCCAGGCAAGTTCATCATTTGAATCATGAAGGCTGGAATCCAGAATCCATGATCAACATCGCTTGAAGTTAAAGTAAACCTAACTCGTTCACCGAGTGGCATATAGAGCACCGGCGGTTTTGCAGGTGTACCGGTAATAGTTGTGCCTGGGCCTGCCTCTTTGTAATTAAACTGCCAAGACCATTGAATCGCATTCACACCTATATCGTGAACCTCGGTAGAAGTCGCTGGCGAAACTTTGGTGATATTTGATTCGGCAACTGCGGTATAGCCAAAGAGCACCGCAACAATTACAAACGGAATTACCGTGTAAGCGATTTCAGTTGGGATGTTGTAACGAGTTTGCTTTGGAAAATTCTCATCTTTCTTGCGGTGAAAAATTGCCGCCCAAAAAATTAACGCTGCCGTAAATGCCCCGACGACAAGTGCGGTGATCCAAGCACCTTGCCAAAGTGGCAGCGAAATGTCATTTACGCTCGATAGTCCATGATCAAAGCCAAAACCAAAAGTATCTTTACTTGAACAACTAGTTGTGAGAATCGCGCTTGCCGCAACGACAACTCCGGTAGTTGTAAACCTAGTTAGGCGGGACATTGGGTAAGGATAACCGTCCATTTCGCGGAGTTCGCGCTGACCTAGTACCGTTCCAAGGGTGGTTCGTATCACAGGAGATTTCCAGAGTGACAGCCCTATCCATGAAATGGCGGCAGGGCTATTAGTCGACCTATTCGAGCGTGGCTGGCGCGACCCAACCAAAATTCATAACCAATCTGCAGAATTAGCGATCCTATTAAATGGCGCAAAAGAGAACTTGGCTAAATTTCTAAAAATTTCGGCAAGCGAAATAGAAATACTTTCGGATCTAAACCTGGGCTTTCACTTAGCTATATCTGGCCTGCTGCAACCAAATTCAATCTTGATTCAGAGCGCAATTGACCGTAAAGATATTTTTGCGATTGCACGGTCACACCAAAACAGTGGTGGCAAAGTTCAGGTTTTAGAATGCGATCTGTCGGGCGCCGTTGATTATTCAAATATTAAACCAAGCGCTGAAAATGTAGTGATATGGCAATCTACAAATCGTGAAACTGGCGTAAAACAATTATCAAATGGATCTATCAGCGGACCAAACTTATCGAGCGCCAAAATATTCGCCGATATGACTAGTGCTAGTAGCGTCGCAGAGCTACCAGAAAATTGGAGTACTGCGCTCTGGGATGCAACTTCTTGGGGTGGTCCGAAAGGAATCGCCATCCTTGCGATCCGGCAGAACGCAAACTGGATTAACCCACTCCCTCATATTGATCATGCCCGCGCATCAAATGAATTTTCAATTCCGCTCTTTCTCGCAAGTGTGGTCGCTTTAGAAAATTCCGATAAGGAGTTTGAAGTTAATTCTGTAAAAGCCGCGCAATTAAATATAAAGGTACGCGAATTTGTAACTGCAAATATTGCAGATGCCGATATTGCAGGAAGCTTTGCAAATTGCGATCCAAGAAAGCTTTCGATCTCCTTCCTATATGTGCAAGCCGAGGAATTGTTACGGAAATTGGAAATGGCTGGATTTCTAGTTGATTCCGGGTCAGCATGTAGCGCCGCAGATTTAGCGCCAAGCCATGTGCTCGCGGCCATGGAGGTATTGACTCATGGCAATATTCGCTTGACTTTCAAACCGGGAATTACTGATGCAACTATTGATGAATTTTTAGCAGTTTTAAAGAGTGAAATTGCACTCGCGCGTTTGGAATGAGATGGAGCGATTAAATTGCATAGGGATGCGCTGTCCACGTCCAATCATTGAGAGTGCGAAGCTTTTAAGTTCAATGGCGATTGGTGGCGCGATTACGCTCTTAAGTGATGACCCAGCCACTTGGATAGATCTAAAAGCTTGGGCTCGAATGACAAGCAATGAAGTTGCTCAAATAAGTGGGAGTGAATTCTTAATAACTAAAAAGAGTTAAGCGTTCTCCATAATTGGAAGATGTTTTTCGATCTCTGATGCTGCGTTCTTTCCATATGATTCCGCAAATCTCGTTACGAATTCTGATCTAGTAAAGCGATACTCCTGCGTTCCCTTAGTTTCAATTACATAGGTAGCAATCATTGAACCAAGTTGTGCACATCGCTCATCGTTAAGTCCCCATGCCACGCCAGCGATAAACCCAGAACGGAAAGAATCGCCCACTCCGGTTGGATCAACTTTCGCTCTCTCTTTTGGAACGCCGACTCGAACCTCGCTATTGCCGCGACGTTCTACTTTTGCGCCAGCAGATCCCAGCGTAGTTACGCGAGTTTCAACTCTTTCTAGAATCTCGGCATCACTCCAACCAGTTTTTTGAATTGCAAGTGCCAGTTCATACTCATTCATGAACAAATAAGTTGCACCGTCAATTAATTTTTTTATCTCTTCACCGCTCATTCGCGCCATCTGTTGTGAAGGATCGGCTGCAAATGGAATTCGTTTCTCGCGACAAGTCTCGGTGTGGCGCAACATCGCTTCCGGATCATCTGGCGAAATTACAACTAGGTCAAATACTCCAGTTTTTTCCATCACTGGAGCAAGTTCAATATTTCTTGCTTCGCTCATCGCACCTGGGAAAAATGAAGCTATCTGGTTTAGCTCAGTATCGGTCGTGACCATGAATTGCGCAGTGTGTAAAGTTTCCGAGACCCAAACGTGCGTTGTAACAACACCGTGACGTGTTAACCAAGCTTCATAATCAACCCAATCTTTTCCTACCGCAGAAAGTAAAACTGGGCTTAATCCAAGTACGCCCATACTGAATGCAATATTTGCGGCGCAGCCACCTCTTCGAACATCAAGTCCATCAACTAAAAAAGATAAAGAAACTTTTTCCAGAGAACCTGCAACTAGTGAATCGGTAAATTTTCCTGGAAAGGTCATTAAATGGTCGCGCCCGACCGAGCCGGCTACTGCGATTTTCATAAGGAGAGGCTAGTCGCGAAGGTTTAGATTAATTAAAAGAATCGCCACAAGCGCATGAACTACCTGCGTTTGGGTTATCAATTGTGAAGCCTTGTTTTTGAATGGTATCTACGAAATCTACGGTTGCACCCATTAAATATGGAGTGCTCATCTTGTCAGTCACAACTTTTACAGAACCAAATTCAGTAACGGTATCGCCTTCCATTGAGCGATCATCAAAATATAGTTGGTAACGAAGTCCAGAACATCCACCAGGTTGTACTGCAACGCGAAGGCTTAAATCATTACGATCCTCTTGAGCCAATAGCGCAGCAACTTTCTCTGCTGCAACAGCGGTCAACGCGATTGAAGTGACTGAATTTGTAGTGCTAGCTGGTGTGGTTGTTTCGGTAGTCATACCCGAACTCTACCTGCCTTTTTTAGCTTCGCCATTCGGCCAAGCTAGCCGTGTCGGCATACTATTGACTCATGTCAGTATCGCTAACCCAGCTACTACTTCTTGGCCAAGGCGCGGATCTAAGAAGTGAACGTGGGGTTTCTTGCGATGGTGAACTCCCAAAAGCTAGCGACCCTGAGTTAGTCGACCGCGCGAAGAAAGCCCGGGCCGCTCTTGGCGATAAAGCGATGATCCTTGGCCACCATTACCAACGAGATGAAGTTATTCAATTCGCAGATATAACTGGAGATTCATTTAAGTTAGCGCAAGCGGCTGCTGCAAACACAAGCGCTCAATACATTTTCTTTTGTGGCGTGCATTTTATGGCGGAAAGTGCTGACATCCTCACCTCTGAAAATCAAAAAGTAATTTTGCCGGATTTAGCCGCTGGCTGTTCTATGGCAGATATGGCATCTGCTGCGCAAGTAGATGAATGTTGGAAAGTCTTAACAGAGCTAGGTATTGCAACTAAAACAATTCCGGTGACTTATATGAATTCCACTGCCGCTATTAAATCTTTCACTGGAAAAAACGGCGGTACCGTCTGTACTTCCTCTAATGCAAAACGAGCGATGTCCTGGGCATTTGAAAAAGGCGAGAAGATTCTTTTTTTACCAGATCAACATTTGGGTCGTAATACTGCAGTTCTTTCGCTTGGACTAACACTTGATGATTGTGTGCTTTGGAATCCTTGGAAACCACGCGGTGGTTTAACTGATGATCAGATTAGAAAAGCCAAAGTTATTTTATGGCGTGGCCATTGCTCAGTGCACGGCAGATTTTCAATCGATAATGTTAAAGATATCCGGGAACGAGTCCCAGGCGTTAAAGTGTTAGTGCATCCAGAATGTCAAAATGATGTAGTTTCGGCAGCCGATGTAGTTGGCAGTACTGAAGCGATAATAAATACAGTTGCCTCTTCTCCTGCTGGTAGCAAGTGGGCGATTGGTACCGAATTAAACTTGGTGCAACGATTAGCAAATGCAAACCCAGATAAAACTATCCTCTTTCTGGATAAAACAATCTGTTACTGCTCAACCATGAATCGAATTGACCTCCCCCACTTAGTTTGGGCGATGGAAACTTTGGTAAATGGACGTTTAGTTAATCAAATCAAGGTCGATTCTGAGACTGCCTTAAACGCGAAAGTTGCGCTAGAGCGAATGTTGGCTTTACCTTAGTCAGATGAGCCCTAAAAAATCTGATTCCGCTTCTGAAAAGCCTGCTGCAGGTAAAGGCCGGCCAACTCCAAAACGGAAAGTTGCCGAGCAAGCAAATGTTTCAAATCGCTTAGCACCTGCATCAACTAAAGCAGGAAAAAAGTTGCAACGCGAACAATTGCGCCAACAACGAGTCCAGACCCGTGCGGCTTATATGCGCGGTGAAGAAAGTGCGATGCCACCAAGAGATCGTGGCCAAGTGAAAAGATTTATTCGAAATTATGTGGACGCCCGCAGATCTATCGGTGAATATTTCTTGCCAATAGTTATGTTAGTTCTAATTCTGACAGTAATTCCAATTGCCTACATTCAATTCTTCGCGATCATGTTGATGTACTCATGTCTACTATTTTCAATAATTGATGGAATTTTACTTAGTCGTAAATTAAAGAAGGAGGTTGCGGCTCGCTTCCCTAACGAAAGCACTAAAGGCATCGGAATGTATGGCTGGTTACGCTCGACTCAAATTAGAAGATTGCGTGCGCCCTCGCCACAAATTAAGCGCGGCGATTCGTTCTAACCGATTAATTAAGCTCTTGGGTTAGGGCTAATTGTTTGCGCAGGATCTCGCTCTGGCAATGTGCCAAGCACAAGATCGATCTTCTTCATGGTTTCGCTATCCAATTTAACACCGCTAGCTTTAACGTTCTCTTTGATTTGAGAAGGCTTCGTCGCACCAACAATTGCGCTCGATACATTCTGATTTTGCAATACCCAGGCAATTGCTAGTTGCGCTAACGATAAATCAACGCTCTTTGCAATTGGTGTTAGATTTTGAACGGCCGTCAGCACATCATCGCGCATCCAACGTTTAATCATATTTGCACCGCTTTTTTTATCGGTAGCGCGGGAACCAGCTGGTGGTTTCTTGCCCGGCAAATATTTCCCACTCAACGCACCTTGTGCCATTGGCGACCAAACAATATGTCCGATCCCTTCTTTAACGCAGATTGGATCAACTTCAGCTTCAATTACGCGCCAAAGTGCTGAATATTGCGGTTGGCTAGAAATAAATCTGTTATAGCCGTGCGCATCTTGAATTTTTAAAGCTGCGCTAATTTGGGATGCGTTCCATTCTGAAAAACCAATGTAACTAACTTTGCCTTGCCGGATTAAATCATCAAATGCGCTAAGTGTTTCTTCAAGTGGAGTTTCATAATCAAATCGATGGGCTTGATATAAATCAATATGATCGGTATTTAGACGCTTAAGCGAAGCGTTGCAAGATTCCATGATGTGCTTGCGAGAAAGCCCACGATCATTTTTGCCGGGTCCAGTCGGCCAATAAACTTTAGTGAAAACTTCATAGGATTCACGGCGCACTCCTTTAAGCGCTTTACCGAGCACGCTCTCAGCTTTAGTTGCGGCATAGACATCAGCAGTATCAAAGGTGGTGATGCCTACATCAAAGGCAGTGCGCACGCACTTGATCGCAGCATCTTGTTCAACTTGCGAGCCATGTGTGATCCAATTTCCATAGGAAATTTCTGAGATGTAAAGGCCAGAATTACCAAGTTTTCTATATTCCATTTTCTTAGCCTAAGGGCTGATTAGAGATATTGCGAGTCCTCGTTGCTAATGCGATGACAATGTGGTTATCTACGCGCACAACTTAATAATTCGAATCATCAGGGGAAGTCGGTGCAAATCCGACGCTGACCCGCAACCGTAAGGCGATTTAATCGCTAAGTCGGATTACCTGGATTTGAATATATCTACCACCCGTCGAGGTTTGCGGGGCGGAATTGTTAAAACTTTTCGCTTCCGTGAGGCTCCCATAATTAATGGAGAGATCACTGTGTTACTTAAGAAAAAATCTGTTTCTTTAATCAGCGTATTAACATTTCTTACGCTTTCATTAATTACTCCGCAGAGCGCGCAAGCTGATAAAGGCTATCGCTACTGGGGTTATTTCCAAGCTGCTGCTGGTGCAAGTGCGTGGACTGCTGCCATGACTGGTCCGACAACAACTCTTAAAGATGGCGATGTTGAAGGTTGGACTTTCACTGCAAGTAGCAATGACATTCCCGCAACTGAACCAATGGCGGCTCCAGATTTTGCTTCGCTATGTGACGGAACATCCGAAGTTGCCGGAAAGATTCGCGTTGGCATTGTGGTCGATTTTGGAACTGCAGAGATCGCACCAACTGGCGAAACTCCTAAAGAAGTAATAACAGATTGCGCTATCGTCCCAGCAAAATCTAATGGCCTGGCAGTATTGCAATCAGTTACAAAAGTACGCGCCGATAAATCCGGTTTAATTTGCGGAATCGGTGGTTATCCCGCTACTGAATGCGGTACTGAAATCGATATGCCGGTTGCCAATGCTGAGCCGCTAATAGCCACAAATAAAAACGGCGAACCTGGTGAAGGCACTTCCAACGAAGAGAGTAAAGATAGAGAACTTGGTGGCAATATAGATAAGAGTGAAATCCTCTCAATCGTATTAGCTATCGCTCTCGCGTTTTCTATATTTATTATCATCCGTAAACGCAAAAAATAATGCGCGTTGTACATCCACTGATTTGGTGGCTGTGGGCGCTGTTGTTGGGCATTTTTGTAGTTAGAACCGACAACGTTCTCATTGCCGCCACAGTGGCGTGCGCGCTTGCTTTAGTAGTTTCGAAGTTGAAAAGTAAGAATTATTGGAGCGCTACATTTGCACTTTCGGTACGCCTAGCAATTGCAATAGTGGTAATTAGATTGGTGATTGCAATAATTATTGGTGTACCGATGCCAGGTTCAATTCTCTTTCGCGTACCGGAAATTTCACTCCCGAACTGGATGGTAGGAATACGATTGGGTGGTGAAGTTACTTCGCAACGTTTAACTACCGCTTTCCATGAAGGGGTAATAATTGCGACAATAATTTTGCTCTGCGGTGCGGCAAGTTCATTAGCTAGCCCGCATCGTTTGATTCGAGCACTTCCAAGGGCAATGTTCAACTTAGGTGTCTCCTTGAGTGTGGCAACTTCGGTACTTCCGCAAACAGTAAAAAGTGTCGCCAGAATTCAAGATGCAAAACGCCTACGAGGCCAAAGTAGTCGTGGAGTAAAAGCTTGGCGGAGTATCGCGTTACCACTACTTGAAGAAAGTTTAGAAAGAGCCCTTGATTTAGCGACCGCAATGGAATCCCGCGGTTATGGTTATCACGGAAAAACCACAAAATACCGAGCTGAGAAATACCAACTCATTGATCTGGTTATTGTGGCAAGTGCGTGCTACCTAATGTTCTTCGCCTCAATTATCAATACCAAATTTGGAATATACCCACTTGCCATCACGTCTTTAATAATTATTACCCTCCCGATTGTGATCGTATAGCGATGATCTCATTTAGAAATGTTTCGTTAATCTATCCAAATGCAGAACGCACTATTTTAGAGGAATTGAATTTTGAGGTTTCTGAAGGTGAATTAGTGCTTGTTATCGGTCACACGGGTGCTGGAAAAAGTTCATTGATTAAATTGATAAATGGTTTAGTGCCACATCACACAGGTGGAATTTTGACGGGTGAAATAACGGTAGCGGGCCGGTCTACTCGCACATTAAAGCCCGGACAACTTTCAGATGTAATTGGAATCGTTGGGCAGAACCCAATTAATGGATTTGTAACTGACATTGTTGAAGAAGAAATCGCCTTTGGGCTAGAGACAATGGGGGTTGCACCTGATGTTATGCGGAAGCGAGTAGAAGAGATTTTGGATCTATTAAGTTTGGCGCCACTTCGGCAACGCGAGATTGCAACTTTAAGTGGCGGCGAACAGCAACGAGTCGCTATTGGGGCTGCGTTGGTATTAAATCCTAAAGTTTTATTATTAGATGAGCCAACAAGTGCGCTTGACCCGATTGCTGCCGAAGAAGTTCTATCTATTCTGCATAGATTGGTACATGACTTAGGTTTAACGGTGATATTGGCGGAGCATCGATTAGAGCGGGTAATTCAATTTGCCGATCGAATTATGCGAATTGGAGATGATGGCGAAGTTTCTATTGGTACGCCAAATGAAATCATGGCCGACTCTCCTATTGCGCCGCCAATTATTAAACTTTCGAAAGCGCTTGATCACTCAGAGATTTCACTTTCAGTTAGAGAAATTAGACGTAGAACTGAATCAATTCGAAATGTTTTACAAGACCTACCAATTCCAGCAACTGGACCACGAAAGAATGGCCAAGTATTACTATCATTAAATAACGTTTCGGTTAAATATCAAGATAAATATGCGCTTTCAAACATTTCATTTGATATCAACAGAGGTGAAGTTGTTGCATTAATGGGGAGAAATGGCGCCGGTAAATCATCGCTATTAAAGAGTGCAGTTGGGCAGATTCCGATAATGACTGGCTCAGTCTTAATTAGCGGAATGGATCCAGCAACTTTAACTGGCAAAGAATTAATCAGCTCCGTTGGTTATGTCCCACAAGAACCTGGTGATTTACTCTATGGCCAGAGCGTGAAAGAAGAATGTGAGTTAGCCGATAAAGATAATGGTGTGCCACTAGGTACGACCATGGCAATATATGAAAACTTAATGGAGATTCCAAATATTTCGGCGCACCCGCGGGATTTATCTGAAGGCCAAAGATTAGGATTAGCGCTAAGTGTAATTCTCTCCGCAAACCCAGATTTAGTAATTCTCGACGAACCAACACGTGGTTTGGATTATGTTGCAAAAAGCAAGCTCGTAAAGATTTTGCATAATCTAGTTGCCGATTCCAAAGAGAATAGAAGTGTTGTAATTGCAACTCATGATGTGGAACTTGTTGCTGAAGTAGCTGAAAAAGTTATCTTCCTCGCTGACGGCGAAATCGTGGCAAATGGTCCGACCAGGCAAGTTTTAACCTCCTCCCCTGCATTTGCGCCACAAGTAACCAAAGTATTTGCGCCGGCTGCTTGGTTGACTGTTGCTGAAGTGGTTGCAGCACTTGATGGCGGTTCCAAATGAAATTTCGTTTTCCAATTCTTACAATTGCATCACTTCTCGGCGTAATTTCATTTACCTGGCCGTTATATCTTCCTAGCCATTCAATAACTGGAATAGCGGATTCACTACTTAATCCAACCAGTGCAAAATGGTTTGCAATTTTAATTGCCTTCGCTGCAATCGCTCTGATTTCATTTGAAATCAGCCGTGGTTTGCTCGATAGCAAATCGGTAGCGCTGCTTGGAGTATTAACATCACTTGTTGCTGCGCTCAGATTGATTGGCGCTGGCGCGATTGGCGTTGAACCAATTTGGTTTTTAATTATTCTGGCTGCCCGCGTTTTCGGAGCACGATTTGGTTTTTCACTTGGCGCGCTATCACTTGGCTTATCAGCAATTCTCACCGGCGGCATTGGTCCGTGGTTGCCATTTCAAATGTTTGCTGCGGCTTGGATTGGCGCAGGAGCTGGATTATTACCAAAACGCGTTCGCGGCAAATTGGAAATCGTGATGCTCATAATTTATGCCATCATCGCATCGGAATTTTTCGGTATTGCAATGGATCTACAACTTTGGCCATGGGTTGCTGGCACAGATTCGCAACTATCTTTCATCGCCGGTAGCGCGGTGACCGATAATCTAAATAGATTTTTTCTATTTCACTTTGCTACGGCAATGGCTTGGGATATTCCTAGAGCAATCTTCACAAGCGCATTAATCGTGGGAACTGCTAAACCAGTACTTGGCTCGCTTCGACGAGCAAATCTAAAACTAAACCCTATTTCACATGTGATGGTAGAAAAGGTGGCTTTGTAACAACTGCGCTGCTTTCGCGGCCGCGAACGTCAATTATTACGGTATCGCCAATTGCAATCTTTGGATTAAGTAAAGCAAGGGCAATTCCCTCGCGCAAACTGGGCGAGAAAGTGCCGCTGGTTATTTCACCAACTATTTCACTACCAACTTTCACTGCCATGCCACTACGCGCAATCCCACGATCTAGCGATTTCAATCCTCGGAGCACTCTAGCTGCGCCATTTAATTTTTCGTTATCGGCGATTGTCTTCCCCCAGAATTTTGATTTCTGCCAGCCAATCGCCCAACTCGCATTTGCTTGCATCGGCGTAATACTTAGCGAAAGTTCATGTCCATGTAATGGATAACCCATCTCGGTTCGGAGCGTATCTCGCGCACCCAGTCCGCAGACCCGACCGTCAAAATCTTTTATTCCCGTTGCTAACAAATCCCAAATTTTTTCAGCCTCGCTCCAAGCGGGCAAGAGTTCGTAACCGTGTTCACCGGTATAACCAGTTCGGCAGATAATTGTTGGAATTCCCGCAATTGAAATTTCCGAGAACGCCATGTACTCCAAATCTATTTTAATACCCAAATTTTCTAACACTGCTTTCGATTTTGGACCTTGAATTGCAATAACCCCAAAATCATTATGTAAATTCTTAACTGATATCCCCGCAGGAGCAACTGCCGAAATTGCTTTTACCACTGCAGATGTATTAGATGCGTTTGGGATCAAAAATAGATTTTCGCAAGATTTGCGGTAAACAATTAGATCGTCAATCACGCCACCGGAATTATCATCACAGAGCATGGTGTATTGCGCCTGACCATCTGTAATTTTGTTGAGATCATTTGTAATTAAGTCATTTAAAAATTCCAAAGCGCCATTGCCGACAATTTCTGCTTTCCCAAGATGCGAGACGTCAAAAATCCCGACGCGTTCTCGGACTGCAGTGTGTTCGGCAATCACGCCACCACCATTGGCTGCGGGATATTCGATTGGCATATCCCAGCCACCGAAATCGGCTAATTTTGCAGATAGCGCTAAATGGCGTTGATGTAATGGCGAATGGCGGCTCATTCCAATAACCTACCGCTCGTAGGTATAGATTTCCGAATCTTGGCGAGAGGCGTTTCATGACAACAATTCGACTTACTGAAAATAAGGTCGTTACTGATATTTTGGTGGTCGGTCTTGCTCGAAATGCAAAAAGTAAGAAATTAACCATTGAATCCGGCGATATAAAATTAGATGTCAGCGAATTATTACCAGCCCTTGATGATATGGGCGCAACCGGTGTTGCTGATGAAGTTATTAAATTGCCTGGCGCGACCTACAAATTGCTAGTTTTGACTGGCTTGGGTGAAACTTCTTCAAGTTACAAACCAGAAACGTTGCGAAGGGCTGCTGGCGCTGCTGGCCGATCGTTAGCTGGCGCAAAGAGCGCAACTTTTGCCTTACCCCATACATCAAAACATGAGTTGGCAGCAATTGCAGAAGGTGCGCTGCTGGGCGCATATGCATTTGATGAATTTCGCGGAACTTCTAAATCAGACCGTAAGCCAGTTCTCGCTTCGGTAACTATCTTCGCGAAATCAGCAAATAGCGCGGATTCAAAAGCTGCGATCAAGCGCGCAAGCGTTATTGCAGAGAACACCCACATCGTGCGTGATTTAATTAATACGCCACCTAGTCATCTAACGCCAGAATCTTTCTGTGCGCGATTTAAGAAAATCGGTGTAGCTGCGGGAGTTAAAGTTGAAATCTTTACCGACGCCCAACTTAAAGCCCAAGGATTTGGCGGCATCATTGGCGTTGGGCAAGGTTCAGCGAACCCACCAAGATTGCTCCATATTTCATATTTGCCTAAAAACGCTGGTAAAAAGAAACTTAAAAGATATGCATTTGTTGGTAAGGGAATTACTTTTGATACCGGTGGTTTAGCGCTAAAGCCAGCGCAAGGTATGGAAGCAATGAAATCCGATATGAGTGGCGCAGCCGCAGTCATTGCTGCTGCGATCTCGATTGCACAATTAAAATTACCAATCGCAATCGATGCTTGGGCACCACTTGCCGAAAATATGCCGAGCGATACCGCTACTCGTCCTAGTGACATCATCACTATTTATGGTGGTAAAACTGTTGAAGTTTTAAATCCAGATGCAGAAGGCCGATTAGTTCTAGCTGACGGTCTTATGAAGGCTGCTGAAGTTGGTGCAAAAGCGGGTGGACTTGATGGAATTATTGATGTGGCAACTCTTACTGGAGCTCAAGTTGTGGCGCTCGGCACTCGAACTAGCGCTGCAATGACAAATAACGATAAATTTCGTGAAGATTTCCTTAGCGCTGCCGAAAAATGTGGCGAACAATTTTGGCCAATGCCGTTGCCAGAAGAATTGCGTGCATCTTTAGATTCACCAGTAGCCGACATTGCTAATATCGGTGACCGTATGGGTGGCATGTTGGTGGCTGGACTATTTTTGAAAGAATTCGTTTCGCCAGAATTACCTTGGCTACATCTTGATATTGCTGGACCGGCTTATAACGAAGCTAAGGCCCATGGCTATACCCCAGTAGGCGGTACTGGAGTGTCACTTCGCTCACTAGTGACCTTCGCAGAGAGCAAATCTGAGTTATAACTCTGGTTATAAAACTGGCAAGATAGGTCTTGAATTAAATTATAAGAAAGGGATCTACTAGTGGCTGAGTTTGATTTAGTAATTCTTGGTGGCGGCAGTGGTGGTTATGCAGCGGCGCTAAGAGGTTCTCAACTTGGATTGTCAGTAGCCCTAATTGAAGAAGGAAAGCTCGGTGGCACTTGTTTACACCGTGGTTGTATCCCAACTAAAGCGCTATTACATGCCGGCGAAATTGCAGAGAGCGCTAAGCATGCCGCTGAATATGGCGTTAAAGCCGAGTTTATTTCGATGGATATGTTGGCAGTTAATGCCTATAAAGATGGCGTTGTTGCTCGGCTACATAAAGGTTTGCAAGGTCTAGTTAAATCAAGAAACGTAACATTTATTGAAGGCCATGGAAAATTAATTGCAAAAAATACAGTTGAAGTTAATGGCGAAAAATATCTAGGTAAAAATGTAATTCTGGCTACTGGCTCTTATCCAAAAACTCTTCCAGGGCTAGAAATTGATGGCACCACAATTATTACTAGCGAGCAAGCGATCAACTTAGATCGAGTTCCAAAGAGCGTGATAGTTCTGGGTGGTGGTGTGATTGGTTGCGAATTTGCTTCAGTATGGAAATCTTTCGGCGCTGAAGTAACCATTATCGAGGGACTCCCGCACTTAATAGCGTTGGAAGATGAATCCTCAAGTAAACAATTAGAGCGAGCATTCCGAAAACGCGGAATCAATTTTGAGCTCGGTATTAAATTTAAAAGCGCTAAAAAGAATAAGGATAGCGTTGAAGTCACGCTAGAAGATGGAAAAACTTTTACTGCTGAAATTTTGTTAGTTGCAGTTGGCCGTGGACCGGTATCAACAAATATCGGTTACGAAGAACAAGGAATAAAGATGGACCGTGGCTATGTAATTGTTGATGATAAATGCCGAACTAGCGTTGCTGGCGTATGGGCAGTTGGCGATTTAATTCCCACATTGCAATTAGCACATGTTGGTTTTGCCGAAGGCATTTTGGTAGCTGAAGAGATTGCTGGCTTAAATCCACGACCTATAAATTACAACGGTGTGCCTCGAGTTACTTACTCGGAGCCTGAAGTTGCTTCAGTTGGCTTAACAACTGCGCAAGCTAAAGCAGCTGGACACGATGTTGTTGAATTAAATTACGATTTAGCTGGAAATGGAAAGGCACAAATTTTAAAAACTGCTGGTTCAGTGAAATTAGTTGCGGCAAAGAATGGACCCGTACTTGGAATCCATATGGTTGGTGCCCGAGTTGGCGAATTAATTTCGGAAGCGCAATTAATTTATAATTGGGAAGCGCAAGCATCCGATGTTGCTAATCTGATTCACGCTCACCCAACCCTCTCGGAAGCAATGGGCGAAGCGCATTTAGCGCTTGCTGGTAAACCTTTGCACGCTCATGGATAGAATTACCACCTTCGTGATTTCGCACCGAGTTTCTAAAGGAGCAACGAGATGAGTTTTTCAGTAAAGATGCCAGCACTTGGTGAGAGCGTAAGTGAAGGCACAGTTACTCGTTGGCTAAAAAAAGAGGGCGACCAAGTTGCGCTAGATGAACCGTTATTAGAAGTTTCTACCGACAAAGTAGATACCGAAATTCCATCACCAGCGGCTGGAACTTTAGAAAAAATATTAGTTCAAGTAGATACAACTGTTGCAGTTGGCGCCGATCTCGCACTTATTGCAGATAGCGGTTCCACTGCAGCTCCAGTTGCGGTAGCGCCAGTTGCGGTAGCGCCAGTTGCGGCAGCTCCAGCAACAACAAATAGCGCGGGCACTGTAGTTTCGATGCCAGCACTTGGCGAATCAGTTTCCGAAGGAACTGTTACAAGGTGGCTAAAGAAAGTTGGCGATAGCGTTGCTATAGATGAAGCGCTCTTGGAAGTTTCTACCGACAAAGTTGATACCGAAATTCCATCACCAGTTGCCGGTGTAATTCTTGCAATTGATGTTGCAGTCGACACGACGGTGCCAGTTGGTGCTCGCTTAGCGTTAATCGGAACTGTCGGCAGCTCACCGACTCCAACCCCAACTCCAGCCCCAACTCCAGCACCAGTTGTCGCTGCGCCTGTGATCGCAACTCCGGTTGCGCCGGCGCCAGTTGCACAAAAACCAGCAGCACCAGCAGAAGATTCTTATGTAACGCCAATTGTTAGAAAATTAGCATCTGAAAATGGGGTTGACCTTTCTAAAGTTAAAGGTACTGGCGTAGGTGGTCGAATTAGAAAAGAAGATGTACTGGCAGCAGCGCCTCGCCCAATAATTGCGCAAGTTGCACCGCAAGCAGTGGCTAGCTCAGCAACACCAGAACGAGCCACAACACCTCTTTCGGTTTCGCCATTACGTGGCACCAGTGCAAAAATGTCACGCCTTCGAAAAGTTATAGCTGCCAGAATGGTTGAATCGCTGCAAGTTAGCGCGCAATTAACAACTGTTGTGGAAGTAGATATCACCAAGATTGCTCGCTTACGCGATCGCTCGAAGGCAAACTTTGAAGCACGTGAAGGCGTTAAATTAAGTTTCTTACCATTTTTCACAGTCGCAGTATGCGAAGCGCTAAAACAACATCCGGTTGTTAACTCTTCGCTCGATGGTGATCTGGTCACTTATCATGGCGCCGAACACTTAGGAATTGCAGTTGATACTGAGCGCGGATTATTGGTGCCAGTTATTAGAGATGCCGGCGATTTAAATATGGGAGGTATCGCGCGAAAAATTGCTGATGTTGCAGCACGAACTCGTGACAGCAAGATTTCTCCAGAAGAATTAGGCGGCGGCACTTTTACAATTACAAATACTGGAAGCCGCGGTGCGCTTTTTGATACTCCCATTATTAATCAACCACAAGTTGCAATTCTTGGAATTGGCGCAGTTGTTAAGCGACCAATGGTGGTAAAGAGTGAAGATGGCGGCGAAACTATTGCAATTCGTTCCATGGTTTATTTAGCGCTTTCATATGATCACCGAATTGTCGATGGCGCTGATGCCGCACGATTCTTAACTACTCTGAAAGAGCGGCTCGAAGATGGTCGTTTCGAATCTGATTTAGGGCTTTAGTGCGTCCGCCACAACGAATCGCTTTAACGGGCGCTTCCGGATTAATCGGAACTGCTTTAACCGGGCTTTTAAAAACTGAAGGTCATACCGTTCAAAAATTAGTTCGTCGCCCAGTTATCTCACCTGACGAAGTTTCCTGGAATCCGGAAAACGGAACTGTTGATCTAGCACCATTAGAAGGCGTCGATGCCATTATTCATTTAGCCGGCGCTGGCGTTAGTGATAAACGTTGGAGTGCAAAATATCGAGCTACTATTTTAAATTCACGTTTGCTAGGAACTACTGCAATTGCCAATGCTGCTGCTGTTTTAAAACCAGATGTATTTATCTCCGCTAGCGCGGTCGGGTGGTATGGCGAAACTGGGAATCGGGCTGTGACTGAAAACGATCGAGGCGGGGATGATTTTCTAGCTGCAGTATGTAGAGAATGGGAAGCGGCTGCAGATTTAGCTGGCGATGTACGAACTGTGAAAATTCGAACTGGATTAGTTTTGGATCCAACTGGTGGCGCACTTGGCAAGATGTTGCCACTATTTCGATTTGGTTTAGGTGGCAAGCTCGGCAGTGGAAAACAATGGTGGTCTTGGATAACTTTGCATGACCAACTTCGGGCGATTAGATTCTTATTAGAAAATAAATTAGAAGGTCCAGTTAATTTAACTTCACCAAACCCTGCAACTAACCAAGAATTTACAGCCGCACTTGCGCGCGCGCTTCATAGACCAGCGCTATTTCCGGCACCATCGCTTGCGCTCAAAATAGCGTTAGGCGGGTTCTCCACTGAAGTTCTAGGTTCTAAACGAATCCTTCCAGAAAAATTACTGGCTGCTGGATTCAACTTCGATTATCCGCATTTAGCTAGTGCACTTACTGCCTTAATTGATTAATTAGAATTCAAAATTAGTTCCGCTGCTCGGCTGCCAGAGCGCATAGCGCCTTGCTGTGATGGAGTTTGGCGATGATCACCAATCACAAATAGATTTGGTTTAATCTCAATCGCAGATTCCACCGACTTCGCGACTCCATGAAGCGGCAAAGATTGGGCAATGTGATACTTGCTAACTAACTCCCAATTTTTAGTCGATCGTTGCCAAATCGAACTCAAATGTCTACGGATTTCAGATTCTGACGCCGACACGATTGAAGTTGAAGAAATTAATACTTTACCCGCTGGTGCGTAATCCGGCGAAATATTTGAAATTGCAATTGAATTAATAATGGGTCCAGTAGCGCTCCCATCTATTCGTAAATTAGCAGTGATATCTGATGTGCTATCGAAGGCGTGATACCAAGTTGTTGAAGAATTCATAACCGGGGCGTCAGATTGCTGTAGCAATTGTGCAGATGTTGTTGGATCTGTTGCGACCACAATTACATCAGCGAAAATTTTTCCACTATTTGTGATGACAAAACCAGCACCAATTTCATTTACTTGAACTCCTAGACGCAAATCATGGATGGAGCTAGCAAGTTTCTTAGGAAATTCTCCAATTCCTAAGGCGGGAATTCCAGGCTTACCGATAATAAAATATTTAAACAAAATCTTAGCTAACTCGTTAGAAATATGATCAGGTTCTACTAAAAAAACTCCAGTTAAGAACGGTTTTAGAATTTTTCGATAGAGATCGCCTAGCCCTGCTGCTAAGGCGGCGCTCTCACAAGAAATTTTATTATTCGAATTTAGGTACTTGAGTAATGCAAACTTTTCGGAAGTTGAGCCCAGTTTAGAATTTAGAAAAGATTGAAGATTTGGGGCGGCTGTTACCAATTGGCCATCAATTACTACATCAACACGCTTTGGCAAGAAGCAAAAATCCAAAGTTGGGATCAACCCTGATTCAACTACCTCTGGATATTTGGGATTTATAACTTGAAAACCGCGATCGCACCTAAACCCGTCAACTAAATCCGTAGCCACCCGACCACCAACTCGATCGGATGATTCCAAAAGAATTACTTCAGCCCCATTTTTTTGGAGTTTTTGTGCTGCAGTAATTCCAGCTAACCCAGCGCCAATTACAATTACTTTCTTATCAAAGCTCTTCATCTAATTACAGCTAGTTGTTGAATTACGAAAGTTTTTCGTGTTGAAGTTTTGATGGCCACCATATTTTTGGACCAATCGAATGAACTAATGCCGGAACTAAAAGTGAGCGCACGATCGTAGTATCTAGTAAAACACCAAAAGCAACGGCGAAACCTAGCTCGGCTAAGAAAACTAATGGAAGCACGCCTAAAACGGCAAAAGTTGCTGCCAAAACAATACCCGCTGAGGTAATTACTCCGCCAGTGACAGTTAAACCTTTGATTACGCCTTTGCGAGTTCCAATTTTTTGCGTCTCTTCGCGAACGCGAGTCATCAAGAAAATGTTGTAGTCAATACCGAGTGCAACTAAGAAAATGAATGCAAAGAGCGGGAATGAAGTATCAGCGCCAGGGAAATGGAAAATGTGCGCGAATACTAATTGGCAAACGCCGAGCGTCGCCATAAAAGATAGAATTACTGTGACTAGTAATAAGAGAGCTGCAAAAACGCTTCGAAGTAAAAGTCCAAGTATTAGAGCAATGATTAAGAGTACGACTGGAATGATTAATTTATTATCATGTCTAGAGGCTACATCGGTATCATATTGAACAGCTGTGCCGCCACCAACTAAAATTTCTGAATCAATGGCGTGTACTGTGTTTCGAATAATTTGAATAGAATTACGCGCTTCTACTGAGTCCGCAGTAACTGCAAGTGTTGCATTTAACAACACTAAACCATCAACAACTTTAGTTGTCGGCGCTGGCGCACCCGGAATTACCGGACCAGTAAGTTGTGGTGTAACAAACGAAATATCTTTATTGCCTTTAAGTGCAGCAGTTACAGATGCGACGTCTTTCTCTTTAACGACTATTTGAACTGGAGAACCTTCGCCACCTGGGAAATGTTCGAGCAATTTCTCTTGACCAATTACTGAATCTGGATGTCCAGAAAAAGCCTGCGTAGTCGATAAACCTTTTGCATCAAGGGTAAATGAGAACCCTGCAAGAATTACTAGAAGAATTGCAGTTGATATCCAAGTGCGTTTTGGATGGCGTTCTACCGAACTTCCGATCTTTGACCAGATACCGGTTAGTTGTTCGTTTACATCATCAAATCGCGGAATTTTTGGCCAAAAAATCCAGCGCCCAAAAACTACAAGAAGCGCTGGTAGAAATGTCAGAACGGTAATCATTGATGCAGCAATTCCAATCGCTCCAACCGGCCCAAGGCCACGATTGCTCGAAAGATCGCTTAATAAAAGTACAAGTAGACCGGCAATAACGGTGCTTCCCGAAGCAACAATTGGTTCAACTACGCCACGAAGTGCAATCTTCATTGATTCAAAACGGGAATCGTGGTGGTGCAGCTCCTCTCGATATCTAGAGATTAGAAGAAGTGCGTAGTCTGTTGCTGCACCTAAAACTAGAACTGAAAGAATTCCTTGAGATTGACCATTTAAATCAATTACATTCGCTTTGGCTAAAAAGTAAATTACCGTTCCAGCTAACGAGAGCGCAGTTACCGCGCTAAATAACGGAAGTATCCAGAGAAATGGCGAGCGATAAACCACAATTAAAATTATTGAAACTACTCCTAAAGTTGTTAGCAATAGAGATGAGTCAATAGATCCGAAAGCGCCGAATAGATCGGCAAGGATTCCGCCGAATCCCGTTACATTTGTGGAAATACCTTTAGTGTCAAAATTAGCAGCAAGATCAGCTCTAATAAATTTTATAATTTTTGGCAGCGCCGGCTTGTCATCGATATTGTCAGTGGCAACTTTAGAATTTAGTGGAATGTTAGCGAGCGCAGCTTTCCCGTCTTGCGATGGGAACGCAGCAATTGGCGAACCAGCAATAATGTATTTAGATAGTGAAATATCAGTATCTGGAATTTTCTTATTAGGCAAAGTAGTTAGGTATTGGTTAATTGCACCTAATTTTGCAAGATCCATATCGCCAAGAAAGAGCAGAAGTGTTGGGAGTTGATCGTTAGCGGAATCAGCAAATTTAACCGTTACTTTTGCAGTTTTAGTTGATTCGGCATTGTCTGGGAGAAAGCCCGAGTTATCGTTCTCTTGAACAGTGGAAAGTTTCCCAAAAGTTGGTCCAGCGACGCTGCTAATTCCTAGCCATGCCACGATTGCAATAATCGCCAGCCAAAGCGGCTTGCGACCTTTAATTGAACCACGCTTCATCTTTATTAGCCTCTCGGTGAGCGCACAGCATCGGCGCTATCTATTTGTGGATTTTTGTGACGGTAACGGAGCGAAATCTTACCCATCAGCTCTCCTAATTGCAGAACATAGTTAGGCTTAGGCCATGTCCGCTCTTCGAACCGAAACCATATCAACTAGAAATCTTGGCCTAGTTGAATATGAAGCCGCGTGGCAACTACAACGTGAAATTCAAGAGAATGTAATTGCAGGCACCCTGCCTAATACCCTGCTTCTACTAGAACATCCACCGGTTTTCACCGCTGGCCGACGAACTTTGGATTCGGATCGCCCCATCGATGGCACCCCAGTTATAAACGTAGACCGCGGCGGAAAAATTACTTGGCATGGGCCTGGACAAATAGTGGGATATCCGATCGTGAAGCTGAAAAATGGAAATGATGTCGTAGGTTTTGTGCGCGAGATTGAGGAAGCGCTAATAAAGGTATGTCATGAGTTTGGCGTTAACGCAGAACGTTATTGCGAGCGAACTGGGGTTTGGATTCGCGACGCAAAAGGTGATCGCAAACTTGCCGCGATTGGAATTCGAGTTGCCAAAGGTGTCACGATGCATGGTTTTGCGCTCAACGTGAATCCAGATTTAAGTTGGTTTACTCGGATCGTGCCATGCGGAATTGCCGGTGCTGAAGTGACATCTTTGAGCGTTGAATTAGGGCGCGATATCTCTGTAGACGAGATTTTAGATTCAGTAACTCGGAATATCACTGCCGCTCTCGATAGAGTCGCGGAATGACGATTGCTCCTGAAGGTCGGAGATTGCTTCGGATTGAAGCGCGAAATGCCGCAGTTCCGATTGAACGAAAACCTGAATGGATAAAAACTCGCGCGATCATGGGCCCCGAGTACACACAATTGCGTTCGTTAGTAGCTCGTGAAGGTTTACATACAGTTTGCCAAGAAGCAGCTTGTCCAAATATTTTTGAATGTTGGGAAGATAAAGAAGCAACTTTCTTAATTGGCGGCGAAGCTTGTACAAGGCGTTGCGATTTTTGCAATATCGATACTGGAAAACCAGAACCACTGGACCGTGACGAACCTCGTCGAGTTGCCGAATCAATTAAAACTATGGGACTTCGTTACGCAACCATAACTGGCGTGGCTCGTGATGATTTAGATGACGAAGGCGCTTGGCTTTACGCCGAAACTATAAAACAAGTTCATGAAATGGTTCCAGGATGCGGTGTTGAGATGCTGGCACCAGATTTCAGCGGTAATCCAGATTTATTAAATCAGGTATTTGAAACTCGACCAGAGGTATTTGCTCATAATGTTGAAACAGTTCCCCGCATTTTCAAACAGATTAGACCAGCTTTTACTTACGAACGTTCGCTTAACGTCATATCGCAAGCTCGTGATTTTGGCTTAATTACAAAATCAAATTTGATTCTTGGATTAGGTGAAAGTTCGGATGAAATTACCCAAGCGCTAGTTGATTTACGAAGTGCTGGTTGCGATTTAATAACAATTACTCAATACCTTCGTCCATCGGCAAAACATCATCCGGTGGAGCGATGGGTCAAGCCAGATGAATTTGTCGAACATTCAAAGAAGGCAACCGAAATTGGTTTCTTAGGGGTAATGAGTGGACCGCTGGTGCGATCAAGTTATCGCGCTGGGCGGTTATACAAAGAAGCGCAAGCACAAAAACTTGACGCAATCTCTGGAGATAACAAGTAACGTGGCTGAATTTGTATATCCCCCAGTAATTGTCATTGTTAAATCGCTCTGGAAATATCTAGGATTGCAATTTAAATTTCAAGGTGAAGCTCATGTGCCACGCAAAGGTCCAGCAATTTTAGCCATGAACCATATTGGTTATTTAGATTTTGCATTAGTTGGTACGGCAGTCTTGCCAGCAAATCGATTGGTGAGATTTATGGCGAAAAAAGAAATCTTTGACCATAAAATTGCGGGTCCGTTGATGAGAGGGATGAAACATATTTCCGTTGATCGCAACAACGGTTCATCTTCTTTCGTAGCGGCGTTGCGCGCGCTAAAATCTGGTGAAATTGTTGGCATTTTTCCGGAAGCAACTATTTCAAGAAGTTTTGAATTGAAAGAGATGAAGACTGGTGCAGTTAGATTAGCAATGGCATCTGGAGCACCAATATTGCCGACCATAATTTGGGGAAGCCAACGAATTTGGACAAAGAATGTAAAACGTGATTTTTCCCGATCTAACGTACCAATAACGGTTTCAATTGGAGAACCAATTTATGTGCCAAGAGATGCCGATGTCGATGCAAAAGAATTGGAGTTAAAACAACGATTGATTGAGATGCTAAGTAAAGTTCAAGCTCAATATCCCGATAGCCATAAAGGTCAAAGATGGGCTCCGGCTCGATTAGGCGGAACTGCGCCAACTCTCGCGCAAATTGCCGAAGAAAAGAAAGGTTAAACTCTCGCCATGGCGTTATTTAAACGGAAAGAGAAGCGTGCAGATTCTGCACCAGTAGAGAAAAAAATTCGCTTTAAAGAGATTCGTGATGCATACGCGATAACCAAGAAAGCGAAGCCATTTATTCTGGTTTATTGCATTGCAGTATTTATCCCGGTCTGGGTTGTTGGTATATTGATTGGCGTTGCACTTGGCCATCCTTATTATTTAGGTTTCGTAACCTTTCCAGTAGCGCTGCTAGCAGCTTTCTTTTTCTTCACTCGACAAGCCGGCAGCGCCGCATATGCATCTATTGAAGGTCAGATTGGTGCAGGTGCCTCGGTTCTCATGGCGATTCGCAAAGGTTGGACAGTTACACCCGCCGTGGCAGTTGCAAAAAATCAAGATATGGTTCACCGCGCTGTTGGTAAGCCAGGTGTTGTTCTAGTTGGCGAAGGTTCTAATGCAATTCGACATATGTTGACTGATGAAAAAAGAAAAGTTGAAAGATTCGCTCCGGGTGTCCCAGTATTTGAATTAGTTATTGGTGAAAACGAAGGTCAAGTACCAATCCGGAAATTACAAAAACGAATGAAGAAATTTCCAAAGAAGCTTTCCACGGTGCAACTTAGAGAATTACGTGCACGTATGAAGGCTATTGGTGGCATGAACATTCCAATTCCTAAAGGTCCAATGCCTAAGAATGTGAGAGTGCCAAAGCGTTAAACCTTAACGACAATGGTTTTTGCAAAACGATCATGTAATCCGCGCGATTGCGTATCGGTAACAACCGCTGGGATGACTAGACAGATTAAAATAGTTCGTAATGCGATTTTGAATGGGCTGACAAGTAATTGATCTGGCCAACTTAAAACCCGTAATTTCAAAATGCGTTGACCCGCAGAAGCACCTTGAAGTGCAGTGAGAATCAAAACTTCTAGAAAAAAGATCAACAAAATCCATTGGCCAAGCCCTAGGAAACTTTGGAAAATTAGCGCTGCGACGGCCCAGCTCATCAGCCAATCGAGGGTTATTGCCGATAATCGCCGAGCAATAGAGGCGGTTTCTTTCATAGGGACACGCTATCCCCCGTTAGCGCTCGGCGTCGCCTTAGAACCAAGGCGCAATGAAACATAACCGTAACAAGCAGGTTATGGCTTTTTCATCATTCCCAATTAGCCTTACCCCATCAATTACGGCTCATTGGTGCGCCGTAGCATCCGCAAACCATGGCTTCGGGAATAACAGGAGAATCATGTTTAAGAATTCAGCAGAAATATTCGCTTACATCAAAAAAGAAGATGTGAAATTAGTTGACGTTCGATTTATCGATTTACCAGGAATCCAGCATCACTTCAACGTTCCAGTTGAATCTTTCGACGAAGCTGTTTTCACTGATGGATTGATGTTCGATGGATCATCAATTCGCGGCTTCCAAGCAATTCACGAATCGGATATGAAATTGCTACCAGTTCCTGGATCAGCATTCATTGACCCATTTCGCAAAGAGAAAACATTAATAATTAATTTCTCAGTTCATAATCCGATTGATAACACTCCTTACAGTCGCGATCCAAGAGGCATCGTTGCTAAAGCTGTCGAGTTCATGCGTTCAACAGGTATTGCCGATACTGCATTCTTTGCACCAGAAGCTGAGTTCTATGTTTTCGACGCAGTTCGTTTCTCAACTGGAATTAATGAAGCATTCCACCACATCGATTCGTATGAAGGTGCATGGAATACCGGAGTTGAAACTGATGCCGATGGCACACCAAACCGTGGCTATCGCACTCGGGTAAAGGGCGGTTATTTCCCAGTTTCACCAACAGATCAATATGCAGATCTGCGTGACCAAATGGTTATGAATTTAGGTAAATCTGGACTACTTGTAGAACGTTCACACCATGAAGTTGGTACTGCTGGTCAAATGGAAATTAACTATCGATTCAGCGACATCTTGCAAGCTGGCGATGATTTAATGAAGTTTAAATACATTATTAAAAATACTGCGTGGCAAGGTGGCAAGACTGCGACCTTTATGCCAAAACCACTCTTCGGTGATAACGGTTCCGGCATGCACGTACACCAATCACTTTGGAAAGATGGCAAGCCACTTTTCTGGGGCGAAGGTTATGGCGATCTCTCCGATATGGCACGTTGGTATGTTGGCGGACTCTTAAAGCATGCGCCATCATTACTTGCTTTCACCAATCCAACCGTTAACTCCTACCGTCGATTAGTGCCAGGTTATGAGGCACCAGTTAACTTGGTTTACTCAGCGCGTAATCGTTCTGCATGTATTCGTATTCCAATCACTGGATCGAATCCAAAAGCAAAACGCATTGAATTCCGTTGCCCAGATCCGTCATCGAATCCTTATCTAGCATTCGCAGCGATGTTAATGGCCGGTTTAGATGGAATTCAAAACAAGATTGAACCACCAAAGCCAGTTGATAAAGACCTTTACGAATTAGATGCAGCAGAAGCCGCTTCAATTCCACAAGTTCCTGGTTCACTTGATGCAGTTCTAGATAATCTAGAACGTGATAACGAATTCCTAACTCGTGGTGGGGTATTCACAAAAGATTTAATCGATACTTGGATTTCTTTTAAACGCGAATCTGAAGTCGATTATGTTCGTTTGCGGCCACATCCAGCAGAGTTCGAGCTTTATTTCGACCTATAAAAAGTAATAAAAAATGGGGCTGCAATAACTGCAGCCCCATTTTTATTTTAAAATCTATTTCTTAAGCGAGGCTGCTTTGCTCTCGATTGTTACAACTAACAAGACCCCCAAAACTACAATCGCACCACCAAATACATAAGCGATAGTTATTTTTTCGTCTAAGAAAATTGCTCCTAACGAAATTGCAATAACTGGGTTTACATATGCGTAAGTTGATATCAATCCAATTGGAGCGTTACTGATTAACCAAACATAGGAGCTATAAGCAACGATTGAGCCAACTAATGTTAAGTAGCTCCAACCAGCCCAAGAAGTTCTAGTTGCATGGAAAAATGCGGAGAATTTCTCACCAGTTGCGACACCTACAATTATTAATAGAAATCCACCAGTTAACATTTGATACATCGTGGAGATCATTGGATTTTTTGGCATTGCAAACCGTGGCGCAATATAACTTCCAAAGGACCAACCAATATTGCCGATCATGATTATTACTGCCCAAAAAAGCATTAATCCAGTAGTTGCGCCATTCAATGGGCTAACACTGCCTGGCTTTAAAAGAAACGCGACGCCAATAAAACCAATTACCACCCCAAGCCAACTTAAATTACTTGGCCGATCGTGATCAATGGTCCGAAAAATAGCAATCCAAAATGGGAGCGCTGAAATTATCAATGCGGCAATTCCGGTTGGTACATACCGTTCTCCAAGTGCAACTGAACCGATTGCGATACCTAAAAGTGTGCCACCCATAATTGATGCGCTAAGGAATTCGTTTTTAGGAATTAATAGTGAACGCCAACCGTTTTTTATACCAAGTACCACAATTAATATTGCAGTTGCAGCCAAGAACCTGGTTCCCATTGCCAATAGCGGTGGCATCGATTCAATTGCTAAGGCAATACCGTAATAAGTGGAACCCCAAATTATATAAACCGACCAAAGCGAAAGCCAGATTCGGGATTTCTTTACACTTTCTGAATTAGGCACAGCGCCATTGAACCCGCATTTATCGAAAAATACCTAATCGCCACAAAAAAAGTAATTGTCGACTCAGCTTAAGTTGGTAGTAGGCTCCTAAACCTATGCATAGCACGCCTTTTGATCACTTGCCATTAAAGAACCCTGGTACTCCTGATCTTGGATCGGTCGCTCGATTTTTGTTCTGGATTATTCGTGGCCAGAAAAGAGTTTTGGCGACTGGAACATTTTTCGGCGTAACAAATTTATTAAGCCTTGCGATATTGCCTGGCGTGCTGGGACACGGCATCCAAGCGATTGCTGACGATGATCAAGCTGCATTAAAAAAATGGGTAATAGTAACTTTATTGGTAGGTGGCACCCAGGCTTTCACAGGCATCATGCGCCATCGTCGGGCAATTTCAAATTGGATGTCTTGCTCTACTCGCTTGCAGCAATTAATTAGTAATAAAGCAATATCACTAGGTGCAGATTTACCAAGATTAGTTTCAACTGGCGAAGTTTCTGCAATCAATTCAAATGATGTAGAGCGCGTATCTGGCGCATTTGATTTAATACCACGATTAATCGGCGCGCTAATTTCATTTCTTTTTGTGGCAATCCTTCTCATTAAATCCTCTCCGACACTTGGCGCTATGGTGGTAATCGGAGTTCCGCTAATGAGTCTGTTAATTGCGCCAATAATTAAACCTTTGCAGAGTAGAGAATCAATCCAGCGTGAGAAGTTATCCCGTTCTTCAAATTTAGCCTCAGATACGGTTGCTGGTTTAAGAATTCTGCGAGGTATCGGCGGCGAAGAATCCTTTTTGGCAAGGTTTCGTCTGGCTTCTCAGGAAGTTCGCGCGGCTGCAGTTAGAACTGCGAAAATGCGTTCTTTGCTAGAAGGTATGCAAATTATTTTGCCAGGATCGTTGATTGTGGGAGTAATTTGGGCGGGCGGAACCTTAGTCGCAGAAGGTGAATTGAAAGTTGGCGAGCTCCTCGCCTTCTACGGCTACAGCTCATTTCTGATGGTGCCACTTCAGATCATGACCGAATCTGCACAACGAATTACATCAGCGGTCGTTGCGGCGCGTCGCGTGATTCGATTATTGATGGTCGAAAATTTACACTCATGGGGAACGGCACAAGCGCCTAATATCTCTGGTGAATTAAGAGATGAGTTATCAGGGATATCTATTTTACCTGGTGAGTTCATTGGAATTGTTTGTGATGATGCGCTTACTGCAGATGATATTTGCGATCGATTAGGCGGATATCTTGACGCCGATAAAGTTTTTATCGCAAATCAATCATTGCAATCTTTCACGCGCGAATCAATTCGAAGTGCAATCTTTTCCCAAGAGAAAGAGCCAGCAATTTTATCGGGCACCATCAATTCGCATTTTGATGTCCCCGCAACAAAACGAATCTCTATCGATGCAGCGCTTCTGGCTGCCTCTGCTATGGATATTCTTGATTCACTTGATGGAGATGGTTATAGCGCTGAAGTCGTGGAACGCGGGAGAACACTTTCTGGCGGACAACGCCAAAGACTCTCATTGGCAAGATCGCTCTATGTCGATGCACCAATATTAATTCTTGATGATCCAACTAGCGCAGTGGATGCACATACTGAAGCTCGAATTGCGGCCCAGCTCCGAGAAGTACGAAACCATCAGACCACTATTATTTTTACAACTTCGCCTTTGATTCTTGATCATACTGACCGCGCAATTCTTTTAGTAAATGGCAGAGTAAAAAATACTGGTAGGCATCAGGATTTATTAAATATCGATAACAATTATCGCGAATTAGTGGTGCGTGGCGAATGAAATTTTTTAAGCATAAATATCCAAAACCGGTAGACGAAAAGCGGTTGCCAGCAAGTGCCTACCCGCCACCTCCTGATGATGCCGCTCGAATAGAAAAATCATTTGGTTTAGAGCGAGCGGCAAATAGATTGCCAATAGCTACTGAAAAGACTGTGAATAAAGAGATGTGGTCGCTGCTTTTAGCGAACAAGAGTGGCTTTATCTGGGTTGCGATTTTTCAATTATTCACCACAGTAGCTGCGTTAATTCCGCCGAGGGCATTTGGAAATTTATTAGAGCGATTGAAGAGCGATCCACAAAATGTTCTGCTTTCCAAAACTATTATCATCGTAATCTCTGCGCTCGTAATCCAAACAATTCTCGTATATCTTACAAAAGTTCGAGCATCAATACTTGGTGAATTTGTGCTTTCGTCACTTCGTGAGCGATTTATAGAACGAGTAGTGGAACTTCCACCGAACATTGTGGAGCGAGCTGGTTCCGGTGAATTGTTAACTAGAACAACGACTGACATTGATAAAGTCACTTGGGCGGTAAGAGATGCTGTCCCGATTATCACAATTTGTTTGGTACAAATCCTTGGAATTTCAGTAGCAATTGCTTTTACTGCTCCTATTTTCTTTGCCGCAATTTTCATTGGAATTCCATTTCTATTTGCAGGCACACGTTGGTATTTACGTAGATCTCCGCAGGCTTATCGGGTTGAATCCTCTTCTTATGCAATCGTGAACTCAGTACTAATTGAAACTGCGGAATCTGGTCGAACAATTGATGCACTTCGCTTAGGTGAAGAACGAAGTTTACGTACACATGCCACAATCTCTCGTTGGTTACAGTGGGAGCGCTACACCTTGAGATTGCGAACTAGGTGGTTTCCCTTAGTTGAAACAAATTACATAATTCCAGTTAGCGCCGTTTTATTGATGGGTTCGTATCTTTATCACGATAACAAAATTTCAATCGCATTAATAACTTCAGGGTTGCTTTATGCGCAGATGCTAGCTAACCCAATTGAAAGAATGCTTTGGTGGATTGACGAACTACAAACTGGTAAAGCTTCACTCTCCCGACTTTTAGGTATTTATGAAATTGAAGAACGTGAAATTCGAAGCGCAACACCAAAAGGTGAAGAGATTTCTGGAGAAAATGTCACTTATGGATATCGAGAAGGTCGCGATGTTTTAAAAGATCTTTCCTTCTTAGTTGAACCCGGCACAAAATTAGCAATTGTTGGTCCTTCTGGTGCTGGTAAATCAACGCTTGGGCGTTTGCTTGCCGGAGTCCAACCACCAAATCGTGGAAAAATTACAGTTGGTGGCGCAGAAATTGGATATTTACCGGTTGAGCAAGCGCGAACGGAAGTAGCGCTTGTAACGCAAGAGCATCACGTTTTCGTTGGAACATTGAAAGAGAATGTTACGTTAGCTCGACCAAATGCAACTGATACGGAAGTTTGGCGCGCACTTGCTGCCGTAGATGCTACCGATTGGGCGAAGAACTTACCGGAAGAGTTATCAACAATTTTAGGAACTGGTGGTCATCGATTATTACCTGCACAAGCACAACAATTGGCACTTTCGCGATTAGTACTTGCAGACCCGCATACTTTAATTCTTGACGAAGCAACATCGTTGCTTGATCAGAAAGCTGCAAAACATTTAGAAGCTTCTTTGGGATCGGTATTATCTGGCAGAACTGTCATTGCAATAGCACACCGCTTACAAAGCGCTCATGACGCCGATTTAATCGCTGTCATAGAAGACGGGAAAATTACAGAATGGGGGTCCCACGATAATTTAATGAAAGCCAATGGAGCTTATGCAAAACTTTGGCGTTCATGGCGTGATGAAAATTAATACTTTTTTTCGTTCTTTCGATAAACCATAACCCCGAAAACTAGCGCAGCTAATATTAGAAATGCTGCGATGCCTCGGTAAGGATATTGCGATGGCGTACCAGTACTGTCGTGCGCTAGCGTAGTCACGGCACCTTTTGAACCATCAAAATTAAAAGTGTAGCTATCTTCCAATACATGCCCATCTTGAGCGACTACTCTATATTTAACTGTGAAAATACCGAATGTAGAATTCGGTAATAACTTCGAGGTAATAGTTGCACCACTTACAACTGCGGTTTTTTCATTGAACTGATTACCGGAAGAATCTATGACTTCGATAAAATTTGCAGTTCCAGCTGAAAACGTCTGAAGATCTTCAGCGAATTCCAATTTCACTTCTGTGGGCCATTCCGTAATTAGACTCTCGGCTACGGGTGAGCTAGAAAGCAAAGTTGTATGACTTGAGGCGGTTGGTATAGAAAAAAAGGCAATGATTGGGACCAAAAGTGACGCTACGAAAACCCGGCTTTTACTCATGAATTTACAATACCCACTTTCAAGGTGCAGATGCGAATCATTTGCATTAACATCTGAATATGAGCTCAAACATCCTTGAAAAACGCTCGTTAAAGGCACATCTTCGCTTTGAACGTTCCGAACTTCCCGCGCTATTTGGAACGCTGGGCACGGTGTTGCTCCTCCATGTTCTTGGGTGGGGGCTATTTATCTATTTCAATTCAAATCCTAAATATCACAGCATTGTTGATGGCAAAGGAGCTTTGATCTATGCGGGTGCTGGTGCCCTCGCTTACTCCTTTGGATTACGCCATGCTTTTGATGCTGATCACATTTCCGCAATAGATGACACAACTCGGTTGATGTTAGCTAAAGGGAAGAAACCTCTTGGCGTTGGACTTTTTTTCTCGCTTGGCCACTCAACTATTGTGCTTGCTTTATCAATTGCAATCGCATTCGCAGCAAAGCAAGCTGCAAAGTTTCAAGCGAACTTTGCTGAGACTGGCGGAATTATTGGCGCATCAGTTTCCGGATTCTTTTTATACTTGGTCGGAATTTTGAATTTAGTAATTTTAGTTGGCGTCGTCAAAGTTTGGCGCCAAGCAAAAAGTGGAAAATTTTCGCACGAGCACCTTGAAGAATTACTTAATGATCGTGGCTTAATGCGGCGAATTTTTCGTGGGAAATTTAAAAAAGGTTTTGACCACTCTTGGCAGCTCTATCCAATCGGTGTGTTGTTTGGTCTCGGATTTGATACCGCCACTGAAGTAGCGCTTCTGGCACTTTCTGCAACTGCCGCAGTTGGAACCGTAGGTGGCACATTGCCGCCACTTGCAATCATTGCGCTGCCGTTAATTTTTGCAGCTGGCATGTCACTTATGGATTCGTTAGATGGAATTTTCATGACGAAAGCCTATTCATGGGCTTTTACATCGCCTCTTAGAAAAATTTACTACAACCTCACTACAACTTCGCTATCTATTTTTGTTGCGCTAGTAATAGGAACTATCCAATTAACCTCAGTTTTAGCTGATAAAACCAGCATTGATAACTATCAACCTTTTACTTACTTAGCCTCTATAGATTTGAGTAAAGTTGGCTACTTCATCGTTGGTAGCTTCGTTCTTGCATGGCTATTCTCAGTGATTGTTTGGCGATACGGTAAATACGAAACTAAATACTCATCTGGAATTATTGAAACTGAGCACCAGCACACAAGTATTAAGTTGGCGGAGTAGTTCTAGTCTAAAAAGAAGTCGAGTAGAAAATCTTTAGTTCCGGGTACGACCGCGTATTTGTCCAAATCGGTAATTCCTTCTGAAGCCAATAATTCATCATCGACAAAGAAATTTCCGGTGCACTCAGATGCTGGTCTATTGAGAATTATGTAGGCAGAATCAGAGAGGATCTCAGGGGTCCGACATGCATTTACATCGACGCCGGGAATCATTTGTAGCGCGGCGGTATCAATTGCAGTTCTTGGCCATAACGCATTTACGGCAATTTTGTCCCGCTTAAATTCTTCGGCCATTCCAAGTACGCACATACTCATTCCGTACTTTGCCATTGTGTAGGCAACATGGTTTTTAAACCAGATTGGTTTCATAGAAAGTGGTGGCGAAAGATTCAAAATATGTGAATTGCCGCCTTCGGAGGCGCTCTTACGCAGGTGTGGAATCACTGCTTGTGAAGTTAAGAAAGTTCCACGTACGTTTACATCAAACATTAAGTCGAAACGTTTGGCCGGTGTTACTTCAGTTTTAGTTAAATTTATTGCGCTAGCGTTATTTATCAATATATCCAAGCCGCCAAATTGCGCTACCGCGGCTTCAACTGCCGCAGTAATTTGGGTTTCCTCGCGTAAATCGCATTGAATCGGCAGAGCTTTTCCACCAGCAGCTTCAATTTCCTTTGCAGCCGAGTAGATAGTGCCAGGCAATTTCGGGTTTGGTTCGGCTGTTTTTGCAGCGATTGCGATTGAAGCGCCATCTTGCGCAGCACGAAGCGCTATCGCGAGACCAATTCCACGAGATCCTCCAGTGATAAATATGCGCTTCCCGGCGAGTGACATGTTTCTCCCTGACTATGACTTAGATTTATTGGCTAAGAATTTCATAAAAGCGGTTTGTGCCTCGTCAGATTGCAATGCAAGTTTGAATAATTCGCCTTCTGCGCGCATCACAGCAGTTACGGCATCATGATGTCCGCTCTTCAATAAAGCTTTAGTTTGAATCACAGCCCCCGGTGGTTGTTCCGCAAGAGCGGCAGCATACTTTGCGGCTAACTCATTTGGCTTGTCGTTAATTTCTGCAATTAAACCAACTTCCAAGGCAAACTCGGCGTCAAATGGTTCGCCAAGCAGAAAAACTTTAGAAGCTCTTTGGTGACCAACAAGTTTTGGGAACAAGTAGCTTGAACCAAACTCAGGAACTAAGCCAAGAGTTACAAAAGGCATTGAAAATTTTGTTTCACTTGAGGCAACAACCAAATCACAGTGCAGTAG
The DNA here is from genome assembly GCA_964632545.1 of uncultured Bifidobacterium sp. GTDB lineage: Bacteria > Actinomycetota > Actinomycetes > Nanopelagicales > Nanopelagicaceae > UBA7398. The sequence goes on along the minus strand of CAZWBQ010000004.1, from coordinate 54,390 downwards.
CAAAGTTGTACCAATTCCAACGGCATTTCCATGAACTGAGGCAACAATTGGTTTGGGAAAGTTATGAACTGCCGATAAGAATTGCATAACTGGTGAATTCTCTTCTAGCGGTGGATCGTTTAAAAAATCTCCGATGTCATTACCTGCTGTGAAGTGTTTACCCTCGCCACCAATAACCAAGGTTCGGATTGCAAAATCTCCAGCAGCGGCGTTTATCTGATTTGCTAAGAATTGATACATGGCACGCGTAATCGCATTTTGCTTTTCTGGTCGATTTAAAGTGAGTGTTAGCACTCCATCAACAATCGAAGTCCGTATCTCGTTCACTTGAGCATCGTAATGCAACCCAATGTGAACTCAAATCCAGAGTCGATTTAACCAAGTTGCACCAATTCGAGAGATAATAACGAGAACATTTTCATGAATGAGCAACGGAGAGCCACCATGGAACACATGACAATATTGACCAGAGAACTTACCCCCTTCGAGCACCTTGTCGCGGGTTTATTGTGTGACGGCTTATCAAATTCAGCAATCGCTAGAGAGACCGCGCATACTGAAAAAGTCGTTGAGAATACCGTTTCAAGAATGTCTAAAGCCCTCGGAGTTAAATCTGCGCCAGATATAAATATTAGAGTTTTAATTGCACTTGCTTATCGTGCGCATTTTGGTGATAAAGCTTTTGATAAATTAAACGTTGCATGTGGCCACATGGTTATCGGTGCAAATGGCGTACAGGTATGTTCTCGTCATATTGAATAGCTAAGTTGGAATAGTTACCAGACTTAACCTCTTTTAAAGTGCCATAGCTCCTAAAAATAATATGTGTGACCTACCAGTAAGTGCCATCACTCCCTAAAAATTACTTGGTGGTGGCACTCGCGCATTCACAATCCCCACTAATCAATAACGGGTTTGATTAGCACGAAGGAAATAGAGCCTTCAAATTAAAACAACTTAACAAAGACTTTGGAGAGAAGAGATCATGAAGCGTAAAAGTTTCGACAGAATTGCCAGTTTGCTTGGATTTGGATTAGCAATATTACTTCTTGTTGCAGCCGGACTTATGAACTGGGGTTATACATTCGCAAATAGCCAAGTAACCGATCAATTGGCAGCTCAAACAATTTTCTTCCCAGAAGCTGGTTCCCCAGGTTTTAGCGCAGATGCATTTCCGGATATTCAAAAATATGCCGGCATGCAGGTTACAACTGGAAAACAGGCACAGGCTTACGCCGACAAATATATTGCAGTTCACTTAAAAGCAATTGGCGGTGGGCAAACTTATGCCGAAGTTAGTGAACTATCTCGCGCAAACCCGTCAGATACAGTTTTAGCTGAAAAAGTACAGACACTATTTCGCGGTGAAACTATTCGCGGAATGCTCGGTTTTGCTTATGCTTTTTGGCAGATCGGACAAATTGCGATGTATGGAACTTATGCATGTTTGGTAGGTGGAATCCTCTTCTTAATCCTTTCAATCATGGGATTCATGCACCTTCGTCGCACTCCAGAAGATGCGACGGTATAGGTCCCTCTACTCTCCGTGAGGGAATAGGAAAGACGGACCTGGGTAATTGCCCAGGTCCGTTTCTTTATTACTTAATTATCGAGCGATAGTCCCAGCAATAAATTCTTCCACTTTAACTCTTGCGGTTTCGTCAGAATATTGTTCAGGTGGCGATTTCATAAAATAACTTGATGGTGAAAGCAACGGTCCGCCAATTTTTCGATCTAGCGCGATTTTTGCACAACGGAGCGCATCAATGATTACGCCAGCTGAGTTTGGTGAATCCCAAACTTCCAATTTATATTCAAGATTTAGCGGAACATCGCCAAAAGCTTTGCCTTCGAGACGTACATAGGCCCACTTACGATCATCTAGCCATTGGATGTAATCCGAAGGTCCGATATGAACATTCTTTTTACCGATGTCATAATCAAGTTGTGAAGTTACCGATTGCGTCTTTGAAATTTTCTTAGATTCAAGCCGGTCACGCTCTAACATGTTCTTGAAATCCATATTTCCGCCAACATTTAATTGGTAGGTGCGCTCTAGGTGGACACCACGATCTTGGAATAGCTTGGCCAAAATTCGGTGCGTAATAGTCGCGCCAACTTGAGATTTAATATCGTCGCCGACAATTGGTAACCCGGCAGCGGTGAATTTTGCAGCCCATTCTGGATCAGATGCAATAAAGACTGGAAGAGCGTTTACAAATGCGCAACCAGCATCAATCGCGCATTGGGCGTAGAACTTTGCTGCCGATTCTGAACCAACCGGTAAATAACAGATTAAAACGTCGATCTTCTTAGCTTTTAGGTCGGAGACAATATCTACTGGGGTCGCAGCAGATTCTTCAATGGTTTCGCGGTAATAGCGACCGAGCCCATCCAAAGTGTGCCCGCGCTGGACAACGACGCCAGTTTTCGCAACATCTGCAAATTTGATGGTGTTATTTTCGCTAGCCCAGATTGCCTCAGAAATATCTAAGCCAACTTTTTTGGCATCTACATCATATGCCGCAATAAATTTAATGGAATTGATATGGTACCCGCCAAGTACTGGGTGCATTAAACCCGGAATCTCTTTATCTATTGCGGCGTTTTGATAATAGGTAACTCCTTGAATAAGTGAATTGGCACAATTGCCAATCCCAATAATTGCTACTCGGATTTCACCTCTCGGGTCTGTTTGATTACTCACTTACTTTTCCTCTCGGTTGTGATCATTTCTTCTAGCCAGGTAATTTCACGATCAACTGACTCCAATGAATGGCGACGCCACTCAATTAAATATTTATCGAGACCGACGCTGCCGCGATTAATCTCATCTCGGAGTAGGTCAGACTTATCTTTGAGCCGACGGAGCCGCCCTTCTAAAATTCGCAATCGGTTAGCTGCTGGAGTTGGGCTAAAAAATGCGAAACGAACTTCAAAACCTTCGTCTTCCCATGAGTCAGGTCCGGCAAGTTCTGTAGTTTTATTAAAGTGCTTCTCCCCTTTATCGGTAATTGCATAAACAATCCGAACTCGGCGCGAGCGCCCTTTAGGAGTTCCAACTTTTTCTTCGATTAATCCTGCGATTACCATTCGACGAAGTTGCGGATAGAGCACGGAGAACGAGAGCGCACGAAATGGTCCATATATCGCACTCAGTCGTTTCCGAAGTTCATACCCATGTAAGGGGCCTTGTAATAAAAATCCAAGAAGTGCGAATTCGAGCGATTGGCTACGGGAGCGCATATTCACTTTCCTTCCGACTCGCATACGATATATCGAGTCGATATATCGTATGCGCATTAAACTCGAAAGGTTAGGCGAGCGCAACCTCTTGCCCAATTCTTAGAGCGTGGCGCGTCTACGGTCGAGTAACAAAATTTCAGGTTTACCCTCATTTTCTAGAGCTTGCCAACGGTGGCGCTCTAGACAGGGGTACATCGCATGAGTCTTCTCTCATGGAAAATCCACGGAACCGGTAAGACGATCTCTTCAGGTGAGGTCGTATCAACAGATGAGCGATTGAGCTGGCCTCGCACCATTGGCGTTGGCTTACAGCACATCGCAGCAATGTTCGGCGCAACCTTCCTCGTCCCAATCATTACGGGTCTGCCACCAACCACAACCTTATTTTTCTCAGGTATTGGAACCCTTCTATTCCTAATAATCACTCAAAATAAAGTTCCAAGTTATCTTGGATCCTCATTTGCATTCTTAGCCCCAATTGCGGCATCAGTTAAAAGTGGCGGCATGGCCACAGCATTGGGCGGTGTTGTTGCAACTGGAGTAATTCTTGCAATTATCGGCTTAATCGTTCGCTCTTCTGGAACTGGTTGGATCGATTGGTTATTGCCGCCAGTAGTAACTGGAACGATCGTTATGGTTATTGGTCTTAATCTTGCCGGCGCTGCAAAGAATAACTTTGCCGCAGGTCCAGTCGTTGGTGTAATTACGCTCGCATCAATTGCACTTATCTCGGCCTTCTCTCGCGGGTTTCTAGGTCGGATTGCGATCTTTGGCGGATTAGTAATTGGTTATGTAGTCGCAATGTTGATGGGTGATGTAAAGACTGATGGCATCACTGCTGCAAAGTGGATTGCAATGCCAACTTTCACAAGCCCAACATTTAATATGAGCGCCATCATCCTTTTCTTGCCAGTGGTACTTGTACTTATTGCTGAAAACGTTGGACACGTTAAAGCGGTTGCGGCCATGACGGGTAAAAATCTTGATAGCCAAATGGGTAATGCCCTGATGGCTGATGGAATTGCAACAACTCTCGCAGGAGCTGGTGGTGGATCCGGAACAACTACTTACGCAGAAAATATTGGCGTAATGGCTGCAACTCGGGTTTATTCAACAGCTGCTTATTGGATTGCTGGACTGGGTGCAATCGTGCTTTCGATCTGTCCTAAATTCGGTGCAGTTCTAAGTGCAACCCCAGTTGGCGCACTTGGTGGCGTTGGCGTTGGATTATTCGGAATGATCGGTGTTCTGGGTGCACGTATTTGGATTGAAGGACGCGTTAATTTCAGCGATCCAACAAACCTAATAATTGCAGCTTCTGCGCTAATTATCGGAATCTCTGACATGTCATGGACTAGTGGTGACTTCACATTCAACGGCATCATTAATGCAACTTTGGTTGCAGTTGTTGGATATCGAGTACTTAGCGGAATTGCAAAATCTCGCGGGACAAATCACTAATTAAGTAATAACTAAAACGCACAGGGCTTGCGCTCTGTGCGTTTTTAATTTTAAAGAAATGTCATAGACTTCAACAATGGTTTTTGAAGTTCCAACTAGATTTGGTGAGTATTTAATCGCTGCAATCATCATCATGCTGGCACCTGGCCCAAGTGTTCTCTTCACCATTGCCCGCGCAATATCTTGGGGGCGAGTGGCAGCTGTTGCAACGGTTCTAGGAAATGCCCTTGGCATGTTCATACTTTCACTTATTGTGGCCTTTGGACTTGGTCCAGTATTACAAAGATCGAGCGCTGCATTTTTATTTGTACAAATTGTTGGCGGTAGTTATCTGATTTATCTGGGTATTGATGCAATTCGTAAAAGTGTAATTCATGCTGAAGATATGATTAATGTAAATGAAGGTAAGCCAACGGTCGTTAAATCAATTCGAGATGGCTTTTTCGTTGGATTATTAAACCCCAAAGGGCTAGTATTTTTTGCGGCTATTTTGCCTGGCTTTGTTGATAAAAATAGTAAATCAATTACAGCTCAAATTGTCTTGATGGGCGCTACTTTCGCTATTTTGGCATTCTTCTCTGATAGCACTTGGGGTTTGATCGCCGGAACAATTCGAGAATCACTTTCAACTAAGCCAGCGCGTCTAGTGAAAATGCGAAAATTCGGTGGTTTTGTAATGATCTGCTTAGGTATTTTCACCATCTCAACCGCTTTCTAACCAGCCATTAAGGCTGCGTGGCGCGCACGCGAATTGTCAGTGGCTGACGGCAGACTAACGCCATGGCAACTTCATCATTTGATAAACCAGCAAGCAAGGCCCGCGAATTCATCAGCCCAAGTGATTTAACTTTTTCCTGGGATGGTTGCCATAGATGCCTTTGGCTCAATTACAACCATGGTGTAAAAGCTCCGCTCTTTATGCCACTTGTTGGCGAACTATCTGCAATGCAAGAGGCTCACTTCGATGCACTTGCTTCTGCACTTGTAACACCTGAACTTCCAAGTGGGAAAGTACATAGCCGTGGTGGTTGGGTTAAATCCACGCCGATTCAAGTAAATGGTTCGGCTTCACCTTACGCAGTGCGCGGCAAATATGACTTACTAATGGAATTTGATGATGGCACCTGGGGTGTAATCGATTGTAAATTCCAAGGGCGCGATAGCGATAAGAGCGATTTCTATTCACCACAATTAGAAGCGTATGCATATTCACTTGAGAATCCGGCTTCCGGTCCAGCAAGAAAAGTCTCCATACTTGGTTTACTGGTTTGGTCACCGGTATCGCCGGTAGGAGATCCAACAGCTGGTTACTCGTTAAAATTGAAGAGTTCTTGGCGTCCGATTGATCGGAATCCAAAATCGCTAGAGCGGCGCCTAACTGATTTTATAACTGTGATTTCCGGTCCAACGCCAGAACGAGATTCCGGTTGCGAGCAATGCCGTTACATTTCACAACGCCGTGAAATTTTTGGTGGAGAATAATTTAATCTTCTTCTACTTCGTCGCTGATCTCTGATTTACGTTTTGTCGCATACATATCTACATATTCTTGACCCGAAAGCGCTTGAATCGTATTCATAATTCGATCTGTTACTTCACGCAAAACTTTTTGATCTGTTGAATCACCATAATTTTCGAAGTACATCGGTTCGCCAAAAATCATTTCTACGCGACGAACTTTTGGTACTACTTGTCCAGTTGGTTGAATCTCCGCAGTATTGAACATAGCTACCGGAATAACGGGAGCGCCAGATTCAATCGCTAACCGGGCAATTCCAGTTCTGCCTTTATAGAGGCGACCATCGGGTGACCGAGTGCCTTCCGGATAAATTCCAATGCAGTCACCACTCTCTAAAACGCTTAGACCGGTGATAATGGCGGCTTCACTCGCCCGGCCGCCGGAACGATCTACCGGAACTTGGCCAAGGGCAATAAAAGTAATCTTCTTAATGAATCCTTTTAGGCCAGGTGAGGTGAAATATTCACTCTTAGCTAAAAAAGTTACTTTGCGAGGTACCACAAGCGGCATAAAGATTGAGTCGCTGAAAGATAAATGGTTCGAAGCGATGATTAATGGTCCAAGGTGGGGAACATTTCTTAAACCTTTAACTTTAGGTCTAAACAAAGCCATCAGAATTGGTGAGAGAAAAGCCTTCAAAAGCGCATAGGCAACATTTTCACCTTGCACTGCTTCGAGCTTTTTGCGCAAGCTTCGTTTCTTTCGCATCGCCATAGTGTCTTAATTTAGGGCTTATTCCTACCGGTGTGACACCATCTGAGCGTGAGCGATATCCCAAACTCGGCTGGATTCGAACTTTCGGGCGGGAAAATCGGGGTTTTAGTTATCCATGGATTTGGTGGATCGCCAGTTTCAGTTAGGCCGTGGGCGGAATCGTTTCATAATTCTGGCTATACCGTATCCGTACCAAGACTTCCTGGCCATGGCACAAATTGGCAAGATTTAAATTCCACCACTGCGGCGGATTGGTTTGCTGAAGTTGAAAAAAGTTTTGCGCAATTACGCAGTAAAACTGAGAGAATTTTTGTTGCTGGATTTTCAAATGGTGGCGCGCTTGCGCTTCGGCTTTCACAAATTCGAAGTGCCGAGATTGAAGGATTAATTTTATTAAATCCAATAATTCATGACCGCCGTTTCTTCATGAAGTTTTTGCCAGTCATGCGTTTCGTTAGACCATCCTTGAAATCTGGGCCATCAGATATCGCAAAACCAAACCCTCCAGTGCATAGTTATCGGACTACTGCAATGCATGCGCTGCATTCCGCGCGGAAATTTTGGCAGATTGTCGAACGTGATCTTTACTTGATTGATCTACCTTTAATGATTGGGTATTCGATAAATGATCATGTTGTAGATCCCGAAAATTCAGAAACTATAATTGACAATGTAATGTCGGTTGATATTCGTGAAATTATTTTTGAGAAATCATTTCACAATGTTTCACTTGATTATGAATCTGAAATATTAAACGAAGAATCAAACCAATTTATTCAAGATGTTTTAACTGGCGAACTGTCCCGCGGCAGCTACGAGTACGATGATGAAGATGACGAACGTGATTTAATTGACGCTGAATTTGATGCCATAGTTTCTGGGTTAGCCTTAGATGAATCGGCACCAACTACCTATTTAGATGAGTTAGATAGCTCCGAGAAAATTGAATCGCATATCGAGCGCAATATGTATGCAACTCCAAATCGGTTACCAAAATTTAAGAAAAATCAGCGAATCGCAATAGCCGCGTTAATCGCCGGACCGATTTATGTAATTGGTTATTTGATAACACATTTTGATCCATTTGGGTTAGGCACTTGGCCTGGAGTATTAGCACTTGTTGGCGGCGCAATTGGGTTACTAACCCAAATGGAAGATCGCGAAATTGATGAGAGTGACGACGGCGCAATTCTGTGAATAAACCTTTTAGATGGGGCGTAATTAGCACTGGAGGGATAGCTCGAACTTTTGCTACTGATTTAAAATATTTGAGTGATCAAGTGGTACATGCAGTTGGTTCGCGCAATATTGAGAATGCCACTAATTTTGGAAATGAATTCGGTGCAAAAGCTTATGGATCTTATGAAGAACTAGTTAATGATCCAGATATTGATGCGGTATATATCGCAACTCCCCACCAACTCCATTTCGCTAATACGATCATGGCGCTAAATGCTGGAAAGCCAGTTCTCTGCGAGAAGCCGTTCGCGATCACATCAAATCAGGCGAGTGAAATGATTGCATTGGCAAGGAAAATGAATTTAATGTTGATGGAAGCGATGTGGACTCGGTTTCTGCCACACATTTCTAAAGTACGAGAGATATTGAGTTCTGGAATATTGGGAGAAATTAGAACTGTTTCGGCAGATCACGGCCAATGGTTTGCAAATGACTCAGAATTTAGACTTTTCAATCCAAACTTGGCAGGAGGCGCTCTTTTAGATCTGGCAATTTATCCAATCTCTTTTGCGCATTTAGTTCTCGGAGTTCCAGAAGAAATAATCTCGTCATCATTGCCGGCTTTCACTGGGGTAGACGGACAAACATCCGCCATATTCAATTATGCAAATGGCGCTCAGGCAATCATTAATTCGTCACTTTTTGCCGCTACCCCGTGCCGTGCCTTGGTATCTGGCACTTTGGGTTGGTTAGAAATTGACCGAACCTTTTACGCTCCCACTTCGATGAGAACCGTGATTAGAAACGGTGAAACAACTCAATATCCACGCAATTACATTGGGGTTGGCCATCGAGAGCAGGCAGTTGAATTTGCAAGGTGCGTAACTGCTGGATTAACTGAATCGCCACTTCTCACCCTGGATGAAACTTTTGAAATCATGAAGTCAGTAACAACTATCAAAAATCAAATCGGACTTAAATATCCTTTTGAAGTTTAGTTTCTAGCTAAATCTGCAACTCCGACCAAGCCCGCATCGTTTCCTAAAGTTGCCGCGATAATTCTTGGATATGGGTGTTTCCCATTAAATGGCATATAACGATCCATATATTCACGCGTAGGTGCGAGCAATATCTCGCCAGCTTCAATAACTCCGCCGCCGATAATTACACATGATGGATCTAATAAAACTGATAACGATGCAATACCGGCACCAAGCCATTGCGCCGTTGTATTGAACGCAGCAAGTGCAACTGGATCGCCTTTCTCTGCTGCTTTTGTAATGTGATGTCCAGTTAATCCAGCAACTGTGCCATCTCCAAGTGATAATAAATTCTTTGCTAAATCAGGTGAAGCGTTAATTGCTTCTCGCGCATGACGCAAAAGCGCATTGCCAGATGCATATTGTTCGAAGCAACCTCTAGCGCCACAACCGCATAGGTGACCTTCAGGAACAACGCGCATGTGACCAATTTCTGCAGCAATACCAAACGCTCCCGTAATTAACTTTCCATTAATAATAAAACCGCCGCCAAGGCCAGTTCCAATTGTGAGTAGTGCGAGATTTGATTCATGCTGCCCTGCGCCAAATCTAAATTCGCCCCAGGCTGCACAATTAGCGTCATTCTCTAAAATAACTGGGAGGCTAATTTTTTCTTCTAATTGTGAAACTAAGGGAACATTATTCCAATTCGCAATATTGGAAGTTGCAAGTAAAGTTTTTCTATCTGCGGAAATAAAGCCGGCAGCGGAAACCCCCACAGCTGCGACTTTATGTTTATTGGCTAATTCAATTGCGACTTCCGCAATTACTTGAGTTAGGGCTGCGCCACCTTGGATTGGGGTATCGCGCCGGGACTGTTCAAGAATTTTGCCGTTAAGATCAACTACGCCGCCGAGAACTTTTGTGCCACCAACATCAACCCCGATGGTCAGTGCTGACATTTATGCTTCTGCGCGTTTTTTCAATTGTGAAAGTGCAAGATCGACTGTTGCCTGCTCAGTTTTCTTACGCATCATTTCTGGAACTGGCATTGAAACTTTTACAGTTAACTCATAAGTGACATCGGTTGTGTCATCCCCGTTATCTACAATTAAATACGATCCAGTCATTTCGGTTAGTAGATCCGCCTCTTCTAGAGCAAAACTGACTGAATCTGGGGTTTTGCTCCAGTCATAAGAAAGAGTGACTCGATCCTTCATCACGCCCGCATCAATAACCATAGTTACCTTAGATGCTCGACCGTCGCTGCCAGTCTCATCGGTGGTGACCGATTTGATTGAAGTAGTCCAACTTGGGTAGCTCATGAGGTCAAATAGGAGTTCTCGGACGGTGGCGGCTGGCGCGTCAATAGTGACCTTAGTTTTCGATGCTTCGCTCATAGGAGAAGGTTACCTCTCCCCAATATAAGAAATGACCGATACCTTATGAGCATGAATGAATACTCAGTTAAAACCATGGAGCCAGTTCCAAGTACCGGCAATCTCACCAATCTGGTCTCTGACCGAGCGCGATTCGAACCAAATCGCACCATGCTTTCTCGCCCTTTGGGTGAGGGCTGGCAGAAAGTTTCCGCTAAAGAATTTGATGAAGAAGTTAGAGCTACCGCTAAAGGTTTAGTAGCTGCAGGTATTCAAAATGGTGAACGTGTGGCAATCATGGCTCGCACTCGATATGAGTGGACGATTTTGGACTTTGCAATTTGGTACGCAGGTGCCGTAGTGGTTCCTGTCTATGAAACTTCATCCGCAGAACAAATTGATTGGATTCTTACCGATTCAAATGCAGTTGCAATTATTGTAGAAACACCAACTCACAAAGACGCTGTCGAATCGGTTCGCAAACCATCACTTAAGAATTTGTGGACGATGACTGATAATGTGTTATCGCAATTAGCAAAACTTGGTGAACACATTACTGACTCCGAAATAGATACACGTCGAAATTCTTTAAAACCGGAGACCCTAGCAACTTTGATTTATACATCAGGAACAACTGGAAAACCTAAAGGCGTTCAACTAACTCATGGCAATTTCTTATCTGAATGCGGAAACGTAGTTGCAGGTGCGAGCGATCTATTTTTAAAGCCAGGTGGTTCTACTCTCCTATTCCTGCCAGTTGCACATGTATTCGGAAGAATGGTTGAAATTGGCGCTATCAGAGCTGGTTTGCATTTAGCGCACTGCAGCGATCCAGTTGGCAAATTGATCCCGGATCTAACTTCATTTAAACCGACATTCGTGCTTGCAGTTCCACGAATTTTTGAAAAAGTTTACAACGGAGCCGAAGCTAAAGCTGAAGCTGGCGGCAAGGGTGATATTTTCCGTAAAGCTGCCGCCGTTGCGATTGCATTTAGTGAAGGATTAGATTCAGGAAAAATTTCTGTAGCGCTACGTCTTAAACATGCGCTCTTTGATAAATTGGTCTATTCAAAAATTCGGAGCACACTTGGTGGCAGAGTCGAAGCAGCCATTTCAGGTGGTGCACCACTTGGAGCGCGCTTAGGTCACTTCTATCGAGGTGCCGGCATTCGAGTACTTGAAGGTTATGGATTAACTGAAACAACTGCTGGTGCAACTTTAAATTTAACATCGGCTCATCGTGTCGGTTCAGTCGGTCGACCAGTTCCAGGAACCACAATTAAAATTGATGATGATGGCGAAGTCTTAATAAAAGGTGCAATCGTCATGAAAGGTTATTGGCAAAATGATGCGGCTAATAAAGAATCCTTCACTGAAGATGGTTTCTATCGTTCCGGAGACTTAGGAAAATTGGATAACGATGGTTTTCTCGCAATTGTTGGGCGAAAAAAGGAGTTAATCGTTACATCCGGCGGCAAAAATGTCGCACCAGCAGTACTGGAAGATCGGCTTCGTGCCCACCCATTAATTAGTCAATGCATGGTAGTTGGCGATAACAAGCCGTATATCGCAGCGTTGGTAACAATTGATCAAGATGCACTTAAATCATGGTCGGCTGCAAATAAGAAAGTTGGCGCCACCGTTGCCGAATTAACAAAAGATCCAGATTTGCGCGCAGTAATTCAAACGGCAGTTGATGAAGCTAACAAGGCAGTTAGCCGTGCTGAATCAATTAGAAAATTTACAATTTTGCCAGTTGATTTCACACTCGCAGCAGGGCATTTAACTGCCAAACTTTCAGTTAAACGTCACGTAGTGGCGCAAGAGTTCGCAAAGGAGATAAACGAGTTATTTGCCTAATGGCAGCGAAAAATTAAGAATTGCGCAAGATTTGCATGATGGCGCCGTTCAAGATTTAGCTGCGCTTGGTTACGCAATTGATTCAATTATCGGGAATCCCCTGCTAGACCCAACGCTGCGCGCTGAACTAAGGGAAATTCGACTAGAAAATTCTAGAATAACAGCCGCAGTTCGAAATGAAATTTTAGCTCTCTATCATGATGATGACGATATAAATCTCTTAATCGCAGATAAATTTCAAAAATCTGCAATTGAACTCGATTTGCCAGAACCGCTTCCGAAATTTCCAAGTGAGATCGATCGTGAAGTAAAGAAAATAGTTTTGGAGATTGTCAGTAATTCAATTGCTCATTCTGGCGCCAGCAAATTCTCGCTTAGATATACCACCGACAATATAAACATTGAAATTAAATTACAAGATAACGGCAGCGGCAAATTAATTAATAAACCTGGGCATTTTGGTTTGAACATTCTTGAAAACCGGGCAATCAGAATTGGCGCAAGTATCAAACAGATAGAAACTACCATCGGCACAACTTATCTACTTCTAATCCCGTGTAACTAATGCTGCGCGTTCTTGTTATTGATGATCACGCCGTTGTCCGTGAAGGGTTAAAACGCGCTCTTATCCAAGATCCAGATGTAAAAGTTGTTGGTGAAGCTGCATCAAAAAAAGAGGCGTTTGCTCAAATTGCGCATCATGCACCAGATGTAATCGTTGTAGATCTACATCTACCGGATGGAAGTGGTCTAGACATTATTAGATGGGTCCGTAAAAATTCAAAAATTATCGGCATAGTGGTTTTAACTATGTCGGATTTACCCGAATATATAATTGCATCCATGGATGCTGGAGCCAGCGCATTTGTTGAAAAAATCTCCCCAATTACCGAAGTAATAGCGGCAATTCATTATTGCGCCAAAGCCCCGCTTTCATTTTCATCTAGACGAATGGTCGATGTGCTTGCTGTTAAAAAAGAACGACATGGATTAACTGGGCGTGAAATTGAAGTGTTGGAATTACTGCCACTCGGTGAGACTGTGGCAGAAATGGCCCAAAATCTCTTCGTTAGCGAATCAACAATTAAAACCCATATTGCTGCAATTTATCGAAAGTTTGAAGTAAAAAATCGGATGCAGGCTATAAATTTGGGACGGAAAATGGGTTTACTTAAATAGAATTTCGTTAAATCTTTTTGACCATATCTCCCACGTCCATTCTTGGTTTACCCACTTATTTCCAAAATCCCCCATATCTTTTTTAAGTTTAGGGTCAGTAAGAATTTTGATCGCCGCTGCCGCAATCTCATCAACGCTATTTCCATCAACCAGTAGCCCAGATTTACCGTCTATGAGCGCCTCAATTGCGCCACCAGAATTTCCAACAATTGTAGGAATGCCGCATGCGCTTGCCTCTAAATAAACAATGCCCAAACCTTCAACTTCTAATCCAGCTAATCTATTGCGAGCTGGCATCGCAAATAAATCTCCCAATGCAAAATATCTTGGCAACTCTTCATGATTAATTCTTCCAGCAAAGAAGACATGTTTATCAACGTCATGTTTTCCAATTAACGCTGCAATTTCAGCTTTATGCGGACCTGTACCTACCAGAAGCAAAGCAACATCTGGAATTTGTTGAATTATTTTAGGGAGCGCTTCAATTAATCGATCTTGTCCTTTGCGATGAACCAGTCTGCCAACCGAAACAATAGTTGGACGGTGCATAATCCCAATTTCGCTGGCTAAATCCAGGTCTTTTTCACTAGGGATAAAATGTGAAACATCAATTCCGGGAAGAATCTTGACCATTTTAAATTTAGATTTTTTACTCAATGCTTTAGAAATTGCGTTACCAGTGTAATCAGTTAAATAAGTTAGTAAATCGACTTTTTGAGCAATAAATTTAACGATCCATTTAAACGGATAGATTTTTGCCCACCAGACTTCATGTCCTTGGGTCATTGCCACAATATGTTTTGCACCTGCTTTTCGTAAAATTGGTGCCATTACTGCAAGTGGCGCAGCAGTTCCAAACCAAACTCTTTCAATACTTTCAGATTTCAAGATACCTTTTACCGCTTTATTTACTCTTGGGGTTGGCAATAAAACTTTCATACGATCCCTAATTACATTTACGCCATATTCCTTCCGCCAAAAATCATCGTAATCTTTAGTATCGCCTTGATTTGATGTGTATACAGTGGTTAATCCCTTCGGGATGCGCTCAAGTAAGCCAATGATAAAAGTTTCGATGCCCCCAGCTCGTGGCCCAAAGTCATTAGTAACTAATAGAACTTTCTGATTGTTATAAACGGCGAGCTCCTGCAAATCGTTTTGAACCAAGACTGCCACCAAAACTTACTACTTTAACGCGAGAGCCTGGGCGTGGTGCGTGCACCATTTTCCCGCCGCCCAAATAAATTCCTACATGCGAAATTGGTTTACCGAAGAAAACCAAATCGCCAGGAAGCATTTTATTTTGTGGGATTGATTTACCATAATGCGCCTGCGCTCTCGCTGAGTGTGGAAGCGAAACCCCAGCAGCTTCAAATGCACGCATCGTTAAACCTGAGCAATCCCATTTAACTGGGCCAGCTGCGCCAAATACATAGCGATCACCTATCTGCTTTAGCGCATATCTAAGTGCGATTCCAGCACGACCTGAAATATTATTTGCGCTAGCGGCATCCGCGAGTGAAGTTTTTTGATCGGCATCTTCAGAAGCTTGTTGCGCCGCTAAAATCCGTTCGCGATCGGCTTTTTCTAGTTTTGCGAGCAGCTCCTCCGCTTGCGCTAATTTGCTCTGGGCTGCATTCATTTCAGCAGTTAGCCTCGCCTGTGTTGCTTTTACTAAAGATAATTTGTCATTTACAGTAAGCGTAGTTGCAGTCAGGCGTTGAGTCGCTGCCGTGAATTGTCTAAGTTGAATAGATTTTTTTCGCGTTATCGCTTCAAGTGAGCCAGCTGATGACAAAAAGAGCGTTGGATCTGAAGAAAAAAGTAGTTCAAGGCTCTGACTTAACCCGCCAGATTTATATTGTGCAATTGCAATTGCGCTAAGCGATTTTTGAAGCTCGCTTACATTCCCTTGTTGAGTAGCAGCTTTTTGTTGTACCGACTTTAGCGTTTTATTTAATTTTGATAATTCGACCTTTGCGGCTTGGGCTCCTTCGGCCGCCATGGCCGCTTCTTCCTGTAGCGCTTCGACCTTCGCTTGAACATCTTTTAAGTTGGCTGCAGTTGCGCTCGGGGTTAAAGTTATTGCAAGCGCCCCACTTAGCAGCGTTGCCAAAATACGTGCTGCCGTTGATGTTCTCACCAAAAGAGGCTAACGAGGTTGTGCCTTCAAGCTCAAGCCGAGAACGTCAAATTGCCTGTGAATTATCGCCAAACCGGAGCGGCGGGACCATGCCACGCGAGGAAAGAAGTGCGATTGCCGAACTCTCAGGTTCGGAGAGCTCCTGTTGGGCCTTTGGAATTGGGTTTAGCAATACCGAGATAACGCAATCATGGCAAGCAATATCTCGCATCGTGCAGGTTTCGCAATTTATGATCATATGAAAATGGTACGACCCACCACTGACATGAATTTGATAGATATCGTGGGGCGGTGAGCCAAATTGTTCGAGCAAATCTAGTTATTGGCATTTCTGGCCAAACCACTCTAAATGGCCGCTCAAACGGGTTAAGTTCACCCGCTGACCGAAGAAATTTTCACGCAATGCGCCAGCAATTCGATGTAATCCTAATTGGTGGCCAAACCGCAAGAACTGAGCCCTATCAAAAAACCCCGATCCCTCTAGTAGTGATTTCACGGAGTGCATCTATTCCGGAGCCATTAAAAATTAATCCGATGCTCAATTGGTGGCAGTTATCACCGGAGCTGGCAATCGGTAAATGTCAGAAAGAATTTGGTGAAAAGGTTTTGATTGAAGGTGGCGCAAATTTAGTATTGGCCGCCTTGCCTTGGATTACCGAATTATCCCTTACTAGATCGGCTATTTCGGAAGGTGAAAATAAGTTAGAAGTTAGTAAATTAATCCAAAACTTCGAATTAATAAGTGAAGAATTGACGCCGGATGAAAAATTTCAATTATATAAAAGAGCCAACTAAGCAAGTGAAATCATGGCAACGCCTATTACTGCAAATATAATTCCGAGGTACTGAACTTTATGTAATCGCTCATGCAAGAATTTAAAAGCTAATATTGCGGTAACTATTGGGAAGAGCGAGCCAAGTACCATCGCAACTGAAACTAAGCCTTTAGTAGTAGCAACTCCCAATAAATAGTTAGCCAAGAAATCGGCAAACCCGATAAATGCTAACATCGGCAAATCTTTTATTTTGAAACCACCGATTTGTTTGTAGCCAAGCGCTATCAAAATACAGATTGAAACTGAAGTAACTCGCATCATTGTCATAGTAAGTAACGGACTAGTTTGTGAACCTTTTGCCATAAAAGTTAGAGCAATACCAAAGCCAAAAGTTGCACCTAGCGCAAAAATAAGTGGCTTTACTGGAAGGCCATTATTTAACTCAGGGCCACTCGCGCAGAAGCCACCAAGCAATGCAATCACCATGCCTATTAATTGCAATTTGATTGGTCGTTCTCCGCCAATTAGAGCAACCGTAAAAGGAATTAGCGCACCAAGAGAACTAATTGGTGAGACAACTCCCATGCGCCCTGTTGCTAACCCTGCATAAAAAGAAGTTAGCCCTAAAAAACCAGCAATCCCCGCAATAATTCCAGGTAAAAAATATCCGTTCCAATCAAGATTTGGTGCTACATACGAACTAGTCAGTAAAACAATTGTCAGAGCAAAGACCAAACCAATTGATTGCGAAACTCCGGTAACCGCAATTGATTTAAAGCGCTTAGCAAGATTACCGCCAAAAAAATCCGCAGTGCCCCAGAGCACACTTGAAAGCAGCGCTAATAGTGATCCCATAACCACAAAGGTTACCGCTCGCGCCTCCCTTATTTGGTAGCTACTTACTTTTACCCTTATCTAGTGACCCAGCCATTCAAATTCACTAAATACGATAAGTATTTTGATGATTTTGTACTTCAGATGGAAACTTATGTACCTCGCTCTGAAGTTGAATTAGAAGAAGTTCCAGCTCCGCAAAAATTGGCGCCGCGTGCGTATGCAGTTGTTGGCGATGTTGCGCTAGATGAAAATGACGATGTTGCAACTGGAAGATTTGTTTTATTGTTAGACCCAGAAGGTCAAGAAGCATGGGATGGAAATTTTCGTTGCGTAACTTTTGTACGAGCCGCAATAGATTCTGATATGGCTAACGATCCGATGCTTGCCGAAGTTGGTTGGTCCTGGTTCTTGGAATCCCTATCAAAAGCCGGAGCGGAATTTCGCGCGCCAAGCGGAACAGTTACTAGAGTTGCCAGCAAATCATTTGGCCAACTCGTTGGTACAGATGATGATTCCGAGATTGAAATTCGAGCATCATGGACTCCCACTGAACCATCACAATTAATGCTGCATGCAAAAGCTTGGATGGAATTGTTGGCAGTTACATCAGGGCTATCGCCACTTCCGGAAGGTGTGCGCTCACTCGGGCAAAATCGTCGCTAATGGCTAAACCTTTACTTAAGCCTGTTGGTGGCACGCCACGAATAATTTCGACAGTTGAAGCACTTGAAAAAGCGGTAGCCGAGATTATTTCTGGTGCTGGCCCAATTGCGATTGATGCAGAACGGGCATCAGGCTACCGATATAGCCAACGCGCTTATCTAATTCAAATAAAGCGTAACGGTGGCGGATTGCATTTGATTGATCCAATACCGTTGGCAAATCTGCCAGCTGCAAAATCTTTAATCGAAAACTTAAATAGATCACTTGCAGATTTCGAGTGGGTGATTCACGCAAGTACTCAAGATCTGCCTTGCTTACGCGAATTCGGGATTGAGCCGAAACTACTATTTGATACTGAATTAGGTGGTCGTTTAGCGGGTTGCGAGCGTGTGGGATTAGGTCCATTAACAGAATCGCTTTTGGATTTAACGCTTGCTAAAGAACATAGCGCAGTCGATTGGTCTTACCGGCCTTTGCATCCTGAATGGCTTAACTATGCCGCTCTTGATGTCGAAGTGTTACTTGATTTGCGTGATGCAATTGAAAAGTTATTAAACGACCAAGGTAAATTAACTTGGGCGAGAGCAGATTTTGCGGCAATTCTCGCAGCGCCGCCGAATCCGCCACGCAAAGAACCTTGGCGGCGCACATCTGGAATGCATAAAATTAAGAACCGCAGAGACCTTGCAATTATTAGAGAGCTTTGGTCTGCGCGCGACGAAGTTGCGAAGGATATAGATTTAGCTCCTGGAAAAGTTTTAAACGATGCGCTAATAATTGAAATCGCCTTAGCTAAACCAAAATCACTTGGCGAATTTAAAACGATTCCCGCAATTTCAAATCGACTCCGAAGTGACGAACAGAAAAGTAATTTTCCAATTTGGTTTGCCGCACTTGAGCGAGCGCAAAATTTGGCAGAATCAGATCTACCGGAAACAAAATCCTTCACAGATGCTATGCCTCCGGTAAAAATTTGGCGTGATAAATTTCCAATTCCATATGCTCGGTTAACACATGCCCGATTTGCGGTAGCTAATTTAGGTATTGAGTTAGCAATCCCAACCGAAAATATAATCTCCCCTGAGATAATTAGGCGGATTGCCTGGAGCAGTCAAAGCGATACCGCCCTTATTGGCGACGGCGCACGAGTCTTCGAACGAATGATTAATTTTGGGGCGAGATCTTGGCAAGCCGAATTAACCGCAGAATTAGTCGCTCAAGGTCTAACCAACGATGAACCTCTGCTAATCCCCGAACCTGAAATCCCAGAAACTAGCGCAGCGGAGTAACCTGAATTACGCAACACTTAAGTTGCGTAATTCCCCTAACTCCTTATAGGCTTGCGCCATGTTAAGTACCTTCTTAATAGCCATCCGCGAGGGCTTAGAGGGTTCACTCATTGTCGGAATTTTGGTCGCATACTTAATTCGGACAAACCGAAGAAACCAACTCCTCTCGCTTTGGAGCGGCGTAGCTGTGGCACTTTTGGGAAGTTTCGGATTTGGCGCTTTTCTCTCCTTCACTTCGAATGAATTAACGCCACGGGGCGAAGCGCTATTTGCAGGCACTACCTCAATTGTTGCGGTAGCGATGGTGACCTGGATGGTTTTCTGGATGAAACGAAGCGCGCGAAATCTTAAGAGCGAGCTGCATGGCAAAATTGATCAAGCTCAATCGCTCGGCAAATTCGCAATAGTTGGCGCTGCTTTTTTCGCGGTCGCGCGTGAAGGATTGGAGACTGCGCTCTTTGTTTACTCAAATTTCAAAACCGTCTCTAGTAACAGCGCGCCAGCAATTGGTTTAACTGCTGGGTTAGCTGTAGCTATTGCGCTCGGTGTTCTCATTTATAAGCAATCAATCAAATTAAATCTCGCAAAATTCTTCTTAATTACTGGCGTTGGTTTAATTGTGGTTGCTGGCGGCGTGCTTTCTTATGGCGTCCATGAATTACAAGAATTCGGCGCGCTCCCTGGTCCGGATGCATTTGCTTGGGATCTGACAAATTGGATTTCCCTAGATTCAATTCCTGGGGCGCTATTAGCAGGAACCATCGGTTTCGATACTACAACTTCGTGGTTGCAGCTCTTATTTTGGGTTGGCTATCTTGGGCTGGTCATTCCGCTCTATATCAAGCCAACTAAAGCGCCAATCGCCGCATAACCTCACATCGGGCCACATTCACTTTTAGGTTACCGACAGGTAACCTAGGGCCAACTGCTGAGAAGAGGAAGAAATGGCAAATACGCCGAATTCACTTAACACTGTTGTGCTGGTCGATGCGGTACGGACCCCATTTGGAAAAGCCGGAAGTATCTATGCCGGTACTCGCGCTGATGACTTAATGGTGCGTTGCATTCGCGGATTGTTAGAACGTAATCCATCAGTTCCACTTAACGCTATCGATGAAGTAGCGATCGCAGCCGCAACCCAATCTGGTGATCAAGGAATGAATATTGGGCGAAGCGCATCGTTATTGGCTGGCCTGCCAAATACAGTGCCGGGATATTCGATTGACCGATGGTGCGCTGGCGCAATGACTGCTGTCACAACAATTTCAGGCGCAATTGCAATGGGACTTTATGATTTAGCAATTGCAGGCGGTGTTGAACATATGGGTAATCATCCAATGGGCGAAGGCATCGATCCAAACCCGCGATATTTAGCAGAGAAAATTGTTGATACAGATGCGCTAAGCATGGGAAATACTGCCGAGCGCTTACATGATCGCTTTCCACATTTAACTAAAGAGCGCGCAGATAAATACGCAATAAATTCCCAAGTAAAAACTGCAGCAGCGTATGCAGCAGGAAAAATTCAACCGAATTTAATTCCGATGGCAGCCCGAAGTGCAGAACTTGGTTGGGGTATTGCAACAGTTGATGAACCACCACGGCCAGGCACAACTTTAGAGGCGCTTGCCGCACTTAAGACGCCATTCCGCGCTGCTGGTCGAGTTACTGCTGGAAATGCCGCTGGGTTAAATGATGGCGCGACTGCTGCGCTCCTTGCTAGTGAATCAAAAGCAAAAGAACTTGGTTTAACAATAAAAGCAAAATTAATTTCGTTTGCGTTCGCAGGTGTAGAGCCTGAAGTAATGGGTTATGGACCAGTGCCATCAACTATAAAAGCGCTTGCTAAGGCGGGCTTAAAAATTGAAGATATCGGGCTATTTGAAGTAAATGAAGCCTTCGCAATTCAAGTAATTGCATTTTTAGATCATTTCGGGATTGCCGACGATGACCCAAGAGTAAATATCTATGGTGGCGCGATTGCAGTTGGACATCCACTCGCTTCATCCGGAGTTCGTCTAATGCTTAATTTAGCTGAAGGATTTAAAGAACATCCAGAAGTTCAATATGGAATCACCACCATGTGTATTGGGCTGGGCATGGGTGGCACAGTTATTTGGGAAAATCCAAACTTCAATGGGGGAAAGAAATAATGGCCGATATAACGCTTCCGCAAGGCGCTCCAGAAGAGGTAATTACAAACGCGTTAGTTCGCGAAGTTGATTTAACAGCTTTTGGTGCAAAAGGCACGCTCTCTCTTATTACATTAGATAACGGGCAAGATCACAACCGACCAAATACTTTTGGTCCTAAATCGGTTTTAGCGCTAAACGAAGCAATCACGATTGCAGAAAGTAGCGCTTCGGTTGCGATCGCAATTACCGGTAAACCATTTATTTTCGCAGCTGGCGCTGACCTATCTGGCCTGGCATTTTTGCAAGAACGATCTCAAGCACTTGCAATTGGCAAACTTGGCCATGATGTTTTTCGCAGGCTCGCCGAAAGTAAGAAACCCACTTTCGCATTTATAAATGGGTTAGCTCTTGGTGGAGGCTTAGAAGTTGGACTGCATTGCAAATATCGAACTGTTGCAAGCACTGCCTTTACCGCGCTTCCTGAATGTTTTCTTGGTTTAGTTCCTGGCTGGGGTGGCGCCACAATCTTGCCAAAACTAATTGGGCCAACCAATGCCGTTCAAGTAATTATTTTAAATGCGCTAAATAACAACACGATGATGAAAGCCAAAGATGCGCTCTCACTTGGCGTTGCTGATGCAGTTTACGAACCCGCAGACTTTCTTGAGAAATCCATTTCTTTCGCGGCAAATATTATCTCGGGTAAAACTTCTATTGCGCGTAAAGATTTCAGCCAAGACGACGCTGCTTGGCAAACCGCGATCGCAACCGGCAAAGCTGCAGTAGCTAAGAAATATGGCGGTGCCGATATTGAGTCGCCAAGGCGCGCTCTTGAATTAATCGCAGCAGCTCGCACTAGCACTCTTGGCGCTGGATTTGATGCGGAAGATCAAGCACTTGCTGATCTAACTATGAGCAACCCACTTCGTGCTTCGCTATATGCATTTAATTTAATTCAGAAAAAACGGAAGAAAGTTGAGGGCGCCCCAAAGGCTGCGCTTGCACGCAAAGTTACAAAAGTCGGAGTAGTTGGTGCTGGTTTAATGGCATCGCAACTAGCGCTAATTATGGTTCGTAATCTAAAAGTTCCAGTAGTAATGACAGATTTAGATCAAGAACGCGTTAATAAAGGGGTTGCCTGGGTTCATGCTGAACTTGAGAAATTAGTTGCAAAAAATCGGATGAGTGCAGAATCTGCTCGGCGGCTAGCGTTATTAGTAACTGGATCGGTAGACCAGAGTGTTTTTGCCAATGCCGACTTTGTGATTGAAGCAATTTTCGAAGAGCTATCTTTGAAGCAAGAACTCTTTAAGAAATTAGAAACCATTGTGACACCTGAGTGCATACTCGCCACAAATACTTCTTCGCTATCGGTAGAGAAAATGACGGTTGGACTTAAAAACCCGGAACGGGTAATTGGATTCCACTTCTTCAATCCTGTTGCAATCATGCCGCTCTTAGAAGTTGCTCGTACATCTACTACCGATGATGCCACAACCGCTACTGCTATCAACGTGGGCAAAGATCTCAAGAAAACTATGATCATCTGTAAGGATGCGCCTGGTTTTGTAGTAAATCGGTTGTTAACTCGATTTATGGGTGAAGTCACCGATGCAATGGACGAAGGCACCGCTCCAGATGTTGCAGATAGTGCAATGAAATCACTTGGTTTCCCGATGTCACCATTCCAACTATTGGGCTTAGTAGGTCCTGGTGTTGCGCTTCACGTTGCTGAAACTTTAAATGAGAATTTAGGGCCACGTTACCGAATTTCGCCAACTATGCAACGTCTAGTTAAAGAAGGCGTAAAAACTTTTTATATTAAAAACGATGATGGTGTTTTCATTGCAAACCCAGCTGCACTTGCTCTCGTGGAAAAAGGAAGCAAACCATCAACTGCAGAAGAGGTCAGAATGCGAGCGTTAACTGCGCTTGCGGAAGAAGCGCGAATGATGCTCGATGAAGGCGTAGTTTCATCGCCAGCGGAAATAGATTTATGTATGTTGCTTGGAGCGGGTTGGCCGATGCACCTTGGCGGAATATTGCCTTACTTAGATCGAGAAGGCGTAAGTGAATCTGTTACTGGGAAGCGCTTTCATCCCGCCGGAGTTGCTTGCCTGGCTTAGCTTTTGAAGAATTTTCTTCATCTTCAACTAGCGAACTGTTCCATTCAACTAAAGATCTTGTAATGGTCTGTGCCGTAATTCCAATCTCTTCCAAAATTTGATTTCGCTTGCCATGTTCAAAAAATTGTAGGGGTACGCCGATCGAATGAATTGGAATATTTAATCCAGCATCTCGGAAATTTTCTGAAATCGTGCTGCCGATTCCACCATGTTTTATGCCATCTTCAATTACAACCACGCTTTTATAACGTTGGGCCATCGTCACTAACGCACTTGGAAGAGGTTTAACCCAACGTGGATCAATAACTGTTACACCAACGCCTTCACGATAAGCCTGACCAGCAGCTTCAACTGCAACTTGCGCCATTGCGCCGACGCTAACTAGTAATACATCCGCACTTTCACCTCGGTATAGAACATCAATGCCGTCACGTCTTTCAAATGCTGGAATATCTGGCTGAACTGCGCCTTTTGGAAACCGTAGAAGTGATGGTCGATCATTGATTTCAAGAGCTTCCCGAAGCGTTTCCCGCAATCTAGCGCCATCTCGTGGAGCTGCCACACAAAGTGTGGGCACAATTCCAGTAAGAGCTAAATCCCAGATGCCATTATGCGATGGACCATCATCACCAGTTATTCCAGATCTATCTAATACAAACGTTACGCCCGCTTTATGCAATGCAACATCTAATAACAGTTGATCAAAGGCTCGATTTAAAAATGTCGAATAAACTGCAACAACAGGATGAAGACCAGTAAACGCCATTCCAGCAGCAGCAGTTGTTGCATGTTGTTCTGCAATCCCAACATCAAGTGTCCGCTCTGGGAATTCTTTCTGGAATGCATCCAAACCGGTAGGTCCGAGCATCGCAGCTGTTATGGCTACAAGATCTTTTCGCTCGTGTCCTAATTCAATAAGTGCATTTGAAAAAACACTTGTCCAAGAGGTTGATGATTTTGAAAGTGGTGTACCGGTTTCTGGGTCAACAATTCCAACAGCATGAAATTTTTCAGCTTCATCGTTAAGAGCTGGTGCGTGACCGCGACCTTTTTCCGTTATTACATGGACAATTACTGGTGCGCCAAACTTTTTAGCTCGCTCAAGCGTGCTCTCAAGCTCCTCAATGTTGTGACCGTTTATTGGACCTAAATATTTAAGTCCCAAATCTTCGAACATTCCTTGTGGCGCAACAATATCTTTAAGCCCTTTTTTCATTCCGTGAAGCGTTTCATAAATTGGATGGCCAACAACGGGTGTCTTTTCCAAAACACCTTTGCCCCAATCCAAAAACTTCTCATAGCCTTGAGTTGCTCTTAAGGTAGATAAATGTGCCGCTAATCCACCAATCGTTGGTGAATATGAACGAGCATTATCATTTACCACAATCACAAGTTTTAAATCTGCAGCGGCTGCAATGTTGTTTAAAGCCTCCCAAGACATTCCGCCAGTGAGCGCACCATCTCCAACAACGGCTACAACAGTTCGATCCTTCTCACCTTTAATCGAGAAACCACGTGCAATCCCATCAGCCCAAGAAAGCGCGGTAGATGCATGGGAATTCTCAATAACATCATGCTCACTTTCGCCGCGATTTGGGTAGCCCGCGATTCCACCACGTTGTCGCAATTTTTCAAAACCAGAAATTCGTCCGGTTAACATTTTATGAACATAAGATTGGTGACCTGTATCAAAGAGAATTACATCTTTAGGTGATGCAAACACTCGATGTATTGCCACTGTTAATTCAACAACTCCAAGATTCGGTCCAAGGTGGCCACCAGTTTTAGAAACTTTTTCGATTAGAAATGCGCGAATTTCGCTAGAAAGTTCGGTAAGTTCTTCAAAATTTAGTTTTAGTAAGTCTTCTGGAGCGCTAATCTGCGATAACAATCTCATAACAATGACCGCAATACATATTGCATGATTCCACCGTGACGGAAGTATTCTGCTTCTCCAGGTGTGTCGATCCGTACTTTCGCAGTAAATATTTTACCGTCAGCGCTAACTTTTACAGTTGTCGGGGTGGCTCCATCATTTAATGCAACAATTCCAGAAATTGCAAAAACTTCACTCCCAGTTAGTCCAAGTGCAACAGCATTTTCACCATCGTGAAATTGCAACGGCAAAACGCCCATACCAATTAAATTTGAACGGTGAATTCTTTCGAAAGATTCGGCAATGACGGCTCGTACCCCGAGTAATGCAGTTCCCTTCGCAGCCCAATCTCGTGATGACCCAGATCCGTATTCTTTCCCAGCAAGAATTACAAGTGGTACGCCAGCGTTCTGATAAGCGGTAGCTGCGTCAAAAATAGTTTCTTGCTCGCCATTATTTAAGAAATTACGCGTAAAACCACCTTCAACGCCATCAAGAAGTAAATTCTTCAATCGAATATTTGCGAATGTTCCACGAATCATTACTTCGTGATTTCCACGTCGGGAACCATAGGAATTAAAATCAGCTCTTTCGACTCCATGTGCGGCTAAATATTTACCGGCTGGTGAATCGGCCTTTATATTTCCAGCTGGTGAAATGTGATCCGTGGTTACAGAATCACCTAATATTGCAAGAACTCTTGCATTTGAAATATCAGTAACTGGCTTGGGATTTCGCGGCATACCGTCAAAATAAGGTGGCTTGCGAACATAAGTAGATTTGGCATCCCATTCAAAAACTTTTCCAGTCGGAGTGGCCAAAGATTTCCAACGGTGGTCGCCTTCAAAAACGCTCGCATAATCTTTGGTAAACATATCGCTAGATATCGAAGAATTTATGACGGTTTGGATTTCAGAAGGGCTTGGCCAAATGTCTTTAAGGAATACCGGGTTACCATTTGAATCATCACCAAGTGAATCAGTTTCAAAATTATGATCCATAGTGCCAGCTAGTGCGTAAGCCACAACTAATGGCGGTGATGCTAAATAGTTCATCTTCACATCAGGACTAATTCGACCTTCAAAATTTCGATTGCCCGATAGCACAGCAGTAACCGCTAAATCATTTTCATTAATAGCTTTACTTATCTCTACTGGAAGCGGACCGGAGTTACCAATACAGGTTACGCATCCATAACCAACTAAGTTAAATCCTAATTTTTCTAAATACTCTGTTAAGCCAGATTTATCATAGTAATCGGTCACAACTTTAGAACCTGGTGCAAGTGTAGTTTTAACCCATGGTTTACTGCTTAACCCTTTTTCTACTGCTTTCTTAGCTAATAAGCCGGCGCCAATCATCACGCTGGGATTCGAAGTATTGGTGCAAGAAGTTATTGAAGCTATAACTACTGCCCCATTTGAAATTGCAGTTTCATTTCCGTTTCGCTGAAAAGCAACTGGCTTTTGGTTAGTTTTTTCAGATAAGTAGCTCGGTAATATTTTTCCAAATGAAGTTTTGGCATCAGATAACGAGACTCGATCTTGTGGGCGTTTTGGTCCGGCTATGGAAGGTACAACGCTTGCTAAATCTAACGCTAAACTTTCAGAGAATCTTGGTGAGAGGCTAGGGTCATGCCAGATTCCTTGGCGTTTTGCATAGGCTTCAACGAGTGCAAGTTCTTTTTCATTTCTGCCAGTTAGTTTCAAATAATTAAGGGTTTCCTCATCAATTGGGAAAATGGCACAAGTTGAGCCGTACTCCGGTGACATATTTCCAATCGTGGCTCGATTAGCCATTGGAAGCGCAGTTACGCCTGGACCATAAAATTCTACGAATTTTCCAACCACCCCATGTTTACGCAACATTTCCGTAATTGTTAGAACTAGATCTGTAGCCGTGGTGCCAAGTGGCAGCGCGCCATTTAATTTAAAACCAACAACTCGGGGAATCAACATTGATACAGGTTGGCCAAGAAGTGCGGCTTCCGCTTCGATGCCGCCGACTCCCCAACCTAAAACGCCTAAGCCATTAACCATTGTTGTATGTGAATCTGTGCCAACTACGGTATCTGGATATGCTCTAATTTCTCCATCGACTTCGCGAACCATTACGACTCGGGCTAAATATTCAATGTTTACCTGGTGGACAATTCCAGTTCCTGGTGGCACAACTTTAAACTCATCAAAAGCGCTCTGCCCCCAACGTAAGAATCGATACCGTTCTTGGTTTCGCTCGTATTCAATATCGGTATTTTGCGAGAATGAATCTCGACTTCCAAATACATCGGCAATAACTGAGTGATCAATAACTAATTCTGCTGGCGCTAACGGATTTACTTTTGCGGGATCACCGCCTAAGTCCACGATTGCTTCGCGCATAGTTGCTAAATCAACTATGCAAGGAACCCCTGTGAAATCTTGCATAATCACGCGGGCAGGTGTGAATTGAATTTCCGTATCTGGTTCTGAATCGGGGTTCCAATTTGCTAGCGCAGAAATTTGCGCTGCCGTGATATTTGCACCATCTTCAGTTCGAAGTAAATTTTCCAACAATATCTTTAAGCTAAAAGGCAGAGTTGCCGCACCTGGCAATTTATTAATATCGAATATTTGATAGCTCTTACCAGCGACTTCGAGCGTGGTTTTTGCATTAAATGAATCTTGGCTCATGCCCCAATCCTATCGAGCCACGCTTTATTGGCTCAATTAAGCGCAAATAGATGGCAGGCTTGCTCTCTTTTTCAGGCGCTTTTAATGAAACGCGCCACACATTCGATATGTTGGGTCATCGGGAAAAGATCATAACTTTTCAACCCGTCTAATTTATATCCATAAGATTCTAAATAAGATGCATCTCGAGCAAGTGATGCTGGGTCACAGGAAACATAAACAATCGCTCTTGGTTCTAATGAAACCATCGCCGCAACAACATCTTTCCCCGCGCCAGACCTTGGCGGATCTAACAAAATCAAATCTGCTCTCTTAAATTTAGAAAGTGACCTCTCAACTTTGCCTTCCACAATTTCAACTATCTGAACATCCGCAAAAATCCGCTTCGCATCAGTTATAGCACCAGCATCAAGCTCGATCAAAGTTACTCGCCCAGTATCGGTAACCGCTTGCGCAAGCGCTGCTGTAAATAATCCAACTCCGCCATATAAATCGAATACATGGTCGCCAGCTTTAACTTCCAAATAATCTAATACGCTTTTACTTAATTCTGCAGGAGCACTAATGTGACTTTGCCAGAACGAGCTCGGCGAAATTGAAAAACTCTTATCCAACACTTTTTCATCAATTAGATCAAAATTCTCGCTACCTGCTACTGCAATATATTGTTTTCCCGTCGACGAAATCGCAACTTCTACTTTTGCTCCGGCTGGTAATTTCATCTGGTTAATCGCATCTAAATCCATGCGTTGATCAGCTATCAAACATTTCGAAATTGGAATTAAATCGTGGCTCCGCGCCGCATAAAGCGCTATTTTGCCTTCTGGATTTACAGTGAAATCCATACGGGTGCGCCAGCCAAATCCATTTTTTGGTGATACACCAATTACGTCAACCGATACATCCATTTTTGCGATTCTTTTAAATTGTTCTTTCACGATTGCGCTCTTTAATTTTTGTTGAGCTGTAATTTCAATATGTTGAAAATCGCAACCGCCGCAGCCATTTGGTCTAGCTAAATTACAAGGCGCAGTAACTCGTTCAGGTGCTGCTTTAATAATTTCCACCGCGTTGCCACGTGCAAATTTCGAGGTTACATCCGTGATTTCAGCAATTACTTCTTCACCGGGAATTGCGTGCCGGAGAAAAATAACTCGACCATCATGACGCGCAACGCAATGTCCTCCATGGGCAATTGCATCAACGGTTACGGTTATCCGATCTCCCACATTCATATGGCGACCCTATGGCTTTGCGCGCGTAAATGTCATACTCGCGCCGCTAAAGGTGTAAGTTCTCCTTTGTGCATGTTGTGATTATGGGGTGCGGACGAGTTGGTTCAACACTGGCCAAAGAACTTGAAACTGCTGGTCATACCGTTGCTGTGATTGACCAAGATCGTGAAGCATTTCGCAGACTTGGTGCAGATTTTAAAGGTCAAACCGTCGCTGGGGTTGGATTTGATCGAGATACTTTAATTGACGCTGGTATCGAACGAGCCCAAGCTTTTGCCGCAGTTTCTAATGGCGACAACTCAAATATTATTGCTGCTCGCGTTGCGCGGGAAACTTATGGAATTTCAAATGTAGTTGCGAGAATTTATGATCCAGGAAGAGCTGAAATTTATCAACGACTAGGAATTCCTACTGTTGCCACAGTGTTATGGACTACCGATCAAATTTTACGTCGGTTGAATCCAGATGGTTCTAGGTCAGAATGGCGCGATGCTTCCGGTGTTGTAAAACTCTGCGAAATGCATGTTGATAAAAAATGGTTCGGTCATCCAATTTCCCTTATCGAAAAAAATACCCCAGCAAGAGTTGCATTCATAACTCGACTTGGTGAAGGCATAATTCCTAACGAACATACCGTTCTCCAAGAAGGCGATTTAGTGCATGTCATGGTTGCCGAAAAAAATGTGGAAATAACTGAAAAAGCGCTATCTAAATCACCGGAGTCCGCATGAGAGTTGCGATAGCTGGCGCTGGCAATGTTGGTCGCGCAATTGCCCGAGAACTTATAAGTAATGGCCATCAAATTCTGCTTATTGATAAAGATCCTAAAGCGCTAAAAATGGAGAGCGTGCCCGAAGCAGAATGGCTGCTAGCAGATTCATGCGAAATAACATCGCTAGACAATGCGAAATTAGATTCCTGCCAAGTTCTGGTTGCTGCTACTGGTGATGACAAAGTCAATCTGGTTACTTCGTTGCTTGCTAAGACTGAATATGGAGTGCCGCGCGTTGTAGCTCGAATTAAGCATCCAAAAAATGAATGGCTCTTTGACTCTTCTTGGGGCGTAGATGTCGCTGTTTCTACTCCACGAATTATTGCTGCGTTAGT
Source organism: uncultured Bifidobacterium sp. (assembly GCA_964632545.1). Taxonomy (GTDB): domain Bacteria; phylum Actinomycetota; class Actinomycetes; order Nanopelagicales; family Nanopelagicaceae; genus UBA7398. The sequence continues at coordinate 24,014 of CAZWBQ010000004.1, read as the reverse complement.
TGAAGAAGCGGTGAGTGTTGGCGATGTGGTTCGGCTCTTCTCACTTCGAACTGGAAAAGCAAATCTTGTTGAAATAACTCTTCCTGATGATTCTAAATGCTGTGGTAAAACAGTTAGCGAAGTAGAACTTCCTACTGGTTCAACGCTAGCTGCCATCGTTCGAGATGGACAAGTTATTACACCGCAGCCACATGAAGTTTTCTCCTCCGGCGATGAACTTATCTTCGTAGCAACTTCAGAGGCTGAAACTAAATTAAAAGATTGCTTTGTTACGAATTAAGTTTTGGACCATTTTTTATAATTAACCAAGTTCCCCAACCTGTTGCAAAAAATAATGGGTAGCCCATGATTAATCTTGCAGTTCCAAGTAAATTTACATTTCCAGATCGATAAAGTGGATATTGCACAATTAACCTAGAAACAAATAAGCCCACCCAAAGCCAGCTGGCTTGAGCGTACATTTTTCTTCGCTCTGGATGTTTACGCCAAAGAAAATTTTCTCCGAAAATTGGCCCAAGCACCACGCCAATAATTGGCCAACCAACAATTATCGAAATCGTATACGCAGTGCCATAAAGTAAATTTGTAATTAAACCTGGTAGATAAAAATCTTGGGCTTTCCCAGTACTTCGAGAGAACCAGAAACAAATACCCACTCCAATTACGCCAGAAAGAGCATTTTGAATAGTCTCACGCTTAGCAAGTCTAAAAATTGTGATTGCGGCAGATAAGGCCAGCGCATATGTTGCTGAAATCGTTAAATTATGGGAAATATTAAATGCAATTAAAAATACTAAAGATGGGATCCCAGAATCAATTAATCCTTTTATGCCACCAAAAGCTGCCAGAATTTTAGCTTTCTCTTCATTATTTTCGCTCAAGATTTACCCGTTGATCCAAAGCCGCCATCGCCACGACCGGAGCCTGGCAAGCCATCAACCTCAACAAATTCCGCACGTTCAACTTTTTGAATAACTAATTGTGCAATTCGATCGCCACGTTTACCATAAAAAGTTTCAGTTAAATCGTGATTAATCAGAATTACTTGTAGCTCACCTCGATAACCTGCATCGACAGTACCTGGGGTATTGACCATGGAAATTCCAGATTTGATTGCTAAACCAGATCTTGGATGGACTAACGCGACATAACCATCAGGTAGCGCAATTGCGATACCGGTTGGAATAAGTGCTCGAGCTCCTGGTGCTAATTCGAAATCTATCCGTGCATAAATATCTGCACCAGCATCGCCACCTTTTGCATAATTAGGTAGCGGCAAATCTTTATCTAAACGGGTAATAAGAACTTTCATGGATTTATCTCAAAATCAGGATCAACAAATGCTAACAACTCCGGATGTTTTGCCACATGGTCTAAATATTCTTTTGGCGCGTTATTTAGGAAGTGGTTCATAGGCACGACAACATATAACGATGCTGCAGTTACGGCAATTGGACCATCTGATGAATTAAGTCGACCCTCTGCTGTTGCATAAACTTTGCGACTTACTTGTCCAGTAATTCGAGCGCTGATATGAAGCACACTTCCCATCGGAACTGGCTTTAAAAAATCAGTTTCCAATCGGGCGGTGACAGCTGGAGCTCTAATTAACCACATTAATTTTCCAAGAGCTTCGTCGAACGCTAACGAGAGCAAGCCACCATGAGCTAACCCGGGTGCGCCTTGATGATTTTCGGTAACTGTAAAAGTAGCAGTTAAATCCATTGCGGCACCGGCAGTTGCAACTAAATGCAACCCCGTTGGATGCAAATCGCCGCAACCAAAACAATGACCGAAGTGCGATGGAATTATTGAGCCAGGCGGTGGCGCTTTCGGATGCCGATCTGGAATCAGGGCACCCGCAGGAGCAATAGTGCTTGCGACTCGACTCATGACAGAAGATTACTCCAGCATCAAGTACCTTCCTACTCATGGGAGTTCGGAGAAGTGAGAGTGGCGCACTCGTTTTTGGCGAGAAAATGCGGTGGGGTCTTAGCCTTTGGCTCTTTCTGATTTTTTTATTAGGTTCGTTAGACCTAGCCCTTTGGGCAGCATTTGGAAATAACTTAATGCCATTGACGATTTCTATCTCGATATTAATTTTAATTTTAACTTGGATTGGAACTTCCTTGGAAATTTCAGTGACTCAAGCTGAGTTCACTTGTGGAAATTTTAAAATTTCAAGAAATTACATTAAACAGGTTACGCCACTTGATAAAAATGAGATGCGTCAAATTCGAGGCGTATCCGGAGATCCGGCTGCACATTTAGAATTGAGATTTTGGGTAAATACTGGAATTAAAATTGAAATTTCAGATCCAAATGACCCGACTCCTTATATTTTAATTTCTAGTAAAAAATATAAAAAGTTAAGCGCAATCCTTACAAATTGATTTGACGCCTTCACCTCGAGCAAGTTGGGTATGGTGATGAACTAAGAAACAACGCGAGCAAGTAAATTCATCAGTCTGTTTTGGTACGACTCTAACTGCCAACTCTTCGCCTGATAAATCTGCCCCTGGAAGTTCAAGATTCTCAGCAGCTTCCTCTTCGTCAATATCTACCTGACCTGATTGAGCATCGGAGCGACGAGCTTTTAATTCTTCAAGTGATTCTTCGTGAAGTTCTTCATCCGTTTTTCTCGGGGTGTCGTAATCGGTTGCCATGGATCTCTCACCTCACTTTCATCTTTTCGATCATTTGAAATCTAGTTAACCCTTAAAGGGGGTACGGGGCGGACACTCCCATAGAAGTACTCCCCCTGTCACACCAACCTTCGGCGTGTCGGGATTATTCCCCGCTTACGAAACTGAGAATCCGCCTCAAATTCGAATTGGATTCTGGCCTCTAGCAATTAATCGTTCAAAGTGCGCATCGCGCTTCTCTTCAAAGCGATTTGAGTCCTTTTTAGCACTTGCTAGAAATTCAACAATTTCATCCCGTGCCTTTAACCCATCTCCAGTTAAATCATTTCGCTCATAAATATTCCAGGCTCGTAATACCGGTGCAATTACATCATCGAGATGTTGTGGCAAATCATAAATTCCAGCTAGCGCAATTTGAACTGACTTGCGACCAAACCCGGGAAGCTCATGTCCTGGCATTTTGAAATCAGTAACTACATCAGCTATTGCCCGCATGGATGCATTTGGTTCCATATCGAGGGCAGCACCTAAAAGGTTGCGATAGAAAAGCATATGTAAATTCTCATCAAGGGAGACTCGAGTCAACATTTGTTCACAAATTGGGTCATCTGAAATTTTTCCAGTGTTGCGATGTGAAATTCGGGTCGCTAATTCTTGAAAGCTCACATAAGCAACGGTATGAAGCATGTCGTTCTCATAAGAGGTTTCAAAGCCGATTTGCATATGTGCCATTCGGAGATCTTCAAGTTCAATCGGATCTACGCCACGAGTAGCCATCAAATAATCCCGTAGCACGATGCCATGGCGATTCTCTTCAGCGGTCCATCTATTTATCCAAGTTCCCCAAGCGCCATCACGACCCATAGAAAGCGCAATTTCAGTGTGATAACTGGGCAGATTATCTTCTGTTAATAAATTTAAAACTAAAGAATCCTGAGCAATCGCAGTTAATTTAGAATCCTTAGCTTCCCACGCATCACCATTTAACGGCCCAGGAAAATTCTTCCCTTCGCTCCATGGCACATATTCGTGTGGGTACCAATCTTTTTGAACCGCAAGGTGGCGATCCAATTCTTTGCCAACGATTGGTTCTAAGTCGCGAATTAGCCGCGATTGAATTGCTGGATCTATTGCGGCCATTTTTCCTCCGTTAACTTACGCTAGCGTAGGTTACGGTACCGTAACTTAAAAGGCTACTTCAGATCGCCTTTGGCGTTTTGACTTCGAATTTCAGCCTGTTCGGCACGCCAATTGGCGATCGCACCATGATTGCCTGAAGTTAAAATCTCTGGAACATTCAAACCACGCCATACCGGTGGCTTAGTGAACGTTGGATATTCCACAATGCCCGCTTGATTATGTGATTCTTCAACTAATGAATCCGGATTTCCAATAACGCCTGGAATTAACCGAACAACGGCTTCTGTTATCGCTAGCGCTGCAACTTCGCCACCGTTTAACACATAATCACCAATTGAAACTTCATGCACGCGAACTTTTGGTTGGCTTTGATAAAAGGTGGTGACGCGAGAATCAATTCCCTCATACCGGCCGCAAGCAAAGACTAAATGTTCGGCGTTGGAAAGTTGTATAGCCATCTCTTGGGTGAATTTTTTTCCAGCTGGCGTAAGAATTATCAAATCTATTGTGCTATTTGCCTTCTCCAAAATCGAATCGATAGCCAGTCCCCAAAACTCTGGTTTCATCACCATTCCAGCGCCGCCACCATATGGCGTGTCATCTACAGTGTGGTGATTATCGGAAGTGAAATCTCGTAGGTTTAATATTTCTAAATTGATCAAGCCACCTTCGTTTGCTTTACCAATTAACGATAATTGCAGCGGAGCAAAATACTCCGGGAAAATTGAAACTGCAGTTATTTTCATAATAGACCTTCAGGTGGCGTAATAACTATCCGTTTATTTGCAACATCTACATCCGGCACAATCTCAGCCACGAACGGAATCAATTTATCATCGCCATTTGCATCAACTACTAAAGTGTCTTGCGCTGCGGAACTGAGCACATCGCTAACTATTCCAATTCTTTCGCCATTTTTAAGGAATACTTCGCAACCAATAATTTTAGAGATGTGAAAGCTGTCATCACTATCGGATTCTGCTTCCACATCTACATCAGCAATTAAGAGAACATCCCTAAGTTTTTCTACAGCAGTTCTATCTGGGATGCCTGCAAATGAAAGTAAAAGCGTCCCGTTATGGACCCGACCAGAAGCGATAGTTAGTGGGCCTTTTTTGGCTGGCTCTGTCAGCAAAACAGCGCCAACAGCTAACCGATCATCAGGATCATCAGTTCTTACTTCAATTGTGGCTTCGCCACGGATTCCATGCGCACGACCTATTCGGCCGACGACCAGGAGCACGACTATCTACCCTCGTCGGCCTCGATGAGATCAACGCGAACACTGCGACCAGCAATTGCAGAAACGACAGTTCGCAGCGCTTTTGCAGTGCGACCGTTTCTACCAATTACCTTACCAATATCTTCAGGGTGTACCCGAACTTCAAGAGTTGTACCGCGTCGATGATCTTTTTCGTTAATAACAACTTCCTCTGGATTATCAACAATACCTTTTACAAGGTGTTCTAGCGCTTCATCAATCATTGTTACTCCGCTGGAGTTTCAGTTACTTCAGCAACAACTTCTGCTGGAGTTTCTGCAACAACTTCTGCTGGAGTTTCAGTTACTTCAGCAACAACTTCTGCTGG
>CAZWBQ010000004.1:0-18540 GCA_964632545.1 uncultured Bifidobacterium sp. | reverse complement strand
GCAACAACTTCTGCTGGAGTTTCAGTTACTTCAGCAACAACTTCTGCTGGTGCACTCTTCGCAGCTAATTTTTCGGCGGCGCGCTTTTTCATTGTAGTTGCGCCATCTTTTGGTTCATCCATAGCTTTCTTTACCGCAGCTTCATATGCTTCGCGCTTATGTGGCTTAACTGCTGCAACTTTTAGCGTTCCTTCGCTGCCAGGCAAACCTTTAAATTTTTGCCAATCACCGGTAACTTTCAAAATAGCCTCTACAGCTGGTGTTGGAAGGGCGCCAACTTTTAACCAATGTTGCGCGCGCTCAGACTTCACTTCAATAAATGAAGGTTCTTGTCCTGGTGAGTAGCGACCAATCTCTTCAATCGATAAACCGTTACGAGCTTTGCGAGAATCTGAAACAACGATTCGGTAGTGCGGTGTGCGAATCTTTCCGAAACGCATCAATCTAATTTTTACGCCCACTAGGGGTTTCTCCTTGACAGTAATCGAACCAGCCAAATTCAACTCGAGTGGGTATTCGAGCGAGCAAAGCAGTTCTAGGTTTATTTAATCCGACGAGAGGTAGAGGGCTCTCGTACAGGTGGCCAATCTTGCCATCAAGCGCGAGAAAGCCCAAACCGGCGTTTAGCCCTCGGCTTGCGCCCGTTTGGCAGGGTTTCCAGAGCGTGATTTCTTCTTATTTTGCAGGGGTTTCCGGGACCCGCCAGATTGCGGCATTGAATTAGCCATTCCAGGAGGTAAACCAGGAATTGAGCCGCCATTGCGCATACTCCGCATCATTTTCTGCGCTGCGCTAAAACGATCCACTAAAGCATTAACTTCCTTAACAGTTCGACCACTTCCATTTGCAATCCTTAATCTTCTTGAGCCATTAAGAATTTTGGGTTCGCGCCGCTCAGTTGGCGTCATCGATTGCACGATCGCTTGAGTTCTTACAAGTTCGCCTTCATCAAAATTTTCTAATTGTTTTTTCATCGCACCAGAATTAGCCCCTGGCAACATTCCAAGCAATTTACTCATAGAGCCCATTTTTTTCATCGCCTGCATCTGTTCCAAGAAATCTTCTAAAGTAAAGTCATCACCTTCAGCAAATTTATTCTCCAATTTAGCGGCAGTTTCGCCATCAAAGGCTCGCTTTGCTTGTTCGGCTAGGGATTGAATATCACCCATGCCCAAAATTCGAGAAGCCATTCGATCGGGATAGAAGAGATCAAAGTCTTGTACTTTTTCACCCGTTGAAACAAACATAATCGGACGTGCGGTAATTTGTGCAATCGAAAGCGCTGCGCCACCTTTTGCATCGCCATCTAATTTAGTTAATGCAACGCCATCAAAACCTACGCCGTCAAGGAATGCTTGGGCAGTTCTTACTGCATCTTGACCAATCATTGAATCAACTACAAAGATGATCTCATCAGGTTTTATCGCATCGCGAATAGATTTTGCTTCGTTCATTAACTCAACATCTACACCTAAACGTCCGGCAGTATCAATAATTACAATGTTATGTAATTTTTCGCTCGCAAATTTAACGCCATCGCGCGCTACCCGAATTGGATCTCCCACACCGTTGCCAAGCTCTGGCGCAAAAACCGGAACTTTTGCATTTTCGGCAACAACCGATAATTGATTCACTGCATTTGGTCGCTGTAAATCTGCTGCCACTAAAAGTGGCGTATCACCTTGCGATTTAAAGTAATGCGCTAATTTTCCAGCAAGCGTAGTTTTGCCAGACCCTTGTAATCCAGCCAACATAATTACAGTCGGTGGGTTTTTTGCCAATCGAATTCGTCGAGCTGCGCCACCCAAAATCGAAATTAATTCCTCGTTGACGATTGCATAAATTGCCTGTGATTGATTGGTGCTCTGCCTCAATTCAGGTAGCGCTGCCTGTGCTCTCGCATTGACTTTTGAAACAAAATTTTCAGCTACCGCAAGTGCTACGTCTGCATCAATAAGCGCTTTTCGAATTTCACCGCATAATTCATCAATATCACCGGCACCAATTCGGCCACGATTACGTAACGCCGTAAAGGCATTGGTGAACTTATTGGTTAGCGAATCGAACATAGCGCCAAGCCTACTATTTCAATCGGACTTCTAACTCTCTAGCGAATTCATGAGCCCGGGTAGGTTCTAATGGTGAACCATCAATTTTCGTTACATAGAGCGTATCGAAGGCTTCCGCACCAAGGGTCGAAACTATTGCGGCTTTAATATCAATTTTTGCAGAGGAGACTGTGTTAGCAATCGTATAGAGCAAGCCAGGTCGATCATGCATCCGCACTTCAATTACCGTCGCTTCGGTTGCAGCGTCAGTAATTGCAGTAACTACTGGAGGTGGAACTGGTATGCCTGGGAACTTTTGATAATTTTTAACACGATCTGCAATCTTGCCAGAGAAATCAATTTGACCAGCAAGGCCAGATTGGATCAACTCCATAAGTTTCCGTGCCGTGGGTGGAGTTACATGGTCATCTAATTGCGCAACCCAAGTCATTACTGCCGAATTTCCATGTGATCTCGTCCGTGCAGACCGCACATCAAATCGAGTAATACTTAAAACTCCCGCAACAGTTGAAAGTAACCCGGTGCTATCCGGTGCAATTATTTCAACTAAGTACTCGCCATCTTTTTCAATTAAATCTACTTTCAATTCGCCGGCATCTGCTGCGGCAATTTGAGTTTGAGTTAGCTCCAATTGATTTGCGGGGGCTACGCCTTTTAGGGCAGCGTTGCAACGATTTACTAAGTTGCTAACTAACGTTGCTTTCCAATCACTCCAAGCCGCTCTGCCCGTAGCTTCCCCATCAGCAATGCTTAGCGCATGTAACAGCTCAAGTATTTCAGCGCTTGAAATCTTTTCAGTTACGCTAGAAATTGTTGCTGGATCATCTAAATCTCGCCGAGTAGCAACTGCTGATAAGAGCAAGTGGTGCTTTACTAAGAGCGTCAAAGTTTCCGTATCTTGATTATCAAAACCTAGTCGCTCTGCTAACGGTGCAATTAAATTAGCGCCATATTCCGAGTGATCATGGTTCGGAAAACCTTTTCCAATGTCATGAAATAGTGCGGCAAATAGCAGTAAATCTGGACGGTGAACTTTTCTGGTTAGCGCCGCAGCATGTACTGCAGTTTCCACCATGTGTCGATCAACAGTATGGCGATGCAACACATTTCGCTGCGGCAGTGATCTTAAATGGGTCCATTCTGGAATCCATTTTTGTATCAATCCTTCTTGATCTAACGCTTCCCAAACGCGGACCATGTTGGAACCTGCACCAATTAAAGTTACTAATTCTTCGCGAGCCGCCTTTGGCCACGGAACTGGCATTGGCGGCAACTCAGCAGCCAGCTGCATGCAGGTATCGATAGCGAGCGGAATCCCTAATTGCGCTGCACTAGCCGCTGCCCGCAAACCAATTATTGGATCTTCCGAAATTGAATACTCAGATGCAATTTTTACTTCACCACGTTCTACTACTAATCCTTTTTCTACTCGAACCGACTTTTCCCGTTTAAAAAATCCTTTTGGTTGAATTTGATCTAAGCGATGCCAGGTTAATTCCAATAAATAATCAACTGCTCGTGCAGCCTTGGCAACTTCAGACATCAGTTCATCTGCATTTTTATAATCTAAAAATTTCGCTACTTTATCTTGTTCCATAAAACGCAATTGATCGCGATTTCTACCGCTTTCTAGATGCAGTGCATCTCTGACGTTACGCAAGACCGATTCAGCGCTACTTATTCGATCGAAAGTTATTGAAATCAAACCAGATTTTGCAATCGCTCGAAGAGCGGTGATGTCTCGCAATCCGCCGCGAGCTTCCTTTAGATCCGGCTCAAGCAAATAGGCTAACTCCCCAATTCGATTGCTACGCTCGCGTGAAAGTTCGCGAACTAGTGGAATATATTGTTTGGCCCGCTTTCGCCACTCTTCGTTCGCATCATTTGCAGTTACTTCAAATAAATCGCGATCGCCACAAATTAACCGGCTATCTAATAATCCCATCGCAACTTTGACATCTGCAGAAGCGGTTTCGCGAGTTTGGGTTCGAGTCCTTACAGAATGATCGACGGGACGATTGCTATCCCACAATGGATACAGGAGGGCATTTACAAATTCGCCTAATTTGGCTTCAGATAACGATCCATCATGCAAAATTAATAAATCAATATCTGACCCTGGTGATAATTCGCCGTTGCCATAACCACCAACTGCAACAAGTGCAACCTTTGCGGTATTTGAAATTTTTTCGGCTCTGCGAAAGAGACCGATTAACTCTGCATCAACAGAATCTGATCGGTCTCTTCGCTCACGCGTTCCCATTTATATTTCCTATATTGCTTCTGGTCCTCGTTCGCCGGTTCTAACTCGAACCACATGCTCGACCGGCGTTGCCCAAACTTTTCCATCACCGATAGAACCAGTTCCCGCAGCTTTTACTATTACATCGATAACAGCTTCAACATCGGGCGAATCTACTAACACCTCGAGCCTAATTTTTGGTACTAAGTCAACGGTGTATTCCGCACCACGATAAACCTCAGTATGGCCACGCTGTCTACCAAAACCACTAGCTTCGGAAACAGTCATGCCATTTATTCCAAAAGCTTGTAGCGCATCTTTAACATCATCTAATTTGAACGGTTTAAGAATTGCAGTTATAAGTTTCATGCGGAATATCCTCCTCTAGATGATGGTGCCATTTCATATGCTGATTCAGCATGTTCGCTGAGATCTATGCCAGCCACTTCAGCTTCCGGTTTAATTCGGAATCCAATTGTCTTATGAATTATGTATCCGATTATTAAAGTTACAACAAATGAATAAGCCATAACCATAAAGGCACCAAGCGCTTGCTTTCCAAGAAGCGTAGTACCGCCGCCGTATAGGAGACCATCTAGGCCTAAGCCATTTACAGCCTTGCTGCCGAAGAAACCAATCGAGATACAACCCCAAAGTCCGCCTACTAAATGCACGCCGACCACATCTAGCGAATCATCGAACCCAAGTTTGTATTTCAAACCAACTGCTAATGAGCAAAGCGCGCCGGCAATCAGCCCAATAACTACTGCAGCCCACGGAGCTACAAATGCACAAGCTGGCGTAATCGCTACTAATCCAGCTACAGCACCAGAAGCTGCACCCAAACTTGTTGGATGGCCATCGCGAAGTTTTTCGACAACAACCCAACCAAGCAATGCAGCTGCAGTTGCAACTTGAGTATTCATAAATGCAAGTGCGGCAATGCCATTGGCGCCAAGTGCAGAACCAGCATTAAAACCAAACCAACCGAACCAAAGTAAACCCGCGCCGAGAAGAACAACTGGTAATGAATGCGGACGCATCACTTCTTTACGCCAACCAATTCTGCGGCCAAGGATCAAGCTGAGAGCTAAACCAGCGGCGCCAGCATTTATATGCACGGCGGTTCCGCCAGCAAAATCTTCAATGCCGCGCGCAGCAAGGAATCCCGCACCAGTTACGCTGTCACCAACTTTATTTCCAAATGCAAATACCCAATGTGCAACTGGAAAATAAACTAATGAAACCCAGATCGCAACAAATATTGTCCAAGAACTAAATTTTGCTCTATCCGCAATCGCACCGGAAATCAGTGCTGGGGTAATAATTGCGAACATTAATTGAAATGCCGCAAATGCAAGTAACGGAATCGGATAGATACCACCATTATTTGTAAGTTCATTTACTGCGCTACCTAGCCCAGAGAGTGAGAGCGATCCGTACCATTGCGAACCTGATTCAAATCCAAACGCTAATTTGAATCCATATATAACCCATAGAACGCTAACGATTCCGATCGTAATCATTGACATCATCATCATATTTAAAACACTTTTTGCTCGAACCATGCCACCGTAAAAGAGCGCTAATCCTGGTGTCATCAATAAAACTAATGCGGTGCTAGCTAATACCCAAGCCGTATCGCCAGTATTTAAAACAACGTCGGTCATCTCTTTTCCCTACTCCCAAAAATTTGGTTTGGCCGCGATTCTCACCGTTGAGATGGCCAAATCATGGCTTTCTTCTATTACGGATAAGCAACGCGAATCGTTTCGGGAAGGTGACACTTCTTCCGCTTTTGTTACAGGCTGGTTAAATCTTCCAAATAAGCCTCGGCATCGAATGGCGCAAAATCCCCCAGGCCCTCTCCGGTACCGATGAACTTGATCGGCAAATCCAAGGCGGATTCGGTTGCGATTGCGATTCCACCTTTAGCACTGCCATCTAACTTGGTCACAATCACACCAGTTAACCCGACGCTATCGTTAAATATTTCTGCTTGGGCAAACCCGTTCTGTCCAGTTGTCCCATCTAGTACAAAAAGTATTTCAGTTACGGGAATTACTTTCTCAATAACTCTCTTCACTTTTTCTAATTCGGCCATCAAATTATCTTTAGTATGTAACCTGCCAGCCGTATCTACAATTAAATAATCCACTTTCTCAGAAATTGCCCGCTTGGCGGCATCAAAAGCAACTGACGCAGGATCAGCACCGTCGTTTCCAGAAATTACTGGAACGCCAATTCGCTCTCCCCAAGTTTGAATTTGCGCAACAGCAGCAGCTCTAAAGGTGTCGGCAGCTGCAATCAATACGCTTCGATTTTCGCGTTTTAGGTAATTAGCAAGTTTTGCAACGCTAGTGGTTTTTCCAGTTCCATTTACGCCAACAATTAGGATCACTGTTGGATTATTGCTATCAAGGGCAATATTTCTAGATTTTTTAGATAGTGAGTCAACGAGAGTGGCCCTAACGGAGTCTAGAAAATTTTCACCTTTACGTGACTTTGCGCTTTCAATAACTCTTTTTGCAACTTCAGTACCTAAATCTGCCTCAATTAGCAAGGTCTCTAAATCAGTTAATTCTGCAACGGAAAAATCATTTCCAGTGAATTTAGCTAAGAGTTTCTTAAATAGACTCATAACGAAAAGTTAAACGGTTTCAGGTTCGACTTCGCGCAAACGTTGTGAAATAACTTCCGAAACTCCATCGCCACGCATAGTTACGCCATAAAGGGCGTCGCCGATTTCCATAGTGCGTTTTTGATGGGTAATGATAATTAATTGAGATGCTGCTCGAAGTTCTTCCAAAACACCAAGCAATCTGCCTAAATTCGTATCATCAAGTGCGGCTTCAACTTCGTCCATGACATAGAACGGACTTGGTCGAGCTTTGAATATTGCGATAAGTAGCGCAACTGCGGTTAAAGAACGTTCACCACCAGATAGCAATGAGAGCCGTTTGATTCGCTTTCCGGGTGGGCGTGCTTCAACATCTACGCCCGAAGTTAATAAATCATCTGGGTCCGTGAGGATTAATCTTCCTTCACCTCCAGGAAATAGGCGAGCAAAAATAATTTCAAACTCGCGGGCAGTATCTTTAAATGCTTGTAGGAAAATTTCCTGCACTTTATCATCAACCTCTTTGATGATATCTAACAAATCCTTACGAGACTTCTTCAAATCTTCTAATTGTTCTGCCAAATATCGAAGCCGTTCTTCTAAAGATGAATACTCTTCTAGCGCGAGTGGATTAATTCGCCCTAGTAATGCAAGTTGACGCTCTGCGCTAGCTAAGCGCTTCTCTTGTTGGTCTCTGCGGTAAGGAATTAAATCTCCTTGAATTATCTCGCCAGTTTCAGTTTCGATGAAGGTTGGGACATCTTTCTCTGGGTTATATTCAGATAAGAGCACCGCAATATCTACGCCATATTCTTCAACTGCACGTTGTTCTAGTTGTTCAATTCTTAAGCGTTGCTCCGCTCTAGCTATTTCATCGCGATGAACACTGGAAGTTAATTGCTCTAACTCGGTAGCCAACTCTCGAATTTGGGCGCGAATTGCTAAGGTTTCGCCTTCTCGTTCTGTTCTAGCCACTTCAAGTCGTTCACGTTCTGCAGCAGCTTTAGAGATAGACACTTCAATTTGAATTAGCGCTTCATATGCAGTGTCAGCAATCGCTTGTGCAGTTATCGCTCCTCGTGCGCGCGCTTCACGTCTTGAAATACTTCTTGAAGCTGCTTCACGTTCATTCTTTGCCGCGTTTTCCAAATCAGATGCTCTGCGAGTTACTGCCGCAACCCGTTCTTCTTCAGTGCGGAGCTTTAAACGGGCTTCCACTTCGAGCGCTCTTGATGTGGCGATCCGAGATCTTAAGGATTCCAACATTGCAGTATCTGGCTCTTTGGCTTCCTCATTATTGTCGAATTTTGCTTGCGCAATTTCTAACTCACGACGGTCGGTTTCTATTGATATTGAGACTTCGGCGATACCAGCTTTTAATCTTTCGATTTCAGCGACCGCGCTCTTAACGCCTTGGCCAGCGGCAGCCATTTGTTCAGCAAACCCCGCCATCTTGGCATCTGATTCGTTTAATTTTGCCAGCGCAACATCAAAAATCATTTGCACGTTTCTTAAATTTTCTTCAGATCGTGACAATTCGAATTTTAATCGGTCACTTAAGTGCGAACATTTAGTTAATTCATTCTCCGCATCCGAAATCATTCCATTTATTTCAATTAGCGAATTCTTTACAGTAGATCCACCACGTGCTCGAGATTGCGAAATTATGTCGCCGTCGCGAGTTATGGCTGTTACTGAGTGATTCTCGGCAACTAAGCGTTCGGCTTCTTCTAAAGATTCGGCAGCAATATAACCGTTTAGAAGTGCCGGTAAAACCCTTCCTAAAGATGATGATGAAACTTTGCTTGAAAGTGGCGTTAATCCAGCAGGGATTTGCGAAAGAATTGCATCTGGAGCGCCAATAATAAGTACATCTGCGCTACCTGCGCTCTCAGATTTCAAGTATGCCAGCGCAGAAACTGCGCCACGTAAATCGGCTACGACTATCGCATCAGAGAGCGTGCCCAGCGCCGCTGATACCGCTTTTTCCCAACCATTATCAATAGAAATTAATGAAGCTAGCGATCCACGAACTTCGATTCCTTTTGTATTTGTAAGAAGCGCTCCGCTGCCATCTCGATGCATCGTTGCTTGTCTGAGCGCATCTAACTTTGCCTCAGCTCCACTTTTGTCGCGTTCGGCTTTGTTTAATTCTGCAGTTAATTTCTCCAAAGCTGATTTAGCTTGATTTAAATCAGCTTTACTTTTCTCAAAATTTGCATCCAAATTTAATTCGCCAGCATCAAGCCCAGCAATTTCACTTTCCAACGTAGCAAATTCGCGCTGTGCCTGGTCAGCTCGTTCCTGAGCATCGTCTTTAGCCCTAGAGAGACGAGTAATTTCTGCAGTGCCGCTCTCAATCCGTGAATTTAAACTCTTGATATGGCCTTCTTGGCGCGCTGTACCTTCTCTGAAATCCGCAATCGCACGTAATGCAGCAGCAACTGAATCTTCTTCCGTCTTTTGCGAAGTTTCTAATTGTGAAAGTTGATTGCTTGCATTTATTAATTCATTTCTAGATCTTTCAAGGTTTGTATTTAATAAGGTTTCTTCAGCTCGAAGAACTCGCGCCTCCTCTTCAAGCGCTACTGGATCTCTACCGCTAGTTCGCGCCTCCTCTGCCTCTTCCGCCAAAAAGCGAGCCCGCTCCGAAGCTAAATTTTGGGTACCTCTAAGTTTTTCTCGTTGCGAAGTTAATTGATAATAATTCTCTTGAGCCTTTGCTAATTGCGGACTTTCAACAGCAGATATTTGATCTATCTCAATTTCACGGTTTCGGAATTTTTCTAAATCGTTATCCACTATAGATTTTCGTGCCCTGAGCGAAGTTTCATCTGCTACTTCTGCATTAATTGTAGATTGCAACGCAATTAAGTCGTCAGCTAGTAAGCGTAAGCGAGCATCTCTAACATCAGCTTGAATTGTTGCTGCCTTCTTCGCCACTTCAGCTTGTTTACCAAGTGGTTTAAGTTGACGTCGGAGTTCAACTGTTAAATCTTGTACTCGCGCTAAATTGCCTTGCATCGAATCTAATTTTCGTAGCGCTTTCTCTTTTCGCTTTCTATGTTTTAGTACGCCAGCAGCTTCTTCAATAAAGCCGCGACGTTCATCTGGATTAGCGGTGAGGATCGCATCAAGTTGACCTTGGCCGACAATCACATGCATTTCTCGACCAATACCACTGTCGCTCAGCAGCTCTTGAATATCTAGCAACCGCGCATTCTCGCCATTTATTTGATATTCACTCTGTCCGTTACGGAAAAGTATTCGAGAAATCGTCACTTCGGTGTAATCAATAGGAAGTGCACCATCGGTGTTATCAATTGTTACTGAAACTTCAGCGCGACCTAATGGAGCCCTTCCAGAAGTTCCAGCGAAAATTACATCTTCCATCTTTCCGCCACGTAAACTCTTTGCGCCTTGTTCACCCATTACCCAGGCAAGCGCATCGACAACGTTACTTTTACCGGAACCGTTTGGACCAACTACGCAGGTAATGCCACGCTCGAATCTGAGCGTCGTCGGAGCAGCAAAGGACTTAAAGCCCTTCAAGGTCATGCTCTTCAGATACATGGGGAAAACCTATCGCCCCAGCCCAGAAAGAACGGGTCATTCCACGCGCTTGTCGGGTTTCTCACCTATTTTCTATTTTTCCTTCTTATTCGCCCTTGTTTTACCTGACACTTTGGACAGAAATGCGATGAGCGATTCGCAAAGGCAATTCGGCGGATTTCACTCCCACATCTAGAACACGGTTCCCCATCTTGGCCGTATGCCGAAAGCTCAATATCAAAGTAACCACTTTCGCCATTTACATTTTTATATTGTTCATCAAAAGAGGTACCGCCAACTTTTAAAGCTGCTCCCATTACTTCATATACTGAATCTAATAATAAATCCAACTCTGAATCAGTTAGATCAGCGCACTTTCGTTCTGGATGAATTTTGGCCAACCATAATGATTCATCTGCATAAATATTTCCAACTCCGCTCATTATCTCTTGATTTAGCAAAGCTCGCTTTATCTCAGTATTCCGTTGCAAAAAATCGGCTTTAACACTCTCCCGACTAAATTTCTTATCAAAAATATCTAGGGCTATATGTGCTGCAGAATTTGGAATTCCATCGCTACTTTGATCAACGCTTAGCCAGCCAAAAGTTCTTTGATCAATAAACCTAATTTCAAAATCTTTTGTATTTAAGGAAATCCGCACTCGCATGTGCTTTTCTGGAACTGAATCTCTTTTGCTCACAAGAAATTGTCCACTCATTCCAAGGTGAGCTAGCAATACCTCGGGGCGATTTAATTCCATCCATAAGAACTTTCCGCGCCGGTTTACCGTAATAATTTTTGATCCAGTCAATGAATCAAGCGGGGCAAGGGATTTGGGATTTGTTGCTCTGGGATGAAAGATTTCAACCTTCGTGATTTTTTTCCCAACAACTCTTTTCGCTAAACCAAGACGAACGGTTTCTACTTCTGGTAACTCAGGCACTTTCGTTTCCACGAGAGAGTTCTTCGAAAGCTACTCGAGCCGCTATCTGTTCTGCTTCACGTTTGCTCTTGCCATGTCCTTCTGGAAAAGTTTTTCCATTAACAACGACTACGGCTACAAAATCTTTATCGTGATCCGGACCGGATTCGCTAACTTGATATTCAGGTGCACCCATACCGGCTGCAGCTACTAACTCTTGTAACGCTGTCTTGCCATCTAACCCAGCTCCGCGATCTAACGCTTCAGCGATAACGCCTTCCATAAGTCTGAGCACAACAGCGGTTGTGATTTCATAACCATGATCTAAATAAATTGCGCCAACAAGTGCTTCAAAAGCATCAGCTAAAATTGAATTCTTATCCCGGCCACCAGTGTTCTCTTCACCTTTGCCAATTTTTAGATTTTCACCAAGTTTTAAATCGCGCGCAATTTGAGCGAGCGCTCTCATATTTACTACGCCAGAACGAAGTGGCGATAATCTACTTTCATCAAGATCTGGAAATCTTTCATAAAGCGCTTCAGTAACTACTAAGCCGAGAACGCTATCGCCGAGAAATTCCATACGTTCATTTGTGGGCAAGCCACCAGATTCATATGCATAAGAACGATGAGTTAACGCGAGATCAAGTAGATCTTGCCGTACCGAGATCCCTAGCTTTTCAGCTAATTGGGAATTCAGAGTTAAACCTCTAGAACTTGACGGCGGTTATAAGTTCCGCACGTTGGGCAAGCAGTGTGTTGCAATTTTGGTTGTTGGCATTGATCGCAAGTTGCAATTGCAGCTGGTGTTGTCTTCCATTGGCTGCGACGGGAACGCGTGCGCGAGCGGGACATCTTTCGCTTTGGTAGTGGCACTTTGTTCTCCTTGTTATAACGGCAATCTTTTACGAGGGCGTAAGTATCCCCCATGAGATGGGCATTTGTAAAAACGAGGCTATTTCTCGGTTGCCTCTGGGCTTTCCCCGTTCGAACCATCCCAATTTGCAAGCCCGGTCCATCGAGCATCTATGACCTCATGCCGATGATCTGCTGGGAGCAATTCCCATTTTTCGCCACAAGTCACACATAGCCCTTCACACTCTTCATCGCAGAGTGGATTGATTGGGAGCGCTAAAACAATGGCATCACGAATTGGCGTTTCTAAATTTAAGAAATCGCCAACCAAGAAAAATGCATCATCAATATCGAGGTCGTCTTCCCCTTCTTGCTTAGATTTCTGCTTTCGTTCTTTCTTTATTTCATATTCAAATAGCTCTTGGAAAATTTGATTAATCGGAAAAGTAATTGGGTCTAAACATCTGGTGCATTCGCCAATCGCTACTGCATGTACCTGTCCAGATGCCAATATTCCCTCGTCAACAGATTCCAATTTAAGACCTAATGAAACTGAGCTCCCAGCGGGTACCGAAAGTAATGGAATTCCTAAATTCTCGCTCAACTTAATTTCAACTGTAGCTTCCCGCATTTCGCCAGCCCTACGCGGCAAATCATGGGCATTATAAAAAAATGGTGAATTGGTATTAATTTTCATAGGTTTGAAGTTCTAAATTAATCGCGAAGGTGCGATAACGCATCTTTATCGCTTGCGCCAGCAAGTCGTTCTCTGCCACGATTAATCGCATCCAAAGTTTTATTTAATATAACTTCCAGAGTTGCCAGCCTAGAATCAATATAAGCATCAACTTCTTCACGTTGTGCATCGCCAGCCAATTTATTTTCATCAAGAATTCGCGCTGCTTCTTCACGTGCTGATGAAACTATCGCGGTTTGTTCAACCATTCTTGAAACTTCTTCACGTGCATGAGCGATAAGTTGCTCTGCACTAGCTTGGCCATCTTCAATAATGGCATCACGGCTTGCTAATAATTCTTGGGCAGATGCTAAATCTCGAGGGAGCGCAGCTTTAACTTCATTTAGAACTTCTAATAGCTCACCACGATGTACTACACAAGATGCCGAGAGCGGTACAGATCTTGCCTCTTCAACTGTAGTAATTGCTGAGAGTAATTTCTCAATTGCGTCCATGTTCACCATTCTCTAATAAGCGAGCTTTTACAAGCATTAATATTTTAGGAGGTACCAAAGCTGAAACATCGCCGCCATAATTTGCAATCTCCTTCACGAGAGAAGAGGAGAGAAATGAATATGCAGGTGTAGTTGCCATGAATAAAGTATCTACACCTTTAAGCTGTAAATTCATTTGAGCCATCTGTAGTTCATAATCAAAATCACTTACAGCGCGTAATCCTTTGACAATCGCTGAAACTTCATGTTCTCTGCAGAAATCCACTAACAATCCGGACCAAGAATCTACTTTCACATTTTTATATTTGGCGGTGATTTCAGTAATCATTTCAATTCGTTCTGCTACCGTAAAAAGACTTGCTTTTGTTCGATTTACTAATACGGCGACAATTACTTCGTCGAATAATCCGCTGGCGCGCTCGATGACATCGAGATGTCCATATGTGATTGGGTCAAATGATCCAGGGCAGACGGCGCGCTTCATGTGAAAACGCTAGCAACAAATCGCGTGCTTATCCATTTTGTGAGGGAATTCCATAGTAAATCACGGCGTGACCGTATTTTCTCACCTTTAATTCGGTTAATCCCGTTGGCCAATTGAAGGCTTTACTTTTTGAATCCCGCTCCACTGCAATTATAGATTCTGGCTTCAGTAAATTATTTTGAATCAAAGCCTCTAGATCAATTGTTACTAAATTATTTGCAAATTCATAAGGTGGATCAATAAAAATTGCATCATATTGGATATTAATATTAGTTTTCAGAAATCTTGCAACCGATGAATTAAAAACTTGATAAGTTCCCGAACCAACTATATTTTCAAATATAGCTAAATTGCTACGAGCTACATGAATCGCACTCTCTTCATTTTCTACGGTATGAGTTAGCGCAGCTCCTCGAGAAAGCGCTTCAGCGCTAACCGCACCGGAACCGGCATATAAGTCCAAAAAATATTTATCATTTAATGAGCCTAGTTCAGATTCTAAAGTTGAAAAAAGCGCTTCACGTGCGCGATCTGAGGTTGGTCGAGTATTACCGATTGGCGAATTTAAACTTCTGCCTTTAGCCATTCCGGCAATAATTCTCATTTGATTATTCTTCCAGAATTATCGTTTATCAATAAATGCAGCGCTTTCCAACGCCTGTAACTCAGCAACTTCTACCTTTAGCATCGGATTGTTTGATAAATCAGGATCAGTTTCGATTATTTCTGTTGCAAATTCTCGGGCTTTCTCAATCAATTCTTCATCTCTTAAAACCCGCAGCAGTCTTAGATGGGATCTAACCCCCGATTGTGAAGCTCCGAGTACATCTCCTTCTCTACGTTGTTCTAGATCGATTCTGCTTAACTCAAAACCATCAAGAGTCGAAGCGACTGCATTTAACCGAATCATTGCTGGGCTTTCCGCAGCAGCTTTTGATACCAACAAACAAAGACCCGGTGCACTACCTCTTCCAACGCGCCCGCGTAGTTGATGTAACTGTGAAACTCCAAACCTATCTGCATCCATTATTACCATCATTGTTGCATTTGGTACATCAACGCCTACTTCTATTACTGTGGTTGATATTAAAACATCAATTTCACCGCGAGAAAATTCAGACATCGTCTTATCTTTTACATCGGAGGCTAATCGCCCGTGTAAAACTGCAATTCTAACTCCCTTTAAAGCGCCTTGACCTAACAACGGATACAGTTCAGAAACTGAAGTCATCGGAAACTTTTCATTTTTTTCATTTTCTAAATCTTCATCATCTTCTCCGCTTAATCGTTTTACTCGCGCTAACGCTTCAGGGCTAAGACCAAGTGAGTTCATCGCATCTTCAGTCGAATCATTTTCTGAAATTCTCGGCGCAACAATATAAACCTGATGACCAGTTGCAACCTCTTCACGAATTCTCTCCCACGCGCGGTCGATAAATCCTGGTTTTTCTAATTCTGGGATTACATGAGTTGTGATCGGCGATCGACCGGCCGGTAATTCTCTAAGCGTTGATACATCTAAGTCACCAAACACTGTCATTGCCACAGTTCTAGGAATTGGCGTTGCTGTCATAACCAAAACATGAGGAGGGTTCTTTGCCTTTGCGCGTAGTGCATCTCGCTGTTCAACACCAAAGCGATGTTGCTCATCAATAACTATTAAACCTAAATCTTTAAATTCCACATGCTCACTTAGCAGAGCATGCGTTCCAATGATTATTCCGGCTTCACCATTTACCGCCTTTTGTAAAGAATCTTTTCTAACTGAGCTGCTTTGCGAGCCAGTTAGTAGGACGATCTGAGTTCCTCGTTCATCGCCGCCTATTTGTCCGGCGTTTGCTAAATCTCCCAATAAATTATGGAAGGAACGAAAATGTTGTGATGCAAGTACTTCAGTTGGGGCTAGTAACGCAGCTTGACCGCCGGAATCAAGTACAGCCAACATGGCTCGTAACGCGATAATTGTTTTACCAGAACCAACTTCCCCTTGTAATAATCGATACATCGGATGCGGTGCCGCTAAATCTTTCTCTATTTCGCTAGAAACTTCATTCTGGCCGGCAGTTAATTTAAATGGCAACCTTTGATCAAAAGCTTCGTAAAGACCACCAGAGCTAACTTTGCGAGAAACCGCAAATAGCTTATGTAGTTCAGCTCTTCTCATCACAAGCAATAACTGCAAGAGCAGCGCTTCATCAAAAGTTAACCGCTTACGCGCTAGTTCTGCTGATTCTGGCGAATCTGGGCGATGGACTTGAGTGAACGCTTCCAGCAAAGTTGGAAAACCTAATTTTTCTCTGATATCAGTCGGTAAAAAATCTGGAATGTTTTCTAAAGCATCAACCGCCATCGCGGTACATTGTGCAATCTTCCATGAAGGTAACTTAGAAGTTGCCGGATACATCGGTAAATATTTTCCAGCAAAATCGCCTATTGCAGAATCAACATCATTACCGTCTGGAATTAATTGATAGTCGGGATGTGAAAGTTGACGTTTGCCTTTGTAAAGTCCAACTTTTCCAGCAAAGAGTCCTTGTTTGCCAGATTGCAATTCTTTCTCGCGCCAAGCTTGATTGAAGAAAGTTAGTGAAAGTTTTGCGCGACCATCAGTTACAACTACTTCGAGTATGCCGCCTTTGCGTCCAGGAATCTTACGAACCTTAGTACTTTCTATTTCGGCGAGAATTGTTACCTCTTCGCCTTCAGTTAAAGCTTCAATATCTGTTAACTCACCTCGTGCTACATATCGCCGCGGATAATGTCGCAGCAGATCCCCTAGTGTTTCAATGCCAAGTTGAGTGGTTAGCACTTTTGCAGTTCGGTCGCCAACGACCTTAATAATTGGAAGATTCAAAATACCGTTGGCCATGCTTCATTCTCTCCAAAAAGATGGTGATTTCCCCGCTGAAACTTGGACGAATTGGCGAAAGGTGCTCCCTTCAGGCTAATCTTGCCCCCGCTTAACTAACTCCCCTCAAACCTTGAGGGTTAAAGAAATCAACATCACGCAGGGAGAAATACCGTGGCATCGACATGCGACATCTGTGGCAAAGGCCCCAGCTTTGGTAACAATGTTTCGCACTCAAAACGACGCACTCGTCGCCGCTGGAATCCAAACATTCAACGCATCCGCACCCTCGTTGGTGGATACACAAAGCGCCAAAATGTTTGCACATCATGTATGAAAGCGAACAAAGTCTCCCGTTAATTTAGAAGTGGGAAAACCCAACTTCGTTCGGCAGTTCTCTTCCAACTAATTCCAGATAGGTTTTGCCACGCGATTTAACCGCACCAATTTTAAAAGCCCCATGATTTTCATAATCCGAATCTGCCGGAACTGTGGCCAAGAAATGATGATCTTCGCCGCCGCTTAATATCCAATCCCAATGATCTGATGATATTTCTCCACCTAATTTTGCAAGCTCGGAAAAACCTGGAAGTTTAGAAATTAATTCTGGATCAATCTCTAAAGTTACCTCACTAGCCTTTGCAATATGCTTTGCTTCCGAAAGTAAACCATCACTTACATCGCACATTGAATATGCAATCTTTCCCATTTTTTCAGCGTTGGAATATGGCGGGTTTGGTTTCTTAAATTGTGAAATAGCTTTATCTGAATTAGTAAGACCTTTTTGTAATAAATTTAAGCCAGCTTTCGACCAACCAGTTAGCCCAGTAACCACAACTACATCTCCAACTTTTGCGCCACTTCGCTTGATTGGTTTAGCCGTTGTACCAACTGCGGTGATTGTGATCATGATTTTCTCGGAACTTGATAAATCGCCACCGATTACTTGTGCCCCCACTAAGTCTGCTTCCGCTGCAATTCCTTCAGCTAATTCAAAAATCTCATCGCTGGCACCTTTTGGAATTGCGGCTGCAACCAAGAGAAACTTCGGAACTCCCCCCATTGCGTAAACATCAGCGAGATTAGCTGCGGCAATTTTGGCGCCAATTTCTCGAAGGCTTGACCACTCTCTTCTAAAATGAACCCCTTCGATTGCGCAATCTGTTGTAAGTATTAGCGGAACATTTGTTGGAGCAATGACCGCACCATCATCACCAATGCCAATAATTAGATCTTTTGCATGACTACCGGTGCGCGCGAATATTGTTGCGATCCGCTCGAGAATCTCGCTCTCATTCATGCGCGCTTTTGCCTGCTTTCGTTTTAATCAAAATAACTAGTTCCCTTGGATAGCCTAGATGCGCTAGGGTCGGAAACGCATAGCAAGCAGAAGATTAGCCAAACGGAGGAATGAAAACATGTCAGTACAGGCCTACATCTTGATTCAAACTGAAGTCGGCAAGGCCAGCAGCGTTGCTAAAGCTGTATCTGCAATATCTGGCGTAACGATCGCCGAAGGTGTGACTGGTCCCTACGATGTAATCATGCGCGCTGAATCTCCAAGTATGGAAGATTTTGGCCGAGTTATTCTTTCAAAAGTGCAGGCAGTTCCTGGGATCACTCGAACGCTTACTTGCCCAGTTACTTCGCACTAAATGTAAATTGCTTTTTAGTTAAATCCATTACGCTTATTTTATGCGCAAAATTCTTTGGTTTACGATTTTTGTCTTCACCACGGCATTTCTGCCACATGTAA
>CAZWBQ010000003.1:0-109866 GCA_964632545.1 uncultured Bifidobacterium sp. | reverse complement strand
CGGCGACCTGAACCTTGGCAAGGTTCCGCGCTACCAACTGCGCTACGTCCGCGAAACTCCAGCTACCCGACAGCGTCGACCAGCAAGAGCAGTGCGAAATCTATCGCAGGTTAGGCGCAACTCCCAAGTCGAGAAATGAGCGATGGAGTACCTTCGCGTCATGTTTGGATTTGAGAACGCTCCGAGCGAATCGTCATTCTGGATGCAGGGAACGAGTGCGGAGGATTGCCTCGAAATTCGTCACGATGCTGCTGCACTTGATGAACCAGGATTTTGGGTGGTGGTGGCGCCTTTTATTGGCGAACCAACATTTGCACGTTTTGGAAAAATTACTCGGAAGGAATTTAACTGCCAAGATGAGTGGTTAGGGGTTGCATCCAATTGGGATACATCTTTTTCGCGCGCGCAATATTTAGATTATATAACTGCGATTCGTGAAGCAATCGCTGATGGTTGGGTCTATCAAGTCAATGCTTGCCGAATTCTGTCAGCTAAAATCCCAGAAAATATCACCTTAAAACCATTAATGGCCAAACTTTTAGAAAAGAACCCAGCGCCACAAAGTGTTTATATCAACTTGCCCAATATTGAAATTGCGTCTGCATCTCCAGAACTCTTTATTCGAATTACAAAAACAATTGATGGCAAACGACAAATTGTTTCTAGCCCGATCAAGGGAACTTCAGCAACAAGTGAATTCTTAGAAAAGGATTTATCCGAGAATATTATGATTGTTGATCTTATTAGAAATGATTTGAGCTTAATTTGCGAGACCGGTAGCGTTGAAGTTCCGAGATTGCTTGGAATCGAAAAACATCCTGGTTTATATCATTTAGTCTCCGATGTTAGTGGTCGACTCCGTGCCGATATTTCTTGGTCAGAAATTCTAGAATCGATGATGGCGCCAGGGTCGGTAAGCGGCGCTCCAAAAAGTTCTGCACTTGAGATGATTGCTCGTTTGGAAACGGTTAATCGAGGTCCATATTGCGGCGCAATCGGATGGGTTTGCAACGGTGAAGCTAATCTTTCGGTAGGAATTAGAACATTCTGGAACGAACGAGATGGTTTGTTACGTTTTGGTACTGGAGCAGGAATCACATGGGGGAGTAACGCTGCATCTGAATGGGAAGAAACTGAATTGAAGGCAAACCGATTGATTTCAATCGCTTCTGGAAAGTTAGTGGAGAGTGCGACGATTTGATGAAAATTCTCCACAATGGTGATTTAGTTACAGATTTAGCGTTTCCTGCCTCCGGTGAATTAACTAACAATGGCTGGTTACTTGGGGATGGAATTTTTGAAACGCTAAAGTCTTTTGACGGGAAAATTCTCGCGCTCTCGCGGCATTTGGATCGGGCATTTCAAAGTGCGTCAATTTTAGAAATCGTAATGCCAGAACGGAGAGCGATTGAAGTTGGAGTAGCAACAATTCTGCAAGCTACTTCGGAGATTGCAATCGGAAGAATGCGAATGACTTTTCTTAGTAGCGGAGATTGGGTGATTACTCATAAAGCACTGAATCTCCCGTCGAAACCATTGTCGCTAATTGATTATCCATACCCGAAAAATGAACTCTCAATTTTGGCTGGCGTGAAAACAATTTCATATGGCGAAAGTGCGCACGCTCTACGATTTGCGTGTCGAGCCGGATTTAGCGATGTGATTTTTAAAAACACTAGTGGAAATGTCGCTGAGTCCGCCGTGGCAAATATTCTTTGGGAATCCGATTCACAATTTTGTACCCCACCACTTTCAACTGGTTGTTTACCCGGAATTACCAGAGGGCTGTTGCTGGAACAATTCAATGTTATTGAAATGGATATAACGCCTGAACAATTAGAGAAGGTAACCGCTTTATATCTGTTATCAAGCACAAGGGAGATTCAACAAGTTGCACGGTATAACAATCGTGAGTTCGCTATTAGCGATCCGGGCCAAGAGCTAATCAGAAGTTTTAGTAATTGGATAAGGAGTAACCTAGAACCATGAATCTGCGGCAGTGGTTAAAGCGAACTAAAGCGGGACACCTTATTTGGCGAATATTTATAGGAATTATCGGTGGTGGCTTAACGTTGCTAGGTGGAGTTGCCCTAATTGGTCCAGGTCCTGGTGTACTGATCGTCTTGGCTGGACTAGGAATTTTGGCAACTGAATTTGCATGGGCTGGTCAAGCTATGTTGAAAACGAAAAATATGGCCAAAGTAGCTGCCGATAAAACTGGGTTGCCATTATGGGCAAAATACCTATTAATTGCAGGCGGACTCTTAGTTTCGATAATCGCAGTTTTGATTTATTACACTAAATAATTCATTCCAGCGTCTTTGCGATTAACTTTGGTAACCTCACTCCATGTCTAGCGCCGATATGATCGAAATTACAGTTGATGGCGCTACTTTAAAAGTTGAGTCAGATCAAAAAGTTACCCAAATTTATAGTGCGCAAAGCGTTGATCGCACCGGAGTTGGCCCAGAGGCTATTGTGGTCTGTAAAATTAATGGTGAATTAAGAGATTTATGGAGTGAAGTTAAAGCGGGCGATGCTGTAGAAGGTTTTTCAATTTCATCGCCTGAAGGTTTGATGGTTCTTCGACATTCGACTGCTCACGTTCTTGCACAAGCCGTTCAAAATACTTTTTCACAAACTAGATTAGGAATCGGTCCGCCAATTACCGACGGTTTCTATTACGACTTTGATCCCGAACGACCGTTTACGCCATCTGATTTAGATGTTTTGGAAAAAGTAATGAAGAAGATTGTTAAAGATGGTCAACGATTCCGACGACGCGTCACAAGTGATTCAGAAGCGTTAAAGGAGTTAAGTCACGAACCATATAAATGTGAGTTAGTTAAATTGAAATCAAGCGCAACTGACGATGGTGCTGATGTAGAAGTTGGTGCTGGCGAGTTAACAATTTATGACAATTTAGGAAGAGATGGTCAGCCGCTCTGGAGCGATCTCTGTCGTGGCCCGCATCTGCCATCTACTAAATACATTCCAGCTTTCAAATTGATGCGTAGCGCTGGCGCTTATTGGCGTGGTTCTGAAAAAAATCCAATGTTGCAAAGAATTTATGGGACTGCTTGGCCATCTCAAGAAGCACTTGATTCTTATCTTTTAATGTTGGCTGAGGCTGAAAAACGCGACCATCGAAAACTTGGCGCTGAACTAGATCTATTCTCATTCCCAGAAGAGATTGGTTCGGGGTTAGCTGTGTTTCACCCAAAAGGCGGAATAGTTCGTCGTGCCATGGAGGATTATTCGCGGCATCGCCATGAAGTCGAAGGGTATGAATTTGTTTATTCGCCACATTTAACTAAAGCGGCGCTATTCGAACGTTCTGGTCATTTGCAATGGTATTCCGATGGCATGTACCCGCCGATGGTTATGGATGAAGAGTTACATGCAGATGGCACTATTAAGAAACAGGGTCAGCAGTACTACATGAAACCGATGAACTGCCCGTTCCATAATCTGATTTACGCATCCCGTGGTCGCTCTTATCGCGAACTTCCATTACGGCTTTTTGAATTTGGCACTGTTTATCGTTATGAAAAGTCTGGCGTTATTCATGGAATTACTAGAGCGCGCGGTTTTACGCAAGATGATGCGCATATTTACTGCACTGCCGAACAAATGGCGGGAGAGCTGGATAGTCTTTTAACTTTCGTTTTGAATTTATTAAGAGATTACGGTTTAAATGATTTTTATCTGGAATTGTCCACAAAAAACGAGAGCAAGTTCGTTGGTGAAGATAAAGATTGGGAGCAAGCAACGGAGTCACTTCGTCAAGCAGCCGAAAAACAAAATCTAGAACTTGTTCTCGATAAGGGTGGCGCAGCTTTCTACGGTCCAAAGATTTCAGTACAAGCTAAAGATGCGATCGGTCGAACTTGGCAGATGTCCACTATTCAAGTGGACTTTCAATTGCCACAGAGATTTGAATTGGAATATACAGCCCCAGATGGCGGTAAAGAACGTCCAGTAATGATTCACCGCGCCTTATTTGGCTCGATAGAGAGATTTTTTGGAGTTCTAACTGAACATTATGCTGGTGCGTTCCCGCCGTGGCTAGCTCCTGTGCAAGTACGGGCTATCCCGGTTGCCGATATCTATATTCCTTATTTGGAAAAGATAATTAAAGAGATGCGAAGCGCTGGTATTCGGGCTGAAATTGATGCATCAGATGACCGCATGCAAAAAAAGATTAGAAATGCTCAAACCGAAAAAATTCCATTCATGGTAATCGCTGGTGAAGAAGATGTTAATGCTGGTGCGGTTTCATTCCGATATCGAAATGGTGAACAGAGGAATGGAATCGCAATCGCGGAAGCAATTTTAGAGATTAAAAAAGTAATTTCAGAACGTACACAAGTTTGATATTTTCAAATGTCAGATAAAGAAATGCAAGGCGGAGCGGGGATGCCAGACCGTTGGCAGCGAATTTGGGCGCCCCACCGAATGGCTTATTTAACTGGTGAAAATCGACCACTTGCCGGGAATGAGGTTCCTTGTCCATTTTGCGAAATTCCTAAAATGAGCGATGCAGCCGCGCTAATAGTTGCACGAGGTGCGGAAGTTTACGCGGTAATGAATCTTTATCCGTATAACGCTGGACACATGTTGATATGCGCAAATCGTCATGTCGCTGATTTAACTGATTTAACTATTAGTGAACGAAGTGAGATAAGCGAATTTACCGCAAAAGCTATGCAGGTTCTAAAAAAAGTTTCTAACTGCGCTGGTTTTAATTTAGGGATGAATCAAGGAGCTATATCTGGCGCTGGAGTGGCCGAGCATATTCATCAACATGTTGTACCAAGATGGAGTGGCGACGCAAATTTTATGCCAATCATCGGAGGAACGAAGGTGTTGCCGCAGTTATTGGCAACTACAAGAGATGAGTTGGCTAAAGCCTGGCAATAGTTAGCAGATAGCGTTGAGTTTCTGCAGCGCCGATGCCTAATTTCTGGATGAACGGTATGCACGGAAAAAGTAAACCGTCTGCAAAACCGGCTTCGCCAAACTCGGCAACTTGATCCTGATATTCAACTGCAAATTCTGAGACCAGCGTAATTAAATCTTCATCGGCCGTACTTATTTTGGTTGGTGTTTTAGAGTAATCGTAGGTTTGTGATGTACTGATGTTTATCAAACCATTTGGTGTTCCATCTTCGCCGTGCAATACGAGAAAAGGCGTAATCACTGGATCTAGAATTCTATTTGCAATCATAACAATATCGTCGAAATCAATTTCGCCATCAGATAAGTTTGAAACTAAAATCAAACGAGGTAGCTGTAACTCCCTACATGCATCCCAATAAGTAACTAAATTTTTATCAATTCCGATTTGGGCGTCAACTAAGAATATTGCTACCGATGATCCAGATAGTTTCGATAGCTCTGGTTCGTTTTCGGTGGGAATGAGAAGGCCAGTTACCCCAAGGGTGCTATAGAAGTCACTGGGGATGGCGCTCGAAATACCGATTGTGACCGCGGAAATATGCGGATTAATTGGGATACTCATACGGCTCAGCCTACGATGGGAACGATGTTACAGATCCCATTTAAGGCCCCAGTTACTAGGTTGATTACCCCTGCCTGTCGCTTCGCGTTAAAAATTGGTCTGACGCCAAATATGGTGACCTTCATTGGTTCTCTCTTAGTTGTAATGACCTCGCTAACCGCTTATCCAAGTGGGCATTTTATATGGGGAACGATTGCAATTTCGATATTTTCACTTAGCGATCTTTTTGATGGAACGATGGCTCGACTCTCAAATAACGGTGGCAGTAATTGGGGAGCTTTGTTGGATTCGACTTGCGATCGAATTGCCGATTCAACAATTTTAATTGGCCTACTTATCTACTTAAACCGTGAATCAAATAGTTTGTTTATACCAGCACTGGTCGCGTTACTAACTGGATTGCTAGTTTCATATGTAAAAGCGCGAGCAGAATCGTTAGATATAAATTGCGATGGCGGAATAGCGGAACGAAGCGAACGTCTGATTTTAGTACTTTTCTCAATTGGTTTACATGGTTTAGGAATCCCATATGTACTAGCAACTGGAATATGGTTGTTAAGTATTTTAAGTACTATCACGGTTTTGCAACGGCTTTGGATAGTTTATAAGGCGACAGCATGATGGAGTTTTTCAAATACATAATGTATGCCACATGCTGGCGAATATTGCGGGCTTTGCCAGCAACCAGTGCTTATAAGTTTGGCGATCTGGTTGCAGAGTTAGCTCGGAGCAAGAACGGTAAGAGTATTGCAAGGTTACGCAGAAATCTCCAACGAGTAAAACCAGAATTCTCTAAATCAGAGTTAGAAGCTTTAGTTAAAAAGAGCATGCGATCGTATCTGCGTTATTGGGTGGATACCTTCAGATTTCCTGACTGGTCGAAAGAACAAATTTTGAATTCCGTGAAAACTATCAACGAAAAATATTTTTATGAGTCATTAGCAGCTGGAAAAGGTTTAATTGTTGCCTTGCCTCATGCCGGTAATTGGGATCACGCCGGTGCCTTTTTTTGTGCTCAGGGAATCAAATTGACAACGGTGGTCGAACATTTAAAACCGGAACGGCTTTTTCGACGATTTTTAGCGCATCGAGAGGCAATGGGCATGGAAGCCCTTGATCTAAATTTAAGAGTCACTGCCACATTGGCGGAGCGATTACGGAGCGGAACTCTCGTAGCTTTAGTATCAGATCGAGATCTCTCCAAGTCTGGAATAAAAGTTAATTTCTTCGATGGAATTGCCAAGATGCCCGGTGGCCCCGCTGCATTAGCTCTACAAACAGGAGCTGCACTAGTTACTGCATATGTTTCTTACACTGAAACTGGTATCTGTATTGAATTTGAAGCTCCGATACCGGTACCAGTTTCTGGTTCGAGGGAAGATAAAATCGCAACAATGACCCAACTCTGTGCCGATAGTTTCGCTAGAAATATTTCGCGATATCCGGAAGATTGGCATATGTTGCAAAGAATTTGGATCGATGGCGATTTTGTGGAACGGGATTAACAATGGTCTATTCTCCAAAAAATTCCGCACTTAGAATCGGAATGGTTTCACCCTACGGCTGGGATACACCCGGCGGTGTTCAAGCACATATAAAAGATTTAGCAAGGTACTACATCAAACAAGGTCATCAAGTTTCCGTGTTAGCTCCAGTCAGTCATGAAGATGCGTTAGTAGATGACTTTGTAGTTCCTGCAGGACGGCCAATTGCAATTCCATATAACGGGGCTGTCGCACGAGTTCTATTTGGACCAGTTGCAGCTTCTCGAGTTAGGCAATGGATCTCGCAAGGAAATTTTGATCTATTACATTTACACGAACCAGCAATACCTTCGCTTTCACTATTGGCATGCTGGATTGCTGAGGGGCCAATGGTCGGAACATTCCATGCTGCCGCACCAAAGCAGAAAGTTGCTTTTGCAATCAGCCCATTTTTAGAACCGGTTATTGAGAAATTAAGTGCGCGAATTGCGGTGAGTGAAGTTGCACGTGAAACTCTTACTATTCATTTAGAAACCGATGCGGTGGTAATCCCCAACGGCATAGATGTAGATTTCTTTGCAAGTTCAACCGCGAAATCAGAGTGGCAGCAACCAAATACCATAGGTTTTATTGGACGATTTGAGGAACCCCGGAAAGGATTACAGGTTTTATTGGATGCACTGCCGATTGTCGCTCGTTTCATTCCGGATATAAAAGTCTTGATTGCTGGTCCAGGAGAACACGAAGTAATCTACAAATCAATAAATTCACAGTTGCGAAATAAGCTAACTTTCTTAGGGAGAGTAAGTGAATCTGATAAAGCTGCTTTACTCAAATCTGTTGATTTATATATTGCGCCAAATACCGGCGGAGAATCCTTCGGAATAATTCTGACCGAAGCGCTAGCGGCAGAAACGGCAATTATTGCTAGCGATATTCCAGCTTTTAGAAATCTTTTAAACGGTGGTGAGTATGGCGCGCTCTTTGAATCGGAGAGTTCTACTGATCTGGCAAAAGTAATTATCGATTTATTACGAGACAGCTCTAAACGTAAAAGCCTCGCTAATATTGGATTTCAGTCTGCAGAGCGTTTTGATTGGAGCAAAGTTGCCGAACAGGTGATGGATGTTTATTCGATGGCGCTAACTGGTGGTGGAAAAGTGGGATTAGCCTCAGAAAGTCGAAGCTGGAATCGACTTTTTACCAGAGATAATCTCTGATTGATATGAAAACTTCTTTAGCGCTATTAATCACATTCTTATTAGTTGCTTGGTATTTATCATTTTCGGCTACTCGACTCGATCGACTACACCATCGCGTTGAAACATCGTGGGCAAATTTAGATGCAACGCTACAACGTCGCGCAGCCATTGCTTTAGAGATTGCGCATCTACCAGAGATAGATCCGGCGACAAATTTGATTCTTACCGGGGCTGCCTATGGCGCTAGAGAAGCGCAGATTTTTGAAAGAAGTGACCAAGAAAGTGGCCTATCCGGAACGCTACATTTATTACAGCAGGAAAGTGATCTACCGGAGTTGCATCCAGAAATATTTGCAAAATTGGAAGAAGTTACCGAACGAGTGCGAGTTGCAATTGCGATTCATGTAGAAGCAGTATCAGCTACTAGATCGTTGCGGGAAAAGCTGGTCTTTCGAGTATTTCGATTGGCGGGCAGCGCTCCGTTACCAGTGCGGTACGCTTTTGAAGATGATGTTTTATGAAAAGCTTTAAATTAATATTTTCAACTGTTTCAATTGCATTGGTATTTACTTCGTTAATCTCCGGTTGTAGTGCAATTTCGGATCAGATTTCAAAGATCAAGCCAACTAAAGTTGAAGTAAATTTTTTAACTGGTTTACCTGGGGTGAACGGTCCAGTACTGGCAGCGAAAATTGATGATACTAATTCAGCTCACCCACAAGTTGGATTGGAATTTGCCGATGTGGTTTATATCGAACAAGTTGAAGCTGGATTAACGCGGTTGTTAGCAATTTTTTCATCAAATATTCCTAAAGATATCGGTCCAATTCGATCTGCAAGGATTAGCGATATTGATCTTTTGGCACAATATGGCAGAGTCGGTTTGGCTTACAGTGGTGCGCAAAATAAATTACGACCGGTAATTGCAAGAGCAAATATTGAAGACTTGGGTGCTGAACATAATTCACCAACTATTTATTATCGCGATCGGAATAGAAGTGCACCAACAAATATGATTTTAAATTCCGCACCCTTAATGGCTAAGGCAAAAAACCTGACTATTGCCAAGCCAATGGGATGGATTTTTGGAAAACCTCCAGTGAATGGAAAAGAAATTACCGAGGTTAAGATTACTTGGCCCAACGCTAGCTATGGCGCACTCTGGTCCAAATCCGAATCGCGCTGGTTGCTTACACATAATAATTCACCGGATTTATCAGCTAGCGGTATGCAACTTGGTTCGCCAACTCTGGTTGTACAAATTGTTAAAATCACTCCATCTATTTATGGTGATAAATTCGGCGGTATAACCCCAATGAGTGAAACGATTGGGACTGGCCATGGCTATATTCTTCGGGACGGAAAAATATTTCCAGCCACCTGGAACCGAAGCAGCAGCGAGAGCGGAACTACTTGGCTGCAAGAAGATGGCAAAGAAATTGCATTCGCACCTGGCCAAATCTGGATAGCCCTTACCGATCAAGAACCGAAATTCACATATTTAGCCGGTAAAACCCCGAGTGCGACACCGACTACAACAAAGTAGACTTTCCCACCTGAATCTATCTATGAAGGCAGGCGTTAAAAATGGCTGAAAATATCACCGGTACCTCGCGGGTAAAACGCGGCATGGCAGAGATGCTTAAGGGCGGTGTGATTATGGATGTCGTTAATGCTGACCAAGCCAAAATCGCGGAAGATGCTGGCGCAGTTGCAGTTATGGCTCTTGAAAGAGTCCCAGCAGATATTCGTGCTCAAGGAGGAGTATCGCGCATGTCTGATCCAGACATGATCGATGCGATTCAAGCAAAAGTTTCAATTCCGGTTATGGCTAAAGCGCGCATCGGACATTTTGTGGAAGCTCAAATACTACAGAGCATTGGTGTTGATTACATTGATGAATCAGAAGTATTAACTCCAGCTGATTACACAAATCACATTGATAAATGGAATTTCACCGTGCCATTTGTTTGCGGCGCTACAAATTTGGGTGAAGCGCTGCGCAGAATAAATGAAGGCGCTGCAATGATTCGTTCAAAAGGCGAAGCAGGCACCGGTGATGTTTCGAATGCAACAACTCATATGCGCGCAATATCTGGTGAGATCCGACGGTTATCTTCCCTGCGTGAAGACGAACTTTATGTAGCAGCAAAAGAGCTGCAAGCACCGTTTGAGCTTGTCAAGGAAATTGCCGCAACTGGAAAATTACCGGTTGTGCTTTTCACTGCAGGTGGTATCGCAACTCCGGCAGATGCAGCCATGATGATGCAATTAGGGGCCGATGGTGTATTCGTTGGTTCTGGAATTTTCAAATCTGGAAATCCGGAAGAACGTGCAGCTGCGATTGTTAAAGCTGTTACATTTTTTGATGATCCAAAAGTAATTGCAGAAGTTTCGCGCGGTTTAGGTGAAGCGATGGTTGGTATTAACGTCGCAGATATTCCAGTGCCGCACCGATTAGCGGAGCGAGGCTGGTAACTAGTGAAAATTGGAGTACTTGCACTCCAAGGTGATGTTAGAGAGCATGCCCGATCTCTAAGCGATTGCGGAGTTTCGGCATCTCTGGTGCGGAGAGCATCAGAGTTGGAGAAGGTAGATGCACTTGTGATTCCAGGTGGCGAGTCAACAACTATTGCAAAACTTGCTCGCACTTTCGGGATATTTGATGAAATTACCGCTCGAATTATTGGCGGGATGCCGACTTATGGTTCATGCGCAGGGATGATTCTGTTAGCTAACCAAGTTCTCGATGCAATTGCAGGGCAAGAAACTTTTGGTGGCTTGGATGTAACAGTAAGAAGAAATGCTTTTGGTAGACAAGTTGATTCTTTTGAAAGCGATTTGTCCTTCAATGGCATAACGCAAGCGCCGGTCCGCGCAGTTTTCATTAGAGCGCCATGGGTGGAAAAAATTGGTGCGGGAGTTGAAGTTTTGGCTGAGGTGAAAGGTCACCCAGTTGCGGTCAGAGAGGGTTCAATTTTTGCAACTTCGTTCCATCCGGAGTTAACTGGTGACAATCGAATTCATAAATACTTTGTTGATAATGTTTGTCAACAAGCGATCGTGCAATAGCGATAAAAATAGGAGTAACAGATGTCGGGACATTCCAAATGGGCAACCACTAAACATAAGAAAGCGGTGATTGATTCTAGGCGAGCTAAGAATTTCGCCAAATTAATCAAAGCCATTGAAGTTGCTGCGCGTACGGGTGGACCTGATGTAATTGGCAACCCAACTCTTTTTGACGCAATTGCTAAAGCAAAAAAGAACTCGATGCCTTCGGACAATATTGAACGAGCAGTTAAACGCGGGGCTGGGTTAGAAGCTGGCGCTGCAACCTGGGAAACCATTATGTATGAGGGTTATGGTCCAAATGGAGTTGCCCTCTTAATCGAATGTTTATCAGATAATCGTAATCGTGCCGCATCCGAAGTTCGCGTTGCAGTTACGCGTAATGGTGGAAACATGGCTGATCCTGGGTCGGTTTCATATATGTTTAATCGCAAAGGTGTAGTAATTGTAAATAAAATTCAAGGTGCAAAAAACTTCAGCGAGGATGCAATTCTTGAAGTTGTATTGGAGGCCGGAGTTGAAGAAGTAAACGACCTCGGCGAATCTTTTGAAGTTGTATGTGAGCCCAGTGATTTAGTAGCGGTTAGGTCTGCGTTGCAAAAGAGTGAGATTGAATATGAATCTGCCGAATCTTCGTTTTTGCCAAGCCTTTCAATTCCACTAGATGCAGAAGCGGCAAAGAAAGTTTTCGAATTAATCGAAGCTATTGAAGACCTTGACGATGTACAGAATGTTTATGGAAATTTTGATGTATCCGATGAAGTAATGGCGAGCCTGGGCTGACCAATCACCAACGCGCATTAGGCTCAATTCATGCGAGTGTTAGGCGTGGACCCTGGTTTAACCAGGTGCGGGATTGGAATTGTTGATGGTGACAATTACCAAAATCTCAAGATGATTGGTGTTGGGGTAATTAGAACCGACGTTTCAGCGCCGTTAGAAGAACGACTACTGGAATTAGAAACGGAATTGATTTCTTGGATTAAAAAATATAAACCGGATGTGATCGCTGTGGAGCGGGTTTTTTCACAATTGAATGTCAAAACTGCAATGGCAACTGGCCAAGCGGCTGGCGTTGCGCTCTTGATCGCGGCTCGGGGCGGAATACCGGTTGCAATGCATACGCCGAGCGAAGTTAAGGCCGCAGTTTCGGGTTCCGGTCGCGCAGATAAGAAACAAGTGGCTGAGATGGTGAAAAAATTATTGAAATTAAAAACAATTCCGCAACCCGTAGACAGTACAGATGCGCTAGCGCTAGCAATTTGCCATCATTGGCGGGGTAGGGGCAACTCTCGAGTTGCAGCCGCTCTTAAAAAAGAGAAGGTTCGAATCAGTGCATTAAAGAAAGTTAAGAGCTAATGATTTCAACTTTATCTGGGCGAATTGCAGCTCATTCACTCTCCCATGTTGTGATTGAAGTTGGCGGTGTTGGTCTGCAAGTTCAAGTCACCCCAATTACTGCAACGCAATGCGTGATAGCTAGTAATCAAACGCTTTTTACCTCACTTTTAGTTCGCGAAGATTCCCTAACACTTTATGGTTTTCTAGATTCCAAATCTCGTGATTTCTTCGATCTATTGCAAACTGTCTCTGGTATTGGTCCAAGAGTGGCGTTAGCAGCGCTATCTTCATTTGCCCCGACTGAAATCTCGAAGGCAATTGCTAGTGGCGATGCAAGTGTGTTGGAAAAAATCCCGGGGATTGGCAAAAAAGTTGCGCAACGATTGGTTTTGGAATTAAAAGATAAAATACAAAAAAGTTTCATAGGCAATGAAGTTTCTAAACCTTTTTGGAGCGATCAATTGAACGGAGCGTTAACTGGGCTCGGTTATTCCAGTAAGGAAGCTGATTCAGCGATAGCGCGAGTTAAAAAAGAATTGGGTGAATCTGCAAATGGCGCCGATTTGAGTGAACTTTTAAAATTAGCGCTTTCACAACCAGGAAAGAATTAGCTATATGAATGAGCCTGAGTTTTCGATGAAACCTGAAGCTGAGAGTGAAGATTTAACGTTGGAACAAACGTTAAGACCACATACGCTTTCGGATTTTGTCGGACAACAACGCGTTAAAGATCAAATTGATTTGTTGCTTCGGGCGGCGCGAGAGCGTAATTCCCCGGCAGATCACATTTTATTATCGGGACCACCAGGTTTAGGAAAAACTACGCTTGCAATGATTGTTGCCAGTGAGATGAATGCGCCAATCCGAATTACTAGCGGTCCGGCTATACAACATGCGGGGGATTTAGCTTCTATTTTATCTTCGCTAGTCGAAGGTGAAATTCTTTTTCTAGACGAAATCCATCGTATGGCCCGCCCTGCAGAGGAGATGCTTTACATGGCGATGGAAGATTTTCGCGTTGATGTAATTGTTGGGAAAGGTCCTGGTGCAACGGCGATTCCATTGACGTTGCCACATTTCACATTAGTTGGCGCAACTACTCGTGCTGGATTATTACCGGCGCCGTTACGAGATCGATTTGGCTTTACTGCGCATTTGGATTTTTACGATGATTTAGATTTAACAAATATAGTCAAACGGAGCGCTGATTTACTTTCGCTGCAAATTGCAGAGAGTGCAATTACCGAGATAGGTAAGCGATCTAGAGGAACTCCAAGAATTGCAAATCGTTTATTAAGAAGAGTTCGGGATTTTGCTCAAGTTCATGGTGATGGGGCAGTTAACCTCGATGATACAAATGCCGCACTAACAATTTACGAAGTTGATCACATCGGATTAGACCGATTGGATAAAGCAGTTATTACGGCTTTAGTCGAAAGATTTAATGGTGGGCCAGTCGGATTATCAACTTTGGCGATGGCAGTTGGTGAAGAGACTGAAACTATTGAAAGCGTTGCGGAACCATTCTTAGTTAGAGCTGGATTTATTGCCAGATCCCCACGTGGAAGAATTGCAACCAGCGCCGCTTGGAAACATTTAGGCAAGGTTCCGCCACCTTCATCGGGAAATATGAGCATTTTCGACACACCAGCCGAAGATGCCTAGACTTCGGTCTCATGTCATCAAATACTTCCGCTAAATCAGCCCCCCGTCCGGGTCGAACCATTGCAATTTTGTTGGTTTCGATTGTTGCCTTGTTCGCAATCGCCTTTGTGCAAGGAGCGACCGCAGTAAAGCTTGGCTTAGATTTGCGAGGCGGCACCAGCGTGACTTTGCAACCAAGAATTGCGGCTGGTGAAAGTGGGAAAGTTACCAGTGAAGCGATTGATCAAGCGGTATCAATTATTAGACAACGCGTTAACTCATTAGGTGTCGCTGAAAGTGAAGTTTCATCACAAGGTAGTGGCGTAAATCGCCAAATCGTTATCTCTGTACCTGGAGATACTGGGCGCCGGGTCGTGGAATTAGTTGGGCAAACTGCTGAACTTAGATTTCGCCAAGTACTTGTTGAAGGCGCCGCAAATGCAAAATCTTTAACATCCGATACCACAACCGCAACGCTGCCTGCTGGCGTCACTGCAGAATCTGCAGCTAAATACGCTGCGCTGGATTGTTCATTAGCAACTTCACGTCAAGCCGGCGGCGGCGATGACGCTAATGCCCAGATTGTTGCTTGCGATCGCGCTGGCGTAAATAAATTTGTTTTATCGAATGCTGAAGTTGTTGGACGGGATGTTTCAAAAGCAACTGCCGCAATTGATCAACAAGGGGCAGCTGGTTGGTATGTATCGCTCTCGTTTAATAATGATGGAACTAAGAAATTTGGCGATATAACAACTCGGGTTGTTTCCTTACCTACCCCGCAGAATCAAGTAGCAATTGTGCTAGATGGATTGGTTGTTTCTGCTCCTAGAATTAACGAAGCGATTGTTTCTGGTAATGCGCAAATTACTGGAAGTTTTAGCCAGGCGGAAGCCCAAGATTTAGCGAATGTACTCAAATACGGCGCCCTGCCATTGGCTTTTGACCGCGGCGAAGTGCAACAAGTTTCGCCAACGTTAGGTGCGGATCAACTGCGCGCTGGTTTGTTGGCTGGATATCTTGGCTTGTTCTTAGTAGTTGTTTATTCAATGCTCTATTACCGAGGTTTAGGAATTGTTTCAGTTGGTTCACTTGCCGTTGCCTCCGCATTGGTTTTCGTACTCTTCCTCTTACTCGGTAAATGGATTGGATTTACACTTACATTGGCTGGAATCGCAGGCGCAATCGTTTCAATTGGTATAACTGCTGACTCATTTATCGTTTATTTTGAACGTCTTCGCGATGAAGTGCGCGAGGGTCGCTCCCTCCGTTCGGCGGTTGAAAGTGGCTGGATTAGAGCCCGTCACACAATTATCGTTGCTGACTTAGTCTCATTGATTGCCGCAGTACTTCTATATTTCTTCGCGGTTGGTGGCGTGCGTGGTTTTGCATTTACGCTTGGTTTAACAACCTTGGTCGATTTAATAGTCGTTTTCTTCTTTACAAAACCATTAGTGACAATCATGGCTTCCCGTAAATTCTTTAACAGCGGATCTGCTATCAGCGGTTTCTCGCAGAAGAGTTTAGGAATTGCTTCAAAAACAACAACCGTAAAAGTAGGGGAGTAATCGTTATGTCATCACTCGCAGGCATTGGCGGACGACTTTACCGTGGCGAAAAATCTATAGATTTTGTAGGTAAGCGCCGGCGTTGGTATGCATTTTCTGGAATCTTAATCATTGCTTCAATATTCGCGCTGAGTTTTCAAGGCTTAAAATTAGGTATTGAATTTAAAGGTGGATCATCTTTCATGGTGACCCAAACCGGCGTAACTGTTGAAGCTGCGAGAAGTGCAGTTACCACAACAGGAGTGGTGTCGGAAGTAATTGTGCAGAAGATTGGTACAAATAAAGTACAAGTGCAAACAGGCGCACTAACCGCAGTGGAGTCAAATGCAATCCAAGATGCACTAGCGGCTAAATTCGGGGTAAAAGTTGAATCCATTGACACGCAAAGCGTCGGTCCATCTTGGGGTAAAGAGATTACTCGAAAGGCTTTATACGGATTGATTGCATTTATTTTCGTTGTGATGCTTTACCTTGCGATGGCTTTTGAACCAAAAATGGCGATCGCCGCTATCGTTGCAGTAATACATGACGTCTTTATTACGGTAGGCATTTATGCGTTAGTTGGTTTCGATGTAACTCCGGCAACTGTGATTGGTTTCCTCACAATTTTGGGTTACTCACTTTACGATACCGTTGTAGTTTTTGATAAGGTTCGTGAAAATACGAAAAGCGTTACAAGTACCGGCAAGATGACTTACTCTCAGGCTGCAAATCTTGCGGTTAATCAAACTTTAGTGAGATCTTTCAATACTTCACTTACTGCATTGATTCCAGTTGGATCTATTCTCTTCGTCGGTGCGGGACTTCTTGGCGCTGGTACTTTGAAAGATCTTTCGCTCGCACTTTTCATCGGTCTCGCAACTGGAACGTATTCTTCAATATTTATTGCAACTCCAATGCTTGCTGCGCTAAGAGAGCGGGAACCTGCAATGCAGGCGCTAACTAAACGAGTAGCAGCCCGGGGCGGCGTAGCTAATACATCGCTCTTTCAAAATGCTAAGGAATCCAATTCAACTGAAAACGTTGGAACCATAACTGCTGACGATCGGCCTAGAGGTCCACGAAATCAACCAAAACGAAAGCGCAAGAACCGCCGCTAACGTAGAGTTGCTAAATGAGCGCATTAATTTCTAGCATCACGGATCGATTACTAGAACGCGCAACTAAGAGTGAGATTGCATTGCTTGAAAAAGCTTTCACAACTGCTGAGAGTGCGCATAGTGGGCAGTTACGAAAATCTGGTGACCCTTACATAACTCATCCAGTGGCGGTTGCGGAAATATTGGCAGAGCTCGGGCTCGACATTCCAACGATCGCAGCTGCGCTATTGCACGACACAGTAGAAGATACGCCATATTCGTTAGCAGATGTAAAACGTGATTTTGGTGATGAAGTTGCCGGACTTGTTGATGGCGTAACTAAATTAGATAAATTAACTTACGGACCAAATGCAGAAGCTGAAACAGTTCGCAAAATGGTAGTTGCAATGTCGCGCGACATTCGAGTTCTAGTAATAAAACTCTGTGATCGCTTACATAACGCACGTACTTGGCAGTTTCTTTCAATTGAATCAGCGCAGCGAAAAGCTCGTGAAACCATAGATATATATGCGCCATTAGCAAACCGACTCGGAATGAACGCCATCAAATGGGAACTTGAAGATTTATCATTTAGAACTTTAGAACCTAAGAAGTACGAAGAGATTGAACGGCTGGTTATTGAGCGATCGCCGTCCAGAGCGAAATTGACAGAAGAATTTTTAGCAACTTTAAAAGCAGATTTGAAAACAGAGAAAATTAAAGCCGATGTTAAAGGTAGACAGAAACATCTCTATAGCGTGTATCAAAAGATGGTAGTTCGTGGTCGAGATTTTAATGATATTTATGATTTAGTTGGGATTAGAGTTCTTGTCGGTGATGTTCGCGATTGTTATGCGGTGCTTGGTTCCGTGCACGCTAGATGGAGTCCAGTTCCGGGCAGATTCAAAGATTACATCGCTATGCCAAAATTCAATCTTTATCAATCGCTTCATACAACGGTAATTGGACCAACCGGTAAGGCAGTTGAAATTCAAATTAGAACTGAAGATATGCATGCTCGGGCAGAGTATGGAATTGCAGCACATTGGAAATATAAACTTGGCAAGAAATCGAAGGCTGAAGTTGCAAGTCCAGACATGCTCTGGCTCAAACAGTTACATGAATGGCAACAGGAAACATCTGACGTCAATGAGTTTTTAGATGCGCTTAGGTATGACCTGCGAACCCCAGAAGTTTTTGTTTTCACTCCAAAAGGGAGCGTGATTGCACTTCCAGAAGGTTCTACACCAGTGGATTTTGCTTATGCCGTACATACGGAAGTTGGTAATCATTGCGTTGGTGCAAAAGTCAATGGGAAGTTGGTTGCACTTGCTGCGCCACTTGCTAATGGTGATGTAATTGAGGTGGTTTTAAATAAGAGTGAGACTTCTGGACCAAGTAGGGATTGGTTGGCGTTCGCTAAATCACCAAGAGCACGATCAAAAATCAAAGCCTGGTTTAGCAAAGAGCGGCGGGAAGAAGCTATAGATGCGGGTAAGGAATCGATAGCACGGCAAATGCGTAAAGCTGGTCTACCGCTACAAAAGATTCTTGCAGGTCACGCACTTTTAGAACTCGCACATGAATTGCGATACCCCGATATTGAATCACTTTATGCGGCAGTCGGCGATGGACATGTTTCGTCAACTTCGATTATTGAAAAATTAGTAACTGCACTTGGTTTAGATGATGCACATGAAGAGCCTGCGCTGGAAAACTTGATTAGTGGTGCAACAATTCATGCACCAAAACGGAGCGCATCTGGAGTAATTGTTGAAGGTGTTGGCGAAGTTTTAATTAAATTGGCGCGCTGTTGCACCCCAGTGCCCGGGGATGCAATCACTGGTTTTATTACAAAGGGGAGCGGAGTTTCAATCCATCGCGTGGATTGTATAAATGTTGCTGATCTAGAATTAAATCAAGGTGACCGAATGGTTGGTGTGAAATGGGATCCGAATGCGAAAAGTATTTACTTAGTCAACATCCAGGTTGAAGCGTTAGATCGGGCTCGACTGTTATCTGACGTAACCAGAACTCTTTCAGATCAGCATGTAAATATATTGAGTGCCGCGGTAAATACTTCAAGAGATCGGGTAGCTATCTCAAGATTCTCTTTCGAGATGGCGGACGCTTCACATTTAGATGCGATATTGACAGCAGTCCGAAATATTGAAGGCGTTTACGATGTATCTCGTGTAACTAATAATTAATTAGTAAATTCGGAGAGACCCTTTTCAGCTTCAGCCAACCATGTGCGTCGAGCCGCAGCAGCTTCTCTGAGTTCGTTCGCTTTCTTTTGATTTCCAGCAGCTTCAGCTTTGCTAGCTTGTGCTTCATAATTCGAGACTGCGGCAGAGAGTTGGGAGACGACATCGTTAGCGCGAGCTTTAGCGGTTGGGTCACTCTTTCGCCACTTTTCAGCTTCCGCTTCTTTAATGGTTTTCTCGACTACTTCAAAACGCTTATCGAATGAAGCTCGCTTGCTGCGTTCGGTCATACCAATCTTGCTCCATTTGCTCTGCAAATCACGGAACTTTCTACGAGCGTCATCAAGGTTTGTAATCGGCAATATGGATTCTATTTCCACAATTAGAGTTTCACGCTTTGCTAAATTTTCGCTCATGGTGCCTTGACGTTTTTCCATGTCGCTATTTTTTGCAGCAAAAAATGTATCTTGCGCTGCTTTGAATCTCGCCCAGAGTTTGGCATCATCAGTTTTCTTACCGCGTCCAGAAAGCTTCCATTGATCCATAAGAGCTTTGTAACGTCGAGCAGTGGTTACCCAATCATGAGAGTTCGCGAGCGATTCAGCTTCGGTCACGATAACTTCTTTAGCAGATTTAACAGCAGATTGGGCTTGCAATAAAGTTGCAAAATGTGTTCTACGTCGTTTATCAAATTTATTGCGTGAGGCAGAGAAACGTTTCCAAAGATCAGCATCTGCTTTCTTATCTAACCTTGGCGCTTTCTTCCATTCCTCTAGAAGAGTCTTCAGACGCTCGCTAGTAAGTTTCCAATTCTCCGAAAGTGCATGCATCTCAGCTTCGGCAACCAACTTTTCTTTTATAGCTTGCCCTTCAGCTCGCTTTACTGCCTTAGCAGCAGCTTCCGCAGCTTTGCGCGCTTCAAAAATACTCTTATGTTCTTCAATCAAAAGTGGAATTTGTTCAACCGAAAGTTTAAGCGCTGCCAAATTACCAACACCGTTTAGATTTTCAACTTGTTGGCGTAATTTAGTTACCGCAGCTAGCG
Organism: uncultured Bifidobacterium sp.; assembly: GCA_964632545.1. Taxonomy (GTDB): domain Bacteria; phylum Actinomycetota; class Actinomycetes; order Nanopelagicales; family Nanopelagicaceae; genus UBA7398. The sequence goes on along the minus strand of CAZWBQ010000003.1, from coordinate 89,703 downwards.
CATCGGATGGCACCATCGCGCCACTTTTAATTCGAGCCGCTAATAGCGCCACTTCAGATGCAAGAGCTTCAAATTTGCGAACAAAATAAGCAAGGGCTTCATCAGGAGTTTTGCCAGGATAAGAACCAACTGCTTTTTCACCATCACCGGTTATTACATAAACCGTGCCATCGGCGGCCACTCGACCATATTTAGCTGGGTCGCCAACTAGCGCTGCTGCCGGTGAGTTTATGATTGGTTGAGTTGAAGCGTTATCCATCTCGAGCCTGCTTTCCCTTGCGCGATTATCGTTTACACGATTTACGCTCTGTTGTCGTATTGGGCGGATTTATTTGTAAGTATTAATTCTCCGTTTTGCTAGTTTCACTCTGCTTTTGGAGAGTAAATCAAGCGCTGCGGTAGAGGGTAAAGGTACCCTGAACCCCTAGTTGAGCAAAAGGCGGGTCAGTGTGAGCTGATTGAGCATGCATAAACTGAGTTACGAAGCCGAGAGATCGCAGATTGAAGGGGTGAGATGCTAGTTGAATCGGTAGCAGCTCCTTTTTATGGCACAAATTGTTGGATTTTGGCCTCTGGCAAAAATGAAGAATGTGTAATCGTTGATCCTGGTATCGCGATCCCGGATTTAACGAATGAAATTTACGAGGTAATCGAAAAATTTAAATTGAAGCCAGTTGCAACGCTTTTAACACATGGCCATTTAGATCACACTTTTTCGGTTCTGCCACTTGCAAATTCAGTTGAAACTGGTGAAGCTGCCAATAAGTTTGTTACTTACATCCATTCTGCAGACCGTGAGTTACTAATTCATCCAGAGCGCGCTTTGAGTAGTGAATCTGCGCAGCTATTATCGATGCTTGCAAGTGAAACTGGACGCGACACTTTTCAAGAACCCGAAAATGTAATGGAAGTTAGAAGTAACGAACTGCTTTCTATTGCCGGGATGTCGATCAAGGTAGTGCATGCACCTGGCCATACTCGCGGTTCCATTATCTTTATGGTTAACGAAGATATTGCCGTGACTGGTGACGTACTCTTTGCCGGTTCTATTGGACGGACTGATTTACCCACCGGTTCAACATCGGATATGACAAAAACTTTGCAAGAAAAAATTCTCACGCTTTCAGATAGCGTTCGAGTACTTCCTGGTCATGGGCCAGAAACTACGATAGCTCAAGAGCGAAAAAGTAATCCATATTTAAAGAATTTAACTGTAGGAGCGCGATGAAATATCAAGCTCCGAAAGGTGTTAGCGAATATTTTCCAGATCGATCCATCGCCTTCGAAAATGTGCGTAAAGGTTTAATTACCCCAGCGAAATTAGCCGGTTATAAATTGCTAGAACTCCCAATTTTTGAAGATACTGAACTTTTTGCACGTGGTGTAGGTGAATCTACTGATGTGGTTTCAAAAGAGATGTACACATTCGAAGACCGCGGTGGAAGATCAATTACATTGCGACCAGAAGGTACTGCGGGAGTTATGCGCGCTGTCATTGAACACGGTCTCGATCGTGGGCAATTACCAGTCAAAGTTTGGTACTCCGGTCCGTTTTTCCGGGCAGAACGTCCGCAGGCTGGAAGATATCGCCAATTTTATCAAGTAGGAATCGAAGCCATTGGCTTAAATGATCCAGCTATCGATGCAGAAGTTATTGCCATTGCAAATACGGGATATCGAAATTTAGGTTTGAAAAAATTCAGATTAGATATCACATCCTTGGGAGATGCAGCTTCGCGGAGCGCGCATCGCAAAGATTTATTGGCATTCATCGCAAAAATGGATTTAGATGAAGCCACTAGGGAGCGAATAAAACTCAACCCGTTACGACTTTTTGATGATAAACGCGAGGCTATCGCTAAAGCAATGATTGATGCGCCGCTATTGCTTGATTATTTAACAACTGAAAGCGCAACTCATTTTGCTAAGGTAAAACAATATTTAGAAGATCTACAAATTCCATATTCAATAAATCCGAGAATGGTTCGAGGATTAGATTATTACACTGGAACTGCTTTTGAATTTGTGCATGAATTGCTAGGAGCCCAATCCGGCATCGGTGGCGGCGGCAGATATGACGGATTGATGGAATCACTAGGTGGCCAAGAATTATCTGGAATTGGTTTTGGTCTAGGGATAGATAGAACGCTGTTAGCTTGCGAAGCAGAAGGAATTGATTTATCGAAATCTGCGCGTCCAGATTTATTCGTAATTCCATTAGGCGCCATAGCGAAAGATTTTTCTATCAAATTTATTGATAATCTCCGAAAATCTGGCGTAGTTGTTGATTGCGCCTACGGTGACCGCGCTTTGAAAGGCGCGATGAAGGGGGCTGATAAAAGTGGTGCTAGATATGCCATCGTGATCGGTGATGCAGAGTTAGTTACCGGCGTTGGCGAATTGAAAAACATGGAAACCGGCATTGGCTTTTCGGTTACTCTTGGCGATGTTAATGCTGAGTTGTTGAAGTAGAAACTAGGTTCAGGAGCACCGTGTTACGTACCCATAATGCTGGCGATATTCGCGCATCACATATCGGCAGTGAAATTAAATTGGCTGGTTGGGTAGCACGCCGCCGCGATCATGGTGGGGTGGCTTTTATTGACCTTCGTGATGCAACTGGCGCGGTACAAGTCGTTATTTCGGATGAAACGGTTGCTGGCGCGCTGCGTGCAGAGTGGTGCGTTCTCATTGTCGGGGAAGTTGTAGCGCGACCTAACGGAAACGAAAATAGCGCCATTCCTACTGGTGCGATTGAAGTGATTTGCAAAGAATTAACGGTTTTATCGGAAGCTGCGGCTTTACCATTCCCAGTTGATAGCGGCGACACTTCTAATATCAGCGAAGAAGTTAGATTGAAATATCGCTACTTAGATTTAAGACGGGAAGGCCCAGCCCAGAATTTACGGGTGCGTTCAAAAGTAACATCTGTGATTCGTTCGGTAATGAGTGAGAGCGATTTTCTAGAAATTGAAACACCTTATTTAACTCGGTCTACTCCGGAAGGTGCTCGCGACTTTTTAGTACCAGTAAGGCTTCAACCCGGTAGTTGGTATGCATTGCCGCAATCACCACAGTTATTTAAACAATTATTGATGGTTGCCGGAATGGAACGTTATTATCAAATAGCTAGATGCTTTAGAGATGAAGATTTCCGCGCGGATCGCCAACCTGAATTTACCCAACTAGATATTGAAATGTCTTTTGTAGATCAAGCAGATGTTTTACAAGTAGCCGAACGGATTTTAAGTAGAGTTTTCAAAGAGGTAGTTGGCTATGAAATACCGATGCCAATTCCACATATGACTTATCACGAAGCCATGCGCAGATTTGGTTCAGATAAACCTGATTTACGTTTCAATAATGAAATTTCCGAAGTAACTGGATTCTTTAGTGATACACAATTTCGAGTATTCCAAGCAGAATATGTAGGTGCAGTGGTAATGCCTGGTGGTGCTAGTTCGGCACGAAGAGATCTTGATGCTTGGCAAGATTGGGCGAAAGCTCGCGGCGCTAAAGGTTTGGCATATATTTTGGTGCAACCAGATGGCCAGTTAGCCGGACCGGTAGCCAAGAATCTTTCAGAGAAGGAGAGCGCTGGAATTGCAGCCGAAACCGGTGCTAACCCTGGCGATGCAATATTTTTCGCGGCCGGTGATCGAAATAGTTCACAAAGTTTGTTAGGCGCAGTTCGACTAGAGATCGGCGAACGTTGCGGATTGATTGATAAGAGCGCATGGAATTTTCTTTGGGTTGTAGATGCTCCTATGTTTGAAAAAACCGACGATGGTGGTTGGACTGCGGTACATCATCCATTCACCGGTCCTAAACCAGAATTTGCGGAAACTTTTGCTACCGATCCAGCGTCAGCTTTGGCATATGCATACGACATAGTTTTAAATGGTAATGAAATTGGCGGTGGATCTATTCGTATTCATCGGCGTGAGATGCAACAGAAAGTTTTCGCCGTCATTGGGTTATCGCAATCTGAAGCTGAGAGTAAATTCGGATTTTTACTAGAGGCATTCAATTATGGACCACCTCCGCACGGTGGGATCGCTCTTGGTTTAGATCGATTGTGTGCGCTGATAACAGGTTCCGATTCGATTAGAGAAGTTATTGCATTTCCTAAAACGGCTAGCGGAGGCGATCCATTGACTGGAGCGCCTACAGCAATAACGGCAGCACAGCGCAAGGAGAGCGGGATTGATTCCCAACCGGAGAGCAAGTAAAAGTTTATTTACAGTAACGCTTGCGTTAATAATTATCGCGGTAATGTTATCAAGTTGCGGAAAACCCACAAAAAAGTTCGTGGCTTTCAAACAAGACGGTGTCTTTTTTACAGTTCCAAATGGCTGGCACGAAATTACTCCTAAAGTACTTTCAGATTATGAGGCGAAAGCAACTGATGCGGGGGCAGCTGCGCGATTAGCAGCAGTTAAATGGCAAGTTGCCTATTCACCAAATTTAAAAATAACCCCTAAAGAAGTATTTAGTCTTGCACCTAAAGAATCCCCGATAGTTTTCCTACGGATTAGAAATTTATATGCAACTGAAATTAACGCAGTTTCTTTTAACTCTTTGCGCGATATCGTGGTACCGCTAACTTCTTGGATTGATGGATCATTGGCTGCTCCTAAATTTACTTTGATAGAAGATCAGGATTTCAAAGATAAGGGAGCAACTGGCATTCGCAGCGCTTTCACTTTTGCAACCGCAAATGGACAACTAGAGACGATGAATCAAACGGTTGCTTTGTCGCCGGATCGATCGATTTTGTACGTGCTGATTATTCGTTGTAGTGATATTTGCTATACCCAGAATCAGAGTACTTTAGATAAGATCGTGCAGTCGTTCACCATAAGAGGGAAATAGGGGATTTAGTGAGGATTGTAAATGTCTGAAGTTTCGACAAGTAGAGCACGCGACACAGATCGCAAAACCCGAGTCCACCTATCCTTTTATGATCGAAGCAAGTTTGTAACGCTCTTCGTCTTAGTTTTCTTTATTTTGGTCTGGGCAGATATGTCCGGTAACCCGATTTTAGGTTTTACAGATGCGATTCGCACAAATGCCGCCGCTAGGTGGTGGATCTTCCCGTTACTTGCAATCGAATTAGTCAGACAAACTCATTTCCTATTATCGGAATTATTAGCGCCTTACCATGGAATTTGGCAGAAATATTTTAAGTTTGTTGATCGTTTAGTTCATAAATTGAGTGACTGGACGCGATATCGGTTGTCGCGGATTATTAAATCAATTCTCCTGATTACATTACTTGCCGTCATTCTTGGTGCTATCTATAAAGAAACACCAGTAAGAGCACTCTTCTTTGCTCCAAAAGCTTTGTGGAGCGCGCTACCAATGCTAGGACAATTACTTTTTGCAGTTTTCTTTGTAGTAATTCAATTTGCGGCAATTTTCTGGTTTCTAAGTAGAGGTGGTGTTGATACTTATTTCCCTGATGATATTCGAACTCGTTTCTCAGATGTATGGGGTCAAGATCATGTTCTAAATCGGATCCGTGAAAATTTAGTTTTTCTAGAAAATCCAGAGAGCATTGAAAAACATGGCGGATATGTTCCGGGTGGAATTTTACTTTGGGGTCCACCAGGTACCGGTAAAACATTGATGGCGGAATCAATGGCGGGCGAAACTGGTAAACCATTCGTATTCGTTGACCCAGGTGCTTTTACAAATATGTTTATGGGTGTAGGCGTGCTTAAAGTTAAAGGTTTATTTCGTAAATTACGGAAATTAGCGCTTCGTTACGGCGGCGTAGTTGTATTTTTTGATGAAGCTGATTCCCTGGGTAATCGAGGAATAGTTTCAGGAGGTGGGCAGAACCGAGAAACCGGCAAAGCTGAAATTTTTGCAGAAACTTGCCATGGTGGAAATTATTTATCGAAAAATACCGCTGCGCTTTTGGTTCGGAATGCATTTGTGATGGGTGGTGCTGGCGGAAATAACGGCGGCGGAATGGGAACTTTACAGGCGTTACTTACCGAACTTTCTGGTTTAAAAAAGCCACGTGGTTTTATAAATCGAATTGTGCGACGAACTTTAGGTATGCGACCAAAGAATCCACCGAAATATCGCATTCTCGTTGTAATGGCTACCAACATGCCCGAGGCTTTAGATGAAGCGCTCTTGCGTCCGGGTCGAATCGATCGCATGTATCGCGTTGGTTATCCAAGTAAAGCTGGACGTGTTAGAACTTACGAAGGATATTTGGCAAAAGTTTCGCATTCACTTACAAGCGAAGAGATTGATAAGTTGGCAACTATCACGCCATATGCAACCGGTGCGACCATCAAAGATTTAATCAATGAAGCGTTAATTATGGCAATCCGAAATGGCAGAACTTCAATTCTCTGGAGCGATGTATTAAAAGCTAAACAGTTGAAGGAATTGGGACCTGCTGAAGATGTTGAGTACATTGAGCGAGAACGGCATGCAGTAGCGGTACATGAAGCTTGCCATGCAGTGATGGCCCATTTAACCAGGCGCCATATGGAGATTGATTTAGCAACTATTGAAAAAGGTTCAGATTATTTAGGTATGGTTGCAAGCATTCCGCCAGATGACCAATTTACAAGATGGCGAACTGAATACGAATCGGATATTTTAGTTTCGCTGGCATCGCTGGCAGGTGAGCGAATGTTTTTTAATGGTGATAATTCATCAGGTGTTTCCGGAGATCTGGAAAGTGCCACCACAGTTGCGGCGCTGATGGAAGGTCAATGGGGTATGGGATCAACTGTTTCTTCCTATGCTTCTAGTCGGAGAATGGAATTAGGTACACCAGGCGGTGGGAAAAAAGACGATTCAAGTAAAGAAATGAAACGAGCTTTGGCCGATCGAATTGAAGATAATCTTTCATCGCTATTAGCGAAAGCAGAGATGATTCTCCGCGATAATCGTCGGAAAGTTCTCGCAGTTGCTCATGCATTAGAAATTCATAAAACGCTTTCGGGAGATGATGTGGTAGCCGTTATTGAAGGAAAACCAGGTGTCATTGCAGATGGTCGACCATATGTAATGGATGAAAACATGCTCGCGATTGAGGCGTATCACGATGCCGCGGTTGTGGCGCATGCTGGTCATAAAACTCCCGATATTGAGATACCTAAATTCTAAAACGGGTAAACCTGCATCATGTAGCTAATGAAGTCAGGTAACCTAGGCAAATGGGTCCAGGCGGAATAGCAACAATCATCGCGGCAGCTGCGCTAGCTGTAATCGCAGTTGCAATCTCTTATGCAGTGATCCGGCTTGGGCGCGTGATTGATGAGGTCGGGGTGGCAGTTAAGTCCATAACTGAAGAAACAACTCCCTTGCTTGAAGAGGTAACTACTACAGTTAAATTAGTTAATGGTCCACTGCATAGCATCAATCGGGTTACCAAATCAGTCGAAGAAATATCTTCTAAAATTTCCGCAACTACTTCCACATTTCTTGATAAAAATGAATTGGCGATGAAAGTTGCTGGTGGGTTGTTGACTGCAGCTCAGTTACGAAAAGGTAAAAATAAAAACAAAGGCAAATCTTCGAAAAAGGCCAAATCTTTTGTCGATGATGAGGAATCCGAGTAAATAGGTGGAATCAGCGGAAATCCGATCGCGCTGGTTACGTTTTTTCGAATCCGATAACCGTGCCGGCTTAACTCATACAGTAGTACCGTCAGCTTCTCTAATATTAAACGATCCTAATCTGCTACTTGTAAATGCTGGCATGGTCCCTTTCAAACCTTTTTTTCTCGGCGAGATGACGCCACCTTATAAGCGAGCAACTTCTGTGCAGAAATGTGTACGCACCTTAGATATTGATGAGGTTGGTAAAACGACTCGGCACGCTTCGTTCTTCCAGATGTGTGGCAATTTTTCATTTGGAGATTATTTTAAAGAGGGTGCAATTGCTTTGGCATGGGATTTACTCACTCGACCTATTAGTGACGGCGGCTTTGGCTTCCCGGAATCAAAACTTTGGGTAACCGTTTATTTAGATGATGATGAGGCTGCAAATATTTGGCATGAGAAGATCGGAATTCCTAAAGAACGCATTCAAAGAAGAGGCATGGCCGATAATTTTTGGTCGATGGGGGTGCCTGGCCCATGCGGACCTTGTTCGGAAATTTATTACGATCGCGGTCCTGAATATGGCAAAGCGGGCGGACCGATTGCAGATGAAGATCGTTATCTTGAAGTATGGAATTTGGTCTTCATGCAAAATATTCGCGGCGAAGGTGGCGATAAGAATAGTTTCCCAATCGTTGGTGAACTCCCAGCAAAAAATATTGATACTGGACTTGGTTTAGAGAGAACAGCGGCACTGTTGCAAGGCGTTGAAAATATTTATGAAATCGATACAACAATGCAAATTTTAAATAAAGCGAGCGAATTAGCTGGCGTGAAATATGGCAAAGAGAACAAGAGTGATGTATCGCTGCGGGTTATCGCAGATCACACCCGCACCGCGATGATGTTAATTGGCGATGGAGTTACCCCGGGAAATGAAGGGCGTGGTTATGTATTGCGCCGAATGATGCGAAGAACTACCCGCAATATGCGGCTGCTTGGCGCAGAGGATGCAAATATGAGCGAATTAATTGAGAGTTCAATTGCCGCAATGGGTTCGCAATATCCAGAATTAGTTCTTGATAAAAAGCGAATTCTCTCGGTTGCAGTAGCGGAAGAGAGCGTTTTCCTGCAAACCCTCAAGAGTGGAACTCAGATTTTCGATTTGGCGAGTACGAGTTTGAAAAAGAGGGGTGGCGCAACGTTAAGTGGCGATGAAGTGTTTAAATTGCATGACACTTATGGATTTCCGTTTGATTTAACTTTAGAAATGGCAAGCGAAGAAGGCCTACAAATTGATGAAACTGGTTTTAGAAAATTAATGAAAGAGCAGAAAGAACGGGCTAAGGCGGATGCTAAAGCAAAAAAGAGCGGGCATACCGATCTGACAGAGTACCGAAAGATTTTGGATGAATCTGGGAAAGTTGAATTTATTGGTTATACCGAGATTAAAAGTGAATCGTTAATTAGCGGTTTCCTTGTGGATGGTCGGTACGCAAACGAAGCAAAAGTTGATGATGAGATCGAAATTGTTCTCAACCGAACCCCGTTTTATGCCGAAGGCGGCGGTCAGTTAGCAGATGGTGGGAAAATAACTTTAGACAATGGCGCAATCATTGAGATAGATGATGTGCAAAACCCAATACCCGGGTTATCGGTCCACCGAGGCCGCGTTATCTCCGGTCTGGTATCTAAAGGCGCAACTGTTCTGGCAGAGATTGATATGGAAAGACGTAACGGTATTTCAAGAGCACATACTGCAACGCATATGGTTCATAAAGCATTCCGAGAAATTTTAGGGGAGACCGCAACCCAAGCTGGTTCTGAGAATTCACCGGGCCGTTTTCGTTTTGATTTTCCGGCAGCTGGCGCTGTGCCAATTTCAACTCTCAACGAAGTTGAAGCTCGGGTAAATTCACTTTTACTAGAGGATTTAGCAGTAACTGCTGAAGTAATGTCACAAGCAGATGCAAAAGCTTCTGGTGCAATGGCGTTATTTGGTGAAAAATATGGTGACAGGGTGCGAGTAGTTAGCGTTGGTGATTGGGCACGAGAACTTTGCGGTGGTACCCATGTTTCGAGATCTGGGCAATTGGGAGTAGTTAAATTACTTAGTGAATCTTCAATTGGCGCTGGTGTCCGTCGAATAGAAGCGTTAGTTGGTGTTGACGCGTATTCATTTCTAGCCAGAGAACATTTATTACTCAATTCGGTTACAGATTTAATCAAAGGTGCGCGTCCTGAGGAAATGCCCGGACGGATCGCAGATTTGTTAAGCCGTTTCAAAGAGATCGAAAAGGAACTTGCAGGTATCAAAACTGCTACTGCAATTGCTGACTCCAAGAAATTGATAACAAAAGCGGAGAAATTAGGGGCGATTAATTTGATCTCTGCGCGAATGGCAGATGGCATTTCTGGTGAGGATTTACGAACAATTGCACTTAACTTACGCGCACAAATTGTTGGTTCGGTTATTGTGCTAGTTAGCGTTTTAGAAGAGAAAGTTGTATTAGTGGCTGCAACAGATGATGCGGCACGAGCTAGCGGTATTAAAGCTGGAGCTCTTGTGAAATCGGCTAGTACAGTTCTTGGTGGTGGTGGTGGCGGTAAAGATGATTTTGCCCAAGGTGGCGGCGTTACGGTTAATAATATCGATGCAGCTTTTGCAGCGATAAAAGAGTTAATTTCGACTACTTCTGGCAAATAAGATGGAGCTTGGGAAGCGGTTAGCTTTCGATTATGGCGATGTCAGGATTGGCGTTGCAGTATCAGATCAAGAAGCGATATTGGCTTCGCCGTTGACAACTCTAAATAATGATGAGAACACGTTGCAGCGTGAGTTATCAGAGCTCTTCTTTGATATTTCACCGATTCATATTTACATTGGTTCGCCAACGCATTTATCTGGTGCGGTTAGTTCAAGTAGCGTCAAAGCGCGATTGTTCGGTGAGATGTTGCGGGATAATTTTGGGGTAGATGTTTATCTAATTGATGAACGTTTCTCAACTAAATCTGCCGAAATGCAAATGAAATCCATAGGGAAATCAGCCTCTCGTAACCGCGAGATAATCGATCAATTTGCAGCGGCGAATATTTTGGAATTTGCGCTGCAAATCGAAAAAAATCAATTAAAACCAGCCGGTTTGAAGTTATGAAGTTTCTCCGCGCTCTATTAATCCCGGTTTTGTTAATTTCGGTAATAACTTTTGGATTGCGTGTGATCCATAGTGGTCCTAAACCAGCGCCGGATTACCCAATCGGATCCGCTGAATCCGAAGTTGCAATACCAATAACAGATGGTGAATCTGGATTCGAAATTGCAAAAAAGTTGCATGAAGCGGGAGTAATCAAATCTGTCGACGCATTTTTTAGAGTTGCAGTCGGGGATTCTCGCTCTGGCCGAATAGCTCCAGGTGATCATTTAATCGAACGGAAAATTCCAGCAAAAGTTGCATTAGATGAGCTTTTAGATAATAAAAGAATTGTGGGATTGATAGTTATAAAAGATGGTGCGCGGCTTGCCGAAGTCATTACATCAATAGTTGCCTCCGGATATTCGAAGAATGAAGTATTGAAGGCGATTAAGAGTTTAACGCTGCCTTTAGGAGTTAAAACCGGCAACCCGGAGGGATTTTTATATCCGGCGCATTATTCATTTTCAAAAAATACTTCGATAACTACAGTTTTAGCGAAAATGGTAAGCACTTTTACTGATAATACTGCGCCAATAAATTTTGGAAGTAAAGTAGAAGGTTATACCGGATACCAGTTACTGGTTATTGCTTCGCTGATCCAAGCCGAGGCTGATGCTGTTGATTATGCGAAAGTATCACGTGTTATTTATAACCGATTGAGAATTCAGATGCCTTTGCAACTGGATACCACTGTGCAATATTTACTGCAGCGCCGCGGTGAAATAACCTTGGCGATCAAAGAGACCAAGATACGTAGTAAATATAATACTTATGCAAATTATGGATTACCACCGGCTCCAATAGGTAGCCCAACTTTAGCGGCACTTGAGGCGGCGTTAAACCCAGAAATTGGAGATTGGTTATTTTTCATTACCGTTAAACCTGGTGACACCAGATTCACTAAATCCGACAAAGAATTTTTACTATGGAAAGCGGAATATAAACGCAATGTGGCGGCTGGATTGTTTAAGGTTAAACCATGATTAGAGCCGCTCTGTTGGGATCTCCGGTTTCTCATTCACTCTCACCTTTGATTCATAATCGCGCCTATGAAATTTTGGGAATTACTGGGAAATACGAAGCTATTGAAGTAACGGAAAGTGAATTCCCGAAGTTTTTTTCCGAGGCAATTGCGCTGGATGCAAAAGTTGAATGGCGCGGATTTTCGTTGACTATGCCACTTAAGGAGATTGCAGCAGCTCATTTAATTGGAGTTGAGGCGTTAGCTAAGCGCATTTCTTCAGCGAATACGGTCTTGATAGATCGCTCTACAAACGAAGTTAACTTGCGAATTTTATCTACAGATGTGATTGGCTTTCACAATATCTTTAATAGTTTATCAATTCAAAATGATGGCTCCGTAGCAATTGTTGGTGGCGGCGGAACTGCAAGAGCAGCGTTAGCGGCTTTAGATGGCCTTGTGTCGTCAATTGATATATATCAACGTACTGATAAGCGTAATTCATTGATTAGTAGCGCCGTTTTATCCAGTGAAATTCGTTTTCATAATATCTCTGAACTATCTCAGATTGCTTCGGCAGATTTGGTGATAAATACCGCACCAAGTATTGCTGCGCAAATGTTGCTGAGTGTCATTCCGACGAAAGTTAAATCAAATCAAGTGCTACTCGATGTTTCTTATTCGCCTTTCCCTGCTACGCCTTTAATTAAATGGGCGAAGGCTGGTGGCGCTGTTATTGATGGGTTGGAGCTACTGCTCCGTCAAGGTTTAGAGCAAATAAAGTTGATGGCTATGGTGAGTTTTGATTACGAAGAGATGTACCGATTACTACGCAGTGATGCTTTGGCGGTTATTAACAGTAGGTAGGTGGCAACAAATCTAGAATTCTACAATCGCTTGTGAGAGTAATTGCGATCCTAGTCTTCATTCTTTTTGGAATCAGCATTAGTTTTTATGATGTATCTGCACAGATAATCCGTAATTTAGTTTTATGTAAACTATTCTTATTTCTGCTTTTTTATGATGCGATAATTCTTTTAGTTAACCAAAAATATCCGTACGATCTTGGTGAGCGAGCCATAAATTTTGGAGTTGTTGCGCTTTTTTATTGCATTCTTGCCATTATCTCCAATTTTGCGATCGGCGCTGGTGATATTAAATATGCTCTAGTTATTTCCTTCTTTTTAGTTTCAACGCTACCAATAGGGTCAGTCGAGCGCGGAAATTTGATTTCAATTTTCATAGCATGGAGCGTTGGTTTTTTACAGGCGTTGATCGAGAGAGCTCATAATAAAAAACCGAAGGCGATACCAATGGCTCCAGCGCTATTTTTTGGCGCAATCTGCGCTTTATTTGATGCTTTTTTGCCGGTTATGTGAATTATCGCGCGTTAATACCCTCTTATCTGAGAGAATAGCGGAGTTAATTTTAATATTTGAGGGGTTAATGATGCGTTGGTTGACTGCGGGTGAATCGCACGGTCCGGCATTGGTGGGAATTATCGAAGGCATGCCAGCAGCAATTGAAATCTCAACAAGCGATATTGATAAGGATTTACAACGTCGTCGACTTGGATTTGGACGAGGCGCCCGACAAAATTTTGAAGCGGATAAGGTTTCTATTCTCGGTGGAATTCGCCATGGAATTTCCCAAGGCGGACCTATAGCTATCGAAATTGCGAATTCTGAATGGCCAAAATGGGAGAAAGTTATGGCTGCCGATCCCATTGCTGAAAATGAAATTGCTAACCTCGCCAGAAATGCGCCATTAACAAGACCACGACCAGGCCATGCAGATTTAGTTGGAATGCAGAAATATAATTTTGAAGATGCTCGACCTATTTTAGAACGAGCCTCGGCTAGAGAAACTGCAACTCGTGTTGCACTTGGTGCAGTTGCTAGAGCCTTTCTAAAACAGGCAGTAGGAATTGAAATTTTAAGTCATGTTTTATCAATTGGTGTAGCAAGTATCCCGGAAGATGCACAATTGCCGACGCCCATAGAACGGGATGAAATAGATGCAAATCCGGTTCGTTGTTTTCACAAAGAAGCAAGCGAAAAAATGATTGCAGAGATCGAGTCGGCTCATTCTGATGGCGACACTTTAGGTGGCGTAGTTGAGGTTCTGGCTTTTAACGTTCCACCCGGATTAGGTTCGCACGTTCATTGGGATCGTAGATTAGATTCAAAACTAGCTGGCGCAATTATGGGTATTCAAGCCATTAAAGGCGTTGAGATAGGAGATGGTTTCACAACAGCTAAACGGCGTGGATCGGTTGCTCATGATGAAATTGAAAAGAATTCAGTCGGCAAAATAGTGCGTAGAACTGATCGAGCTGGCGGGACAGAAGGTGGCATGAGTAATGGCGAGATTCTAAGAGTTAGAGCTGCAATGAAACCTATATCTACCGTACCAAAAGCTTTAGACACGATCGATACTGCAACTGGTGCGGCTGCTAAAGCAATAAATCAAAGATCTGATGTTTGCGCCGTACCTGCCTCAGGAATCGTTGCAGAAGCTATGGTTGCTTTGGTCTTAGCAGAAGCGGTGTTAGAGAAATTCGGAGGCGATAGCGTTACTGAAACTCGCCGCAATTTTGAAAATTACCTAGCTGCTTTAACTATCAAATAGTCGATATGTCACCGCGAATTGTGTTAATTGGACCGCCTGGCTCCGGAAAATCTAGCATTGCGAAAGCTTTAGCAAAGAAATTGCAGAGTAAAGTGGCAGATACCGATGTCATGGTGGAAAATTCTGCAGGTAAAAAAATATCAGAAATATTTGTTGAAGAAGGCGAAGCACATTTTAGAGAATTGGAAGTAACGGCGGTATCTAACGCTTGTCTCGGGGATGCAGATATCGTGGCTGTAGGCGGCGGAGCAATTCTACGAAGTGAAAATGTGGCTGCGATAAAATCTATAGCTAATAGGGTTTTTTTAGATGTTTCAATTTCAAATGCAGCTCCTCGGATTGGTTTTAACAAGGATCGCCCTTTGCTCCTAGCTAATCCTCGGCAACAATGGCAAAAATTAATGTCTGATCGACGACCGATTTACGAAGAACTTGCAACCATCACAATTTCTACTGACAACCGTAAGCCTGAAGAAGTTGCTACGGAAATTTTAGTGAAAATTGGAATTAATTGATGTCAATTTATAAAGTAGAGGTAAATTCAGAACGAGATTATTCGGTAGTGATTGGCGAAAATTGGCTAACTCGCACTATCGAATTAACCGCAAATCGCGGTGCAGTTTTACTGTTAATTCCTGAAGATTTTGACCGCGAATTCGAAATAACAAAGGCGCTTTCTGCTAAAAGTAACAAATTCGAGATTGTCCATCTCCCTAATGGAGAACTGCAGAAAAGTTTTAAGGTTTATCAAAGTGTTCTTGAAATCTGCGGAAGAATCAATCTAGATCGTAGCGATTTAATTGTTGGTATTGGTGGGGGAGCCACTACCGATTTGGCTGGTTTTGTAGCAGCGACATGGTTACGCGGTTTGGATTGGCTGGCCATTCCCACAACGTTAGCTGGCATGGTGGATGCAGCGGTAGGTGGGAAAACCGGAATAAATTCAGAACATGGCAAAAATTTAATAGGAGCATTCCATTCACCGATAGAGGTGATTGTTGACTTGGCCTTTTTAGATACTTTATCTGAGAGAGATAAGAATGCGGGATTAGCCGAAGTTATCAAATGCGGTTTTATTGCCGATCCAACTATCCTAGAAGATTTGGCCGCAACTGAAATAGACTTTGCCAAATTAGTTACTAAATCAGTTTCCGTAAAAGCTTCTGTTGTCTCCAATGATTTTAAAGAATCGTTCCATCGCGAGATTTTAAATTACGGCCATACGGTCGGCCACGCGATTGAATTGGATTCTCATTTCAGTTTGAGACATGGCGAAGCGGTAGCGATCGGAATGATATTTGCCGCTGAGTTATCACACAGCACTGGAACTTTATCGTCTGAAGCCGTGAAAATGCATCGAGATTTAATCGCAAGATTTGCCTTGCCATCTAGTTATTCGCTCAAATCGTGGCCATCTATTTACGAGCATTTATTGCGTGATAAAAAGAATCGTGGAAAGAAGGTTCGCTTTGTGACTTTGAAATCAATTGGCGTCACGGATCGATTTGAAGTGGAAGATGAAGCCGTACTCCGTAAAGTTTATGAGAGAATTGCGCTATGAAAATTACCGTTTTAAATGGGCCTAATCTTGCTCGATTGGATCTACGCGAGAAATCCATTTATGGAGATTTCACTTATCCGGAATTGGTAACTGCCGTTGCCGGATATGCCAAAGAATCTGGCGTTGAAGTTGCGATATTTCAAAGTGATAGCGAAACTGAATTAATTAAAATGTTACATGCTGCTGCAGATGAAAAAGTGCCGGTTATATTTAATCCAGCTGCTTTCACGCATTATTCATATGCCATTCGTGATGCTGTGGTTATGTTAAAAGCACCAATTATTGAAGTACATATCTCAAATCCATTGTCACGGGAAGAGTTCCGGCACACTTCAGTAATTTCAGGAGTTGTTAACGGAACTATCGCAGGGTTTGGGCTTGATTCTTATCGTCTGGCGATATTAGCTATGAAAAATTTAACAAAATAACAGGGTATCCTTAGCCTTTAATGAGATTGTGATTAATCCTTAATTAACGATGATTGGATAGTGAACGTGGCAACGACTAATGATTTGAAGAACGGAATGACCTTAACTATCGATGGTCAACTTTGGACTGTTGTGGATTTTCAGCATGTTAAACCGGGCAAGGGTCCAGCATTCGTTCGCACCAAGTTGCGCTCAGTTCTTTCTGGAAAAGTTGTTGATCGTACTTTTAACGCCGGTATAAAAATTGAAGTGGCGATTTTAGAAAAGCGCGATATGCAATTCCTATATAAAGATGGCGAAGATTTTGTTTTTATGGATAGCGCTACTTATGATCAAATGACCATTCAAGCTGTGACGGTCGGCGAGGCTGCCAATTACATGTTAGAAAATACGGACGCGGTAGTCGCAATTCACGAAGGAAACCCGCTCTATATTGAATTACCAGCATCAGTTGCGCTAACAATCACTTATACAGAACCTGGTATCCAAGGTGATCGATCATCAGCAGGTTCAAAGCCGGCAACGGTTGAAACTGGCATTGAGGTAGCAGTTCCGCTTTTTATTAAGCAAGATGAGAAGATTTTGGTTGATACTCGTAACGGCGCATACTTAGGTAGAGCGTAAGTGAGCGCACGCTCTAAATCTAGAAAAGGCGCGCTTGATCTACTTTACGAAGCCGATATTCGGAATCAATCCGCGATTGCAATTCATGATAGCCGTAAGAGTGATATTGAGATATTGATCCGGGAATACACTTCAGTTTTGCTTCAAGGTATTTCTAATAATCGTAGAAAAATTGATGAGCTGATTTCTACATATGCTGAAGGGTGGGATATGGACCGAATGCCTGCCGTCGATCGAAATATTCTACGAATAGGTATTTATGAATTGCTCTGGGCGAATGATGTGCCAGACTCAGTTGCAATTAACGAATCGCTGGAATTAGCCAAAACGTTGTCAACCGAAGAATCTGCTGGTTATATCAATGGAATTCTTGGACGGATTGCCGCTATTAAAGAAGATATTGTAATTTCCTAAATTATTTGTAGATAAGTTTCGCATCTTCCAGCCAAAGAATTGTTTCATTCTCGGCCAAGTTAAGAGTTATCGCCAAAGGCAAGATGTCAGAATTTCTAATACTTAGAATTTCACCATTCCAATCTTGCCTTGAACCGAGAATCCAAGCGGCAAACAATTTCAATTGCGGTACATTCTTAGTTTCATCAATCCGTCGTAAATCTAAACGAATTCGTTTGGGGTCCAATTCTTTGAGGTTCTGAGAAATGCCGAGCAGATGGCTAAGTGGCACTTGGTAGAACTCTGCAAGTGCAATCGCTTTCTTTATTGTCAGCGCCCGATTGGTCCGTTCATATGAGCCAATCACAACTGCTTTCCAGCGCCCGTTAGATTTTTTTTCCACCTCTTTTAGGGTTAACCCCTTTGCTAACCTTACTTTTCTTAAGTTAGCGCCAATTTCGAGCCAAGAAGTTTTTCCATCTCTGGTTAGCGGTGTATCCATGGCGACACGTTAGCCCTTGCAAAATGTTGAAATTTTGTTCATCCACAGTCAAGTGGTAACCTCAGCCAACCTTTAACGATCCGTCCTGTGAGGCGGCGAAGGAGCAAAAAATGACTAACGTCATGAATGATGGCGATATCTCGCGTGCGCTTCGTCGCATTGCTCATGAAATTATCGAACGTAATCGCGGCAGTGAAAATTTAGTAATTTTAGGCATCCCAACAAGAGGTGCTTTCTTATCAGATCGAGTGGCTGATCTAATCTCCGAAATCGAAGGAAAACCAATTCGTCGCGGCACTTTAGATATCACTATGTTCCGAGATGATTTAAGAATGAGAGCGCCAAAGGCGCTGCTACCGACCGAAATTCCAGTAGGCGGTATTGAAAACACCAATCTAGTTTTGGTCGATGATGTTTTTTTCTCTGGGCGAACTATCCGGGCAGCTTTAGACGCGCTTGGCGAATTAGGTCGGCCAAATAGCGTGCAGCTAGCAGTTCTTGTGGATCGAGGCCATCGCGAATTGCCGATTAGAGCCGATTTTGTAGGTAAAAATATTCCAACATCCCGTGAAGAATTAGTTAAGGTTCATTTAAAGGAAATTGATGGTTGCGATGAAGTGTTAATAGAAGGACATTTATGAATCGTCATCTATTAAGTATTAGCGATTTAACTTATGAAGATGCGGTTTTGATTCTGGATACTGCCGCGGAACTAGCAAAAATTTCAGATGCTCCGGTTAAAAAATTACCGACTTTGCGTGGTCGTACGGTTGTAAATCTATTTTTTGAAGATTCCACCCGCACTCGTATCTCCTTCGAAGCAGCGGCAAAACGTTTATCGGCAGATGTTATTAATTTTTCGGCAAAAGGATCAAGTTTAAGTAAAGGGGAAAGCCTTAAAGATACTGCGTTAACTTTGCAAGCGATGGGAGCTGATGCCGTTATTATCCGGCATAACGCGTCAGGTGCCCCTGCTCGATTGGCGGATCAGCAATGGATGACTGGTTCAGTAATCAATGCTGGCGATGGTACCCATGAACATCCAACGCAAGCGCTGCTAGATGCTTTCACTATTCGTAAACATCTAAATCCGACTGGTAAGGATCTAAAGGGTTTAAAAGTAGCAATCGTTGGCGATGTTTTACATTCAAGAGTTGCGCGTAGCAATGTTTTGTTGTTGAACAAACTTGGCGCAGAGGTAACTTTAGTTGCACCACCTACATTGTTGCCGGTCGGGGTCGAGAGTTGGCCAGTAAATATTTCCTTTGGCGTCGATTCAATTCTTGCGGAGGCAAATGTAGTAATGATGCTCCGAATCCAACGAGAACGAATGGCAGAATTATTCTTTCCGAGCGAACGTGAGTATTCCCGTCAATTTGGATTAAATGGAGATCGTTTAAAACAGATGCAGAAGAAATCTTTAGTTATGCACCCAGGGCCAATGAACCGAGGGTTAGAAATTTCGGCTGATAGCGCTGATAGTTTGCAATCTGTAATAGTCGAACAAGTTACAAATGGCGTGAGCGTAAGAATGGCGGTCCTATACCTGCTCTTAGGTGGAACGCCTATCTCTCCTGCGGCAATTGCGCAAGATAACGAGAAGGTGGTGATTTAAGTGGAACAGATTACTTTGATGGGCGGGCAAAATGCTTCCGGTGAGAAAATAAATATCACAATCACTGGTGAAAAAATTTCAGAAATTTCCAAGGATGATCCTGCATCTAATTCAACCCGGATTGATATTTCTGGTTCAATGGTTATCCCGGGTCTAGTTGATTTACATACTCATTTGCGAGAACCTGGTAAGGAAGATGCGGAAAATGTAGAAAGTGGCTCACGTGCTGCCGTAAAAGGTGGATTCACTGCAATTTCTGCAATGCCAAATACAGATCCAGTTGCTGATACTGCCGGTGTAGTTGAACAAGTTTTCAGTTTAGGAAAATCTGCCGGCCTCTGTGATGTTTTTCCGATTGGCGCAGTTACACAAGGACAAAAGGGCGAAAAATTGTCAGAGATATTAGCAATGGCAGAATCTGCTGCGAAAGTGCGAGTGTTTAGTGATGACGGTCATTGTGTTTTTGATCCACTAGTTATGCGACGAGCACTTGAATATGTAAAAATGTTTGGCGGGGTTATTGCCCAACACGCGCAAGACCCACGGTTGACTATTGAAGCTCAGATGAATGAAAGTGAAATTTCAGCGAAGCTTGGTTTAAAAGGTTGGCCGGCAGTAGCAGAAGAAGCAATAATTGCGCGCGATATTTTACTTACTGATCATGTGCAATCCAGGTTGCATATCTGTCATGTGACCACTGCTGGTGGCGTCGAATTAATCCGGTGGGCTAAAGCGCGTGGCATAAATGTAACCGCGGAAGTAACGCCACACCATTTGTTACTAACTGATGATTTAGCGGAAAGTTACGATCCCGTCTATAAAGTGAACCCGCCATTACGAAATAAGAGGGATGTCGAAGCGCTTCGCGAAGGATTGGCAGATGGAACTATCGATATAGTCGCAACTGATCATGCACCACATCCGACTGAAAGTAAGGAATGTGAATGGCAAGCGGCTTCCTTTGGAATGATTGGTTTAGAAACTGCGCTTTCGGTAGTTATTAAAACTATGATCGAAACTAAGATGATGAGCTGGAATGATTTAATCGAGAGATTTTCAATGACACCTGCAAAAATCGCAGGCTACTCGGAACAGGGTAATGATTTATCTGTTGGAAAGTTTGCAAACATCACAGTTTTAAATTTCGACAAACGTTGGATAGTCGATAAAAATGTATCCATGTCTAAAAGTAAAAATACGCCATTTCATGGCATGGAGTTGCCAGGCGTGGTTACCGATGTATTCTTCAAAGGTAAAGCTGTGCTGCGAAATGAAAAGGTAATTGGTAGCAATTAATGCCAGCATTTTTAGTTCTTGATGATGGCCGAATCTTCGAAGGCGATTCTTGGGCGGCAACTGGCGAAACTTTTGGTGAAGCTGTTTTCACTACTGGCATGACCGGTTATCAAGAAACTTTAACTGATCCCTCGTATCACAAACAAGTCGTGATTATGACTGCACCGCATATCGGTAATACTGGCATGAATAAAATGGATGAAGAGTCAAAACAAATTTGGGTCTCGGGTTTTGTTGTGCGAAATCCGTCGCCAATCACCTCAAATTGGCGGGCGACTTCAGATCTAGAAGAAGAATTAATTGCTGCCAATGTAGTTGGAATAAGTGGCGTCGATACCCGCGCCTTAACTAGACATTTGCGCGATCGTGGCGCAATGCGGGTTGGTATATTTTCAGAGATGGATTTAACTCGCGAAGAAATGGTAATCCGAGTTCGTAAATCGCCTCCGATGAGCGGGGCATTTCTCTCACAAGATGTTTCAACTAGTAAGCCTTATATTATTGCTCCGCCAATTGGAGTCAAAAAAGAATTCACAGTAGCGGCAATTGATTTAGGCATCAAAGCGGCTACTCCTAGAAATATGGCGGCGCGCGGCATGGAAGTGCATGTATTGCCAATCGACTCCACAATAAAAGAGATAGAAGCGCTAAATCCAGATGGAGTTTTTCTATCAAATGGTCCGGGGGATCCAGCGACCATGCTAGGGGTAATCAATCTTGTTCGTGAAGTGCTAGAGCGAAGGATTCCGATATTTGGTATCTGTTTCGGACAACAGATTCTTGGGAGAGCGCTAGGTTTTGAAACTTATAAATTACAATTTGGTCATCGAGGTATCAATCAACCAGTACTTAATAAATTGACTGGCAGAGTGGAGATAACCGCACATAACCACGGGTTCGCAGTTGAAGCACCAACGCAATCGCAATTTACTACCGTTTACGGTGCTGGCGAAGTTACTCATATCTGTTTAAATGATGGTGTAGTAGAAGGTATTCGATTAATTGATAGACCCGCTTTTAGCGTGCAATATCATCCAGAAGCTGCTGCTGGTCCGCACGATGCCAACTATTTATTTGATGATTTCGCTGACTTGATGCGGAGAAACCGTGCCTAAAGATCCGACTATTAATAGCGTATTAGTTATCGGCAGTGGACCGATTGTGATTGGTCAAGCATGCGAATTTGATTATTCGGGTACGCAAGCTTGCCGAGTGTTAAGGAGTGAAGGCATTCGGGTAATTTTAGTTAATTCAAATCCGGCAACCATTATGACCGATCCGGAATTTGCTGATGCAACATATATCGAGCCAATCACTACCCAATTTCTTGAAGAAATTATTGCTAAAGAGCGCCCAGATGCGATTTTGGCAACTCTTGGTGGTCAAACTGCGTTAAACGCTGCAATTGGATTACATAAAGCTGGTTTATTAGAAAAATACGGTACGAAATTGATTGGCGCCGATGTGGATGCGATTGAGCGTGGTGAAAATCGTGAAATTTTCCGAAACATTGTGGCGAAAATCGGTGGCTCCTCCGCAAAATCCGTTATCTGTCACACGATGCCAGAATGTTACGCGGCAGTTTCAGAATTAAATTATCCAGTTGTTGTTCGCCCATCTTTCACAATGGGTGGTTTAGGTTCTGGAATTGCATTTAATCCAGAGGAGTTGGAATTAATAGCTGGCGCTGGTTTACGACATAGTCCAACATCAGAAGTTTTATTGGAAGAATCAATTCTGGGCTGGAAAGAGTACGAACTTGAAGTTATGCGAGATCATAACGATAACGTTGTAATCGTATGTAGTATAGAAAATATTGATCCGATGGGCGTGCATACCGGAGATTCAATTACAGTTGCGCCAGCTCTAACTTTAACAGATGTCGAATTTCAAAACTTGCGCAATTTATCGATAGATATTATCCGTGAAGTTGGGGTTGCTACTGGTGGTTGCAATATTCAATTCGCGATCAATCCTGCTGATGGCAGAATCGTTGTGATTGAAATGAATCCCCGCGTCTCTCGCTCAAGCGCGCTTGCCTCTAAAGCGACAGGTTTTCCGATCGCAAAAATAGCCACGAAGTTAGCAATTGGATATTCATTAGATGAAATTAAAAACGATATTACGAAAATGACGCCAGCTTCATTTGAACCGACTTTGGATTACATAGTTGTAAAAGTTCCACGTTTTGCATTCGAGAAATTTCCCGAAGCGGATCCACGTTTAACAACTACGATGAAAAGTGTTGGCGAGGCAATGGCGATTGGGAGAAGTTTCCCGGAAGCGTTACAAAAGGCGCTTCGATCTTTAGAGAAAAAGGGGAGCAGTTTTTCTTGGGGTAAATCTGATTATCAACTGTCGGAACTGCTTGAGTTAATGCGCACACCGACGGAATTTAGGCTTAGTCAGGTACAGCAAGCGCTATCTCTCGGAGCGTCGATTACCCAAGTGCATGAAGCCACAAAGATAGATAACTGGTTTTTAACGCAGATTTCGCTGATTAATCAAATGGCGAAATCCATCAAAGATGCAACAGATTTAGACCGGTCGTTGTTATTGAAAGCTAAACGGTTGGGTTTCTCCGATTTACAAATTTCATTACTACGTGAAATTTCAGAGGAAGAGATTCGCCGGTTACGACATCGGTTAGAAGTGCGTCCAGTTTTCAAAACTGTAGATACATGCGCTGCGGAATTTGAAGCGTTTACTCCCTATCATTATTCAACCTACGAAGAAGAAAGCGAAATTAAACCAAGAAGTAAACCAGCCGTAATTATTCTAGGTTCGGGCCCAAATCGCATCGGTCAAGGTATTGAATTTGATTACTCCTGCGTACATGCTTCATTTACATTGAGTCAGGCGGGATATGAAACAATCATGGTTAATTGCAATCCAGAAACTGTTTCAACCGACTATGACACATCTGATCGACTTTATTTTGAACCGCTTACACTTGAAGATGTTTTGGAGATTATTAACGCTGAAACTTTAGCGGGACCTGTGTTGGGGGTAATTGCCCAGCTTGGCGGTCAAACACCATTAGGTCTTGCGCAAGGATTGCAAGATGCCGGTGTAACTATTTTGGGAACAAGTCCAGCGGCAATAAATTTAGCTGAGGATCGGGGCGAGTTCGGCAGAATTCTTTCCGAAGCTGGTCTACGCGCGCCTGAATATGGGATGGCTTTCTCTTTTGCGCAAGCGGTGGAAGTGGCTAGCAGAATTAAATATCCAGTATTAGTGCGACCATCATTTGTGCTAGGCGGCCGCGGTATGGAAATCGTTTATGACGATGAATCTTTGAAATCCTTCATCATAAAAGCTACCGAGATAACACCAAACCATCCAGTTTTAATTGACCGATTCTTAGATGACGCTATCGAAATAGATGTTGATGCACTTTTTGATGGCGAAAACCTTTATCTAGCTGGGGTTATGGAACATATAGAAGAAGCGGGTATCCACTCTGGTGATTCAGCTTGTGTTCTGCCGAGCATGTCGCTAACTTCAGATCAACTAAATGAAATTCGTGACGCAACTGAGAAGATCGCACGCGGCGTTGGCGTTCAAGGTTTGATAAATATCCAATACGCAGTTGCGGCAAATCAGCTCTATGTTTTAGAGGCCAATCCACGGGCTTCACGAACCGTTCCTTATGTCTCAAAAGCAACTGGAGTGCAATTAGCAAAAGCCGCGGCAAGAATTGCAGTTGGCGCTAAATTAAGTGAATTACGCGAGTTGAAAATGTTACCGAACTTTGAAGTTGGTCAAGCCCATGGAGTTTCGGTCAAAGAGGCAGTATTGCCATGGAATAGATTCCGCAGAACTGATGGCAAAGGCGTCGATTCCGTTCTTGGCCCCGAGATGCGCTCCACCGGTGAAGTTATGGGAATTGCCGATAATTTTGGCGCAGCCTATGCAAAGAGTCAGATCGCAGCATTCGGTCCACTACCGCAAAGTGGATCGGTCTTTCTTTCGCTTTCCGAAAAGGACAAAGTTGAGTCACTTCCATCTGCAATCGAGTTGTTTAAAATGGGATTTACAATTTATGCAACTTCTGGAACGCACGCATTTCTTGCGGCTAATCAAGTGGTATCAACTTTGGTCCGTAAACATTCTGATAGCGGAAACTCTGAGGCAGAGTTATCAGCTGTTGAAATAATCTCCTCTGGAAAAGTGGATTTAGTCATTAACACTCCATTGGGTAGAGGTACTAGACAAGATGGTTGGCTAATTCGTACAGCTGCAATCCAGAGATCTTTACCGTGTATAACCACTATCCCTGGGTTTAAGGCGGCAGTTGCTGGAATACAATCGTTACGTAACGATGCGTTGGCGGTTCGTTCATTGCAAAGTTGGTTAGCATGAAGATCAATCGTCGCGCGCAACAGCGAACTGTTGAGATTGTAAGTAATAAGAAAATCGGCGCCTACCACCATATGATCTTCGCGGTAGGGGATATGGCTTTGCACGCTCTGCCTGGAAATTTTGTTGCGATCAGCGTTGGTGGTCCTGGTAGCGCGATGGTGTTGCGTCGAGCATTTGCAATTTACCGCACGCACGATCGCGGAAACTATGGCGGCACCTTAGAGCTTGTGGTTGCGCCACATGGACAGGGTAGTAAATGGTTAACCGGTCTACCGATGCACGCCACGGTAGATATGGTTGGTCCGCTAGGAACAAATTTTGGAATTCCAACTGAACCAGTAAATGCGTTATTAGTAGGCGGTGGTTATGGATCGGCCCCACTATTTGGCCTTGCAGAATTGTTAAAAGAAAATGGATGTCGGGTTGATATGGTTCTTGGAGCATCTTCAGCTGGAAAAATTTATGCACCATTAGAAGGTAAACGAGCAGTTAATTCCATGACAGTTACCACCGATGATGGTAGCGCTGGCACTAAAGGGCGAGTTGTAACAGTTCTGCCAGATTTAATTGAACGATATAACGTTGAGATTATCTATTCTTGTGGACCAATGGCGATGTTATCTGCAGTGCAAGATATTGCTAAGCAGAGTGGAATTATGCATCAATGCGCTGTCGAAGAATCAATGGCCTGCGGAATCGGTGTCTGTATGACCTGTGTTGTGCCATTACGTGATGAAACTGGGGCTATCAAAATGTCCAGAAGTTGTATTGACGGTCCCGTTATGGATGGCGCGAGTGTTATATGGAATTCAAATGGCGTTATCCCAGCCGGGACTATTGGTGCGCCAAATGTCTAATTTTGATTTCAGTACTTCGTTTAGCAACAGCCACTTTCCTAATCCAATCTTTACCGCAAGTGGGTGCGCCGGATCTGGAAAAGAGTTGGCACAATTTTTTTCGTTAGCTGAAATTGGTGCCGTAGTAACTAAATCAATAATGTTAAAAGCGCGTTCTGGTAGAGCAACGCCACGGATGGCTGAAACCCCATCTGGAATGTTGAATTCAATCGGTTTACAAGGACCAGGGGTAGATCAATTTCTTGCTGAAGACATCCCTTTTTTACAGAAGGCTGGTGCACGTATTGTTGTCTCTATCGCAGGTGAAACTGTTGATGATTATGGTTCGCTCGCACGAAGATTACGAGGAATAGCTGGAGTTTGCGCAGTAGAAGTTAATATTTCTTGCCCCAACGTTGAAAATCGTGGTCAAGTATTCGCTTGCGATTTAATTGCATCTCGTGCGGTTGTAGAGGTAGTTCGCCGCACTTTAGGTGGTGAATTACCGATTATTGTTAAATTATCACCTGATGTAACCGATATTGTGGCGATAGCTAGCGAAGTTATTTCTGCTGGCGCCGATGGTTTAGCTCTTATAAATACATTACTCGGCATGGTGATAGATATTGATTCGATGCGTCCAAAACTAGGTGGTAAAACTGGTGGATTGTCGGGTCCGGCGATTCGACCGGTAGCAGTTCGGGCGATTTACCAAGTACATCAGGCCTTTCCTAAAACTCCAATTTTAGGTATGGGTGGCGTGAGTAATGGAAGAGATGCCTTAGAGTTAGTTTTAGCTGGCGCGAGTGGAATTTCAATTGGTACTGCAACTTTTGGAAACCCTACGGCTGTTATCAATGTGAAAGAAGATCTCGAGAAACTATTGATAGAGCGCGGTTTTTCTACTTTTAAGGAAGCGATCGGTTATGCACATCGAGGTGAAAATGGTTAGCCAACAACCGATTATTTTGGCAGTTGATACGACCGATTTAGATGTCGCAAAGAAATGGATTTCGGCAACGCGAGCATCAATTTCCATCTACAAAATTGGTTTAGAATTTTTCTTAAAATTTGGAATCGACGGAATAAATAGATTGCGCGCTGATTTTGATTTTGAACTTTTTTTAGATTTGAAATTACATGATATTCCAAATACCGTAACTGGAGCCTGTCGAAGTTTGTTAGAGCTTGACCCTTATTTTTTAACAGTTCATGCTGCGGGCGGGGCAAAAATGGTTGCTGCGGCAGTTAGCGAACTTCCAAATACGCGAATTACTGGTGTAACAATCTTGACCTCTCTAGATGAAGCCGATGTTAAAGCGATTGGTTTCGAAAATGATGCGTTATCAAGTGCTGCACAGCTTGCTAAGGTTGCGGTTTCTGGTGGAGCGAAGGCAATCGTTTGTTCACCTCTTGAAGTTGCCGCAATCCGCAATTCGATTCCTAAGAATATTTCGTTAATAACTCCAGGGGTGCGTCCGATTGGGAGCGCAAGCGCAGATCAATCGCGCGTGATGACGCCTGCAATGGCGATCCAAAGTGGTGCGGACTTTTTAGTTATCGGACGTCCGATAACTGAGGCATCAGATCCCGGTGAAGCCGCCGCGAAGATTCTCGCTTCCCTTTAAGGTTTAATTACTCCATGGGTGCGCCACCAATTCTAAGTACGCAGGAACGTAAAGCTGCATTACTAAAAGCTGCAGCGGCGCGACAAGAGCGAGCGAAAGTTAAAGCTCAAATTAAAAACGGTGAAATTGCGCTTTTAGAAGTCTTGCAGAGCCAAAGTCCCGCGATATTGAAAATGCGAGTTAAATCGATGTTGGAATCTATTCCTGGTGTTGGCGTAGTGCGGGCTCTTGCAATTATGGAACGTATTGGAATTTCAGAGAAGCGAAGAGTTAAAGGTTTAGGTGCGCAACAATTAGCCGCAATTAAAAATGAATTTGGAATAGATCCATGATAGGAAAATTAATCGTACTCTCTGGGCCTGGTGGTGTCGGCAAAAGTACGATTAGCAATGAGATTAGAAAAGATGATCGGTTTGTTTTGAGTATCTCTTTTACAACTCGCAAACCTAGAGAGGGCGAAATTGACGGTTACGATTACCATTTTATTACCGATGGTGAATTTAATGAATTAATCGCAACCAATGCGCTTTTAGAGCACGCACAATTTGCTGGCGCAAAATATGGGACTCCACGATCCGCGGTCGAATCCGCGTTAAAATCTGGCAAACACGTGTTATTGGAGATAGAAATTTCTGGTGCTAGACAAGTGCGTAACCATTTTCCAACAGCTATTTTAGTTTTTTTAATGCCACCATCTTGGGAAGAGTTGAAGGCACGGATAACCGCTAGGGGAACTGATCATCCGGAACGGATAGCGGCAAGGCTTGAATTGGCTGAAGCGGAAATGGCGGCAGCCTCGGATTTCGACCAGATTCTGGTAAATCACGAGGTCGATGAGGTAGTCAGGGGACTGGTAGCCTTGGCGACTGCGGCTGAGTGATTTAATACTCGAGGCAACCACCGAAATATTTTTTTGAGGAGTAATTTGTGGCAAATGTAGATGGCATCACCAATCCGCCAATTGATGAACTTTTAGATAAAGCTGGCTCTAAATACAGTTTGGTGCTTTACGCCGCAAAACGCGCTCGACAGATCAATGCTTACTATTCGCAACTCGGTGAAGGTTTACTTGAATACGTTGGTCCATTAGTTGAAACGCATGTTCATGAAAAGCCGCTTTCGATTGCGCTTCGTGAAATTAATGATGGGTTGCTAACTATTGAGAACCTTGAGCCAACTGTCCAGAATTAATATCTCCCTTTAACGAGAGTTAAAAGGTAAAAAATGTCAGAATTATCCTTCCCTAGAGGCCGCGAAGTTGTATTAGGAGTCGGTGCGGGGATTGCGGCATATAAGGCGTGCGACTTGCTTCGCCGGCTACAAGATCATGGATTTTTAGTTACGGTTGTTCCAACACCATCAAGTTTGAATTTCGTAGGCAAAGCAACCTGGGAAGCGCTCTCTGGGCGTAAAGTTACAACAGATGTTTGGGAAGATATTCCGTCAGTTCCGCATGTTTCGTTAGGTGCCAAAGCTGATTTTATTATTATCGCACCAGCAACAGCGGATCTAATCGCCAGAATTGCAGCCGGTAGAGCTGATGATTTATTAACAAACACGCTGCTTACTACTACAGCGCCGATTGTTATAGTGCCGGCAATGCATCCGCAAATGTGGCTAAACCCAGCTACAGTTTCTAATATTGCATTATTAAGATCGCGTGGAATATCTGTGATGGAACCTGCTTTTGGTCGACTAACTGGGGATGATGTCGGTGTCGGACGATTCCCAGAAACTGCAGATATCGTTTCCGAATT
Source organism: uncultured Bifidobacterium sp. (assembly GCA_964632545.1). Classification (GTDB taxonomy): domain Bacteria; phylum Actinomycetota; class Actinomycetes; order Nanopelagicales; family Nanopelagicaceae; genus UBA7398. The sequence goes on along the minus strand of CAZWBQ010000003.1, from coordinate 60,335 downwards.
TCTAGAGATTACGAAAAGCAAAAGTGACTTGTTAGGTAAAAAATTATTGATAACAGCTGGTGGAACTAGGGAAGCGATTGATCCAGTTCGTTATATCGGCAATCGATCAAGTGGTAAACAAGGTTATGCGATCGCATATGCCGCCGCTAAACGTGGTGCGATCGTCGAATTAATTGCTGCTAATACTGGTTTTTCGGATATCGAAGGTATAAAAACCACACATGTCGAAAGCGCGGATGAGATGGATTATGCCGTTAAAAATTATTTCCCAGAAAGCGATGCGCTAATAATGTGCGCTGCAGTGGCTGACGCTAAACCAACTAATTTTTCGGTAAACAAGATTAAAAAATCAACTTTGAGCGAAATCGAATTGAGTAAAAATCCAGATATTCTGGCAGGTGTTTCGAAAACCCGTAGAGAAGGTCAAGTTCTACTCGGATTTGCCGCTGAAACCGATTCGAATTTGCTCGCCTATGGAAAAGAAAAATTGGTCGCTAAAGGTGTGGATTTTCTATATGTAAACCAAGTAAATAATGGTGCAATTTTTGGTGCAGACGTTACATCAGGATATTTATTGAGCGATGACGGGTCAGTTGCTCAAATTGCAGAGGTTTCCAAAGACACGCTAGCCGATTTGTTACTCGATAGCGTTGCGGAGCGGTTAAGGTATGCCAATGTCTAAACGATTATTCACATCTGAATCGGTAACAGAAGGCCATCCAGATAAGATGGCTGATCAAATTTCGGATGCAATCTTGGATTCCTTATTAAGTCAAGATAAGAATTCGCGCGTTGCAGTCGAAACTCTGCTAACCACCGGGCAAGTGCATGTTGCCGGTGAAGTAACCACTAATGGTTATGCAGATGTGATGGGGTTGGTACGCGATACTGTTTTAGAAATTGGTTATGACTCATCTGATAAAGGTTTTGATGGCAACTCATGTGGCGTTTCCATATCTATTGGTCAACAATCACAAGATATCGCTGCCGGGGTTAATCATGCTTTCGAAGAACGAGTTTCACAATCTGTCGATCCGCTAGATTTACAAGGTGCTGGTGATCAAGGATTGATGTTTGGATATGCAACAACAGATACTCCGGAGTTAATGCCATTGCCGATTTGGTTAGCTCACAAATTAGCGCAGAAGTTAACTCAAGTTCGTAAATCTGGAGAGTTGGGATACTTACGTCCAGATGGAAAAACCCAAGTTACAATTGAATACGATGGCGATAAGCCTGTCTCCCTCAATACTGTAGTTATATCTAGCCAGCATGCGGCAAATATAGATTTAGAGAAACAATTAGCTCCAGAGGTTAAGGCGAAAGTTATTGACCCGGTTCTTAAAGAGATCAATTTACCTTTCAAAGACCTGCGGGTTCTGATTAATCCAACGGGGCGTTTTGTTACGGGTGGTCCGATGGGAGATGCCGGTTTAACTGGACGAAAAATTATTGTTGATACTTATGGCGGGATGGCGCGCCACGGCGGCGGTGCTTTTAGTGGAAAAGATCCCTCAAAAGTGGATCGTTCTGCAGCATACGCAATGCGTTGGGTAGCCAAAAACGTTGTGGCGGCTGGTTTAGCCACCCGGTGTGAAGTACAAGTTGCCTATGCAATTGGAAAAGCCCAACCAGTTGGATTATTTGTTGAAACTTTCGGTACCGAAAAAGTTCCAGTTAATCAAATCTCCGACGCAGTGTTAGCAGTTTTTGACCTACGTCCCGCTGCAATTATTCGCGATTTGCAGTTGTTAAAACCAATTTATTTAGAAACTGCGGCTTATGGACATTTCGGTCGCGAACTTCCCAATTTTTCTTGGGAGAGAGCAGATCGCGTAACCGCTTTGCAATCTCAGATAAAAGGTTAAATTGCTGTGGCGCAATTGCGACCACTTCGCCTTGTATCCCAACGGGCAAATCAAAATATCAATTCATTAGTAAAAAGTGATTTAGTTATTGATGTTGTTGTTGATACACCCGTTTTACATTTAGATGGAAATTACACTTACGCTATCTCTGAAAAAGAGCGTGAGTTCATCAAAGTCGGTTCGCTGGTAAAAATACCATTTGGTAAAACCGTCACAACTGGGTATGTTTTAAATATCCGTGATCGAGTTGATTCAGATGTTTCGATCAAAGGTATTGTTTCAGTAATTTCTAGTCAAGCTCTGTTACAACCTAAAATTTGGAATTTTGTAAAAGCGGCTGCTGCTCGATATTGCATCAATCCAAGTGATTTAATCCGGTTCGCAATACCGGCAAGAGTTGCTAGTTGTGAGCGAACTATCGGAAATCCGGCTTTAAATGTTGCGCCCAAGAGAAAGATTGCAACTTCAAAGAATACGCTTTTAGAGAGCATTTACGGTGCAAAAATAGCTGCGCTAGTTGGAACGGGTAACGGCGCAATTTTAGCTCCGACAGCTATTGATACTTTTCTCTTACTTACAGAGATGATTCAACGAAAAATTCAAACCGGTGCAACGCTGGTGATCGTGCCCGATTTAAAGGATTTAAACCGATTAGAAAAGTATCTCTCTGATATTGGAGCGATAGATTTCATCAGATTTGATTCATCACTAGCAAAAACTGATCGATACTCCGCATTTTTGCAAATATTGCGTGGCGAAAAGAATCTAGTAATTGGTAATCGGTCTGCAATATTTGCACCTATACCGAATTTAAAAAATCTGATTATTCTCAATGAATCGGATCCCTCGCATTTCGAACGTAGATCACCCTACGCAAACACCAGGGATTTAGCGCTCTTACGTTCTACGACTGAGAGTATTTCGCTTTGGTTCTTGGATGCTTCGCCCTCGTTGGAACTTCTGCGTTTAGTTGATAGCAAGTGGTTACCTTTTTTCACACCGGAAAAAATATTTTCACATGAGAGGAAATGGTCAATAACAGCCGAGAGTGACGATTTTGCCCGAAAAAATCTATTCACAGTTATTCGTAAAGGATTGAGTACCGGTCCGGTTCTGGTTGTCGTAGCCGAACGCGGATATTTCAATTCGGCAACATGTAATCAATGTAAAAATCAGGCGCTCTGCCGGTGTGGTGGCAAACTTATAATTGGAAAAAATATAGGAACGCCAGAGTGTCTGCTTTGCAACGAAAAATATCCAGAATGGAAGTGTAAATACTGTAACACTGGGAAATTGCACCGATACCAAAAGGGTGACGAACGTCATTTAGAAGAGTTCGGTAAGGCATTTCCAAAAGTATTAATTATTTCTTCGAACGGGAAGATGTCGAAAGACTCGATTGATGATGAGAAAGTTATCGTGATTGCCACGCCAGGGAGTGAGCCTGCTACCCCCAATGGGTATGGCGCAATTGTGTTGTTAGATGGAAAATCAATTTTTAATCGTCCCTTCTTGCGAAGTGAAGAGGAAGCTAGATATAGATGGCTAAATGCACTTACCTCACTTAAACCAGGGGGAGACATTTACCTCTCACTACCTGAGTCACACCCAGAAGTTCAATCGATTTTGCAAAGTGCCCCCTTAAAATCAAGTAGAACGGAGCTAGAGAATAGACGGGAATTATCACTGCCACCTTTCTCCAGATTCATTGAAGTGCAAAGTGAAAGTAAGGAAATCAATCAGATTGCGCAGCAGTTCAAAGATGAGAAAAGTTTTGCCTGCGATATTTTGGGTCCATCTCAAGTTGATAAATTAAATAGTAAAATTATCTTGAAAGTTCCGATCGCAAATGGGGCGAAATTGGGAGAAATCATTTACGATTTGCAGCGTTATCGCAGCGCTAAAGGTAAGAAACCACTTCGCGTGCAAGTTGACCCGTTTACTATTTAATCTCAGATAGAGTACGTTCATGGCGTTGCAACCGATTAGATTATTCGGGGACCCAATTCTGGCTACACCCGCTGCGGCTGTAATAGATTTCGATAAAGAATTGCGTACTCTAGTTACGGATTTAACGGATACCATGATTGATGCACCAGGTGCCGGGCTCGCTGCACCACAAATTGGAGTTCCGTTGCGAGTATTTGTTTGGCATGTTAACGACACTTTTGGGCATTTGATAAATCCTTCGTTAGATTTAAGCCAAGAATTACAAGATGGTGAGGAAGGGTGCTTATCTTTTCCTGAATTGAGTTATGAAACTCCAAGAGCACTACGAGCCGTTGCCAAAGGTTTTAACATGCATGGTGAACCTATTGTGATTGAGGGTAGTGAATTGCTGGCTAGAGCATTGCAACATGAAACTGATCATTTAGATGGCATCCTTTTTATCGATAGGCTTCCGAAAGATTTACGAAAACAAGCTATGGCCGAAATTCGCGAATCGGAGTGGTTTATGGCAGCCAATGATCGCGGTATTACACCAAAATTCAAGATATCTCCCCATCAAACCAATGGTTTGGGATTGTAATTACTTTGCGAATAGCAATTGCATCATCTTCCTTAGTGGCTATACCTACTTTGGAAGCGTTGGAAAATAGTTCATATGAATTAGTGGGATTAATCAGTACGCCAGATGCTCCAGCCGGAAGAGGGAGAACGCTTACTCCAAATGATTTTGTAAATTGGAGTAATCAAACTGGGAGATCGGTATTTAAACCAAACGATTTTGCCGAACTGGCAGAGACCATTGTGGAAGTTTCTCCAGATATAGTGATCACAATCGCATATGGCAAATTAATACCGGAATCACTACTCGCAGAAGTTAGATTAGGTTGGCTCAATTTGCATTTTTCCTTACTGCCAAGATGGCGTGGCGCTGCGCCAGTGCAGTGGGCGCTGATCAATGGTGATGCTGAAACTGGAGTAACGGTTTTTAAACTTGAAAAAGGCATGGACACAGGTCCTATCTTTACCTCTGCGAAACTAGCGATATCTGAATCTTCAACAACAGATTCGTTGTTAAATGAGCTTTCAGTATTAGGTAGCGTCTCGGTATTGAAAGCTATTGATTTATTACTTTCTGGATCCTCGCCAGAACCGCAAAGCGGGCATGGAACGTTTGCTCCAAAAATTACTAAATCAGATGCTGCTATTGATTGGGCACAAACTAGTAAAGAAGTGGATTCTCTGATCAGAGCGATGACTAGCAATCCAGGCGCATGGACAAAAATTAATGGAACTAGAATTGTGGTGAACAAAGCCTCCAGAGTTAATTCCCAATATAACGAGGGTGAAATTCGTCAAGTTGGTGAAGCGATCCATGTTGGTACATCAGAAGGTGCAATTGCGTTAGAGATCGTTACTCCAGAAGGAAAAAGAACAATGTCAGCATCTGACTGGTTCCGCGGTGCGCGATTAGCGAACGGAAGTATTTGTGAAAAGATCTGATAGTCGGAGCTACTCTAAACCGAACCCGGATCTTCCGCGTTTAATGGCATATGAAACACTGCATGAAGTCACTTTTGAAGGCGGGTATAGCAATTTATTGTTGCCAAAACGACTTGAAAAAAGCGAACTTGATTTGAGGGATAGATCTTTTGTAACTGAACTGGTTTATGGAACTTTACGGATGCAGGGTAAACATGATTCCAGAATAGCTAAAAGTGCGGCACGAGCATTGGCTCAGATAGATCCGAAGGTTTTACTTTGTTTGCGTTTGGGTGTTCACCAAATTTATGAGATGAGAATCCCAGATCATGCCGCTGTCTCTGCGACTGTGGAATTGGCTCGAAAAGTTGCTGGTGAATCTAGCGGATCATTTGTTAATGCAGTACTACGAAATATGACAAATTCAATACCACAAGAAGTAGTGGCGTTCAATTTGGACGATGTGGAAGATAAAATTTCATTCTTAGCTACTGAATTTTCACACCCTGAATGGATTGTTTCAGCATATTTGGATCATCTTAAAGATTACAAAAATGTCTCAGATTTATTGCTTGCGAATAATCTACCAGCGCAACCAACTTTGGTTGCATGGCCAAATTTTTGTTCAGTAACAGATTTAGAAAATTCCGGTGCCGTTGCGTTAACAGATAGTAATTTTGCCGCCGCTTACGATGGAAATCCTGGTTTGATTTCGGCAATTAGGAGTAGAAATGCTGGAGTTCAAGATTATGGATCACAGTTAGTAACTGAAATATTCCATGCAACTGCAACTGATTCAGGAAAAAAGTTGCGCTGGTTGGATATGTGCGCTGGTCCCGGCGGGAAAAGTGCATTACTCACCTCACTTTTAAGCAAAAGCTCTGATGTATTTGTAGCAAACGAAATTTCGGAGGCTCGAGCCGAACTAGTCAATCAGGTTATCAAAATCGGAGAAGTTATTTCGCATGATGGTCGGGAATTGTCAAAAATGGGTTTTGCTAAATCTGAGAATAAATTCGATCGAATTTTAATAGACGCGCCATGTACGGGTTTAGGAGCGTTAAGACGTCGCCCGGAGACACGATGGCGCCGTTCAATAAATGATCTTAAATCTTTAATGCAATTACAAAAAGAGTTGCTGCATAGCGCGACTGAAATTTTGCAGGACGATGGCTTGATCGCATATGTAACTTGCTCGCCACATTTAAATGAAACTAGATTCCAAGTTAAGGAATTTTTAAGAACGCATAGAGATTTTGAACTCGCGCCAATTCCAAAAGGGGTAGCGCGCGGCGGGTACACATCTGCACTCCTCGACGATGGCATGTTTCAATTGTGGACTCATATTCACGGAACTGATGCTATGTTTATGGCGTTATTAAAAAAGAAGAGAGGTGAAGTGACCCACTCATGATACGTATTTGTCCAAGTATCCTCAATGCTAACTTCGATGATCTCCCTAATGAGATAATGCGGGTGGCAAAGAGTGCGGATCTAATTCATCTAGATATCATGGACAATATTTTTGTTCCTAACTTTACTTTTGATTTTGCTAGCGCGGAAAAGATCATTAACGAAAGCGTGCTGCCGATTGATGTTCATCTGATGGTGGAGAAAGCAGATCACGCTGGTCCAGCTTATGCTTTGACAGATGCGGTAAGCGTAACTATTCATTATGAGGCAACTGAGCATGTTGCTGCGACGCTTTCTAAAATCAAAGAATCTGGAACTAGAGCCGGTTTAGCGATAAAGCCGAACACTTCAATTGATGTTATAAAACCATATCTAAACCTGATTGACATGATTTTAGTTATGACAGTTGAACCTGGTTTCGGTGGCCAAAGTTTTATGAAAGATATGATGCCTAAAGTTAAAACAGCGAGGAATTGGTTGCGTAGCAATGGGTTTAACGATACTTGGTTGCAAGTTGACGGCGGAGTTTCAGAAGAAACTATTGCAATGGCCAGCCAAGCGGGAGCAGATGCATTTGTTGCTGGTAGCGCCGTATATCGCGCCAACGATCCAAGCGAAATGGTTAATAAACTCCGAGCAATAGCTCAGGATGCGTATATAAGTTAGAAGTGGCATACTTTCGTTACACGTTTCCGGGGGTCGGTGTAAATCCGAACCGGCGGTTAAAGTCCGCGACCCGATCTAAGCCATAGATCGGTTGACTTGGTGTAATTCCGAGACCGACAGTTAAAGTCTGGATAAAGGAAAACGCGGAGTACTTGGCTATGTATTTTTTGCCAGGGCTCGGTTTGCTCTCCCTCGGCTTATTTAAGGGAGCAATTATGTCGATTTTAAAATGGTTATTTGAAGCGCAAATTCATTTCGGTTCCAAATCCATTGCATGGCGTGAAGTTATTGGTGGATCTTTGGGTTTAACAAGTGCAGTTTTCGGAATGCGTCGAAAAGTGGCAGCTTGGCCAATCGGAATTATTGGGGATGCTCTGCTTTTTACAGTTTTCCTTGGAGCAGTTTTCTCTTTTGGAGATAATAAGGAGCATGCAAATTTCTACGGTCAAGCCGGACGCAATCTTCTTTTGATATTAGTGAGTATTTATGGATGGTTTAGATGGAGCGCATCCCGAAAAACTGGCGGTGATTTAAAGCCAGTTGTTTCGCCAAGATGGACTACCAGTAAAGAAAAAACGTTCTTGGTGCCAGCAATCGTAATTTTCTATCTGCTTGCATATCAGATTTTTAAATTATTAGGGGAGAGCGGAACGTGGCTTCTTGTGGATACTTGGATCTTTACTGGAACAGCTTTAGCTACTTTCGGAATGAGCCGTGGATATGTTGAATTCTGGTTGGTTTGGGTAGCAGTAGATTTGGTCGGAGTGCCGTTCGCATTCAAAAACGGTTATTACCCAACCGGAACTCTCTATGCAATTTACCTGCCATTTGTGCTCTGGGGGTTCATTTCCTGGCTCAAAATCTCAAAGCGAGAGCGAGTTCAACTCTAGTAAAATATCGGGATGAAGAACTTTGAAACTCTCTGGGCGGAATTGAACCAAATTGCGGTCAACCGTCCAGAGAATTCAAATACTATTTCTGAATTAGATTCTGGGATACATGCAATCGGCAAGAAAATAATTGAGGAAGCTGGCGAAGTTTGGTTAGCGGCTGAGCACGAGACAAATAAAGCCTTGGCGTTGGAGATAAGTCAGCTTCTTTACCATTTGCAAGTGTTGATGATTGCTCGTGGGATTTCGTTAGATGAGATTTATGCGAATCTATAAGAGCGTGGAGAATTAAATTCCATGACATTGAAAATAGCGTTACCAAATAAGGGTTCGTTGTCAGATGCTGCTATTGCAATTTTGCGGGAGGCAGGTTATCGACAACGTAATGACGCAAGAGATTTGGTTTTCATTGATCCAGAAAATGATGTGGAATTCTATTATTTACGACCTCGAGATATTGCGGTATATGTAGGCTCCGGTGAATTACAAATTGGTATCACTGGCAAGGATTTGTTGATAGATTCTGCAGCGAACGCAGCAGAGATCATCGGTTTGGATTTTGGCAAGAGTACTTTTAGATTTGCAGCAGAAATAGATATTAATGATGAGTCAGCAATTTCAGGCAAACGGATAGCAACTGCCTATCCTGGAATTGTTTCGTCTTATTTAAAAAGAACTGGGATTAATGCGACCATAGTTAAACTTGACGGTGCAGTGGAAAGTTCAATTCGCCTTGGCGTAGCTGATGTAATAGCTGATGTGGTTTCAACTGGCGGTACTTTAAAGCAAGCAGGACTTAAAGTTTTTGGTAAACCGATTTTACAAAGTGAAGCAATTCTAATTGAACGAGTTGGCGCAATTAGGTCCCAGCAAATTGAAACTTTAATTCGCCGATTATCGGGAGTTGTTATCGCTAGACAATATGTTTTGGTCGATTACGATGTCGAAAGTGCTAATTTGGAGGCTGCCTGCGCAATTACTCCAGGTATCGAGTCGCCAACGGTTTCGCCTCTACAAAAGAATGGCTGGTCCGCTGTGCGGGCGATGGTGTTAAGAAAAAATATTCATCTAGTTATGGACGAACTTTATGAAGCGGGGGCTCGAGGAATTTTAGTTACAGATATTCACGCAAGTCGCCTTTAAACCGTTAATTACCGTTGATTTCTAAACTAGTGATACCCAGTAAATAGAGCACTGAATCTAGGTTCGTTACATTGAGCACAATATCGGCAACTTGATGCAAGACTGGCTTTGCGTTAAAGGCAATTCCTGTTCCTGCTACTTTCAACATCTCAAAATCGTTAGCGCCATCACCAATTGCGATCGTATTTGATAATGCAATCTCGGCTTCGTTAGCTAAATCAATTAAAGTTTCTGCTTTGGCGTGGCTATCTATTATTTTTCCGGTTAATTTTCCGGTTAATTTTCCATCTTGAATCTCAAGTTTATTCGCTCGATATTTAGTTATTCCGATTTCTTGCATTAGATCTTCTATGACATCTACAAAACCGCCGGAGACCGCTGCTACTAAATGGCCACGGACCAGCATTTGCGTTACCAGATTTTTAACACCTGGCGTTAAATGGATATCTTTTCTAATCTCAGTTAAGGCACTTGCATCAAGACCAGCCAAGAGTTGAACGCGTTTGGTTAAAGATTCTTTGAAATCTAATTCACCACGCATTGCAGCGGCGGTGATCGCTGCCACTTCATCTCCCATATTTGCTTTAATTGCGAGCAGATCGATAACTTCTTCCGCTATTAAAGTGGAATCTACATCGCAGATTAGTAGTTTTCTGCCATAACTATTGGCGTTATTATCAAGTACTGTCACCGCAGTTTTATGTTCACGGCCGACTGCGGCAATTTCCTTCCGCAACTCCGGCAATTTCTGCGCCTCGATTTTTATAACAAATTCAATGGCAAGGAGTGGATCGGTGATGATTTTAGAGATTCTCGTAATGTTCGCACCATTTTTAGTGATGACAGAAGTTAAAGCTGATAAGGCTTTCGGGGTAAAAAAATCCCCAACCAAGATCATTTTTGCGCTAGTTGCATTAGACTGGAAATGCGTGAAGTTCGAAAAATGTGCGGCGAAATCTAGATCAAGTTTTGTTGCGATTAATTGCAAATCAGATTCAAGAACGTCCGCATGCGCTGGATCTAGTTCAATTTGAATTGTAAAAATAGTGCGATCGCTGATCAATATCTCTTCCAAATCAAGGATTTTAATTGAGAATGGCGATAGTGCGGCGAAAATCTCCGAGGCAGTTCCGGCTCTGTCGGTTCCACTAAAAAGCAAGAGACCAATGAATTTAGAGTTATCGCTCTTCTGTGTTTGTCCGCTCACTCGACGAGTTTATCGGTATCTTTCTCACCTATGAGCGCTGTTTTATCCTTCCGAAATGTTTCGGTCCGTAAAGGTGCGCGAACCATTTTGGGGCCGCTTGATTGGGAAGTTGCTACAGGAGAGCGATGGGTGATTCTTGGGCCCAATGGCGCTGGTAAAACAACGCTCTTGCAAATGTGCGCAACTTTGGCGCATCCAACTACGGGAACAGTATCAATACTTGGCAAAGAACTTGGGAAAGTTGATGTTTTCGAGTTACGTAATCGAATTGGTTTTACATCAAGTGCAATGATTGATCTTCTGCCACCGGAAGAAAAGGTTATGGATACAGTTTTAACTGCGGCTTACGCAATGTTAGAACGTTGGCAAGAAGTTTATGATTTATGGGATGAGTCCCGAGCTAAAGCCCTTCTTACTACATTCGGAGTACGGGAGTTAGGAGATCGGTTATTTGGAACGCTTAGTGAAGGTGAAAAAAAACGGGTTCAAATTGCGCGTTCGATCATGTCCGATCCCGAAGTATTACTACTTGACGAACCAGCCTCTGGATTAGATTTAGGAGGACGTGAAGACATATTGCGCAGAATTTCACAATTTGCAGCGGAACCCACTGCACCAGCAACGGTGATCGTGACTCATCATATTGAAGAGATTCCAACTGGTACGACTCATGTTTTGCTACTTAAAAATGGTACTGCGCTACACCAGGGTTTAATTGCTGAAACCCTTACAGCAGAATCACTCACTGAACTTTATGGTATTTCAATTTCGTTAGAGATTCGAAATGGTCGTTATTTTGCAATAGCTTTATAGAAAATAGGGCCCAATAATTTGGGCCCTATTTTCTATCTATACAGCTTGTTAATTTATTACCCGATCCAAGCATTGATTGGCGAAGCTAGGAAATAAATCATAAATAGACCCGATACTAGGAACAACAGCGGGTGAATTTCGCTCTTGCGTCCTTGAATGAATCGAATTACTACGTAAGTTACAAAACCTGCGCCGATACCGACAGAGATGTTGTAGGTAAATGGCATCAAAATTATTGTTAAGAATGCTGGAATTGCTATTCCTAGATCATCCCAATCAATTTGTTTGATACCGGTCATCATTAGAAAACCAACAATTACTAACGCTGGGGTAGCGGCTTCGTAAGGAATTACTGCAACCAAAGGCGCTAAGAATGTTGTTAGTAAGAAACAAATTCCCGTAACAACTGAAGCTAGGCCAGTGCGTGCGCCTTCACCAACACCCGATGCAGATTCAATATATGAAGTGTTTGAGGAAACACCAGCAGCGCCACCAGCAGCGGCAGCGATTGAGTCAACAATCAGAATTCTTTCTGCCCCTGGCACGTTACCGTCACGATCAACTAGACCTGCTTCTTGTCCAATGGCTGTCATGGTGCCCATCGTGTCAAAGAAGTCTGCTAATAAAAGCGTGAAAACAATTAAGAGTGCAGAAACGACAGAAATTCTGCTAAAAGATCCAAACAAATTGAAGTGGCCGAGCAAACCAAAATCTGGAGTTGCTACAACAGAATCAGGCATAGCTGGAACATTTAAGCCCCAACCTTTTGGATTCACTTTACCGGTAGCACCGTCAAAATTCGGACCGATTTTTAGCGAAGATTCGATAACGATCGCAACAATTGTAGAAACCACAATTCCGATGAGGAGCGCAGCTTTAACTTTGCGAACCATTAAGCCAACCATTAGAAGTAGACCGAATCCAAAAACTAAAACCGGCCAACCAACTAAAGTTCCGCTATCGCCAAGTGTTACAGGTACTGGACCTGAAGCAGTTCGACGAACAAAACCAGCGTCGACAAGTCCAATCAATGCGATGAAAAGACCTATACCAACTGAAATGGCTACTTTAAGTTGAGTTGGTACCGCTTTAAATACTGCAACACGGAAACCAGTAAGTACTAGCACAGTGATGATTAAACCTTCGAGTACAACTAGGCCCATTGCATCTGCCCACGTCATACGTGAAGCAATTCCAACGGCAACGAAAGTGTTTAATCCAAGTCCGGTTGCAAGTGCTAATGGGAAATTAGCAACTACTCCCATAAGTATTGTCATTACACCCGCCACAAGAGCGGTAGCAGCAGCAATTAGCGCAAGGTTTGGCGCATCTCCGCCACCGAGAAACTTTCCATCGCCATCTTTCGCTAGCCCAATAATCAATGGATTTAGCGCCACGATGTATGCCATCGTGAAGAAAGTAACGACGCCGCCGCGTACTTCTTGTCCTACGGTCGAGCCACGTTGCGAGATCTTAAAATAACTATCGAGCATGACCTACCCCATCTGTTTTGGTATCGGGGGTGTTTGCGACCCCGTGCGGAGACGGTCCACAGACCGGGGGAAGGATTAAACCGTACGCCCTACTTTGGAGTAACTCGGGAAACAACACCGAAACAAATCGCAATAGATTGGCCAATTAGGAGCGCGAATAAAGCTGTGCCAACACCAACTGTGCCGCCTAATAGCCATCCAGCCGTCAACACCAGGATTTCGAGCGTTAATCGAACCCGTCCGACCCGAATTCCAGTTCGGTTATGAAGGGCTGTCATTAGCCCATCTCTTGGGCCTGGACCTAGGCCACAAGTTATGTAAATTCCACTACCCATTCCAACTGCTCCGATACCTATCAAAGCAAAAAGTAAACCGAGAAGGAAATTTGATTGATGTGGGATAAGAGTTTTTCCGATTTGCAGCGCTCCAGCGATCACAAAGATATTAAGAAGCGTGCCAAAACCAGGTCGCTCTTTAAGTGGTATCCAAAAGAGTAAAACAACGCAACTAATTAACGCAGTTGAACCACCAATAGGAATAGGGAAATGGAGCGATAATCCTTCGGCCAGAACCGTCCAAGGCGAGTTACCGATTCCAGATTGCAAAAGAAAAGCTTCGCCAATACCAAAAACAAACAATCCCGAGAAAAGAATTAGAAATCGGAAGGGAGTGATTGCCCACCTGGCAGGCGCGGTCCAAGGGGTTAATGGAATTGTTCGATGCGGTCTCAAAAACTCACTAAAACTTCGACTCATTCTAGAACCCTACTATGAATTATCTGAAAATAAATTGGGTAGCCTGCCGCAATGGAACTTTCATATTCGCAATCAATTCTCACTGGTTTAATACAGGGGATCACAGAACTCTTTCCAATCTCAAGTTTGGGTCATGCGGTTTTGATTCCAGCTTGGGTTGGCGGAAGTTGGGCGAGTTTCATTACCGATCCGGCATCACCTTATCTAACTGTCACAATCGCCTTGCATGCGGCGAGTGCGTTGGCGTTATTTTTGGTTTTCAGAAACCGATGGTTTTCAATGTTTACAGATTCTGTGCGAAGTATCCAGAAGCGAAAATTAGATTCGCCAAATACTAAATTGTTTTTAATGATTATTATTGCAACGATTCCCGTGGCAGTGCTTGGTTTTGTTTTTGAAGAACCTTTACAAAATCTTTTCGGCGATCCATTACCTAGCGCCATATTTCTAACGCTAAACGGTTTGATTTTGGTTTTAGTAGAACGCTTATCTAAAAAATCTTCGCGGCAAGCAAGTTCTAATTTGAAAACTGAAAACATTGCGGATCATATAAATCCGCTATCAGCGATCGCTGTAGGATTTGGACAGAGTTTGGCGCTTTTTGCAGGAATCAGCCGTTTTGGAATAACAATTAGCGCTGGGTTATTGCGGAAGATGCACCATAGCGTTGCTGCGGAATTCGCATTTCTTTTGGCGCTTCCGGTTATAGCTGGCGCGAGTTTGCTTAAATTGCCAGAACTTTTCACGCCAGAATTACGCCATTTAGCCGGGCCCGTAATAGCAGGTTCAATAGTTTCGTTTATGGCAACTTATTTTTCGATTTCTTTTTTAGTTAAATGGTTTAAAAGTCGAACTTTGTACCCCTTCGCAATCTATTGCCTAATAATAGGTGCTCTATCGATTTTGAAATTTATCTAATGTTTCCAGGCGTAGGAACTGCAATAAATATAGTTGCAATAGTGCTTGGATCTTTGATTGGAATGCTGTTAGGTAAAAAATTTAAAGAATCTACCCGTAATCTTGTAACTGATGTTTTAGGTTTTATAACTTTAATTTCTGGGGCTGGCGCCATTTATGCAATTTGGGATCCTAATTTTAAAAGGGCAGTTCCTAACGGATGGACGCTGCTAACTGTTTTAGCTACGCTTTTAATAGGTGCGATTTTAGGATCGGCTTTAAATATCGAAGCCAAATTAGAAGGTGTTGGCGTTAGATTGAAGAATAAATTCGACCCCAACGGAACTTCACCATTTGTAGATGGTTTCGTGAGCGCTTCTCTGATATTTGCGATTGGGCCTCTAGCAATTCTAGGCAGTATCTCTGATGGCATGGGTACTGGAATAGATCAATTGGTTCTTAAAAGTATGTTGGATTTTTTCGCCTCAATTGCATTCGCAGCTTCATTAGGTTGGGGAGTTGCTCTCTCTGCGCTAGCCGTAGGTATTTATCAAAGTATCTGGACGTTACTAGGGCTATTTTTGGGTGCGATCCTTGCAGATTATCAAATCTCAACTATGACTGCAGTCGGTGGTGTGATGTTACTTGGTATAGCCCTACGGTTATTAAAAATCAGGGATATAGCAGTTGGGAATTTATTACCTGCGTTAGCAATCGCTCCAGTTGTGGCGTTGTTAGTACATCAGTTTCTCTAAAATTTTGAAGCGTCGATTACAAAACGATATCGCACATCGCTTGCCACTGTTCTAGTAAAAGCTTGATTTATCTGCTCTGGAGCGACAATTTCTACTTCACTTAAAATATTCTTTTCACCGCAGAAATCGATCATCTCTTGTAAATCCTTCATCCCGCCAATCATCGAACCTGCCATGCTTCGACGTGCACCAAGAAGTGTGCCGGCATTTACTGAAAATGGCTTACCTGGTAAACCAATCACCACGATAGTGCCATTTAGTTTCAAGGTATTGAGATAAAGATTGATGTCATGTTCCGCTGAAACCGTATTAAATATCAAATCGAATGAGTTTTTCAATTGAGTAAGATTTTCAGGATCGGTAGAAACGAAGAACGAATCTGCCCCCAAGCGAAAGGCATCGTCTTTCTTTTTTTCTGAATGCGAGATCACTGTAACGTGAGCTCCCATTGCTTTTGCAAATTTCAAACCCATATGACCTAAACCACCTAATCCCATGATGGCAACTTTGGATTTACTATTCACATTCCAATGTTTCATAGGGGAGTAGAGCGTGATACCCGCACAAAGAAGTGGAGCTACTCCAGCGAGATCCAGATGCTTCGGAATTGCGATCGCATAATCTTCGTTAACCACGAAAATATTAGAATATCCGCCATAAGTTGGTGATACTCCATCACGTTCTACATCATTATAAGTAGCAGTCATATTTTTTTCGCAATAATTTTCGTCGCCGGATCGGCAACTTGCGCAATTTCGACACGAGTCAACAAAAACTCCAACTCCGATATGATCACCAATTTTAAATTTAGTTACGCTAGCGCCAATCTCTGAAACAATTCCCGCTATTTCATGTCCAGGTACCATCGGGAATATCGCCTTCCCCCACTCTTCGCGAGCTTGATGAATGTCGGAATGACAGATTCCAGAGAATGAAATATCGATTTTTACATCGTGGCTGCCCAAATCGCGTCTTTCAAAACGCCACGGCGTAAGGGGAGCCTTTGCTGATAAGGCAGCGTAACCGCGCGTTAAATTCATAGGTTGAACGGCAACGGGTCTGGGGAAGTATGCGCTGCTTTGGAAATTTTCGCTGTAACTTTTCGCATATGGTGACGTCGACAAAGCACTTCATAAGCAACTTCATTCGATGCCGTCACATCTCCAACTACAACTTGTTCGCCCTCGGTAACCATTGTGCCGCCAACAGTTCGGGCATTGTGGGTAGCTCTTTCGCCACACCAACACAGCGCTTCAACCTGAAGCGTATTTACGCGGTCGGCAAGTTCAACTAATCGAGCAGAGCCTGGAAAAAGTTTGGTTCTAAAATCTGTAAGAATTCCAAATGCAAAAACGTCAATACCTAAACCATCTGCAATTCTCGCGAGCTGTTCAATCTGTTCTGGTTGGTAAAATTGAGCTTCATCACAAATAACATAATCAATTCGATTTCCGTGTGAAAGTGATTCGACTACAAATCTATGGATATCCAATTCTGCTGTCACTTCGAGAGCTTCGGATTTCAAACCTAGCCGTGACGAGATTGTGCCTTTTCCAGCGCGATCTTGCGATGTGAATATTAATCCAGTACGGCCACGGCTTTGGTGGTTATGTGCAGTTTGCAAAGCCAACGTTGATTTACCACTATCCATCGTGCCGCAGTAATAGATCAGTTCCGCCATATTCTCATCTTCTCACTAATTTCGATATTTCGCATATTTTCATATTAAAAAAGTACCGATACTGGTGTATTAAATCCGCAGTCTTTGATGCGTGCTGCTCCAGACAAACCTTCGATCTCAAAAAGAAAAGCAAAACCAACAATCTGCGAATTTAAGTCGGAGATCAATTCACCGGCAGCTATCGCAGTACCACCAGTTGCTAGCACATCATCAACAATTAAAATCTTGGAATTGATAGGCAAGTTATCGCTGTGAACCTCTAAAGCGTCCGCGCCATATTCCAATTTATACTCTCGTCGAAATGTAGCTCTTGGCAATTTTCCAGGTTTTCTTATTGGAATAAAACCTTTACCAAGTTCATTTGCTAGCGCTGCTCCTATAATGAAACCGCGAGCTTCGACACCTGCAATGTAATCGATATTAAGAGATTCCAATTTTTCTGCAAAAGTGCGAATCGTGAATTTAAATGCCAGAGAATCGGCTAGCAGGGGCGTTATATCTTTAAAAACAATTCCTGGTTTTGGATAATCAATAACATCCAATATTTTAGCTCTGGCCATCTCCAAGTTCACTAGGCGAATTTAGCGTTACTAAACCTGGATCTGAATCAACCGTGCCCTGGAGGGGACTTGAACCCCTAAGCCCTTTCGAGCACTAACACCTCAAGCTAGCGCGTCTGCCAATTCCGCCACCTGGGCCGGTGCAACCCTTTTTGGGGTTAGCGAGCAAACGATAGCAAGTAAAACCAATGATAGGAAAACGTTAGGAATATTACGAAAAAACAGGGAAGATGTGCCCATGAACATCACATTGACGCCAGCGCAAGTATCTGAATTAGAAAGCGATGTAGTTAGGTTATGTCAAGAATTGATTCGGATTCCTAGCGTTAATTTTGGAGATGGCAAAGGTGACGAACGCGCAATCGCTGAATATGTTGTTGCCGAACTTAAATCCGTAGGCATTGCAACTGAACTTATTGAAACTGCGCCTAATCGTCATAACGTGGTTGCCCGAATAAAAGGTAGCGATTCTTCAAGACCAGGATTAGTCCTACATGGCCATCTTGATGTGGTACCTGCTAATGCCGCTGATTGGGAAGTTGATCCTTTTAGTGGAATTATCAAAGATGGTTGCATTTGGGGACGTGGCGCAATCGATATGAAAGATATGGATGCCATGATTCTTGCAATCATTAAAATGTGGGCGCGAATTGGTTACCTGCCACCACGGGATATCGTTGTTGTTTTTTTTGCGGACGAAGAAGCTGGCAGCATTTATGGCTCCCGTTGGATCGCTAAACATCGCCCCGATGTATTTGCTGGCTGTTCCGAAGCAGTATCTGAAGTTGGTGGGTTTTCGTACACACTTGAAACCGGAGATCGCCTCTACTTTGTGCAAACTGCTGAAAAAGGAATTAACTGGATGAAGTTGACTGCAACGGGCACTGCCGGACATGGGTCCATGATTAATAATGAGAACGCAGTAACAGCATTAACTGAAGCGGTCGCAAAGATTGGCCGCCATAAATGGCCAATTCGACCAACTAAAACTGTACAGATTCTTTTGAAAAAAATTGCGGAATTAACTAAGAGTGATTATGACGAAAAGAATTTAACGGATTTGATTCCAAAATTAGGGTCCTTGGGAAAGATGATCGGTGCAACCCTGCAAAACATCGCCAATCCAACTATGTTAGAAGCTGGATATAAGGCTAATGTGATTCCACAGAGTGCTTCTGCGGTAATAGATGGCAGATTCCTTCCTGGATATGAGCAAGAATTATCTGAAACTATTGCCTCGATTGTTGGACCTGAAATCAAGGTAGATATTTTGACCAGAGATATTGCACTTGAAGTAGATTTTTCTGGGCCATTAGTCGATGCGATGTGTGCAGCACTTAAAAGTGAAGATCCTGAAGGTATCCCAGTTCCTTACTTAATGAGCGGTGGTACCGATAACAAAGCGCTCTCTGATCTCGGAATAGTTGGATTTGGTTTTAGCCCAATAAAATTCCCAGTGGATTTGGATTTTATGCCGCTCTTTCACGGAATAAATGAACGAGTACCTGTTGACGGATTAAAGTTCGGTGTTAGAACTTTGCACCATTTTCTAGTCAATAGTTAAGCCGATACCTCGTTCAATGCTTCGCGCACTTGCATTGGTAACGAAATTTCTTCGCTAGTCAAAGCGCCACGAAGTTGTGCCCCGGTTCTTGCTCCGATAATAGAACTTGTAACGCCGGCGGCATCCCGCACCCAAGCAAGCGCAACCTCAAGCGGTGAATAACCAAGTCCTTCTGCAGCAACGCAAACAGCCTCAACGATTCTTGCGCTCTTAGCATTTAAATATGGTTCGATGAATGCCGAAAAATGCGGACTTGCGCCACGAGAATCTGAAGGAATCCCACTGCGGTATTTGCCAGTTAATACACCTCTACCAAGAGGTGACCAAACTAAAAAACCGATATCGAGTGAAATTGCTGCAGCGAGAACTTCTGATTCAACAGTACGTTTTAGAAGTGAGTATTCGTTCTGTGTTGAAATAATCGGAGCTTTGTTGAAGATGGGATTTTGCATGGTCATGGCTCGAGCTGTTTGCCAACCAGAAAAATTTGAAATTCCTACATAACTAGTTCGTCCAGATGAGACTGCGTAATCTAATGCCGATAAAGTTTCTTCTAGCGGTACATTTTCATCCCACGTGTGAATTTGCCAAAGGTCGACATGGTCTACGCCTAAGCGTGAAAGTGATCGATCCAAATCCGCAAGTAATGATGAGCGAGAATTATTAACTTTACGCTCGCCAGTTTTAAAACTAATTCCCGCCTTTGTCGCAATTATCACTTCTTCGCGTTGTACCAAGGTGCCTAAAAATCCACCTAAAACTCGTTCGCTATCACCATCCCCATAAACTGCTGCAGTATCAATAAAATTGCCGCCGTTATCAAGATATACCCGTAGCTGTTCCGCCGCTTCATGTTCGTCGGTATCACGCCCCCAAGTCATCGTCCCTAAACCTATGCGGGAAAGGAAGAGACCACTATTGCCTAGTCTCCTTCGCTCCATAGTGGAGACCTTAGCAATATGTTTGATAATTAGCGGTTAATCTTGCGACATGACGGTAATTTTTTTACTGCGCCACGCGCATTCAGAAGCTAATGGCGCCGGCATATTGGCAGGACAAATACCTGATATTCATCTCTCAAAAAATGGCGTTAAAGAGGCGAAAATTTTTGCTAAAAATTATCAAAACTTCAAATTTAAAAGAATTTATATAAGTCCACTGGAACGATGTCGCGAAACTATCGATCCTTATTTGTTAGCTATTAAAAAAAATTCTGGACGTATACCGAAAGTTATCATTAATCCAGATTTTGTGGAGATGGATTATGGATCATGGAGCGGATTAAAATTGAAACAACTCGCTCTAAAACCATTGTGGCGAAGAGTTCAAAAAGATCCAAGATCGGTGACATTCCCAAATGGCGAGAGTTTTAAATCTTTAGAAAAACGGGTTAGAAGAGGTTTAGTAAAAATTTCGAAGGCAGATAAAAACGGAGTAATTCTGGTGGTCACTCATGGAGATGTTATTAAAGTTGCTACAGCCATTGCTCTAGATATGGAATTTAATAATTTTCAGAAAATATCGATAGATCCTGCCTCCATAACGGCTATCGAGATTAAGAACAGTAAATTTCGAGTTTTAACAGTTAACTCTAAAACTGAAACATTTCAAGCTGGTGGTGAACGGTTTGCGCTAGGCGGCGGATCGGGTGCAAAAATTAGGAAGAAGAAATAGAAATGGCACGCATCATAAATAACTTCCAAACTGTTGATCGATTTATAACAGGTACCGTCGGAGAACCCGGCGAACGGGCATTTTTCATTCAAGCGCGCAGCGGAACCAATCTTGTAACAATAGCAATCGAGAAATCGCAGGCGGTAGCTCTGGTGGAACGATTGCAAGTTTTGCTAAAAGAAATTCGCAAAAACAATAAGTTGTCACCGTTATCTGATTTCTCCGATGCGGGTCGCTTAGACGATCAACCATTAGAATCACCGATAACCGAAGATTTTAGAGCGGGAATCATGGCTATCACTTGGTTAAACGCGGAAGAAAAAGTTATGATCGAAGCACAAGCAATCTCGGAGCAATTGGTTATCAATGATTTAGGTGATTTAGGTGATTTGGATGAAGATGGCGATCCTAAACTTATTCCAGATGATGATTTAGAAGGTCCGGATTTATTACGCGTCCGGTTGACACTTTCACAGATCAAGGATTTTGTCGTTAGAACACTGGCTGTAGTTGATGCTGGTCGCCAGCCTTGCACATTTTGTGCTTTACCTATTGATCCGAGCGGCCACTTATGTCCGAGAGCAAACGGGTACCGACGTTGATGGATGGTGCTGGTCGCCAATTTATAGAAAAAAGCATAATTGAATCGCAAATTTCGATCACAGGTAGATTAATAGATGCATCCAACGCTACGTTATTTGGAACAGTTATATCTCTTGCTAATGGCGCAGAAATTCCTATCATTTACAAACCGATTGCGGGGGAGCGTCCACTTTGGGATTTCCCAGATGGGAATTTGGCATCTCGAGAAGTGGCCGCCTATTTAATAAACTTGGAACTTTCGTTACAAATTGTGCCATTCACTATTTTGCGTGACGGACCATATGGTTTTGGCGCAGTACAAGAGTGGATTGAAATAGATGAATCTTTTGATGTGATTTCCTACGCGCAGTCAAACGATAATCAACTACGGACCGTTGCCTTTTTTGATGCAATTATCAATAATACCGATCGTAAAATTGGACATCTACTCATGGATGCCACGTCCCAGCTTTATGCAATTGATCACGGCGCATCTTTGCATGCTGATGACAAATTGCGGACGGTGTTATGGCAATGGCGTGGTACCGAATTATCTGAATCCGAATTAACGCAATTGCAAAATCTCATTTCCCAAAAGGCCGAAATATCAGAGAAGTTAACGGAATTATTGACTCCTGTTGAAATTGCAGCATTATTCAAGCGCGTTGAAAAATTAATGAAAAATCGCAAATTTCCAGAGCCGTCCGGAGATTGGCCAGCAGTTCCGTGGCCGCCAATTTAGGAAATTTTGAAGTAGGGTTAGCCAATGCGATCTTGGCCAAATTTGTACATTCCGCCGTTAGATTTCGACATCCCAGAACTGAGTATTTTTTCCACTTATAAGCAGCAAATCGTAACTATTTCAAGACGTACAGAAATAGAAGTATATGTCTGCGGAATAACACCATACGATGCTACGCATTGCGGTCACGCTGCAACATATATAACTTTTGATTTGATTCATCGCTATTTACTTGCCGCTGGTTCTAAAGTTAATTTTATAGAAAACATCACCGATATTGATGATCCACTATTGGAACGCGCAACTAGAGATGGACAAAATTGGCGCGAACTTGCAGAGAGTCAGATCGATCTTTTTCGCGCCGATATGACTGCGCTACATGTAATCCCGCCAACTTCCTATATCGGAGCCGTTGAATCGATGAATGAAGTTTTTAAGCAGATTGCAATTTTCCAGGAGGCGAATTTAATTTATGACATTGAAGGTGATCTATATCTTTCTATCAAAGAATGCGAAGGTGCAATTGATAGCTTGCCATTTACTTTGGCAGAATCTTTGAAAATATTTCAAGAACGCGGTGGCGATCCAGATAGACCCGGGAAAAGGCATCCGCTAGATACTTTGTTATGGCTAAAAGCTCGTCCGGGTGAACCTAGTTGGGATTCTCCTTTTGGGCCAGGTAGACCGGGATGGCATATCGAATGCGCAGCAATTGCTCTTAAATATGCAAAAGGCAACTCTGAATCAGTATTAACGATTCAAGGCGGTGGTTCCGATTTGATATTTCCGCATCACTATATGAGCGCGGTACAAGTTAAAGCGTTAACGAAGGTCGATCTTGCCGAAATATTCGTACACACCGGAATGATCGGTTTAAATGGCGAAAAAATGAGTAAAAGTAAAGGTAACTTAGTATTCATATCAACGCTTTTGGCAGAAGGTGTTGACCCAGTAGTTATTCGGGTTGGTTTGATGCAGGGACGTTACCGGGAAGATCGCATGTGGTCGGGTGCAGGGCTTCAAGTTGCTTCGGACCTGGTGCATAAAATTCGCAGCACACTTTCCAGAGAAGTTGTTGCACCAACTAAACCATTGGTAGAGCAGATAATTGTGGCACTTTCAAATGATCTTGATACCCCTGAAGTTTTCCAGCTAATTAGCAAGTGGTGTTCTGATTCTGAAAAAGGAGTTGTGGGAGGGCTACCTGGTGAGGCTGCACGAGCTTTCGATGCGCTACTTGGGTTAACTTTTTAGGCACCGTCATCTTGCCTGCGTAAAAATCTTTCAAATTCGCGCGCGATTGCATCACCTGAAGCTTCTGGTAAATCAGCGGCATCCTTATTGTTTTCTAATTGTTTTACATAATCCCCGATTTCAGAATCTTCGATAGCCATTTCATCAACTGATCGTTCCCAATCTTTAGCAGCCTCCGGTAGCGCCCCTTGTGGAATAGAGATTTCCAGGAAATCTTCTAACGCGTTGACTAAAGCAAGCGAAGCCTTTGGTGACGGAGGTTGTGAAACATAGTGCGGAACTGCTGCCCACAACGAAACCGCATCTAAACCTCGTTTATTACAGGCATCTTGTAAAATTCCAATAATTCCGGTGGGTCCTTCATAACGCGAAATTTCCACACCCAATCTTTTTGCTACTTCAGGGTGAGCTCCGCTACCGCTTACCGATATTGGACGAGAATGCGGAACATCTGCAAGTAGAGCGCCCATAGTTACCAGCATGGTTACCTCTTGATCATCTGCTAGATCAAGTAATTCTTTGGCAAAAGTTGGCCATCTCATGGATGGTTCCATCCCTTTGGCAATTATGAAATCATGTTCTAATTGCGGTGTGCTCACGGCATAAACTTCTGTATTAGGCCAGATTATTTCCCGAAGTACATTTTCATCCACTTTCACCTGCGGACGGTTGACTTGAAAATCATAAAAATCTTCAGCTTCGAATTTTGCAATTAGATGATGTTCCCATTCATTTAAAAGATGAGAAACCGCTCCGGTAGCTGATTCACCAGCGTCATTCCATCCTTCAAATGCTGCGATCATCACAGGATTACGGATTGGAAACCGGCTTTCAAAGAGGTACATAAGCCAACCCTACGATAACCTACGCGGAATGAGCGCTCTAAAAGTAGGGAAAGTCGCCGGATCATTGCGGACCGCTCTTAAAAATCAAGTTGTGATTGCAGATGGCGCCATGGGTACTATGTTGCAAGCGGCAAATCCATCATTAGCCGACTTCCAAAATCATGAAGGTTGCAATGAAATTCTCAATATTACGCGCCCTGAAGTTGTAGCCGATATTCATCGGAAGTATTTTGCTTCCGGAGTTGATGCAGTAGAAACTAATACATTTGGCGCCAACTGGGCGAATCTGGCCGAATATGGAATTGAAGATCGAATTTACGAACTAGCTTTTGCTGGCGCGAAAATTGCCCGACAAGTCGCTGATGAGTTTTCGACGGAAAATGCACCTCGTTGGGTGTTAGGTTCGCTTGGTCCAGGCACCAAATTACCAACACTCGGACACACTAATTATAAAAAATTGAAAGATGCGTATGCAATTGCCTCCCAAGGTTTAATTGATGGCGGTTGCGATGGTTTATTAATTGAAACTACTCAAGATTTACTGCAAGCAAAAGCTGCAGTCAATGGTGCGCGTTCTGTAATTGCAAATTCTGAGCGCGACATCCTACTAATCGCACAAGTTACCGTTGAAACGACTGGAACTATGTTGCTTGGTTCAGAGATTAGCGCGGCGTTAAATGCCTTAACGCCACTTGGAATTGATTTGATTGGCTTGAATTGCGCCACTGGTCCAGCCGAAATGAGCGAACACCTTCGTACTTTGAGTAAAACTTCAGAGGTAGGCATTTCATGTATGCCAAATGCGGGACTTCCAATCCTTGGTCCAGATGGCGCTCTTTATCCATTATCGCCAGATGAGTTAGCTAACGCGTTGCAAAATTTCGTAGAAAATTATGGAGTTTCATTGATAGGTGGTTGTTGTGGCACAACCCCAGAGCATCTGAAAGCGGTTTCGCAAAAATTACGTGGTGCAAAAATTCCGGTTCGTAATCCAGAGAAAGAGGCGGGGGCTTCGTCGTTATATCAGTTTGTGCCCTTTCGCCAAGATTTAACTTACATGGCAATTGGTGAACGTACCAATGCAAACGGTTCAAGAGCGTTCCGTGATGCACTGATTGCAGAGGATTGGCAAACTTGTTTAGAGATCGCACGTGACCAGATTCGTGATGGCGCACATATGTTGGACTTATCTGTTGATTACGTTGGTCGTGACGGTGTGAAAGATATGTCTGAACTTGCTAGTCGATTAGCCACTAGCGCAACTTTGCCAATTGTTCTCGATTCCACCGAACCCGCAGTAATTAAGGCAGGTTTGGAACATCTAGGTGGTCGATCAATCATTAATTCTGTCAATTACGAAGATGGTGATGGCGTGGATTCACGATTTGCTCGAATCATGCCAATCGTAAAAGAACATGGTGCGAGCGTGATTGGTTTAACGATCGACGAACAAGGTCAAGCACGAGATGCGGAATGGAAAGTGCGAGTGGCTAGGCGATTGATTAATGATCTAAATGAAAATTGGGATCTGCCTACTTGCGACATTATGATCGATTGTCTTACATTTCCAATTGCCACAGGTCAAGAAGAAACTCGTAAAGACGCAATCGAAACTATTAATGCGATCAGAACACTTAAAACCGAATTTCCGGATGTACAAACCACACTTGGCGTCAGCAACGTTTCCTTTGGCCTTAATCCAGCTTCGCGCATAGTATTAAATTCGGTTTTTTTGGCAGAAGCAGTAAAAGCTGGATTGGATTCTGCGATTGTGCATCCATCAAAGATTACGCCGATCTCGCGTATCGATCCTAAACACTTGGAAGTAGCTTTAGATTTGGTATACGACCGTCGCCGTTTCGATGGCGATCTCTGTATTTATGATCCATTGCAGAAATTTTTAGAATTATTTGAAGGTGTGGAGGTAACCAACTCCCGACAAACCAGAGCTGCAGAATTGGCAGCGTTGCCACTTGGTAAACGGCTATCCAGGCGCATTATTGATGGTGAAAAAGTTGGATTGGAAGCTGATTTACAAGAAGCTTTGAGAGAGCAAATTCCGCCACTTGCAATTATTAATGATTATCTTTTAGAAGGCATGAAAATAGTTGGTGAATTATTTGGTAAAGGGGAGATGCAGTTACCGTTTGTATTGCAATCAGCAGAGGTGATGAAAAACGCAGTTGCGATCTTAGAACCTTTTATGGAAAAAACTGACGATGCCGGCCGCGGAACCATCTTGTTAGCTACGGTAAAGGGAGATGTTCACGATATCGGCAAAAATCTTGTTGATATAATTTTGACCAATAATGGTTACACCGTAGTTAATATCGGAATTAAACAGAGTATTAATCAAATTATCGATGCGGCCGAATCTAATAAAGTGGATGTTATTGGGATGAGCGGGCTTTTAGTAAAATCAACAGTAATAATGAAAGAAAATCTATTGGAGTTGGAATCAAGAAATCTTGCGAATAGCTGGCCAGTAATATTGGGTGGTGCGGCACTAACGAGAACTTTTGTGGAACAGGATTTAGCAAATATTTTCCCCGGCACTGTTAGATATGCTCGAGATGCATTTGAAGGCCTGAAGTTAATGGACACCATGATGTTGATTAAACGTGGCGACCCTAATGCTAAATTGCCAGAATTAAAGGAACGACGAACTCGACCTGCCAAGTTGACACCAGTCGGTTCGGCTATAGATATCGTTCGTAGTGATGTACTTAAAGATAATCCAATACCAACGCCACCATTTTGGGGGAGCCGAGTTGTAAAAGGTATTTCACTAGCTGATTATTCTGGCGCAATTGACGAACGTGCTTTATTTGTGGGGCAATGGGGATTGAAAAGCTCCAGAGGTGAATATGAATCAATGGTGGAGAGTGAAGGTCGGCCTCGGTTACGGTCTCTAATTAATCAGGTCCAAGCAAATGGTTGGTTAAACGCAGCGGTGGTATACGGATACTTCCCATGTGTCAGCGAAAATAATGATTTGATAATTTTGCATCACGAAGGTGCAAAATCTGGCGAAGAAAGAACTCGATTTACATTTCCCAGACAGAGCAGAGATCGACGGCTTTGTTTGAGTGATTTTTTTAAATCAAAAAATTCGGGAGAAATAGATGTAGTGGCTTTTCACGTTGTAACTATGGGGCAGTCCGTTAGCGAAGCCACCGGAAAATTATTTGCCGAAGATCGTTATCGAGAATATTTAGAGCTACACGGATTATCGGTTCAATTAACCGAAGCGCTTGCTGAACATTGGCATGGCAGGGTAAGAGAAGAATTGGGATTTCACAATGAAGATGGGGAAACATTAGAAGGCATTTTGGATCAACAGTATCGTGGCTCTCGTTACAGCTTTGGTTACCCAGCTTGTCCAGATCTAGAACAACAAGTTCAACTTTGCGAGCTTCTTGAACCGCAAAGAATTGGTGTAGAACTTTCTGAAGAGTTTCAATTGCATCCGGAACAATCCACTTCTGCAATTATTTTGCATCATCCCGAAGCTAAGTATTTCAATGCAACGTGAGAAATCTTCAACTATTAAAGCAATTCTCTGGGACATGGATGGCACCTTAATAAATTCTGAACCACTCTGGTTGGAAGCCGAACAAGAATTAATGCAAAGTTTCAATACTAAATGGGATGAATTGGATCAGATTGCTTGTCTCGGTGGTCCGATGCCAAGAGTTGGTGCATACATGGCGGAGAAGACGGGTAACCAAGCAAACCCAGAATTTTTTGCCAACGATTTAATTGCACGGATGGAAAAGAAATTAGCGGCCGGAGTAGATTACGCGGCCGGGGCTGGAGAACTTTTTGATGAATGCTACATGGCAAAAATACCAATGGCATTGGTAACAGCAAGTTCTAGGTCATTAGTAAATGCGGCCCTCTCGTCGATCGGATTTGAGCGTTTCGCTATCACTATTTCCTGTGATGATGTCGCAGAGAGCAAACCTTCACCTGAAGGATATTTGAAAGCTGCGGCGTATCTCAATGTCGATATTAACGAATGTTTAATTGTAGAAGATTCTTATGTCGGAGTTTCATCAGCAATTGCCAGTGGCGCAGTTGTAGTGGGGGTTTCGCATCTAGGCGAATTGCCGGTGAGTCCACGACTCTACAAATTGCCATCACTAAATCTAGTTACGCTCGCGAAATTAAGAGATATCCATGCGCAATTAGTTTATGCGTAATTTAGTAGATAGAATTTTGATATGAAATTTAATCCTTCTGGACCATTTCGAATTGGAGATCGCGTCCAGTTAACAGATGAAAAAGGTAAGTTGTACTCAATAAATTTAATACCGGGCGGTCAATTCCATACGCACAAAGGGTGGATCGAGCATGATATTTTGATTGGCGCACCCGAAGGATCTATTTTCACCACAAATGCCGGAACAAAATATCAAGCTTTTCGCCCTCTTTTAACAGATTTTGTGCTTTCAATGCCTAGAGGAGCCACGATTGTTTATCCTAAAGATGCCGCTTTAATAATTGGATATGCGGATATCTTTCCAGGCGCCAAAGTTTTAGAAGCTGGAGCTGGGAGTGGGGCTTTAAGCATTTCCTTATTAAGAGCGGTTGGTGCAAATGGTTCCGTATATTCTTTTGAAAAACGTGCGGATTTTGCACTAATCGCGGAGAAAAATGTCACCTCATATTTTGGTGAAAAACCAGATCATTGGCACCTCGAAATTGGCGCAGTGCAAGATATGGAGCACAAAAACGATTTTGATCGAGTAATTCTAGATATGTTGGCGCCATGGGATTGCGTTGAAATGGCATATAACGCTATGAAGCCAGGCGGAGTTTTTGCGGCTTATGTTGCAACAACTACGCAATTGTCGAAATTAGCGGAAGCTTTGAAAGATGATGGTCGTTTTACCGAGCCCGAAAGCTTTGAAGGTTTGATTCGGGGATGGCATCACGAGGGACTTGCGGTAAGGCCACAACATAAAATGAATGCGCATACCGGTTTTATAATTTTCGCTCGAAAAGTTGCGCAAGGCACCACTGCATTAAAGCGACGCCGTCGCCCTTCTAAAGGGTCTTACGGCGTCGCAGATGAAGATTAATTTTTAACTAATTGAAATAACGTCCACCACGAAAACAAGTGTTTCATTGGGGCCAATTGGTCCGCCACCTGCAGCTCCATAGGCTTTATCGGGAGGCAGAACTAGTAACCGCCGACCGCCGGCTTTCATACCGGGCATGCCTTCTTGCCACCCTGTGATAACTCCACTGAGTGGGAATGTCGCTGGTGCACCGCTCCAGGATGATTCCACCACTTTTCCGGTAGACCAAGCCATTAGAACGTAATGCACAGTCAATGTTGAAGTAGCCAGAACAAGATCGCCGGTACCCACAATTAAATCTTTGGTTTGCATCGTGGTTGGCGGTGTGCCAACAGGTGGAGTAATGACTGGTTCTGCTCCAGCTGCCCCGGTTACGACTGGCAATCCAGCGGTTGAATTTGAATTACTTTGATTGTTGGACACAGTTTGAACTCCTCCATCGGTACTGCAGGCGGTTATTGATATTGAAAGAATAATTGTGAGTGAAAGTACTAGGAACTTTTTCATTATGAACCAATCCTTCTTCATTTGAAAACTGGGGTCAGGTCAGAAGCCTAGCAAGGTCGGTAGCCTTGCCCTATGTCTAGTGGGAAAACTGAGCGTCTGATAAATCTCACAATGGCGCTCATGGCTGCGCAAAGGTTTATAACCAAAAGTGAGATTTTTCGGGTGGTCGCTGGCTACAGCGGCAACGCAGAATCAATGGAGCGAATGTTCGAACGGGACAAAGATGATCTACGAAATCTAGGAATCGCAATAGAGGTGGGGGGATTGGATCCTCTCTTTGACGATGAACCTGGTTATCGAATCAAACAATCGGATTATGCACTTGCGTTAGAAAATTTGAGTGCAGCCGAACTTTCATTATTAGCAGTTGCTGCTAAAACTTGGCAAGAAGCAACTTTTACGAATGCAGCGCAGAGCGCATTGCGAAAACTTCGTTCTTTAGGAATTGAAAACGATGCGACTAAATACATCGATGCGCCAATACACATCTCAACCAAAAATGAATATTTTTCAGAAATTTGGAGAGCAACAAATTCTCATCAGTTGATAAAATTTACTTACCCTAATGCAAAAAATAACCTTGAAGATCGAGAATTAGAACCTTACGGAATCGCAGCATGGCGTGGTTTTTGGTATGTAGTGGGTAACGATGTTAAAAAAAATGCGATACGCGTATTTAAAATTGAGCGCATTGGTGATTCTTGCGTCGCGATTGGAAAAACAAAAGCTTTTGTAGTACCGGCAAATTTTGAAATTACCAAACATTTAATCATGTTAAAAGATGCCACCCCCGTGCCCATTATTCTGCAAGTTAGAAAAAATTGTTGTAAAGCCATTCGACTAAAAGGAGAAATGATTAATAGTGGAGCGGAATGGGATGAAATTACTTTTAATGAATCAAATCGAGAAAATCTAATAGCGGAGATACTTTGGTACGGTGCTGACATTAAAGTAATTGCGCCTACAGAATTAAAAAATAGAGTGACTTCAGCTTTAAAGGAATTGGTAGCAAATGGATAAACCATTGACCAGAACTGCACGACTACTTGACTTGATTCCTTTTATTCTTTCACATCAAGGTATAGCAACTTCTGAATTAGCTTCAGAATTTCAAGTTACAGAAAATGAAATCTTGGCTGACCTGACGCTAATTTTCATGTGCGGACTACCACAATATACGGCGCTAGAGTTGATCGATTTATCTTTTGAAAATGGTTTTGTCACCTGCCGTGAACCTCAGAATCTCAATAAACCTCGGAAACTAAATAATGAAGAACTTTCAATTTTAATCATGGGGTTAACTGCTTTAGAGCATCAAGTCAGTGATCCGCAAAAATTACAATCAATAATTTCGTTGCAAAGTAAATTACGTAATTTAGTAAATGACATTCCAGTTGAGCAATTTGTTTTTTCTGAAAATCGAAATTTATCTTTTCTGGATGTGATACATCAGGCGCTCAAGCGACGAATGGCGCTACAAATCACTTATCTGAATACGACAAAAGATCAAATTTCAAAAAGGCTAGTAACTCCAATTGAAATCTTTCAACAAGGAGATGAAGTTTTGTTATTAACTTGGTGTCATCTATCCAAGGCGAACCGTACTTTTGCAATAATGAGAATTCAAGAATGCGAAATTGTAGAAGCGACCCCTGATGGGCTAAATCCGATCGAACCTAATGGTAAAAACGCCGAAAATGATCAGATGGTTATAACTTTTCAATATAACCGATCGGCGCTCTCATTTATCGAAAACGTCAAAGAGCAATTATTGAATATTGATGAAAAGTTGATGGTAGCCACCATAAAAGTTTGGGATAGTGAATGGCTTTTGCGTAACGTGATGGCAAACCGAGGGAATATTTCGATTATAGAACCCGAAAGTTTCGCTAATGAGATCGTGGCCAGGGCGAAATTAGCGCTCTCTAACTATTGACGCTGGGCTAAATTCAAAGTTCGCGTTCCGAAATGTCGGATTTTGAGGTAGCGTAAGCGCAGTCGTCGGAGGGGAAAGCCCGCCGCATACATATACGTAAAGGGTGGGCAATGTTTCTTCGCGAACCATCACATATCTTGATTCTGCTTCTTGTTGTCATCGTTTTGTTTGGTGCAAAACGTCTTCCAGATTCTGCGCGTTCCCTTGGAAGATCACTCCGAATTTTTAAGAGTGAAGTTAAAGAATTGAATAAAGAAGACGACAAAAAAGGCGAAGCTCCTACCACTGAGAAATAGGCGTCTTTTAAGAAATTTAACTTTAGGTTAATGGAGTCCGTTCATCATGGCGTCTACTTCTGATGGTCGTATGCCGCTACTCGAACATCTGCGCGAATTCAGAAAACGAATAGTTCGGGCAACATTTTTTATAATTGCTTTTGCATTAGTGGGATGGTTTTTTTACAACAAGATAATTACCACACTCGCTCAGCCCGTTTGCGATTTGAAACAAGCTCAGGTTAGTGGCGCTACCCATTGCGGTTCTCTTTATATAAACGGTGTCTTGGGACCATTGAATTTGCAAATTAAAGTGGCGCTCCTTACTGGAGTAATACTCGCTGCGCCATTTTGGATTTACCAACTGTGGGCCTTTGTTGCACCAGGTTTACATAAGAAAGAACGACGATATTCAATTCTCTTTATTGTCTGCGCTACACCGTTTTTCGCAGCTGGAGCCGCACTAGGATACTTAATTTTGCCGGTTGCAATTAAGGTGCTCTTTGGTTTTACTCCAAATGCATTATCAAATTTAGTAAAATTCGATGATTACTTAGATTTTGTGATGCGCGTGATATTGCTTTTTGGTATTGCCTTTGAACTTCCCGTTTTCCTGGTTTCATTAAATCTTGCTGGAGTATTGACCGGAAAAGGGATTTTGAAACCGTGGCGTTTTGCGGTATTTGGAATCTGTCTTTTTACTGCCGCATTCACTCCCACTGGCGATCCGATAACGATGAGCTTGCTAGCACTACCGTTAATACTCTTTTACTTCGGCAGCGGCGGGATTGCGCTTTTAGTTGATAAAAAACGCAGTAAAACCAAGCTCGATATTCCAGATGATGCTGCCTCACTTTTAGATGATCAGCCATCTTCAATTGATGAAATATTAGATAAACCAAAACCAATCAAAAAGAGCAGCAAAAAAGCTATCAAGAAATCGGTTGCAAAAAAGAGTAAGAAATGAGCACAACTCTGCTCGTAATAAATCCCACATCTGGAGGCGGTCGGGGCAGAAAAACGGGAATCCAAACAGCAAATATTCTGAAAAATAGAAACGTTAATTTTCAAGAAGTTATCGAAGAAAATTCGGTAGATGCAAGAAAAGCGCTCAAATTATTATTATCAAAAGTGGATGTAGATAAGGTCATTCTTGTCGGAGGAGATGGACTTGTTCACTTAGGTATTCAGTTGCTAGCCAACACCGATATTCCAGTTCTGGTCATACCTGCTGGCACTGGAAATGACTTTGTGAGGGCACAAAATTTCCCACTACGGAACATCTCAGAAATTATTGATTTTTCGTATTCGAATTCGCCGAAATACGTAGACCTAGGAATAGTAAATGGTGAATATTTTGCTGATATTTTAAGTACCGGATTTGACGCTATTGTGAATGAAAGAGCTAACCGCATCTCTAGAATTCACGGACCTATGAAGTACAACGTGGCAATCGCGCTGGAACTCCCAATTTTCAAACCGCAGCGCTATCGCTTCACTATAGATGGAGAAATATTAGAAACTCAAGCAATGTTAATCGCCGTTGCAAATGGAAATTCCTACGGTGGAGGCATGCTGGTCTGTCCTAGCGCCTCGATTTCTGACGGTCTTTTTGATGTAATGATACTTTCGCCTATTTCTAAATTGGAATTCATAAAAGTTTTTCCTAAAGTATTTTCAGGCAAGCATGTTACCCATCCTGCAGTAACAATTAAACGATGCCGAGAGATCACCATTGAAGCAGAGGCAATTGCATATTCAGATGGTGAACGAATTGGCCCGCTCCCTGTTACCGCAAAAATAGCGCCCAAATCTCTCTTAACATGGCACCGAAACCCGTAACCGATAGCCCTGCGGAGAGATTCGCAGCCGCTAAAGCTCGCCAAAAATTTCAAGCTACCCATTTTTTCGAAACTCTTTACGATTTTCCGTTTGATGAATTCCAACTTTCTGCTTGTCAAGCAATCGAATCTGGGCAAGGAGTTTTAGTCGCAGCACCAACTGGAGCCGGAAAAACTATTGTTGGAGAATTTGCTGCACATTTAGCAATCAAACAAGGCACAAAATGTTTTTATACAACTCCGATCAAGGCGCTATCTAATCAAAAATTTCAAGAGTTGGTTGGAGTTTATGGTGAGGAAAAAGTTGGTTTACTTACTGGAGATTCCTCGATTAATGGGGAAGCTGCAATAGTTGTGATGACTACTGAAGTATTGCGCAATATGATTTATGCAGAATCTCGCACACTTGAAACCCTAAGTTATGTAGTTATGGATGAAGTTCACTATCTAGCAGATAAATTTCGCGGCGCAGTTTGGGAAGAAATACTTATTCATTTACCAGAACGGATCCAGGTGGTATCCCTTTCTGCCACAGTTTCAAATGCTGAAGAGTTCGGTGAGTGGTTAAACACGATACGTGGTGAAACCAAAGTAGTTGTTAGCGAGATCAGACCTGTTCCACTTTATCAGCATGTCTTAATGGGTAACCGATTACTTGATTTATTTGTAGATGATGGCCGAGTTAATCCCGAGATTTTAAGACTTGAGAAAGAGTCTCATCGCAATAGCAGAGCATCAACCCAGAGAAATCGCAATGGCTCGGATTACAAATCATTTCGCCAGAACCAGATATCGAAACCAGAAATAATTGAGAAATTGGAACACCAGGGCTATCTACCAGCTATCTTTTTTGTTTTCTCCAGAATTGGTTGCGATGCTGCTGTGAAAGCGTGCATTAATGCAAATTTAAATATGACAAATAACGTAGAACGAAGCGAAATCCGAGAAGTCATTGCGTTGAAAACTGCAGACCTGCCCGAAGAGGATTACGCTATTTTAGATTTTTACAATTGGAGTGATGCATTAGAGCGCGGCATTGCTGCCCATCATGCTGGGCTTCTGCCAATGTTTAAAGAAACTATCGAAGAATTATTTCAAAGAGGTTTAATCAGATGTGTATTCGCAACCGAAACTTTAGCTTTAGGAATCAATATGCCAGCTCGCACTGTGATCTTGGAGAAACTAACTAAATGGAACGGCGAAACTCACGCCGCAATTACCCCAGGGGAGTACACCCAACTTACCGGACGAGCAGGTAGACGCGGCATTGATATTGAAGGCAATGCAGTAGTTCTTTGGAACGAAACTGTTGATTCAGGTACCGCTGCTGGATTAGCTAGTACCCGGACTTATCCGCTTCGATCTTCTTTTGCACCAACTTACAACATGAGCGCAAATCTAATCTCTAGATTCAATAGAGAGCTAGCCAGAACATCGTTAGCGGCTTCATTCGCACAATTCCAGGCAGACCGAGCAGTTGTGGGTTTAACAAAACAAATAAGTAAAAGCGAGAATACGATCGCGGAATTCAACGCAGAGTCCAATTGCCATCTTGGTGACTTCACAAAATATATGTCATACCGAACCAAAATTAAAGAGATAGAACGCGAAGTAGTCGCCCAAGGACGAAACTACCGTGGTAACCGTAAGGAATTTCTCAAAAATAGTGAAGCAGAAATAACGTTGCTACGGAAAGCCATGAAGGCAGATCCATGCCATCAATGTCCAGAACGCGAAGCTCACGCCAGAATCGCAGAGAAGGCCGAAAGATTGAATCGTGAAAATTCCGGATTACGTAAACGAATCGATGCTCGAACCAATGTAATTCCTAAAACATTCGATCGGATTATCTCGGTTTTAACTGAACTTAAATATATAGAGAACGACAAATTAACAAAATCGGGTGAGATACTTACCAAAATCTACGCAGAAACAGATCTTTTGATTGCTGAAGCGCTCCGTAAAGGCATTTTAGATAATCTTCCTGCTTCGGAATTAGTAGCATTATTATCTACATGTGTTTTTGAAAACCGAAATGATAAAAATAATTCGCCAAGAATTCCTCGATCATTAAATGAACCATTAGAGAAATTGATTAAAACTTGGGGGGAATTAACAATTTTGGAGGGCAATTTCAATTTAGCAACGCAACGCGAGCCAGATTTAGATTTCATTTGGCAAAGTTACCGATGGGCGAGTGGCCATTCATTGAGTTCGATTCTGCGTGAAAGTGAAATTACAGTGGGAGATTTCGTAAGAGTAATAAGACAACTAATAGATCTGCTTGGTCAATTATTAAACGCCAAACCGGAGATGCGTAACGTTATTAAAGAAGCGTTAAAGCGAATTGATAGGGGAATAATTTCATATTCGGCGGTTACCGCATGACCTTAATGTTGATAGATAGCGCTTCACTTTGGTATCGAGCCTATTATGGAATGCCAGATACGCTATTAGCCCCTGATGGCTCCCCAGTAAATGCAATCAAAGGTTTTCTAGATATGTCTGCTCGATTGATTCAAAAATATCAACCGAAACGATTAATCGCTTGCTTGGATGGTGATTGGCGCCCTTCTTGGCGTGTAGAAATATTTCCAGAATATAAAGCGAATCGAGTAACTGCAGATGGTGAAGAAGAAGAGCCTGACTTGCTCACTCCGCAGATCCCAATATTGCTCGAACTGCTTGATCTTTTTGGCATTGCGGTGATAGGTGTTGATGATTACGAAGCAGATGATGTAATTGCAACAATTGCTGCTAAAGAATCTGGTCCAACAAGAATTGTGACTGGCGATCGGGATCTTTTTCAATTAGTAGATGGTACAAAAGATGTAAAGATTGTTTATTTAGCTAAGGGTATTTCGGCTCACGATTTGGTGGATCATTCTTGGATCAAAAACAAGTACGAAATACCCGGAGATCGTTACGCACTTTTTGCGATGGTCAGAGGTGACGCATCTGATGGCCTTCCTGGGGTGCGTGGGATTGGCGAAAAAGGAGCGGCAATAATCGCAAATAATTTCGCTTCACTAAATGAGGCGCTAGCGGCTGCACACTCTGCAGACTCGCGATTAAAACCACTATTACAGCGAAAACTTATAGAAGGTAGTGAATATATAAAAATTGCGCCAAAATTAGTTAACTGTGCAACGGACGCGCCGATTCCAGAAATTCCACATGCCGTACCTATAAAACCCAAAAATACCGAGGCTATTAAAGCAATTACAGAGTACGGCAATAGATATGGACTGGGATCAAGTATTGACCGAATGATGGATGCGTTAGGTTGGTAAAAATTCTGCTTTCGGCGATCTCTGGCCTTCTACTTGCCGCGAGTTTTCCAACTATAGATCTTTGGTTTTTAGCGCCAGTTTCGATTGCGTTATTTTATAACCAGTTAGTTGGTTCTAATTTTGTTAAACGAACCCTGTTTTCTTTTATTTATGGGATCTTCTTCTTCGCGCCGTTATTACATTGGTCATCTATATTTGTAGGAGCCTTGCCATGGTTAATTCTTGCAATTGGGGAAGCGCTATTTTTATTATTAATCGCCACAATGCGCTGGGAACATTCGTCGCTGCACTACCTCCGGTTTGCAGCGTTCTGGGTAGTTATTGAATTCGCTAGAGAGAAGCTGCCTTTCGGTGGCTTCGGTTGGGGACGTATTGGGTTTAGCCAAATCTCCTCACCGCTAAGTTTCTACCTGCCGCTATTTGGTGTTACTGGACTTTCGTTTATGACGGTTCTATTCGCGCTAGCTCTGAGTAAGAAGGGTAAGCGAAAAACTGTTTTTATAATGATAGTGATGGTTGTCTTACTCGGATTTGGAATTGAAAAAAACATGGATCAACGGATCAACAGCAGGCAATCAAATAAACCGATTCAAATTGCGCTCATTCAAGGTGGTGTTCCAAAAGCCGATCTGAATTTTAACGCTATACCAATGGCGGTATTTAATAATCACTACGAAACTACAATCCGTTATCTCGCCACCTCAGATTATTTCGCTAAACCTGCTAATTTGATTATCTGGCCAGAAAATGCCAGTGATTTAGATCCTTTCTTAAACAAGTCGATTTCAGAGAAAATCTCAAATTTACAATCGAAAAGTAACGCGAATTTTCTGATTGGGGCGGTAACTGATACCAAAGATGGTCCGGAGAACGTTGCAATAAGTTATCTAAAAACTGGCGAAATTGTTAAATATGTAAAAAGAGATTTAGCGCCATTTGGCGAATACATCCCAATTCGAAATATCGCAGAAGCGATCACCCCGCTAGCAAAGAATGTCAATGATTTCCACTCCGGTGCAGAGATTACGATTATCAAAACGGCTGGAGCTAAGTTCACGCCGCTAATTTGTTTCGAATTATTGGACGATCAGACAGCTACTCAAAACCTGAGGGATAGCAATCTACTAATATCGATGACAAATAACGCAACTTTCGGTAGAAGTT
The DNA here is from genome assembly GCA_964632545.1 of uncultured Bifidobacterium sp. GTDB lineage: Bacteria > Actinomycetota > Actinomycetes > Nanopelagicales > Nanopelagicaceae > UBA7398. The sequence continues at coordinate 22,001 of CAZWBQ010000003.1, read as the reverse complement.
CAGAGGCGGCTCAGCAATTTCTAATAGCTCGTGTGAGAGCATATGAAATGCGAAAAGTTGCTGCGGTTGTATCAACTACGGGTTTTACCGGTTTTATCAGTAATAAGGGGGGAGTGATGGTAAAAGCTAAACAGTTCTCATCAACATCACTCTCGCGAACTATTACAATGAATGATTTCCAAACCCCAATTGCAAAACATCGTAACTATCCAGATTGCGCAATTATTGCTATATTTCTTTTAACTTTTTTACGGAGAGAACGTGGCTAAGATACCGAAAGTTTTAATAGTTTCACCAACTTATAATGAAATAGAATCTATTCATGGGTTGGTCACGAGATTGAGCGATGTTAGAGAAAAACTAGTGACCCGTTATGATTTATCGCTTCTAATTGTCGACGACAATTCACCCGATGGAACTTCAAAAGCTGTAAAAGAGCGTAATTTATCTTGGATTTCAGTTTTAGATCGCCCAGGTAAAAATGGGCTCGGTCCTGCTTACATAGCTGGATTTAAATGGGGGTTAGTTAAGGATTTTGATTATTTTTGCGAAATTGATGCTGATTTATCGCATCAACCGGAAGAGTTAGTAAAGCTTCTAGATGCCTTAGATAGTCATAAATTAGCAATTGGTACCAGATGGATGCCAGGCGGATCTGTTGTTAATTGGCCAATATCTCGTCAATTAATATCCAAAATTGGCACCGGTTACGCCCGAATAGCTCTTAAACTTAATTTGCGAGACATAACCAGTGGTTATCGAGCATTTCACCGAGAAGTCCTAGAAGAGATTGATTTAGAAAATATTCATTCACAGGGTTACTGTTTCCAAATCGAAGTTGCGTTGCGAAGTTCTATAAATGGATACGCAATTGCGCAGATTCCGATTACTTTTATAGAACGAGCTGGTGGCGTATCAAAGATGAGCAAAAAGATTGTTTTTGAAGCGCTCTGGAACGTAACTAAATGGGGCTTTGGAAGTTATAGTTATCGCCGATAAGTTACATTATGTCAAGTGAAAGCAGCGTGAATTAGTTAATTGCGATGGCAGAAATCGGTTCACATGAGCAAACTAGATTCCTATCCCCGTAAGCACCGTCAATCCGACCTGTTGTAGGCCAGTACTTACCCGCCCTGGTTAATCCAACTTCAACACCGCTTGGAAATGCTGCGAATTCTCGGGAATAAGGACGATTCCAATTTTCGGTTAAGAGATCGCTCATAGTGTGCGGCGCACCTCTTAAGGCCGACTCTTCAACCTTAATTTTTTGATCAATTATCTCTTGAATTTCATTACGAATCGAAAGCATGGCTGAGATAAAACGATCTAACTCCCGAATATCTTCACTCTCAGTTGGTTCAATCATTAAGGTTCCGGGAACCGGAAAGCTCATCGTTGGTGCGTGAAATCCATAATCCATTAAGCGTTTAGCAATATCGTCAACTGTAACGCCACTGATTTTAGTTAAATCCCGTAAATCAATAATGCATTCGTGTGCAATCAATCCGTTCTTGCCAGAGTAAAGTATTGGAAATGAATTCTTTAGTTTGAGAGCAATATAATTAGCAGAGAGAATCGCAATCTCGGTCGCAGTAGTTAACCCCGCGCCACCCATCATCCGAATATACGCCCAGGAAATTGGCAAAATCCCGGCTGAACCAAATGGCGCTGCAGATATTGGTCCAGGTCCAGTAGCTGGGCCAGCTGTTACATCTAACGGATGATTTGGCAAGAATGGTGCTAAATGTGCGCGGGCAATTACTGGACCAACACCAGGTCCGCCACCGCCGTGCGGTATGCAGAAAGTTTTATGCAAATTAAGATGAGAAACATCAGCACCAAATTTTCCTGGTTGCGCTAAACCAACTAACGCATTCAAATTCGCGCCATCTACATAAACTTGACCGCCAGCATTGTGAATCAATTCGCAAATTTCACCAATCGCTTCTTCAAAAACTCCATGTGTTGACGGATAAGTCACCATAAGAGCAGCTAGTTTTCCTTGATATTGCGTGATTTTTGCCGTTAAATCGGCCACGCTCACATTTCCAGCTTCGTCACATTCGATAACTACAACGCGCATGCCAGCCATAACAGCACTTGCAGCATTGGTTCCATGTGCACTAGATGGAATTAAGCAAATATCGCGTTCGCTCTCCCCTTTGCTATCTAAATAGTTCCTAATAGCCAATAACCCAGCAAACTCACCTTGCGAGCCAGCGTTAGGTTGCAACGAAACTGCGTCATAACCTGTTATCGAGATCAACCAATTGGAAAGTTGGGCGATGAGTTCTCGAGTTCCAGAACTTTGCGAAACTGGTGCAAATGGATGGAGCGCGGCAAATTCTGGCCAAGTAATCGCTTCCATCTCAGTAGTTCCATTTAATTTCATGGTGCAAGAACCAAGCGGGATCATAGTTCGGTCTAGCGCTAAATCACGATCAGAGAGCATCCTTAAATAACGAAGCATGGCGGTTTCAGAATGGTAAGTATTGAAAATAGGGTGCTGTAAGTAAGTAGTTTTTCTAGCGAATTCAGCTAAGTTGCTACTTTCGCAGATTTGCGAATTCCAAGATATACCTAAAAATGCAAAGAGATCGACCAAGACGCTATCAGTTGTAGTTTCATCAAAACTTACCCCAATCAAATCATTTACATATCTTAAATTGTATCCAGATTCGTAAGCTAACGTTGAAAAATGATTGGCATCTTTCAATTTAAAAGTTACCGTATCGAAAACTTGATTATTAATAACAGTTATTCCGTGTTCGCGTAATTTTGTTGCGAAAGTAATCGCATATGAATTCACTCTCTGAGCGATTGCTCTTAATCCATCGGGGCCATGCCATGCCGCATAAAAAGCTGACATCACTGCTAACAAAACTTGTGCAGTACAGATATTGCTAGTTGCTTTATCTCTACGAATATGTTGCTCTCTAGTTTGCAAAGCAAGCCGGAGCGCTGGATTACCATGTGTATCAATACTCTCGCCAATTAATCTACCTGGCATCGATCTCTCTAAACCTGCACGAACCGCCATGAAACCAGCATGTGGACCACCAAACCCCATTGGTACCCCAAATCGTTGGGCGGTACCAATTGCAACATCAGCGCCCCACTCCCCCGGCGATTTAATTAAAGTTAATGCAAGTAAATCAACTGCAGTAATTGCTAGACCGCCATGTTGATGTATTAACTTTATGATATTTGCTGGCGAAGAGAGCTCGCCGAAAGTATTTGGGTACTGAACGATTACACCGAATGCATTTTCCACAAGATCAGTATCTATTGATAAATCTACGACGACAGTTTTAATCTTTAACGGTTTTGCCCTTGTAGTTATTACTGCAATAGTTTGTGGGTGCAAATTGGCATCTATTAAGAAAACTGCCTCGGAGTTCCCTTTCCAAAATCGATTAGCTAAAGTCATTGCTTCAGCCGCGGCAGTTCCTTCATCCAGCATCGATGCATTAGCAATCGGCAATCCAGTTAAATCCGAAACCATGGTTTGGAATGCAAATAACGCTTCTAAGCGTCCTTGACTTATTTCTGGTTGATACGGTGTGTAAGCGGTATACCAAGCTGGATTCTCTAAAACATTTCGCAATACAACTGGCGGTGTAATTGTTCCGTAATACCCAGTTCCAATTAAAGAAGTTGCGATCTTATTCTTGCTAGCAAAAGTTCTAAGTTCGGCAATTGCTTCAACTTCGCTAATTGCACCTGGAAGCAGTTCGCTCAATTCGGCCTTCATCGCAATAGTTGAAGGCAGTACAGCGCTGATAAAATCCGGCAAACTTGAATAACCAAGTTCCATTAACATGGTATTAACTTGAGCACTCGATGGACCGATATGACGATCCTTAAATGCACTTCTGATTTCGGTCACTATCTGCGCCTTCCAAAATTTCTATTATTTATAGAAATACCATCGTGAGGAAGGAAAACTATCGGAAATCAGGCGCCGCGGAGTTTCCTTCGTGCTGCGAGTTCATCACTTTCGCCTCCTGAGATAATCACGCCATCATCCAAATTCTCACCTTGCAATAATGCGAGCGAACCTTCTACTTCGTTCCACACTTTTCCAATAGCTATGCCAAAAACTCCCTGACCACCTTGAAGCAGATCAATAATTTCATCGGAATTGGTGCATTCATAGATTGAAGCGCCATCGCTCATCAATGTGATCCGTGCTAAATCAGCTATCCCCCGAGCTCGCAAATGATTAACGGCGGTACGGATGTTTTGCAGCGATACGCCGGTATCTAATAATCGTTTCACTATTTTTAGGACGAGAATGTCCTGGAACCCATAAAGTCGTTGAGTACCAGAGCCTGCAGCGCCTCTGACGGTTGGTTCAACCAATCCAGTTCGAGCCCAATAATCTAATTGCCGATATGAGATACCTGCCGCTGTGCAAGCAGTAGCGCCGCGGTAACCAATATTTTTATGGTCAGTCATTTGACGCCTCATCTATAGGTCGGGGAAGGATTTCTACCTACTGGGAAAAGGTAGAGCCTGATCACCTTGTAATCAATCACCGACACGGTCCAACCCTCAAGTAGAGGTTTAGCCTAAAAAATCCTCGGGGTTTATCTGATCTAGAAATTCCTTGAATTTTTCAACTTCATCCTCGGCCTGATCTGGGATTTCAATACCAGCTTCAGTTAGCAGCTCCTCGCTAGCCAGTATTGGTGCCCCGGTTCGGAGCGCAATTGCTATGGCATCGCTTGGCCGAGCTGAAACTTTTATGCCACCCTGTAAATTTATTGCAGCATAAAAAATGCCATCTTTGATCTCAGTAAGGTGAATTGAATCGATATCGGTTCCAATTGCGTTTAGTAAATCCTTAATCAAATCATGCGTTAACGGTCTAGGCGGTTGGACTCCTTGTTGAGCGAAAGCTATTGCCGTGGCCTCTACTGCCCCAACCCAAATTGGTAGATATCTAACGCCACCAATTTCCTTTAAAAGAACTATTGGCTGATTCGACGGCATCTCGACTCTAACCCCGACTACATCAATCGCGTGAAAATCCATCAGATCTTTCGGTATTGAAGGTTATTTACTACGGTGAAGTCCGGTGCGAACCAATGCCGCATGAAGTCGAACTGAAAGCGAAGCTAATTCTCGTTGTACCTCTTCTGCACGCGCCTTCGATTCAGTATTTTTCTGACGAAGTAGCGGTGTAATTACTTGTTCGACCAATCCGACTTCCCGATCTGCTGCGGTTTTGAAAGCGCGTAAATGTCTACTCTCAATTCCAAATGCTGCCATTTCAGATACAACTTTGGCTACCGATAGCGCATCTGCATCATAGAAACGCCCTTTCATAGAAACCAAACCGTAAGATTCCAATTCGATTAATTGCGATTCGTTGATACCGCTAGATGAAATTAATTCATCTCGGGATAATTTTAACTCCCCTTGTTCTATAAATGCACTTGGAGTTAGACCGCCATCAATTGCAGCTAATCGAGGTGTTGCTGGATGGCCGACAGTTGCAGCTGGTTGTAGCCCTCTATCAATTGCATCGAGATTCTCTTTTATAACTTTCAGTGGTAGATACTGATCGCGTTGTGCGAAGAGAACATAACGAAGTCTCTCTAAATCTGCTGAGGTAAATTTGCGGTAACCAGATGGCGTACGTTGCGGTTCAATCAACCCTTCCGCCTCAAGAAATCTGATCTTGGAAATAGTTACATCGGAAAAATCACTACGAAGTTTTCCGAGAACTTCGCCAATGCTCAAATATGCTCTTGCTGGTACGCCCATAAGAAACTCTCCTAATTGCTCAACGGATCGGAATTAGACTTCTTTTCATTGATAAAAAATACTAATTTAAATTTGCCGATATGTAATTCGCTCCCATTAGATAACACCTTTTCGTTTGTTACAGTGCCATCGACATATGTACCGTTTAAACTTCCAACATCTTTTACTAGGTAACTACTTCCCACATTATGTTCAATAACAGCATGAGATCTAGAAACCGTTACATCATCAAGAAATATATCGGCATCTGGCGAGCGACCAATTCGAGTACTTCCAACATTTAGTAAGAACCGAGATCCACGAGCTGGTCCAGAAACTACTAATAACATCGCTGATCCAAGTGGTAATTTTAAAAGAACCGAACGCTCTTCTGTCGAGAGTGAATCCATAATTGCAGAAACATGTGGTGAAAGAACTTTCAATGAAGAGAGATTGATTGTTGAAGTTAGGTCGTTCTTAGGATCTTCGGCTGTAACGCTCACCGGATCCCCCAATCGACGATTTAACTGCATCTCAACAACCGAGATTCCTCAGCCTGTTGTTGAGGCTGACACTATTGAGAGAAAACGGTCAGGTCAAGCCGTAAGTGTTCGGTAATCGTCAGCTGAAAGTAACTTTTCTATAACAGAAATATCCGCAATCTCAATTTCTGCGATCCAGCCATCACCATACGCATCAGTATTAATGAGTTCCGGATTCTTGTTTAGCGCATCATTGATCGAGATTATTTTGCCAGTTACAGGAGCGTAGATTTCGGATACGCTCTTTGTTGACTCCACTTCGCCGCAAACTTTGTCAGCCACAACGCTCTCGCCGATTTTAGGCATTTGAATGTAGACGATATCGCCGAGGGCGCTCTGTGCGTAATCCGTAATCCCAATTCGAAATACTTGAGATTCTCCAGTTGCGGCAATCCATTCGTGTTCTTTGGTGTAGCGCAAGTTTTCAGGAATCGATGACATGTCGGGATACTACCTCTTCTTCCAAACGATCGCTTCTTTGATACCAATGAACGAATACTGGAACGCTGTTAACAGATAAAGACCGATTCCCCAGGCTGAAAAACTCCAACCGAAGATGAAAGCTAAATCCGAAATTAGCCCGGAACTCGAATTGATGAGTAAAAGAATTGGGAAAGCATATAAAAGATTGAAAGTGGCCGCCTTACCTAAGTAGGTAACCTTGAAAGCGCCTACGCCAAAACTACGAAGAACTAGTAATAAAATTCCAAGGTAAATATCCCTGCCAAATAAAACTACTAACATCCAAAGCGGAATCGCATCCTTGATGAATAACGCAATTAATGTTGCAATGATATAAAGTCGATCAACAGCGGGGTCAAGTAACTCCCCCAACCGACTCTCTTGGTTCCATGCTCGAGCAATCTTTCCATCCAAATAATCAGTCGCGCCTGCAATCGCTAAAACGAAAATTCCCCAAATTGGTCTATCTACCCCAAGGATCAGCCATAGAAATAATGGAATGCCTAGACCTCTTAATAATGACAGTAGGTTAGGCACGGTCAAATAATTACGATCTCCCATTTCTTGATCTATTCTCGATCTCGAACTCTGACTGCCACTTGAACTGGTGTACCCGGGAAACCGAACTCTTCCCGCAATCTACGTTCGATGAATCGACGGTACGAAGCTTCAAGAAAATCTGTTGCAAAAATGACGAACTTCGGTGGTTGGATTCCCGCTTGGGTAGCAAAGAGAATTTTTGGCTGTTTTCCGCCCCGAACAGGCGGTGGAGTACTGCCAACCATCGTGCCCAAGAATGCATTTAGCTTGGCAGTTGGGATGCGCTTCTCCCAACTTTCGAGCGCGCGTTCTAGCGCAATCGGCAACCGGTCTTTATGCCAACCAGTTTTTGCAGCAAGGTTTACCCGCTCAGCCCATTCAACTTGATCAAAATTGCGATCGACTTCTTTATCCAGAACAACTCTGCGATCTTCATCAACTAGATCCCATTTATTCATCCCAATTACCAGGGCTTTGCCAGATTGTTCCACCATCGTGATAATTCTCAAATCTTGTTCAGTTATTTGAACTGAAGCATCAATCATCATCACAACAATCTCAGCGTTATCAATGGCTCGTTCGGTCCGAAGCATTGCGTAATAATCGGTACCAGATGCTTGATGCGCTCTTCTACGCAAGCCGGCAGTATCTATAAATCGCCAAGTTCGATCGCCTAACTCAATTAGTTCATCAATTGGATCGCGTGTTGTTCCTTCGGCATCGTCTACTAATGCCCTTTGCGAACCGGCCAATGCGTTAAGCAGCGAAGATTTACCAACATTTGGCCTACCAACAATTGCAACCTTTCGATAGCCATCATCAATTTGACTCTGACCAACTTCTGGTAATTCTGATACTAAAATATCAAGCAAATCGCCACTGCCACGTCCATGTAACGCTGAAACAAAATGCGGTTCGCCTAAACCAAGATTCCAAAGTCCGTAAGCATAAGCTTCATCTTTTTCATTATCGATCTTATTTGCGACTAACATGATTTTTTTCTTGCTCTTACGAAGTACTGTTACGAGTGCATCATCTTCATCTACAGCGCCGACTTGACCGTCTACAACAAAAATGACCATATCGCATTGCGCAATTGCATCTTCGGCAGCCGCGGTTATTTTTACTGAAATACCTTCGGGTGTAGCTTCCCAACCACCAGTATCTGTAATAACAAAACGCCGGCCATTCCATTCTGCCTCGTAGGAAACTCGATCTCTAGTCACACCAGGGTTATCTTCAATTATTGCTTCTCTACTTCCGATGAATCTATTTATCAGAGTGGACTTTCCAACATTTGGCCGACCAATAACTGCTATAACTGGTAGTCCCAATAAATTACGGGCCTGCAGTAGTCCCCAGACTTCCTCAACCGTTTCAGCGAGATTGAGATTTGTTGAATCTAATTCGATAGCTTCGCTCGATTGCATTAGCGGTGATATTTTGCGCGTCGAATCAACCAAATCCCGCAACTCCAGCGAAGCTGCAACTTCATCAGTAGAGCTGCTTTTTTTCACCATGTTATTTTCAATCAATTCTCGTTCGCGACGTTGTGCGCGCGCTGCAATATCTGCATGTAGATAAATCTTCAATTCTGCTTCTGGGGCTACAACTGTTCCGATATCTCGACCTTCTACAACGATGCCAACCTTGGCTGTTTCTATAATTTTTCGTTGTAAATCTAAAAGAATTTTTCTAACTTCTGGCATTGCGCTAAATTCAGATACTCGTTCCGTAATTCTCGGATCACGAATTGCATTTGAAACATCTACTCCGCCACAAATAATTTCAGGTTTTTGCGGATTAGTGCGAAAAACTATCGACACATCTGCTAATAAATTTTTCAACTCGGCTTCATTAGAAATATTTTTTTCTAATGCCAGCCAGGTTACCGCGCGATAAAGCGCTCCAGTATCTAAATATGACCAGCCGGCTCTAATCGCCAATGCTTTCGAAGTGCTCGATTTACCCGCGCCACTTGGCCCATCGATTGCGAGCACTATCGGTTTCACGTTCTGTGCACCTTCCAATTATTTGCTCGTAAATGATTTTCTAGCTTTGTTGCATCGCTCTCCGAAAGCGCTAAAGTTATTAAACCAGTAAATTGTCCAGGTGAATGTTCAATTGATAAATCTTCAACGTTTACTTCTGCAGTAGCACATTCTGTAAATAGCTCCCCTAGTTGCCCAGGTTTGTCAGGTATGACAACTGATAGATAACTATAACTACGAGCTCTTGCGCCATGCTTGCCAGATATCTTAGATCTTCCAAAATTCCCATTCTTAAAAAAATGATCTATCTCTTTCTTATTTCTTTTTGAAATCGCTTCGCGAAGTTCTTCTAAACGATTTCCAAATGAAGCTAATTTTGAATCGATAAAATCTCGGTTACTATCTAAAATATCCAACCAAATCTCCGAACTTGAATCAGCCAACCTTGTCGTATCTCGTAAACCTTGACCTGCTAAGTTCAATTTATCTTCGGAAAGTGAGAGTAACTCCCCAGCCAATAAGGAACTTAATATCTGTGGCAGATGTGAGATCTGGGCTAAAAGTTCATCATGCTCTTTCGGAGACATTGAATAAACAGTCGCTCCGCACCCTTCAATTATTTGAGTAGCCATCTCCAGTGCTTCCGGAGAAGTGTCCGCGGTCGGAGTAACTATCCATGCCCTACCGGTGAAGAGATCTGCACGAGCTCCGGCAGCGCCGCTAATTTCACGACCAGCCATTGGATGCGTACCTAAAAAGTTTCTTCGAATACCCGATAAACCTTCAACTTTTACTTGAAGTTCATGTTTAGTACTACCAACATCTAAGAGTATGCACCTAGGATTTAAAGAATATTCGGCTTCTAAAACGCTCAGAGTTTGAGAAACTGGAACCGCCACAATTACAACGTCGTACACCGATGGCAATTCAGTTTTTTGAATATCGAGCAAATCCCATGCCAGAGCTTGAGCGTTTGGGTTTTCATCAAATATTGCTACATCAAAACCTTGCTGTTTCAAAGCTAAGGCGCAGGATGTTCCGATCAATCCGGAACCTTGTATCTTTACGCGCGCTAAATTCTTCATAATGGCTAGTTACCGGTTATTGTGCTAAATCTTGACGAAGCGAAGCAGCGCCACCTAAATAAACATGTTTGATTTGTTGCTGATTACGGTCGCTTCTGCAATGCACCATAGCTCGAATAGTTCTAGGCAAAGAGCCTGGAACGGCAATTTCAACTGCGCATATCAAAGGAATGGCTTCTAAGCCTAAACCTCTAGCGCTGGCAGCTGGAAAATCGCTGGTTAGATCTGGTGTAGCCGTGAAGAGTATTGAAATTAAATCTGCAATTTCAAGTTCGTTTTCAGCCAATATCTTAGAAATTAATTCCTGCACTCCACTACGCATAGAAGTCACCGAATCATCGGTAATTTGTACCGCACCACGGATTGCTCGGATTTGCATAGTTAATGGTACCCGCAATAACCCCAGCCAAGATTGACCTTGAATTTTCTATTAACTAGTAGATTTATCGATGTACCTATATTTACCACAGATCCGCGGTTTCACACGAATTACCTATCAAAATACCAAATATCGATAAATATATAAACATGGCATTCTGCTCGCCTACATTGTCGATATATTAATAATTATGTCCGCTTTAAATATCTATAAATCGGTTTATTAACATTATTGAAAGTAGAGTTATTTCTTTACAGATATAACCTTTTGTAAACTAAGCACTTCAGCGACATTGAGTTCTCGCCATTTTCCTACGGGTAGCTCTCCTAGCATGATGGGACCGAATGCTAACCGGACCAGCCTCTGGACAGGCTGCCCTAATTCATCGAACATACGCCGAACTATTTGGTTCCGACCTTCGTGGATAACAACCCTGGCCCAGCTCTGTCCCGGAACTGCCTCAACTTTTATTGGTCTGGCTAAACCGTCTTCTAGTCTAATTCCGGTCTTGAGTTCGGTAATTTGCTCCTTGGTGATCGGTGAAAAAATTTCTACAAAATAGGTCTTTTCCACGCCAAAAGATGGATGAGTACTTTGATGAGTTAAATCCCCATCATTTGTTAAAAGTAATAAACCCTCACTCTCTTTATCTAATCGACCAACATGAAATAACCTTTCATTCCGACCAGAGAAAAAATCACCGAGTGAGGGCCTGCCTTCCGGATCAGACATTGTTGACAAAACACCAACAGGTTTATTAAACGCAATATAAGACTTTGTTATTACACGGGAAATTACTTCACCATCTACTTCAACTATAGAGTTTATCGGGTCAATTTTTGTTCCGAGCTCTCGGATAACCCGGCCATCCACAACCACGCGGCCTTCTAGAATCAATTGTTCGGAAGCACGCCTACTGGCAACGCCGGCATCTGCCAAAACTTTTTGCAACCTTAATAAAGACATCCCCCGACTCTAGTCGGTAAGTGAAGCAATCACCTCATCGAGTCCATCGATATCAGGCAGAAATGGTGCTAAAGCTGGTAAATCGGTAACTGAATTTAATCCCAATCTTTCTAAAAAGAAGGAAGTTGTGCTGTAAAGAATGGCGCCAGTTTCATGTTCTACCCCACTCTCCTCAACTAACCCCCGGGTAACTAAAGTTTTCATAACCGCCTCAACATTAACGCCGCGGATTGCGGAAACTCGCGCACGTGAAATCGGTTGGCGGTAGGCAATTACGGCGAGTGTTTCCAGAGCCGCTTGTGTAAGTTTTGCTTGTTGACCATCTAGGACAAATTTTTCTACTAGAGGCGCTAGATCCGGATGGCTGTAAAAGCGCCATCCCCCAGATACCTGCCGCAACTGAAAGCCACGAAATTCAGATTCATAGCGGGCCTGTAAACTATTAAGTGATTCCAAAATCTGCTCGGTGGGAGTTTCGATGATCTGAGCCAGAATTACCTCTGAAACTGGTTCATCTACCACCATTAAAATGGCCTCAATAGAACGTTCAATCTCGGGATTAGACATTATGACCTCTCGATTTCACTATATATCCATATCTGGACTCTGAATTTCACCATCAATAATAGGAAGTTCGATATCAAATTCATCACTGACCTGGATTTCACCGGTTTCATCGCCTATCCAGGTTATATGGAGTTCACCCAGCGCAATAACCTGCTCAAATCGAACTACCCCTTCTCGATAAAGTTCTAACAAGGCTAAAAACCGAGCGACCACAACTAAAGTTGATTCTGCGTCCAAGACTAAAGATCTAAAGGTCTGGGATTTGTGGCGACGGAGTTGATCAACCACCTTTAAGGCCTCTGCAGCAACACTGACAAGCGGTAGGTGAAGATGTTCAACCGATAGTGTGGCAACGGTCTTAGGGGTCAATACTCGGTTTGCAATAGCCGCAAACCGCTCTGGCCCAACCCCGATGAGAACTTCCGGTAATAAGGCCGCAAAAGATGGCTCCATAGCAACAACTCGAGCAAATGTGCGCTCCTCCGCAGAGATTCTAAAAGCGAAGATCGATGCAATCTCCTTGAAAGCACGATATTGCAATAATCGTGCGAAGAGCAGATCGCGAGCTTCAAGTAGAGCTAGATCATCTTCGTCTTCAATCTCCCCCGATGGCAACAGCCTCGCCGCTTTGAGATCTAATAGCGTTGCAGCTACAACAACAAACTCAGTTGCATGGTCCAACTTCCAACCCGCTTCAGTGCCATCTAACGCTCGCATATAACTAATGAATTCGTCAGTTACCGTAGCTAGCGCAACTTCGCTGATATCCATTCGATGGCGGGAAATGAGCTGCAAAAGCAAGTCAAACGGCCCATCAAAATTAGCGAGATGTACTGAGAATCCAGCTACCCGGCCCTCACCTGAGAAAGTTGTCGCGCCAGCCGTAGGCTCCAATTGCACTGCAGGCTGTTCGGATTCGATGCTCACGGCAGAACCGTACTTTATTTCACGCCACTTGCCCTGAATTAGGCATCGCCGTAGAGTCGCCAATTGTTGATAGACCGATAAAAGGTTAAAGAGAGGTTTCTCGATTGAGCGCTAAATCGACAATGAAGGTCCTCCCAAAAGGACATCGTGAAGAAGAAGTAGTTACTACATCTGCGGTTCTCAATCGCGGAAGTAAAACTTTTCCAATCCCTGCGCCTTTAACTGAACATGGTGGAGCACAAATTATCTCTGTGGTGAACCAAAAAGGTGGCGTTGGAAAAACAACTACAACTATTAATTTAGGTGCAGCTCTTGCCGAACTTGGACGCAGAGTTTTATTGGTTGATTTCGATCCGCAACATTCACTATCGGTTGGATTAAATGTAAATACAAGAAATATTGAAGGCTCCATCTACAACTTAATGATGGACGAATCAACCCGAATTGACGACTATCTATTGAAAACATCTGTTCCTGGAATGGACATGATCCCTAGTCATGAAGATTTGGCTGGGGCTGAAGGCGGATTAATGAATGTAATTGCGCGTGAAAAAGTTTTAAAACGCGTTCTTGCCCCAGTTGTAGATTATTACGATGTGATTCTGATTGATTGCCAACCTTCATTAGGACTTTTAACCGTTAACGCTTTAACCGCCTCACACTCAGTAATTGTGCCACTGGAGTGTGAATACTTTGCACTCCGCGGCGTCGCACTTCTGGTTGATATTATTAAGAAAGTTCAAGCTAACACCAACCCCGATCTTAAATTGATGGGTATTTTGGCCACTATGTTCGATAAGAAAACCGTACATTCGCGTGAAGTTCTCGAAAGAATTTTGGAAGCATTTCCGGATAATATTTTTGATACAACTATTGCAAGAACAGTTCGTTTCCCTGAAACAACTGTTGCTGGTGAACCAATTACAACCTATGCAAGTACATCAGCTGGCGCTGCGTCTTACCGACGTTTAGCACGAGAAGTAATCTCACTTGGAGGAATTAAATGAGTCGCAGAATAAGTTTGCCCGGTGCAGATGAACTCTTCCGCAAGACCACATTGAGTGCAGTTCCTGCGCAAGATGAGAGTACAACTGAAGTTACGGCAACCAATCGCGCTACTACTCCTGCACAAGTTAAAAAAACTGGAGTAAGAACAACACCAAGACGTCGTCCGAATCAAATTGATCGTTCACCATCAGGTCGAGAAAAACATGATGAAAAGATTACGGTTTACATTTCCCCCGAGGAATTATTTGATTTAGAACAAGCCAGATTGTTGTTACGCGGCGATTTGGGATTAGCCGTTGACCGAGGGCGAATTGTCCGTGAATCTATTGCAATTGTTATCGCAGATCTGGAATCAAAAGGCGACCAAAGTATTATCGCGCGAAGATTGCGCGGCAGATAATTTATCTCGAGCGCGGATGGGCTGTTGCATAACTTTCGCGAAGTTTGTCAATTGTGACGAGAGTATAAATTTGTGTTGTGGTAACTGAAGAGTGACCAAGCAATTCCTGAACTACCCGGATATCCGCACCACCATCAATTAAATGGGTAGCGAATGAATGCCGCAGCGAATGTGGCGTTACTACCTCAGATAGACCAGCCAATTTCGCGGCGTTATGCACTATCTGCCAAGCGCTCTGTCGCGATAAACGATTACCCTGCACATTCAAAAATAACGCTCTTTCTTTTAGATTCTTTTGCAAAGTGGGTCGCAATAACGTTAAATATTGCGAAATTGCATGCTGGGCAAAACTCCCAATAGGAATTAATCGCTCTTTCCCACCTTTGCCGCTAACTTTCATAGTTAGAACTGGATTAGTAGTTTCAAAATCTAAACTTTGTAAATCCTCGATATTCATTCCCACTATTTCACTCACTCTACCGCCAGATGCATAAAGCAATTCAAGCAGTGCGCGGTCTCGCAAATCAACTCCGGTACCATTTTTAATCTCCAGCAATTTCGTCATAGCTGCGATCGGGATAGCTTTAGGTAACCGTTTTGGAATCTTTGGTGGTAACACTTCATGTGCTGGATTTGGTATGGAAAATTCTTTCGAAATGAATTTATAAAAATTGCGAATTGATACTATATTCCTAGCAATGCTTGCTTCTCCAAGTTTTCGTTTCCGTAACCAGCCAATAAAACTTTCAACAGTTTCAGAACTCACCGAATCCATTTGTAGCGATTTTTCATTCAAGTAACCTTGATAGAGCTCAAGATCACGCTGATAAGCCATTATTGTATTTTTAGATAAACCACGTTCAACTGTTAGATGATTTAAGTAAGTAGTTAGAAGAACTTTACTTTGCGCCATGTCGCTGTACTGCGGCTTTAATCAAACCAATAAAGAGTGGATGCGGTCGAGTTGGTCTCGATCGAAATTCAGGGTGTGCTTGTGTTCCAACATAATATGGATGGATCTCTCGTGGTAATTCAACATATTCAACTAATGCCTCATCTGGAGATAACCCAGAAAAAACTAATCCGGCTTTTGCAATTCGCTCACGATATGCGTTATTAACTTCATAACGATGGCGATGTCGTTCCGAAGCTTCATTTGTGCCATACACTTCCGCAACGATTGAATTTTTTGCAAATTTAGCTAAATACAAACCTAAGCGCATCGATCCACCCATATCGCCCTGTCCTGCAACAATCTCCCGTTGATCGGCCATCGTAGAAATAACATGGTCGGTTCCAGAGGGATCGAACTCCGCAGAATTAGCAGCCAATATCCCCGCTAAATTGCGCGCAGATTCAATCACCATGCATTGCAAGCCAAGACATAAACCTAAAGCAGGAATTTTATTTTCTCTCGCGTATTTCAATGCCCCTACTTTGCCTTCAATGCCGCGCACGCCAAAACCACCTGGGACACATATTGCATCTAAATTCTCGAGAAGAGTTTTAGCTTTTTCAGGTGACTCACAATCATCACTTGCGATCCAAACAATTTCAACTTTTGCGTTATTTGCAAAACCTCCAGCACGTAACGCTTCAGTAACAGATAAATAGGCATCTGGTAGATCTATATACTTTCCAACTAAGCCAATTTTCACTGTTAAAGCGGGGTTGTGAACACGCTCTAATAATGAATTCCATTCCGTCCAATTGACCTCTTTGGGTGGTAATCCAAGTCGACGCACTACATAGCCATCTAGACCTTCACTATTTAATACTTTAGGAATATCGTAAATGGAAGGCGCATCAACTGCAGCTACCACTGCTTCCAAATCCACGTCGCACATCAAAGATATTTTCTTTTTAACAGAAGTTGGAATAGGTCGATCGGATCTAATAACTATGGCATCGGGAGTTATACCAATTGATCGGAGCGCGGTTACAGAATGTTGAGTTGGCTTAGTTTTCAATTCTCCAGAGGGACCAATATAAGGAACTAGAGAAACGTGTAGATAAAAAACGTTTTCACGACCAACTTCTTGGCGGATTTGACGCGCTGCCTCCAAGAACGGTTGCGATTCAATATCACCAACCGTGCCGCCAATTTCGGTAATCACTACATCAATTTCTGGACCACCCATTTTTAAAATTCTCTCTTTAATTTCATTGGTAATGTGCGGAATAACTTGCACGGTATCGCCGAGATATTCGCCTCTACGTTCTTTAGCAATAACTCTTGAATAAACTTGACCAGTAGTTACATTTGCGGACCCATGAAGATCAGTATCAAGGAACCGTTCATAATGCCCAATATCTAAATCCGTTTCAGCGCCATCATTAGTAACGAAAACTTCGCCATGTTGGAACGGGTTCATCGTTCCTGGGTCAACATTTATATATGGGTCTAGTTTCTGCATGGTTACGCGCAAACCGCGGTCAACTAGTAGACGTCCGAGACTTGAGGCCGTCAGGCCTTTACCTAAACTGGAGGCCACTCCGCCGGTAACAAATAAATGTTTGGTCACATGAGGGGCGGTCATGGAAGGCTAACTTATCATCGATTTCAGTTAGCCGCGAACTATCTCTAATAGCTCCTTCGCGTGTTCGTTCGCGATAACCGAATCTTCTTGGCCAGAGAGCATTCTGGCAATCTCGGTTTCACGCGCAGAACCAATAACTTTAGAAACGCTACTTTCAGTTATCACACCAGATTCTGATTTAACAACTACTAAATGATTATCTGCCCATGCAGCTACCTGGGCTAGATGCGTCACAACAATCACTTGTGAAGTTTTAGATAGCGCGGCGAGTCGGCGGCCCACCTCTATCGCTGCTTTGCCACCAATCCCAGCATCTACTTCATCAAAAACATAAGTACCTAACGGCGCGCTCTCCGCGATAACAACTTCCAACGCCAACATCAAGCGTGACAATTCGCCACCGCTTGCTGCTTTTGCAATTGGCAATAATTCTCCCCCGGAATGGCTAGCGAATACCATCAGGATTTCATCTAAGCCGTTTACGGAAAAATTATTTATATCGTTGGCATCATAAGTTGTTATTTGTAAAGCAAATTTAGCGTGTGGCATAGCCAACTGCTGCACTTCAGCAGTTACCAACTCTGCCAATTTATTAGCAGCCCTAAATCTAAGATCAGTAATCTCAGTGGCAATTGCAGTTAAGGCGGAGAAAACAATTTCTAATTCTTTAAGTAGCTCATCAATGCGATCTTCGCCGCCAGCAAGATCCTTAATCCGATTTTTTGATTTATCGGCATTTATTATTATCTCTTCTAAAGCCAAATATTTATCCGGGTTTTTACCGAACTTCTTTATTAACCCGACCAACGTCGCGCGTCTTTCTTGCGCCTGCGCAAGTGCATTTGGATCTGCATCAAGGTTTTCGGCATAACGTGATAATTCGGCTGCAACATCTTGCAAATTGAGTGTCGTTTCTACAAAAGTGTCGCGAATACTATCTAGCAGTGCGTCCTTTCCTTTAATGCTTTCGAGTGATCGTCGCGCCATTGTCAATGAAATTAACACATTTTCATCTTCAGCGTTTAAAACATTATTAGCAATTTCGACACCTGATCTCAAATCTTCAATCGAATCCAATCGTGAAATTTCATTATCCAATCGCTCTAATTCACCAGAAATTGGTCGTATTTTGCTACAAATTTCTACCAACTCATTCAAACCAGAAATTTCTTGATCCCGTTTGTGCAACGCAATTCGCAGCTCCGCAATATTTTTACTCAAATCATGGTAGGCGTTGTATTTTTCGCGATACAAAATCATTTTACTTGCCAAGTTTTCGCCAGCGTACCTATCTAACAATTCACGTTGTTTGACTGTCTTTGTTAAACGCAGGTTAGTAGATTGACCGTGAATCTCAATCAATTCTTCTCCGAAACTAGTCAAAACCGATGCTGGTACAGAAGTACCGCCTAGATTGGCTCTACTTTTTCCATCGCTACTAACATTACGCGAAAAAATCAAACGACTACTTTCAATTTCCGGGTTATGGATTTCAATTAAGTTGAGTATTCCTGAATGTGGGTTATCCGATAAATTGAAAGTTCCAGATGCGCTTAATCTTTCGCTGCCTTTACGTACTAAATCCTGATCCGATTTTCCGCCGAGTATCAGCGCCAAGGCAGTCAACACCATAGTTTTACCCGCTCCGGTTTCACCGGTTAATACATTTAAACCTTTTGTAAAAGGAACTGTTGCGTTTTCGATTACACCAAGATTCCGGATTGAAATCTCTTCTAAACTTGTCCGATTACTTTCACTCACCACGCCATCCCTCGACCGGTAATTTAAATTTTGCCACCAATCGATCCGTAAATAGCGCAGGATCTATATGGGCTAGATTGATCGCAGAAATATCTTTCGTTAGAATTACTCTATCGTTTTCAAAAAGTTCAAATTTTCTTAGCCCGTCAGCAGAAAGTGTCGCATTTTCAGACTCGATATCAACCGCAATAGTTGATTCTGGGCTAATTACCATAGGGCGCGAAAAAAGCGCATGAGCGGCAAGCGGCAGCAAAACCAATGCTTCCACTTCTGGCCAAACTATCGGACCGCCAGCCGAAAATGCATATGCGGTCGATCCTGTTGGTGTTGCACATATGATTCCATCACAGCCCCAGCGTGATAATGGACGATGATCGATTTGTAAAAGTAATTGCACCATCGCTTCGCTACTTCTCTCGATAGTAACTTCATTTAATGCCCAACCATGTGCAATATTTTCTCCAGCTCGTTCAATATGGTATTGCAAAACCATGCGACGTTCAGATTCATAATTCTTAGCAACGATTGCAGCTACTAATTCAGAAATTGTTGGACGGCCGATCTGGGCTAAAAAACCCACATGCCCCAGATTTACGCCAAGCAATGGAATTGTGCTGCCTCTGATTGCTTCAGCTGCACGCAAAATGGTGCCATCCCCACCCAGGACAACGGCTAATTCAATTTCAGATGCGGCAAGCGCTGCATTAAGTTGCGTAGCGGAAATTCGATTTACTCTCTCAAAATTAATCTCAGAAGTTGTGACAATTTCAAAGGCACTTTCCAATAATTTGGATATTAACTCTTCAGCAGCTTTCTTTGCATCACTTCTTGATGGATGAACCACAAGTAGCAATCTTCGTAAATTTTTGCTTGTCATTGTGGTCCTTTCGCTATTGCTTCATTAATTAAAATATCACTCAAAATCGGTGCCCCAGCTTTAAGCCAGAGAAAATACTCCACGTTACCGGCGGGACCGGGTAATGGACTGGCGCAAACACCTAAGCACCCTAAACCTAGTTCAAAGGCGGAGTTTGCAACATCCATTACTGCTTGCTTACGTAGCAGCGAATCTCTAACAACTCCCCCTGCTCCAAGTTTTTCGCGACCTACCTCGAATTGCGGTTTAACCATAACTAGATAATCCGTTAAATCTGAAGAGACCGACTTTAAAGCAGGAATTACCATTGTCAGCGATATAAAAGAAAGATCGGCAACGATTAAATCAATATTTTCCCCAATAATTTCTGGCGTTATATGCCTTACATTCGTACGATCCAAAACTTGAACTCGAGGATCAGTGCGTAGTTCCCATGCGAGCTGCCCATAACCAACATCTACCGCAATAACTTTCGCTACGCCACGTTTTAATAACACATCTGTAAAACCCCCAGTTGAGGCGCCTGCATCTAACGAAACTTTTCCGTCGGTTTTGATTCCAGGGAAAGCATCAAGGGCGCCAGCCAATTTGTGGCCTCCTCGTGAAACAAAATCATCACGAACACCGACCAATTTTATCGAAGTCTCAGGATTAACTTGCGTAGCGGGTTTAGTTGCAGGAATTCCTCCAACTAGAACTTGACGCGCTTCGATTAAATCAACTGCGTGCTCTCTAGATCTGGAGAGTCCTCGACGAACTAATTCAGCATCTAAACGAATCCGCATTTGCTTCTAACTTAAATGCCTTCAATATCAGAGAGAGCAACATTCAATTTTTGATGTATCCGGTCAAATCTTTCGCCGTGTTCTACTAAAGGTGAATTAGGAATTGCCGCAATTTCTTCCTTGATCAAATGAATCTTGACTAACGGATCTAATTTTTCGGTTTCATAACTTATATTCTCGCTCATTTACTTTTTCCTTTTACTGTTTTTCTAGCCGGCCGCTTTCCCACTTTTGTAGTAGTTTTTTTAGCATTAACCGATTTCCGAAGTTCTGCGACCTCCTTCGCCAACTTATCTAGATCAGATTTCTTCGCGAAACCCATACGCTTAACAGCGGCTTCCACTTCAACTTCGATCTTATGTTTAAGAGAATCTCCGCTTTCTTTCACCCAGCCGCCGACAGCGCTTAGTACTTCTTGGGCTGACTTTTCACCCTTGTTAACTTTGGAAACATATTCCTTCAAAAGCGATAATGGGTCTTTACTCATGAGTGAACCGTATCTAAATTCGAGAGAATTCGCGCGCTTCCACTTGGTATCGGCTGGCTAAACCGTTTCAACTCTTCCAGAAACGTCTTCGCAATACACCTTGAACTGCGAGCCTTTGATCATCGCGCAATTTTAGAGTTCGACAACTTTCTCCACACTGAGAAGTACTCTCCCAAAGATCGGCCTACTGAATCGAGCTACAATTTTTATCTTGTAAGTTGAAAAATCGAGTTAATTATCCCAAGGCGGAGTCTCGCCACCACGACCGGCAGCTGTTAGAGCTGCAATATAAGCGTTACGTAGGCGATCTCCCCAAGGTGCCTCGGAAAGATTTAGTTCCTTACATGTTAACGTAACGACTGCAGCATCCAATTGACCTAGCTCTATGCGACATGCTGCCGAGGTAATTCTTAATTCAACCTGTTCAACATCGGTTAATTTATTTATTGTCACAGAACCAGCAATCTCTAGCGCTTTACGCGGATTGCCCATGGCTCGTTCGCATTCAGCTATGTAAGGCAAAATTGCTGGATTTCCAGAGATGCGATGTGCAGCTTTTAATTCACGAAGTGCAACATCAAATTTTCCATGTTTTACTGCAGCGATACCCGCTTTTTCGCGCACGATTGCTAATCGACCTGCTCTATGAGATGCGGATTGACCGTGCCAATAAGCACGCTCCGGATCGGTTTCCAAGAAAAAATCTAAGGCTGCTAAATGTTTGGCAACTGCTTCAGCATTTTCTACCGCCAAGGAAGTCAATTGAAATCTAACTCGCTTTTCTAATTCTTCGCCGGTAATTTCTGCTGGTATATCAGGTTCTGCAAATTTTCTAACGCGACGTTCTAAATCACGACGAAGTAGTGGCCTTTTCCCAAATGGTTTTCTTACTTCTGACTTATCGGAACGTGGTTTATCGGAACGTGGTTT
>CAZWBQ010000002.1:0-131438 GCA_964632545.1 uncultured Bifidobacterium sp. | reverse complement strand
ATCAATCCGTAAATCTTGTCGGAGCCGGAATTACTTCTAATTCCTCAGAAACAACTTGTTTGATGAGACCTCCGGCTACAGGCGCAATCACGCCTCCGACAGTCCAGGTGCCAGACCAAGTGATGATTAACCGAACTTGGTAATTCCCGGTTCGATGATATGTATGCGTTATTAAGGTTAATGGGTAAGGCTCTCCTGTTAACGGCGTAATGAAAACTCCACCATCACCATAACTCCACGTAAAGAGTGGATGTAATTCCACAGTGACTGGGATATCTAAAACCATCACAATGGTTCTAAAGGTTGTAGGGGCTGTAGTCCAAAAATTTACTGGAACTTGAACTAAAACAGGATTACCAGGTTGGCGCTTAATTGATCCGATTGGCAATAGTTTCGTGATTCGGTCACTCAAATCTGCGCTACTTACTGTTTTAGATTTTGGTTTCCTAACATAGGTTCGTTTTGGGCTTGGGCTCTTCTTAGCAACCACAGGTTTAGGTAGCCAAGGCACCCATGGTTTCTTCACGATAGCTCGTTTTGGTTTAGGCGAAGTACTTAACCCTGATTTTGTAGTTCCAGAACTGCCTTTCTTCGTAGCTGTGATAACAATCTGGTTGGATGTTGGGTCGGCAATTACGTCTATACAAATATCTTTCGCACAAGTTGCGTTTGCACTTGTAGTGATCAGGCTCAGAGCTAACCATAGAATTAATAAACGCTTCATCCTGCGCTACTTCCTACGATTATCCAGTTACCACTTCTGTTCTCTAAGGAAAAGTTTGTTGAAATATCTTTTGCTGGCCAACTTTCAACTGATCCGGAGTTCCTATCAACTTTTAATACTTCAGTTCTGGTGACCAGTACTTTGATTTCTATATCAGCAGCGCCAATTCGAAGAGCTACGATATTTTTTATCAAATAATCACCATCTAATAAATTGGAATTTTGCCAAATTTCTGCAATATTTTGAGCTACCTGCAAACAACCACAATTGCTAAACCGCCCCGAAGTTAGTGAAGTTAAATCGCCACTATCGAGCGCCAGATTAAGTGCTTCAAAGTATGCAATCACTTCATCAATGGCAGCGGAAGGAATTTGATTTGGAATCTCCCCGATATTTTTAATATTCATACTCCCCCCAACATTTATAACTCCTTCACTACGAGCACAGCTACAAATCAGAATCGTTGAAATTAATATTGAAAGAAGTGACCGCAATCTCAAATTAACCATAACTTTGCGATGATAAGACTTGGCCCTAATAGCAGTTCTGCTAACTGGGCCAAACTGTGTAAAACTAAGGGCTATGGGAGCGCGCGATGGTGATGGTTGGATCCAATGTAATTGCGGTTCAAAACATTGGGGTTTACATGGCGCCGCCGGCTTATTACTTGTAAGAGCAGATCGAATTCTCTTGCAACACCGAGCCCCCTGGGTACATAACGGTGATACCTGGGGAATTCCTGGTGGCGCGCGTGATTCACATGAAAGTATTTTGGAAGCTGCGCTAAGAGAAGCGAGTGAAGAGATTGGAATTTCTGAGCATTTAGTTACGCCGGTAAAAACTTTTACAGATGACCACGGCGACTGGAGTTATCACACTGTAATTGCCACTGCAGACGTTAAATTACAAGCTTATGAAATGAATGATGAATCAATGGAAGTTCGGTGGATATTGATCTCAGAAGTTGGCGCTCATAACTTACATCCTAGTTTTGCAAAATCTTGGCCGGAAATTTCTAAATTGATTTCTGCCTTAAATTTAAATTAACTGTATTGCTCGTGCAATCTTGAAAGTGAATCCCTAACAATTGCACCATCGCCAGTACGCCATAACGGTGGCATCGAATTCAATAGAATCGATCCGTATCGCTTAGTGACAATTCTAGAATCTAATATTGCAACAACGCCACGGTCATCCAGTGATCGAATTAATCGACCGGTACCTTGAGCTAATAAAAGCGCTGCTCTTGGCAGCGAAACTTGCATAAATCCAGATCCGCCAGCTGCATCTATCTCTGCTGCTCGCGCAGACATAACTGGATCATCGGGTCGTGGGAATGGAATTCGATCGATCGCAACAAGTGTGCATGATGCGCCCGGAACATCAACGCCCTGCCAAAGGCTCATAGTTCCCAACAAAATTGAAGTTGGATCTTTCTCGAATCTCTCTACAAGAGTTCCAACGCTGTCGCCGCGGCGCTGGGTAATTATCGAAATCGGCAACTCTGCCAACACTTTTCGCAAGTGATCGTCGGCCGCTTCAACTCCACGCCAGGATGAAAAAAGTGCAAGTGTTCTACCGCCAGCAGCATCAATTAATTCACCTAACTCAGTCAGCGCTTCTTTACTTGGGCCATCGCGACCTGGCTCTGGTAAATGTTTTGGTAAATAAAGCATTCCTTGATTTGCAAAATCAAATGGTGAACCGACATCAAGCATTGTGACATTTGATGGATCGATATCCCAATTACTATCGGAATCTTCATTCTCCCCCGCTTGGATTCCAAGATTTCGGGCGATCGCATCAAATCCTTTTCCAACAGTTAGCGTTGCACTTGTTGCGATAACTGGAGTTTTTGCAAAGAGATTTTTACGAAGTTCCGCAGAAACATCTAATGGCGCTAAATATAGAGTTGAGAAATTCGGTTCAAACCACATTACATAACCGTGGCCAATTTTTAACATTTTGGTAGCGGTTTGCTTTACTTCATTAACTGCGCCTTTTACCCGAGCTCTTTCCGCTATTGAATCGGGATCGATTATTTCTGCATCTGCATTGATTGCTGCAGCTAACGCTTCGGCTGCTTCTTTAACTTTTCGTACTGGAGCTTCTAATTGGGAAGGTAACTCATCAAGGCGGCGTTGCTCGTCGCGGTTATTTCGATAATCATCAGCATAATCTGCAATCGCAGCCGCAAAACCATCAGCAGCTTTAGAAAATGCATCAGCAGCTTTACCAGGCATGTGCCGTTTAGCCATCTGCGCGGCGCGAATAACCCTGCCAGAGGTGAGTTCTTCCGTAACAGCTTGAGTTGTACGATCCATAAATTCATGGGCTTCATCAAGCACAATCGCATCTCGGTCCGGCAAGATCGGATGCGAATCCACGATTTCGATAGCAAGCAAAGTGTGATTTGTAACGACAATATCGGCGGTCTGGGCTTTCGCTTTCGCATTTACTGCAAAGCATTTGGTTCCAAATTGGCAATCATCAGCACCGACGCATTCACGGCCCGATACCGAATTTGCTAACCAAACTCTTCGATCTACATCTGGAGCATCGTCGCGATCACCAGATGCGCCTGGAGATTCAGCCCAAGCTCGTAACCGTTTTGCATCTTTACCAAGTACGCCAATTTCCAAGAGCACTTCACCATCGGGATCTGGAATTTCGCTATTCATTTTCTGCAGGCAGAGATAGTTTCCAACACCTTTGTAGATGGCAAAAGATAAATCCCGATTTAGCTCTTTCTCCAACGCATCTTTTATTTTTGGTAGGTCGCGTTCAATTAGTTGTCGTTGCAGCGCAAGAGTTGCGGTCGCCACCAAAACTTTCTTTCCATGCACTAACGCTGGAATTAAGTAGGCCAATGATTTTCCAGTGCCAGTGCCAGCTTGCACTAATAAATGGTGTCGGTCATTTAGCGCATTTGCCACCGCTTCGGCCATTTCTATTTGACCAGCGCGAGGCGAGCCACCGATTGCTTCAACTGCAACATCGAGCGCGCTTCTAACCTTTGCACCGAGTTGTGAGGAGGCCATGTGGAAACCTTACTGTTGAAATTAAATAAAAAAACGAGCCCCAAAAATTGAGGCTCGTTTTTTAATTACTTGTGGATTAGCTGCAACCAGAGGTAGCGCCGCAACCTTCGCAGACATAGCAAGCGCCTGACATACGCATCTTTACACCGCAGGTCATACATAGCGGTGCATCAGTTTTTACTCCAGAAAGCTTCTCCATCAATTCAGTTGAAGAACCGATATGTGATGGCGCGGCTTCAATTTTTACTTCACTTTTCACAACTGCAGTTTTAGGTGCGGCTGCTATTGGAGCTGCCGGAGCAGTAACTTCAACTGCGGTGTATTCGCCGGTATCTAAAGCGTTTGCACGCTCTGCTGCAGTGTAAAGACCAAGAGATGAGCGATCATCAAATGGTAAATAATCAAGTGCTAACCGGCGGAAGATGTAATCCATCATGGATTGCGCCATGCGAATATCTGGATCATCGGTCATTCCAGCTGGCTCGAATCGAAGATTAGTGAACTTTTGAACGTAGGTATCTAGCGGAACGCCGTATTGCAAACCGATTGATACTGCGATTGAGAAGGCATCCATTACACCAGCAAGTGTTGAACCTTGCTTGCCGAGTTTTAAGAATACTTCGCCAAGTTTTCCATCTTCATAAGTTCCAGCAGTCATATAACCCTCTGCGCCAGCTACTGAGAAAGAAGTAGTGCGTGATGGTCGTGACTTAGGAAGGCGCTTGCGAGTTGCTGGGGCAGGCGCTGCGCTAGCAGAGTCATCTGTCTTAGCTGCTTTGCCATCTGAAAGTGGTTGTCCGACTTTGCAGTTATCACGATAGACCGCGAGCGCTTTAAGTCCTAGTTTCCAACCTTCGTAATAAACCTCTTCAACATCAGCAACAGTTGCATCTGCCGGCAAGTTAACAGTTTTAGATATCGCACCTGATAGGAATGGTTGGCAGGCAGCCATCATTCGTACGTGGCCCATAGGAGCGATAGAACGGGCACCTAACGCACAATCAAAGACGTCGTAGTGTTCGGTCTTAAGTCCTGGCGCATCGATTACATGACCATTTGCTGAGATATATTCGACAATGGCTTCGATTGTCTCTTCTGCGTAACCAAGTTTACGTAGCGCAGCTGGCACAGTCTGGTTCACAATCTGCATTGAACCGCCGCCAACTAACTTCTTGAATTTAACTAGTGAGAAATCAGGTTCGATACCAGTTGTATCGCAATCCATCATCAAACCAATGGTTCCGGTTGGAGCGAGAACTGATGCTTGCGCGTTACGCCACCCGTTCTTCTCACCAATAGCCATGCACTTTTCCCACTCTTTATTTGCTTCGCTCCATACATCGCGATCAAGTGTGGTTGCAGATTTCGCTGCAGTTGATGCTGCTTGGTGTTTGCGCATAACCCGTGTGTGTGGCGCTGCATTTCGAGCATAACCTTCATATGGTCCAACAATTCCAGCAAGTTCTGCCGAACGTCGGTAGGAAGTGCCAGTCATTAAAGAGGTAATCGCGCCTGCAAGTGCACGTCCGCCTTCAGAATCGTATGCAAGACCAGAGGCCATAAGTAACGCTCCGATATTGGCAAATCCAATTCCAAGTTGACGGTATGCGCGAGTTGTAACGCCAATAGCTTCAGTTGGGAAATCTGCAAAACAGATTGAGATATCCATCGCGGTAATAATCATTTCAGTTGCTTTGACGAAAGTCTTAGCATCGAATGATCCATCAGCTTTAAGGAACTTCATCAAGTTAAGTGAAGCCAAGTTGCAAGAAGAGTTATCAAGGGACATATATTCGGAACATGGGTTTGATGCGTTAATCCGACCGGTCTCTGGATTGGTGTGCCAATCGTTGATGGTGTCGTCGTATTGAATTCCTGGATCAGCGCAAGCCCATGCTGCTTCTGCCATTTTGCGGAATAGATCTTTCGAATCTACCTTTTCAATAACTTCACCAGATGCTCGACCAACTAAACCAAATTGATCACCGTTCTCATAGGAACGCATAAACGAATCTGAAACGCGAACTGAGTTATTAGCATTTTGATATTGCACAGAGATGATGTCTTTTCCACCAAGGTCCATATCAAAACCAGCATCGCGAAGCGCGCGAATTTTATCTTCTTCATTTACTTTGGTTTCAATAAATTCTTCGATATCTGGATGATCAACATCTAATACCACCATTTTCGCAGCGCGACGAGTTGCGCCGCCGCTTTTGATAGTTCCAGCAGATGAATCAGCACCGCGCATAAAAGAGACTGGCCCGGATGCAGTTCCGCCTGATTTTAGAAGCTCTTTTGATGAGCGAATTCGAGAGAGGTTAAGACCAGCGCCAGAGCCACCTTTGAAAATCATGCCCTCTTCTCGATACCAGTTAAGGATTGATTCCATGGTGTCATCTACCGAGAGAATAAAACAGGCTGAAACTTGTTGTGGTGCATTAGTGCCAACGTTAAACCAAACTGGAGAATTGAATGAAAAAACTTGATTCATCAACATATGTGTTAATTCATGTTCAAATATTTCAGCATCAGCATCTGTTGCGAAATATCCATTTTCTTTTCCGGACTTTGCATATGAAAGTACTACGCGGTCGATCACTTGCTTTAGCGACCATTCGCGATTTTCATAACCGACTGCGCCACGGAAATATTTTGTGGTAACAATCGTCGAAGCATTTACTGACCATGAATCTGGAAATTCAACACCGCGTTGTTCGAAAACAACTTCCCCGGTCTTCCAATTTGTTTGAACCACATCGCGGCGCTCCCATGTGACAGTGTCATAAGGATGAACTCCGGGAGTGGTGTAAACCCGCTCAATTGTTAAACCTTTACCTAATTTTGCTTTTGAGCCTACGCGGTTTACGACCGTATCCGACATCTTCATTTCTCCAGTTTCTCTTCTTGATGAATCTAATTTTGATTTTTAATTGCTTCTTTTAAAACTTCTTTATATCTACTTTTCGATGCGTGAAAACTTCACTTAAATTGCGGGGAGGAAAACTTTTCTGAAAGTTGCGAAGGCATCGCGCGGAGAAGTGCGATCTCACCTTCGAAATCATCAAGAGAGGAGAAGTTACGGTACACCGAGGCATAACGTAAGTAAGCAACCTCATCGAGCTCTCGGAGTGGCGCAAGAATAGCCATTCCAACTTCTTGAGCTTCAATTTCGGCCTGTCCGGTGGCGCGGAGAGTCTCTTCAACTCGTTGCGCCAGCAGAGCTAGATCATCATCGTTAACTGGACGCCCTTGGCAAGCCTTGCGGACGCCATTGATGACCTTTTCCCGACTAAATGGTTCAGTAGCGCCGCTACGTTTAATAATGGCTAATACCGATGTCTCTTGGGTTGAAAAGCGAGAACCACATTGGGTGCACTCGCGACGGCGACGAATTGCGCTGCCTTCTTCGGCCGGACGCGAGTCAACTACTCGAGAATCATCATGTCGGCAGAACGGGCAATTCATTTCGGCGTGTCATCCTTTCAATCCAGATTTTCTAGCGATCTTGGGTGTATTAGTGCTATCCCTCAAAACCCCCACTAATGGAAGCCTACCGCATCTTTACCCCAACATCTAGTGGTAACAATAAAGGGGAAGTTGAGAGTTTCTATGCACCTTGAAGCTAGAACTTTTCTGGCGTGTCGGATTGGCGGCGAGCGCTATCGAATTGGGATGTAGATCCGCTGCCCAGCCTTAAGTTCCGGAGATTTAAGGCTATTGAGTTCAGTTAGTTCATCAACTGCTGCCAGAAGGTCGCCATCGCTGATACTGCCCGCGATTGACCAAAGCGTTTGACCAGGTGCAACCACGATCTCTTGGTAGGTCGTTTTTGATGAAGTAGTTAAATCTGATTGCGCATAGGCCGAATAACCAGCAACGATTAAAAGTAAACTCGATGCAAATACCGCAAGCCTGGCAACAAAGCGACCGCGCGCTGTTAGCGAAACGCTTGATTTATAAGGGTTTTTTAGCGAGTTATCGAAAGTAATCGTGGACATATTATTCTCCTGCTTTATATCTAACCGGCCTTGGTCGATCACTGGGGATAGTGTTCGAACGCCTGTTCTAATACAGAAGGTACACCACACCACCGACACCAGCAAGTTAATTTAGAACATTTGTTTGATTATTTAGCAATTTTGTTCTAACCTAAGGGTATGAGCAAATTGAAGAGAGCGAACAAAGTGAACAAACCCAGCAAAAGCAAGGTCTCCGAACTGCCTGATGGCCCAACCGATGAACATGGCCTTACCCCACGCCAAGCGAAGATCCTCTTTGCGATTAAGCGCGCTATGGAAGCTAACGGTTACCCGCCTTCAATGCGGGAGATTGGCGAAGCAGCTGGCCTGGCCTCCCCTTCAAGTGTGAAATACCAACTCGAAGCTTTAGAAGAAAAAGGCTTTATCCGTCGCGACCCATCTAGAGGTAGAGCTCTTGAAGTTTTGCTCCCTGGTGAAAATTCACAAAACTCAATTACCCCAGAACGAACTCACAATGTGCCGCTAGTAGGTCGAATCGCAGCAGGTGGTCCAATCACTGCTGAACAACACGTTGAAGAACTCTTTCCATTACCTGCTTCACTCGTTGGCGAAGGCGAATTATTTATGCTGAAAGTCGTTGGCGACTCCATGATTGATGTCGCAATCTGCGATGGCGATTTCGTGGTAATCCGCTCGCAAAAATCATGTGAAAAGGGCGAGATAGTTGCAGCCATGATTGATGGCGAAGCCACCGTTAAAACTTTCTCCAAGAAAGATGGCCACGTTTGGTTACTTCCAGCAAACGATAATTATTCGCCTATCCCTGGTGATAACGCAGAAATTCTTGGCAAAGTAACAGCGGTACTTCGCTCAGTTCGATAATTACTTTCTAAGATTTATATTTAACAAGAACATGAGCGAGCGCGCCATCTACTCGGGCATGCAATGCAGTCCCCTCTGGCAAATATTCCTCGCTAATAATTTCACCGTGTTCATGAATTTGGCTAACTAAATCGCCACGTTCATAAGGCAGTATTACTCGGAGCTCTTCCTTAGGTCTTGGAAGTGATGTTTCAATTGCCCGCAATAAAATATCAATACCAAAACCGGTATGAACTGAGATTGCGTAAGCATCTGGTTCCTCACGAAGTAGCTCCATCATCACCTCTGAACTAGCGATATCAGCCTTATTTATCGCGATTATTTCGGGAATTTTTTCGCCGCCAATTTCGCGGATAACTTCACGAACGGCTTTTATCTGTCCTTTTGGATCGGCATGTGAACCATCAACTATATGAACGATTAAATCAGCTCCAGAAACTTCTTCAAGGGTTGATTTAAAGGCATCAACTAATTGATGCGGTAAATGCTTAACAAAACCCACAGTATCGCTCAAAGTGTAAATTCGACCTTCGGCGGTTTCACTCTTGCGCACAGTTGGATCCAAGGTAGCAAAAAGCGCGTTCTGCACAAGTACGCCAGCATTTGTTAGTCGGTTTAAGAGCGAAGATTTTCCAGCATTTGTATATCCAGCAATCGCAACTGAAGGAATTGAATTTCGTCGACGTTCTTGCCGTTTGGTATCGCGTGAAATTTTCATCTCGCCGATCTCGCGATTTAACTTTGCCATCTTGTCTCGAATGCGACGGCGATCAACTTCAATTTTGGTTTCGCCAGGGCCACGGCCACCAATGCCACCTGCTTGACGGGAAAGTGAATCTCCCCAACCTCTTAACCGAGGTAACAAATAACTCATCTGGGCTAGCTCTACTTGGGCTTTGCCCTCTTTACTTTTTGCGTGTTGCGCAAATATGTCTAGAATTAACGCAGTTCGATCGACAACTTTTACTTTAACCTTATCCTCTAAATTTCTAAGTTGTGACGGGCTCAATTCCCCATCGCAAATAACAGTATCGGCACCAGATGAATTAACTACTGATTTAAGTTCTTGCACTTTTCCAGAACCTATAAAAGTCGCAGAATCTGGCTTATCGCGGCGTTGAATTAACGCCTCTAATACGGTAGATCCAGCGGTTTCTGCTAACGCTTTTAGTTCGGCCATGGAATTTTCGGCATCAACGATTGTCCCTTCAGTCCATACTCCGACCAAGATCACTCGCTCTAATCGAAGTTGGCGATATTCAGCTTCGGAGATATCGGTAAGTTCAGTAGATAACCCTGCGACGCGGCGAAGTGCGGCCCGGTCACTTAAATCCTGTTGCGTTGATTCAAATTGATCTGGCTTAAATTCAGCTTCATCAAATTCGGCAGTAACTCTGGCGTTCTCAGCCAACATCGCCTCAAACTCATCTTCATTAAAATCTTTAGCCAAGAAATGGGCCTAAATCGTGATCTTTTAAAAGAAGCGCTGGCCCGATTAAGGTGGCATTTGAGTGGCCATCTATCTCAACAACTAACCGTCCGCCTGGTGGATTTATTACCCATTTAGCCGGCAAATTCAAGCCTTTTTTAATGGTTGCAGCTAGAGCGACGGCGCAAGTCCCGGTGCCGCAAGAACGAGTTTCACCACTGCCACGTTCATGCACCCGCATCGCAATTTCGCCGTTTTCTAAAAATTGCACAAACTCCACATTTACACCTTCTGGGTAAGTTTCTTTTGGCCGCACTACTGGTGGATGCTTTAAATCCCCCACCTCAGAAATATCATCGACAAATACCACAGCATGGGGATTTCCAACGTTGATATTTAAACCGTTCCAAACTTTCCCATTGTTTGCGGCAGTTATCTCACCGGGTTCTTGGGCAACTTTTCCAAGGTTTACTGAGATATCGCCACTATCTGGGCAAGCTAAATACTTTGCACCATCTCTAGTGTTGATTGAAAAAATCCCAGATGGTTGGTGGCCACGATCGACTAAATAGCGGGCCATTACTCGGATGCCGTTCCCACACATTTCAGCGATTGATCCGTCGGCATTTCGATAATCCATAAACCATTTATCAGTTCGCTTGATTATGCGAATCAAACCATCCGCGCCTATTCCGGTTTCGCGATTGCAAATTGCGGCGGTTTGTTTTGAAGAAATATTGTTTTCATCGTTTGGATCAAAGACTAGAATAAAATCATTCTCAGTACCGTGGCCATATGTACCTATAAGTGAGTTACTCATCTTTGCCAATCGTAGATGAAAGCACAGTTTCTAGCAGGCTGGCGATCGGCGCGGGATTTATCCATTGGATCCGTTCGTCGCGAGAAAACCAAGTTTCTTGGCGGCGGGCATATTGGCGCGTGCTCCGCTTTGTCTCTGCCATCGCTTCGGTCTCATCGATCTCGCCTTTTGCAAACTTTATAATTTGGGCATAACCAAGTGCAGCTTGTGCAGTTCGGCCTTCTAGTAGCCCTGCTTTAATCAAATCACGTACTTCCGCAACCAAACCAAGTTCCCACATTCGATCAACCCGGGCATCAATTCGCTCTTGCAATTTCGAACGATCAAGGGCTAGTCCAAATTGCTTAGCAAATGGGTATTTTGTACTGCCTTCGCGCGGCAAATTAGCGGTGTAAGGCTTCCCAGTAATCTCAATTACTTCTAGTGCGCGAACAACTCGACGGACATTCTCTTTTGGAATGGCAAAAGCTGCCGCAGGGTCTAACTCACTAAGTCGTGCATGCATGAGATCCCCACCAAGGGTTAGCGCTTCTAACGCAATTTTTTCGCGAACTATTGGATCGGTATCCGGGAAGTTTAGATCATCCAAAACTGCCTTAATGTAAAGACCAGTACCACCAACTACTACCACTGGAATTTTTTCTTTCAGTAGCGCATCTATCTGTAACCGTGCTAACTCTTGATATTGGGCAACAGTTGCATCTTGGTTTACCGTTAATATATCTAGTAAATGATGTGGTATCCCTTGACGCTCAGGCACGGTTAATTTTGCGGTTCCGATATCCATACCTTTGTAAAGTTGCATCGAATCGGCATTTACAATTTCACCTTTTATTTCGTTAGCTAGCGCTACTGCCAAATCACTCTTACCAGTTGCAGTTGCACCACAAATTACAATTAAGGTCATATTAGAAGTTGTACTTCGGCAAAGTAGGAATCCCCAACATCACGCCACTGCTTTTAGCTTCAGCGACGCGCGCTTGATATGCATCCCCGCCACGTGATCTCTTAACTTCTTTAGGTAAGCCGTTAGCGGTTACAAAAAATGCCTTTGCATCACCGATCTCTACTGTTACCAGATCACCTGGGCGAGGTGAATTGGTTGGGTCAATATCGAAATGTACTAATCGGAAATCTTTAGATCTTCCGCTCATTCGATCTTTACCGCCATCGCGACGACCTTCATACTCAGAAACTAAGACTTCAGCATTCTTTCCAACTAATTCCTGGTTGACTGATAACGAAATTGCACTCTGAAATTCATGCAACCTGGTGTAACGCTCGGCTACAACAGATTCAGGAACTTGACCATCCATTGTTGCTGCTGGCGTACCTGGACGTTTTGAATATTGAAAGGTATAGGCGGCTAAGAACCTAGCCTGCGTGCAGATATCTAATGTTGCTTGGAAATCGGCTTCGCTCTCTCCCGGAAATCCAACAATTATGTCGGTAGTTATCGTGGAATCAGGGATAGCTTTTCTAACTTTCTCAATAATGCCAAGATACCGATCGGTTCGATAAGAACGGCGCATTGCTTGCAGGATTGAGTTAGAGCCAGATTGGAGCGGCATATGAAGATGCGGCATCACATTTGGCGTTTGTGCCATCGCTGCAATTACGTCATCGGTGAAATCTCGTGGATGTGGTGACATAAAGCGAACTCGCGCTAGACCATCAACTTTGCCGCACTCCCGCAATAACTTTGCGAAAGCTGCTGAATCATTGAAATCAACACCGTACGCATTTACATTCTGACCCAATAACGTTATTTCAGTAACCCCTTGATCAACTAAAGTTCGCACTTCTTTCAAAATATCGCTAGCTGGCCTATCTTTTTCGCGACCGCGGAGCGCTGGCACAATGCAAAAAGTACAAGTGTTGTTACAACCAACTGAAACTGAAACCCAGGCCGAGAATGCAGAGTGCCGTCGCGCCGGCAATGTTGAAGGAAAATGTTCCAACGCTTCTAAAATTTCAACTTGCGATTCTTCTTCAACCCGGGCTCGTTCTAATAACATCGGTAGCGAACCAACATTATGTGTTCCAAAAACCACATCTACATATGGTGCTCGTTCGATAATGTTTCCTTGATCTTTTTGAGCTAAACAACCGCCAACTGCAATCTGCATTCCAGGGCGAGCTTTTTTATCAGGCGCTAGGAAACTCAGTTGACCATAAAGTTTGTTATCTGCATTTTCGCGAACTGCGCAGGTATTAAATACAACTAAATCTGGATCGATGCCATCTTTAGCAGGTAAATAACCGGCAGCATCCAAGGAGCCCGCAATTCGCTCTGAATCATGTACGTTCATCTGGCATCCCAGAGTTTGAATTACATAGGTGCGTGGCGCAGACATACCCGCAATCTTATTGGTGGTGCGCTAGCGAGGCGAAATATCTAATTCGCGGAGGACCCGATTGATTAGAGATGAGCCATAACCTTTACGCATTAGCGCGCTATGGACTCTCCGATATATAACCTCAGTTTCAAATCGCGAAACCGAGCGCAATTTCCGAGTTGCAAATTCAAGAGCATTTTCATATTCGCCCACTTCATCAATCTCGGCAATTACAATTTCGATAACATCGGATGAGACACCTTTTCCTTTTAACTCTGATGCGATTACCCGTTTCGATAGTTTTTTAGCGCGTTGTCTAGATTCACTCCAGGCGCGTGCAAACTCTTCATCGTTTACTAAACCTTGTTCTTGTAATCGAAAAAGTACGGCATTTGCAATGTCTTCCGGAATACCGCGCTTTTTTAAATGGGCGAAGAGTTCGCCCCTACTCTTTGCACGGGGTCCGAGTGCGATTAACGCAATCGTTTCCGCTAAAGAGTAGGGATCGCTCTCGACGGTTTTAGAAGTCAACGTCCGCTGCAGCTTCATCAATCGCTGCAACTAGCGCAGGATCGAATTCAGTTACTGCAAAATGGGCGCGAATTTTACTTTCAATATCATTCGCCAAATCTGGGTTATCGATAAGGAATTGACGGGAGTTCTCTTTTCCTTGACCGAGTTGGTCGCCTTCGTAGGTATACCAAGCTCCAGATTTCTTAACAATGCCAAGTTCAGCACCTTGATCAAGTAACCCACCTTCGCGAGAAATACCGTGACCGTAAAGAATGTCGAACTCTGCTTGCTTAAATGGTGGCGCCATCTTGTTCTTGACAACCTTGACGCGGGTACGGTTACCAACTGCATCTTGGCCATCTTTGAGAGTTTCGATACGACGGATATCTAAGCGAATTGATGCATAGAATTTAAGGGCTTTGCCACCAGTTGTAGTTTCTGGAGAGCCAAAGAAAACACCGATCTTTTCACGGAGTTGGTTAATGAAAATTGCAGTGGTCTTTGATTGATGTAGCGCGCCAGTAATTTTTCGAAGTGCTTGCGACATCAAGCGAGCTTGCAAGCCCATATGGCTATCGCCCATCTCGCCTTCAATTTCTGCGCGAGGTACAAGTGCAGCAACCGAGTCAACAACTACGACATCTAGTGCGCCGGAACGAATTAACATATCCATAATTTCTAAAGCTTGTTCACCAGTATCTGGTTGCGAAACCAGTAGCGCATCAATATCAACGCCAAGTTTCTTTGCATACTCTGCATCAAATGCATGTTCTGCATCGATAAATGCTGCAATTCCGCCAGCTCTTTGGGCATTTGCAATTACATGTAGCGCAAGGGTTGTCTTACCTGAAGATTCAGGTCCGTAAATTTCAACTACGCGACCGCGGGGCAATCCGCCGATGCCGAGTGCGATATCTAAGGTGACCGAACCCGTCGAGATAACTTCAATTGCGGCGGTAGATCGCTCGCTCATCTTCATTACTGAGCCCTTGCCAAACTGACGCTCGATTTGGGCAAGTGCTGTATCTAGGGCTTTCTGTTTCTCTGTCGAACGACCCGTGGGTTCGTTTGACTCTTTGGCTTCTTTAGCCATGATTACCTCTTCCTTTTCACTTATCGCTTTTCAAGCGTTGTTTGTCCAGAAGGTACGGAATACCACTGACGGTTAGGAGCTAGGCCTAACGGAACTGTGGAACCGCTCTGGTTGGGTATGAGTAGGTTACCCGAACATCTGTTCTAATGCCAGATGAGGCGGTTAGACACGCCGCGAGTAGATTTAACGCGTGAACTCCCCCGATGTCATCGTGATTGGCGCTGGCGTAGTTGGCGCATCATGCGCGCTCGCCTTAACTAACGCTGGTTTGCGGGTATTAATTATCGATCGCGGCCCAGTTGCAAGTGGCACATCAGGTGCTGGTGAAGGAAATATTTTAGTTTCAGATAAAGAGCCAAGTCCAGAATTAACCCTTGCACTTCGTTCTCGAAATGCCTGGTTTGAAGTTAATGACGATATTGGCGGCGGCTTCGAATTAGATGGGAAAGGCGGCGTAGTTATCTCGCGGAGCGAATCTGGTATTGCGAACTTGAGAAAATTATCTAAAGCGCAACGTGAAAATGGGATTGATGCGCAAGAAGTTAACGCTGCAGAGTTAAAGAAATTAGAACCTCATATTTCACCAACAATTGAGTACGGAGTTTATTACCCGCAAGATGCTCAATGTCAGCCAATGCTAGCCGCAGCGCAGATGATTCGTGCCGTAAAAAAACGTGGTGGCAAATTTATTCAAGGTGAGAATGTAATTGCAATTAACTCCAATAATGGCGAAGTTACCGGCATAACTACAAATAAAAATTCTTATTCATCCCCAATAGTTTTAAATGCAACTGGAACGTGGGCTGGCGATATTGCAAAATTAGCTGGCTCTTATCTACCAATTGCACCACGTCGTGGTTTCATATTAGTCACAGTTCCTGCACCTGAATTAATTTTTCACAAAGTTTACGACGCGGATTATGTTGCAAATATTGCAAGCGGCGCTGCTGAATTGCAATCTAGCGCTGTTGTAGAAGGGACGGCAAGTGGAACAATACTGATCGGCGCAAGTCGCGAACGAGTTGGATTTAAAAGTGAATTCGAAATTCCAATCCTGCGCCAATTGGCGCGCCAGGCAATCTCGGTATTTCCAATTTTGAAAGAGTTGCAATTACTCCGCGCTTATCGTGGTTTTAGGCCTTACGCACCCGACCATTTACCTGTGATCGGTGAAGATGGAAATATTGCAGGGCTTTGGCATGCTGCCGGTCATGAAGGTGCCGGAATTGTGTTAGCTCCAGCAACTGCCGAGTTAATTACTGCGCAAATTACTGGAAAGAATCCGTTTATGGATCCAACTCCATTTTCTCCGAAACGTTTTATGAACCAAGATCCAATTGCAGGTGGCCACATTGCTAGCTAAACCCAGCGCTTCTATTACTTTCACATTTAATGGCGAATTAATTTCAGCAGTTCCTGGACAATCCGTTGGCGCCGCAATCTTGGAAACTGGAGCACGAACTTTGCGTGTAACTCGTTTTGAAAATAAGCCTCGCGGAATGTTCTGTGGCATCGGAGTTTGTTTTGATTGTTTAGTTGTAATCGATGGCGTACCAAATCAGCGTGCTTGTTTAATCGAAGTTAGAGATGGAATGAAAGTTAATACTCAAGTAGGTGGTGCATGGAGCAAATGAAAATTGTTGTTGTCGGTGGTGGGCCAGCTGGACTTTCAGCAGCATTAAATGCAGCGTTAAGTGGCGCAAGCGTTTTAATAATCGATAGCAATGCAAATCTCGGCGGTCAATATTGGCGCCATTTGCCAGCAAGCTGGTCTGGTCAATCTGAATTGCATTTAGATTTAGATTCGGGTTTGCTCTTAATCTCTTCAGTAAAAAGCCATCCAAAGATTGAGATATGGAACGATGCACAAATTTGGAACGCAACGCATGAAAACGGGGTAACCACTTTACGAGTTATCACTTCAGGTGTTGAAAAAACCGTATTAAGTAAAACGTTGATACTTGCTACTGGGGCTTACGATCGATCATTACCATTTCCGGGTTGGGATATTCCCGGCGTAATGACGCCTGGTGGCGCGCAATCGCTATTGAAAGGGCAAGGAATAGCTGCTGGCAAGAAGGTTGTAGTTGCAGGAACTGGACCGTTCTTATTACCGGTTGCTGCTGGCTTAGCTCAATTTGGTTGTGATGTTATTGAATTATTAGAAGCTAATTCACCGCTGCGTTGGTTTAAATCTCTACCCACGCTAATTTCAAACTTATCCAAAATCGGCGAAGCTAGCCATTACTTAAGTAAATTCAAA
Source organism: uncultured Bifidobacterium sp. (assembly GCA_964632545.1). Taxonomy (GTDB): domain Bacteria; phylum Actinomycetota; class Actinomycetes; order Nanopelagicales; family Nanopelagicaceae; genus UBA7398. Next base: position 114,351 of record CAZWBQ010000002.1, on the reverse strand, counting down.
AAGTTCGGCGTTAAACCAAAATTTAAGCAAACCGTGGTCGCTGCACATGCCGACACTAATGGTGTTTTAGTGGCGGTAAGCATCGCTAATATCGATAGTAATTTCAATATTAAAAAAATTCGCAAAGTTAATTGTGATCTCGCCGCTATCGGTTGGGGTTTCACGGCAGATACTTCACTTGCAGGCGCGCTCTCCCTTAAACAAATAGTTACAAAGGATGAAGGCGTAGCCGTTTGGGTAGATGAGAATCAACAAAGTTCAATTAAAGGAATCTTCGCCGCTGGCGAAATCACTGGAATCGGTGGCTCCGAACTTTCAATCGCTGAAGGTGTAATTGCCGGGCTAGCAGCGGCAGAATTTGCTGGATTTAAAACTAAAATTTCAAATGATCATAAGAAAGCAAGAAATAGAAAACGGAAATTTGCCAGCGCACTTATCAATTCTTATCCAGTTAAATCTGGATGGCAAAATTGGTTATCTGAAGAAACCATTATTTGTAGATGCGAAGAAGTTAAATACTCAAAATTGAAATTTGCTGTAACTGAACTTGGCGCAACTGATTCTCGAACAGCAAAATTACTTTCGAGATGCGGAATGGGAATGTGCCAAGGACGAATCTGCGGCAGGTCTGTTGTAGATCTTGTAGCAAATGAAATTGGCATCTCGCCATCTGATATTTCAGATAAAGAACGGATCTCCGTTGGTAATCGACCTATCATTACCCCGATTTCAATTGAACTTCTAGCGAACGGCGAATAAGGTTCGGATATGGCTAACTCAAATAAGAAACCTTGGCACGGCGTATTAACTGCAACTGCAACGCCATTTCGGGCTGACTTATCAATTGACTTCGATAAATATGCTGAACATGTTAAGTGGCAAGCAGCTAATGGCGTAGATGGCGTAATTCCAAATGGTTCTTTAGGTGAATACCAAGTCTTATCTGCGGAAGAGCGAACTCAAATTGTTAAAGTTGCGATAGCAGCTGCTCCTGCTGGATTCCAAGTCATACCTGGCGTCGCTGCATATGGTGCAATCGAATCTCGTAAATGGACCGAACAAGCGGCTGAAATGGGCGCGAAATCAGTGATGCTATTACCCCCAAATGCTTACCGTGCAGATGAAGCGGAAGTAATTGCGCATTATAAAGAAGTAAATAAAGTTGGTATTCCTATTATTGCTTATAACAACCCGTTTGATACTAAAGTTGATCTAACCCCACAACTTGTCGCAAAAATTGCTGATAGTTGTGAAAATGTTGTAGCGATTAAAGAATTCTCTGGTGATGTTCGGCGCGTATGGCAAATTCATCACCACGCACCACGAATTGAAGTTCTCGTTGGTGCCGATGATGTGCTTGTTGAACTATCTACTGGTGGCGTGGTTGGTTGGATTGCAGGATTCCCTAATGCGCTACCCAAAGAATCAGTAGAACTTTACAATCTTTGCGTTGCCGGGAAATATGAAGAAGCGCGGCCAATTTATGCCGCAGTTCATAATCTTTTTAATTGGGATAGCCGAAAAGAATTTATCGGCGCAATTAAATTAGCTATGGATGCGGTAGGACGTTATGGCGGCCCAACTCGTTTACCACGTTTGCCGTTACCGGCTGCAGACTTAGCGCAATGCAAGAAAGATATTGAACAAGCGCTGGCTTTTTACCGAAACCGTAAGTAAATATGGGCAAGAGTTTGCGTACCGTTACAACGGTTGAATCTCACACTGAAGGTATGCCAACTCGCGTAGTTACCAGCGGAATTGAAGAAATTCCTGGCGCTACCATGTTTGAAAAGCGGCTCTACTTTATGGAGCATATGGATGAAATTCGCCAATGGTTAATGTACGAACCGCGCGGACATTCTGCAATGAGCGGGGCAATTCTCCAAAAACCTACTAGATCAGATGCCGATTGGGGCGTTGTTTATATTGAAGTTTCTGGATGCTTGCCTATGTGCGGTCACGGCACAATCGGAGTGGCCACTGTTTTAATTGAAAAAGGTTTAGTTCCAGTGGTGGAACCTATTACTACGGTGCGACTTGATACACCTGCTGGTTTAGTTATTGTTGACGTTCAAGTTAAAAACGGAAAAGCTGAGAAAGTTACGCTTACAAATGTCCCATCATTTTCCTACCAACTCGATCAAGTAGTAGATGTTCCTGGTTATGGAAAAATCAAATATGACATGGCATTTGGTGGAAATTTTTATGCCATCATTCCGGTTGATCGGATTGGAATTGAATTTAAAAGAGAGAACAGTCAAAAGTTTCTTAATGCTGGCTTAGCTATCTCCGACGCAATTAACCAGCAAAATCGCCCAGTTCATCCAGAGAACCCAGATATTGCTATTTGTCATCACATAGATTTCATTGCGCCTGGAACAAACTCGTTGCATTGGAAAAATGCCATGGCAATTCATCCGGGCTGGTTTGATCGCTCTCCTTGTGGCACTGGCACTAGCGCACGATTGGCACAAATGGTTGCACGCGGTGAATTTAAAGATAATGATGTATTAATAAATGAATCTTGGATTGGTTCGCAATTTGAAGGTAGAGTAAAAGAACATGTAACAGTTGCGGGATTACCTGCAATTATCCCAACAGTTACTGGTCGTGCTTGGGTTATGGGCGAAGCAACTTGGACGCTAGATCCAAGCGATCCATTCCCCACAGGTTTTATAGTCTAATTTTTATTTCAGTTCTACCGGCAATAGTTCAGTCGGCATATTTTGGAATACAACTGGTCTACGGAATCGTTTGATGCTATCTGCGCCTACTGAAGTGAATAGTGAATTAGTGCTTGCGGGATAGGGTCCACCATGGTGCATTGCCCACGTCACTGCAACCCCAGTTGGCCAACTATTCCAAATTACTCGACCGCTAATTCGAACTAATATATCTAGAAGTCCGAGCCCAATAATTCGATCAGCAGCTTCGCCATGAATACCAGAAGCAAGTGTTCCATGAAAGGCATTTGCCACTTTAAGTGCCTCTTCATTGCTCTGACAATTTACAACTACTGCTGTTGGTCCGAATACCTCCTGCAAAGTTACTTCAGTGTTTGCTAATAAATCTACGGCAGATATTTCAAATATCGTTATTGGTTCGATGGCATCGCTACTCGCTACTGCTTGCGCCAATAATTTAACATATGGCAATCCAGCGTAAGCGCTTCTATTTAAATCGTGGGCTTCTCGAATTTTCGAATTTAACATGGCATGAGTAGCTACTGTTGGTACTAGATTTTTAATTTCATTGCGAACAGATTCCCCATTTACTAATATTAAATAACCAGGTTTAGTACAGAACTGTCCAGCTCCTAGGTTTACTGAATCCAAAAATCCTTGAGCTACTGTTTTACCATTTTTAACTGCGGCTTCCTCTGTTACAAAAATTGGATTCAGGCCACCAAGTTCGCCATAAAATGGGATCGGATCTTTGCGAGCTTGTGCAATATCAAATAACGCTCTGCCGCCTGGTGTCGAGCCAGTAAATGCTACGGCGCTAACATCTTTATGTTTTACAAATTCAATTCCCGCCTCAAATTCTTCAACTAAATTAAGCAAACCATCAGGAGCACCGCAAGATTTAGCAGCTGCTTCCATTAAATGAAATACTTTTCTAGAAGTTTCGATATGACCTGGGTGCGCTTTAATTATTACTGGACAGCCGGCCGCAATTGCAGACGCTGTATCGCAGCCAGCAACACCGAATGCAAATGGAAAATTGCTAGCTCCAAAAACTCCAACAATTCCTATTGGCACAGTGGTCTTTCGAAGTTCAGGGCGAGGCGGTTGGAGCGTTGAGTCTGCGCCATCAATTACAGTTCCGATGTAGTCACCTTTTTTTAATACAGCCGCCATATGTCGCCACTGCCCTGACATGCGACCAACTTCGCCTGTTAAGCGAACTTCCGTTAAATTTGTTTCGCGTCCTGCAATTGGTATCAATTCTGAAGCAGCGCCGTCCAAATTATCTGCAATTGTTTCTAAGAGTTCAACAATCTGAAACCGATCCCACTTCCGAAAACTTTCGCGCGCAGAAACGGCTTTTGTTATCAAAGAATTAATATCTTGCATTTACAAGCGCCTCTCGATTAGTTAAATCTTAATAGGTTAAATCAGGTGCTTTGGCATATCTGGATTATGACGACAGATTGCTCGCCAAATATCACCCGGTTCCGTGCCAATTGCCAGCGCTTCTTCAACTGTATGTCCGCCCAATTCTGCGTGCACAATATCTTTTGCGTAAGAAGGTGCCCAATCCTCCCCTAAATACTCCGCCATGCGACGTCGCAATTCAGTATTACGCATTTAAAAATTTCTTACTTATGAAAGCGCGCGAATTAAACGATCAGCTTGCAATTTTGAATGATCTTCAGAGAGTGGCGCTGTCACTTGCCCAAGTAGCCAGCGAACGATCATGCCGATACCAACCGCATCGGAAGCAAAAATCTCAGCAAGGTGGCGATAAATTCGAACCCATAACTCATGTTCTCTAGCCGATAGCGCAACTGCAATTGCAGCTGGATCATGTTCGAGCGCTGAGCGAAGCGCTTCATGTGTCGAGATTTCTTGTGAAATCAAAAATAGGGATTCGCTGCGCGAACCAGAAACCTTAGCGAGCGCGGCAATGCGATCAATCTCTACCCCTAGCAACGCTACAAAAACTTCATTCTTGTCGCGAAAATGATTATATAAAGATGCTCGAGAAACTTGTGCGCGATCAGCGATATCAATCATATTCGTATGGTGCAATCCAAAATCTTTAACTAATAATTGCGCTGCTTCCAGGATTGCGCCGCGAGTGCGCCTATGAATGCCGCTCTGGTGTTGATAGGTAGCGCGAAATATTGGTTCTGCCACAAGAGTACTTACGCTGCGTTTACATCTGAAAGTTCAACTTCAGATGCTGGAACGACGGTAAGTACTGGGGTCTCGTGACGTTTCACCAAATCGATGACGTCCGTAAGTACTGTGGCTAGTGAAAGGTTTAACGCTGAACAAATTGCATTTAATAATTCTGATGATGCTTCCTTCTGACCACGTTCAACTTCAGATAAATATCCAAGCGAAACTCGTGCATCTGATGCAACTGCGCGAAGCGTGCGACCTTGTTGAATTCGAGCAGCGCGAAGAGATTGACCGATATGAGTGCGCATCAACTCCATAACCGCTCCTTTCACTACTTACTTCTTCTTAGTTGAATTACAAGAGGCAAGAATACGCTCAAATGCCCCAAGCGCGCTTTCTACCGCGCCGAGTCGAACAATTTCCCGTTTACCAGCGATTGAAAGTTCAATTCCTTGGGCAATTTTTGGCCCTGCAATTCCGATCCAAACTGTGCCAGCTGGAACACCGTCTGAAGGGCCCGGGCCCGCAACTCCGGTGCTAGAAATCGCCCAAGTGCTATTCATTTTATTCTTAATCGCAAGTGCCATCGCAACCGCAATTGCTTCAGAGACCACGCCAACTTTCTTAATATCTGCAGCAGATATTCCTAACTCATCTTTTTTCATTTCATTTGAATAAGAAACTACACCACCTAAGAAAACTTGCGAAGCGCCAGGAATATCAGTGATTGCCGCACTTATCAATCCGCCGGTGATTGATTCTGCAGTTGTGATCGTTTCACCTCTATGCACCAGAGTTTTTACCAGTGATTCAGACAACTCGTGAATTGCGGAGTTTCTCACTTTGTAATCGCTTTTCTTAGATAGTCAATACCTGTAACAAAGGTAAGAACTAGCGCCACCCCTAAAAATATATCGCGTGGTAAAAACAAAAATGATGGCAATGGCAAGATGTAAAAACCAACTGAAAAATTCTGAGTTAACGTTTTAATCTTCCCGCCTTTGCTTGCTGGGATAACGCCACGCTTTATTACTAGTAATCTCAAAATGGTTACTAAAATTTCTCTTCCTAGGATGAATATTGTGATCCACCAAGGCATATCCCCTAAAAGTGATAGTCCTATCAGAGCGGTTCCAATAACAGCTTTATCCGCGATTGGATCTAAAAAAGTTCCAAGCGGCGTAACTTGATTTCGACTCCGAGCTATCTTGCCATCAAGGCTGTCGGTCATTCCTACTATGAAAAATAAACACCAAGCGATAATTCGCCAAGTTGAGTCATCGCCACCGTTTTTGAATAGAGCATAAGCGCAAAAAGGTAAAGCTAAAATTCTAATTATCGTGAGAGAGTTTGGCAGATTTAAATTTCTCATAATGGTTGAGCTACCAAGTCCGCGCCAGCAATTTCTGTGACAACTGCATCCACATAATCGCCAATTTTATAACCCGAGGTAGGACGACCTGGGGATGTAATAAATGTCGAAGTATCAACTTCTGGTCCCTGATGCTCTGCTCTACCCTCTTGCGCAGCTTCATCTTCAATAAGAACTCGAACTCGCTCGCCAACCCGCGCTTGTGCACGTTCATAGGTTAACTCTTCAGTGAGGGTTGCTAATTCTGAAACTCGCTCATCAATTACTTCTTGAACTACTTTATTCTCTAATGTTAAAGCTTCAGTTCCATCTTCATCAGAATACCCAAAAATTCCAATCGCATCTAAGTTAGATTCAATAATGAAATTTTTAAGCTCTTCATACTCGGCAACCGTTTCGCCAGGAAATCCAACAATAAAGTTAGAGCGGATTCCTGCTTGCGGGGAAAGGGCTCGAATTTGCGATAACAAAAGTAAGAATTTCTCAGAATCTCCGAAACGTCGCATTCGTCGAAGTAAAGTTCCGCTGGAATGTTGAAATGAAATATCGAAGTAAGGCATTACTTTCTCCGTCGAAATCATCGCCTGCAATAGTGATGGTCTAATTTCTGCGGGTTGTAAATATGAAAGTCTAATTCGCTCAATTCCATCAATTTTGGAAAGTTCAGGAAGCATTGCTTCCATTAATTTCAAATCACCAAAATCTTTACCGTAAGAGGTTGTGTTCTCAGATACTAAGAATATTTCACTGACACCGTTCGAAGCTAACCATTTAGCTTCTTCAATAATCTCAGTTGGCGGTCTAGAAACAAAAGATCCACGAAATTGTGGGATCGCACAAAAAGTACAGCGGCGGTCGCAACCAGTTGCAATTTTGAGAGATGCAATTGGCGCGTTGTCCAAGCGTTTTCTAATCAATCTTGCACCTTGACCAAACTTAGACTTAGTATTTTCAGCAACGCTCTGCCGCTCTATCGGCGAGATTGGAAGTATGGTTCTGCGATCTCTAGGGGCATGAATATCTACTGATCCACCGCTCAAAATTGTATTAAGTCGTTTAGAAATATCTTGATAATCATCAAATCCTAAAATTGCATCCGCTTCTGGAAGAGCTGTCGCTAACTCTTTTCCGTATCTCTCTGCCATACAACCAACTGCAACTACTGCGCGCAATTTGCCATCAGCTTTTAATGAATGGGCTTGCATTAACGCATCAATTGAATCCTTTTTTGCTGTTTCAATAAAACCGCAGGTATTAACTAGCGCAATATCTGCATTTGCGGCATCTTCGACAAGTGTCCAGCCATCGGCAGCTAATCTGCCAGCTAACTCTTCAGAATCCACATCGTTTCGAGCACAGCCCAGAGTTACGAGCGCTACGGTGCGTGTGGTCATTTAGCAAATAGTACTTGGAAAGTTCTGAATTGTTGCGGTGAAACTAAGAATTAACCTTGGGTAGATCCAGTTGGTGTGAATTGCATCCGAACAACTTCACCAACTGCGCCAGTTACGCCTAAATCAGCACCGTTTAGATTTACATTAATAGCTCCGGCATTTCCGATCACAACATAAAGTGATTGATCATCGGTAAAAATTTGCGATTCACCCTTAGATATTCGGCCGCTGTAAATTTGATTATTTGAACTATCGAAAATTCCGATCCAGGAAACGCCATTTATTCCAGTTAATTTTAAATTGACGCCAGTAACTTTTGTTGCGACAACAGGATCTTTTGTTGTAGATGTATTTGCATTAATTGCTAGTGGCTTAACATTCTCTCTAGATTTATTTATCACGACAACAAATTGGACTGAAGCTACAACTATAACTATCGAAGCTGCAATTCCAGATAGCGCTTTCCATGAAATTGGTTTGCGTTCGCGAGGTGGCTTGGTTGCACTATTTTCAACTAACAGATCCATCATTGGTCGCTCTTCAGGAGCAAACGCCTCACTAAACTCTGATAATAATTGATCGCCATCAATACCAAGGGTTTTCGCAATGGTTCTAATATGTCCGCGAGCGTAGGTGTCACCGCCACAATTAATGAAATTGTTATTTTCTAATTCTTTTATTAACGTCCCACGAATACGGGTGCGCGCTGCAAGTTCTTCAACAGATAATCCCGTTGCAGTACGTGCACTCTTTAACGCGGAACCTAGTGACATAATTTCGAGAACCTAACGATTTGGGAATGGCTAGGTTACGGGAATAACAAGGTTTGAATCAACCTCGGTTCGTGAATATCGGGTGAATAGCGGTGAAATCACCCCTGGAGTACTGCCAACACTCCCTCGAGATCCTCGGGTTTTACCAAAACGGTACGTGCTTTCGAACCTTCAGATGGACCAACAATTCCACGACTTTCCATTAAATCCATTAAGCGACCAGCTTTTGCAAAACCAATTCTAAGTTTTCGCTGCAACATTGAAGTTGAACCAAATTGTGTTCCAACAACTAATTCGACTGCTTGTAATAATAAATCCATATCATCGCCAATATCATCTTCTATCACTGCTCTCGTGCGAACCGGTGCCAAAATATCTTCACGATAAACCGGAGCTAATTGTGATTTCACGTGGTTTACCACTGCCTCTATCTCTCTTTCCGACACATAGGCACCTTGGATACGCATCGCTTTACTTGCTCCCATTGGTAGGAATAAACCATCACCCTGACCTACTAATTTTTCAGCGCCAGGGGTATCTAAAATAACTCGAGAATCAGCCAAACTACTAGTCGCAAATGAAAGTCGCGATGGCACATTTGCTTTGATTAAGCCAGTAACGATATCTACGCTTGGACGTTGCGTTGCAATTACTAAATGAATTCCAGCTGCGCGAGCTAATTGCGTAATTCTGACTATACAATCTTCGACATCTCTTGCTGCGACCATCATTAAATCTGCTAACTCGTCAATTACTACGAGCAAATATGGATAAGGTTCAAGTGGTCGATCTGAAGAATTTGGATTTGCTAACTTTCCAGTCCTAACAGCTTTATTAAAATCATCGATATGACGGAATCCATAAGTAGAAAGATCGTCATAACGCATATCCATCTCTCGTACGACCCATGCAAGTGACTCTGCGGCTTTCTTTGGGTTGGTAATAATCGGAGCAATTAAATGCGGAACACCGTCATATGCGGTTAGCTCTACGCGCTTTGGATCAATCAAAATCATGCGCACATCATTTGGAGTTGAGCGCATTAAAATCGAAGTCACAAGTGAATTAATCATTGATGATTTGCCAGCACCGGTCGCACCTGCAACTAATAGATGTGGCATTTTCGCAAGATTTGCGCAGATAAATGCACCTTCAACATCTTTGCCGAGCGCGATCAACATTGGGTGATGATCGTTTCCAGCAACACCAGAGCGCAAAACATCACCGAGCGAAACAATTTCGCGATCTGTATTTGGAATTTCAATGCCAACTGCAGATTTTCCAGGAATTGGCGAAAGTATTCGCACATCGCTACTTGCAACTGCATATGAGATGTTCTTACCTAAAGCAGTGATCGCTTCAACTTTTACGCCAGAACCAAGCTCTACTTCATAGCGCGTGACCGTAGGTCCGCGCATGAATCCGGTAACTTCTGCATCAATATCAAATTGCGCGAATACTTCAGTAAGCGCCGCCACTATTAAATCATTTGCTTTACTCTTAGTTTTTGAAGCTGGCCCAGCTCGCAATAAATCCATCGATGGAAGTTCATAACTATCGTCGGAGGCCAGAACCATTTGTACGGGGCGCAGTGGTTTTTCAGGAGTTGGCAATGGATTTCCATCTGCCGTGCCTGTGGCGGTTGGAATTTCAACGGTAAATTCTTCGTCAAAGCTCTCTTCATCAAGCTCTTCTTCTTCATCATAATCACTGTGGTCTAAATGTTGCGCGACTAGTGGTGACTCAAAAGGGGGCGATTCTGAAATTTCAAACTCTTCCATTTTGCGTTCGCGACGATCAGCAACCGCCGTTCCAACTTTAGAACTTGCTCCAGTAAAAAGCCGTTTTACCAATGTGAAAATTTCTGAGACCGGTGTTGCGGTGACAACTAATAGTCCAAAGCCAAAAAGAAGAATCAAAATTGGAATTGCCAGCATTGAAGTTACTAAAGCTACTAATGGTGTAGATACTCCATAACCAATCCAGCCGCCACCGTGATGCATTGCAGTGGTTCCGGTTCCAGTAGAACCATTTAATAAGTGAGCCAATCCAGTACTAGTTAAAATTAATAGCAAAGAACCGATGGTAATTCGTCCGTTTGCAGCTTTATCTGTTGGATTTCTAAATAATCTAAAGGCAAAGTAACCAAGAATTAATGGAGTTGCCATTGCAAGGCGACCAACGCCCCCATAAAAGAAGGAATGCATTGCACGACCAAAAATATTATCTAGATGCCACCAAGTTGTAGCTGCTGAAATTATCCCGGCAATGAAAAGAAGTAACGCAAAACCATCACGTTGATGTGCTGGATCTAAATCTTTTGCACCACGCGAAATAAAGCGGATGATTGCTCCGAGTCCTTTAGCGATTGCACGCCATATTGAACTCAAGATGCGGCCAAGACCGGTAAATAAGCCGTTAGATTTAGAACTCTTTTTCTTAGCCATAAGCGTCAATCGTATTCGAAAGCGAAAAACTAAGCGGTCTGGCTCGCCGTCATACTTCTATAACAACCGGAACAATCATTGGTCGTCGGCGATGTTCGCCACCCACCCAACTACCAACTGTTTTCCGCATTATTTGCGAGAGTTGGTGCGTTCCATTAATTCCCTCTGTAACAGCTACAGCAAGAGCTTTTTCAATTCTAGATTTAACTTCATCGAAAAGGGCAATGTCTTCAGCAAAACCACGTGCATGAATATCTGGTCCGGCAACAATCTTTCCGGTTTGGGAATCTATAACAACTATTACCGAAATAAATCCTTCTTCACCTAAAATTCTTCGGTCCTTTAAAGAGCTTTCTGTTATATCACCGATGCTCTGCCCATCGACATAAACAAAACCACAAGGCACTGAGCCGGCAACTGAAATTTTGTGATCCACCATGTCTATGACAATGCCATTTTCAACTATCACTGTATTTTTTCTTGCAACCCCAGTTTGAATAGCAAGTTCAGCATTCGCACGCATATGTCGCCATTCACCATGTATTGGCATGACATGTTTTGGTTTAACAATGTTATAGCAATAGAGCAACTCCCCGGCAGCGGCATGTCCGGAAACATGTACTAGCGCATTAGCTTTATGTACTACACGTGCGCCAAAGCGAGTTAACTCGTTGATAACTCGATAAACCGGATTTTCATTTCCGGGAATTAACGAAGAAGCTAAAACAACGGTGTCACCTTCACCAACTCGAATCTGATGATCACCATTTGCCATCCGGGAAAGCGCTGCGAGCGGTTCACCTTGTGATCCCGTACAAATTAAAACCAAATTATCGCCGTGATTATCCATCTCTTTTTCGTCAATTAGCACTCCGCTTGGGATTGTTAAGTAACCCATATCTGCAGCTAAATTCATGTTGCGCACCATAGAACGGCCCATAAAAACAACTTTTCGTTTATGAGATTCTGCAGTATTTATAATCTGTTGAATTCGATGCACATGTGAGGCAAACGACGCGACAACTACTCTGCGGCGAGTACTTCTAAATACTCGATCCAGCGCAGGCATAATTTCTCGTTCCGAAGTCGTGAATCCAGGAACATCCGCATTTGTTGAGTCAACCATAAATAGATCTACACCATCTGCTCCTAACCGCGCAAAAGTTGTAAGATCAGTAATTCGACCATCTAGTGGTAATTGATCCATCTTAAAATCACCAGTGTGCAATATCGTTCCCGCAGTTGTAGTTATTGCTACGGCAAGCGCATCTGGAATTGAATGGTTTACTGCAATATATTCCATTGCAAATGGTCCGATTTTTTCACGCATGCCAGCTTTGACTTCGCGAGTAATCGCTGTGATCCGATGTTCTTTTAACTTTGCTTTTATGAATGCAATTGTTAGCGCAGTGCCAATAACTGGGATATCGCCGCGCTCTCTAAGTAAGTATGGAACTGCGCCAATATGATCTTCATGCCCGTGTGTTAAGAAAATTCCCGCAATATCATCAAGTCTTTCTCTGATGTACGAAAAATCTGGCAATATTAAATCAATACCCGGCTGGTTCTCTTCTGGAAATAGCACGCCGCAATCAACTACCAATAATTTTCCATCATTTTCAAAAACCGTCATGTTTCGACCAATTTCGCCGAGACCGCCGAGTGCAACTATTCGCAGACCGCCAGCGACTAACTTTGTTGGTGAACCTAAATCTGGATGGGGATGATTCAAACTTTAACGCCCCCGAGTTTTAAATCCTCACGAAGTTGTTCTATCTGTGACGCGGTTGCGTTTACAAGTGGAAGTCTAACTACTCCGCCCGGAAGCCCCATCATGGTCAGCGCTGCCTTCGTGAGAATCGCACCTTGCGTGCGGAAAGTCCCGGTATAAACCGGAAGCAGCTGTTGATGAATTTCAGTAGCGCGGTGCGCATTACCGCCAAACCAAGCATCTAACATTTCGCGCAATTCTTTACCAACAGTATGACCACAAACTGAAACAAAACCAACTGCTCCAACCGAAAGTAAAGGTAAGTTTAAAATATCGTCACCTGAATAAACTGGAATCCCAGATCGCTTTATTACCCAAGACGTGGAAGCAACATCGCCTTTTGCATCTTTTAGCGCAGCAATTCTTGGGTGTTCTGCTAATTTCACAATTGTGTCTGGCTCAATTTGAACTCCAGTTCTTCCTGGAATGTCGTACATCATCACCGGAAGATCAGTGGCATCTGCCATGGCTTTAAAGTGCGCCTCAATTCCCGCTTGCGGCGGTTTATTGTAATAAGGAGTAACAACTAATAAACCATCAGCGCCGGCCTTTGCCGCCCACTTTGCTTGTTCAACTGAATGCGAAGTTTCATTATTTCCAGCACCGGCAATTACTTTTATATTGTTGCCAACTGCTTTCTTTACAATTTTGATAATTTCAAGTTTCTCTTCATCGCTTGTAGTTGGTGCTTCACCAGTGGTGCCATTAACCACTATGCCATCATGACCCTTACTAATTAAATGGTTGGCTAAAGTTTCTACGCCAGCCCAATCAATCGAGAGATCTGATTTAAATGGTGTAACCATGGCGGTAAGTAACCGGCCAAATGGTGGGTTGATTAACATGACCTAAGGCTACCGCTTTTAGGGTGCAATTCTCCCAGACTTTTCGAATGCTCCGTAGGTGAGCGGCATTAACTCTGCGAAATGGCGCTCCATTTTCTCGGCAACCATCTCGATTTCACGTTGTGGGTAGCTTGGAAAATGTGAGCCTTCTCGACTAGTACGTAGCGATAAGAAATTCATTAGCGCACGCGCATTCATAGTTACATACATTGAAGAGTAAAGCGCTACTGGTAAAACTGCGCGAGCTACTTCGCGAGCTACTCCAGCTTCTAACATCTTTTGATAATTGCTATATGAAAGCAGATAACTTTCCTTCATCGCTTTTACCGTAATTTCGTACTGTTCTTCAGTGCCATCGATAAATGTATACGCACCAGTCTTGCCTACTTGCACAAGTTTCCGTGCTTTTGATGGCACATAAAAAACTGGACTTAACTCGCGATACCTTCCGCTCTCTTCATTATATGAAGCGATGCGATGTCGCATAAATTCACGGAAAACAAATATTGGTGCTGAAATAAAAAATGTCATTGAGGTGTGTTCAAAAGGTGAGCCATGTCGCTCGCGAGCTAGATAATTAATTAGCCCAGCAGAACGCGAAGGATCTTCATTAATTTCATCTAAGGAATTTTCACCAGCTGTTGAAACTCGAGCTGCCCAAATTACATCTGCATCACTTGCACTCGACTTCACCAACTCAACGGTGACATCATCACGGAAGATTGGCGCTTTTTCACTATTTTCACTCACGAGCGTGACCCTATCTAGTGCCCTCTCTAGATATGGTCATTGATAAGGCAGAATAGCGCGCGTGTCATTATCTAAGGGTCAAGTACTTCGAGATTCACTGAGCGTTGCCCTCCCTGTTGGTACATATGGAATCGCATTTGGTGCCGCAGCGATAGCAAATGGCTTCTCAGTTTTACAAGCCTCGCTATTTTCGTTACTTCTTTTCTCTGGCGCATCACAATTCGCCGTGGTTGGCGTAATGGGAGCGGGCGGGAGCGCACTGAGTGCCATCACTACTGGATCGCTACTTGGATTTCGTAACGGTCTTTATTCAATGCGGATGAAACCAGTATTAAAAGTTCAGGGAGTAAGAAAACTTTTAGCGGCGCAGATAACTATCGATGAATCAACTGGAGTTGCAATATCACAAGAACCCCGTGGTGAAGCAGCTATGCGATTTGGCTTTTGGGCAACTGGAATTGGGGTATTTATATTCTGGAATCTATTTACGCTTTTAGGAGCGCTCGGTGCTCAAGCGCTCGGCAACCCTTCCGCTTGGGGATTAGATGCAGCAGTACCAGCAGCTTTCTTGGGATTAGTTTGGCCCCGCTTAATTAATAAACAGAGTAAATTAATCGCAATTTTAGCAACTGTAATTGCGCTTCTTCTAACTCCAATTTCATCTGCGGGTGTTCCAATTATTTCAACAGTTTTACTTGCAGTTCTCTTTGGATGGAAACCAAAAGCATGAGCGCAATGTGGATAGCAACTTTAGTTTCAAGTTTGATTTGTTACTTATTCAAAATTCTTGGCTACACGATTCCAGAGTCATTTCTAGCTAACCCACGAGTTCAACGGATAAACACATTAATTCCAATTGTGCTGCTATCTTCGTTAGTCGGGGTCCAAACCATCACAAATAAATCTGAAATAGTCTTTGATCAACGAGTTGTTGGCGTTGCGGTTGCCGCAATTGCCCTCAAATTTAAAGCGCCTTTTCCAGTAGTAATATTTTCAGCAGCGCTTACCTCTGCCGCTTTATACAACTGGCTTTAAATAATTTTTAGAGCTTCTAATTTAGCTTTAAGGTCGATATCTGAAGGTTCAGTCAAGTGAGTTCCGTCAGAAAACATGATTACTGGAATTGATTTCATTCCGCCATTAATTTCAATAACTTTTGCAGCAGCAGCTTCATCTGCATCAACATCAATTACTGAGTATTCGACATTTAGCGAATCCAGCAAACGCTTGGAACGTCGGCAGTCCCCACACCAATCTGCGCTATACATTGTGATCATGTTTTTCCTATCTATTTTAAGTCGAGAAAATTCTCGAGGCCGAATGTTAAACCAGGATGGGAACCTACTTTACGGATTCCTAAAAGTACGCCTGGCATGAAGCCAGTTCGATCTAATGAGTCATGTCTAATTGTTAAAGTTTCACCTTGATCGCCAAGAACTACTTCTTGATGTGCGACCAGCCCGCGTAATCGAACGGAATGGATCGGCACATCGCCAACTTTCGCACCACGCGCACCAGGAAGTACCGAAGCAGTTGCATCTGGCATAGGTGGTCGTTTTACTGCATTACGGGCATCGGTAATTAATTCAGCAGTTCTAGTAGCAGTTCCACTTGGCGCATCTGCCTTATTTGGGTGATGCAATTCGATTATTTCTACAGATTCAAAATGTTTTGCCGCTTGGGCTGCAAATTGCATCATTAATACTGCGCCCAATCCAAAATTAGGTGCAATTAGCGCGCCGACCTTTGGATTTTTTGCTAATAGTTCTTTAACTTTTGCAAGTTTTGCACTATCAAAACCAGTTGTACCTACAACTACGTTTATTCCATTATTAATTGCAAATTCAAGATTTGCCATTACCGAATCAGGATGTGTGAAATCAACGATAACTTCAGCTCCGCTAGTAACTAGTGATTCAATTGAATCTCCTAAATCAAGAGCAGAGACAAGTTCTAGATCGGTTGCTTCCTTAATTGTGGCAACTGTTTGCGCGCCCATCTTTCCTTTTGCACCGAGTACGCCAACTTTTATCATCGGATTGCTTTCTCGAAAATTGAGCCGCTCTTATACGGTCCCACTACGGCAAGCGTAGGACTTTTGGTCAGATACTCGCTGGCAACGGCACGAATTTGGGCGCTAGTTACGCTGGAAACTTCTTTAAGAATTTGGTCGAAACCTAGGTTTTCCCCATATACCAACTCTGCTTTTCCAATACGGCTCATGCGCGAGCCAGTATCTTCTTGGCTTAAAACTAAACTGCCGCGAACCGCGCCTTGCGCACGAACTAATTCCTCATGCGTCAATCCATTATTTGCAACATCATGCAAGACATCACGAATAATTTTTACTACTTCAGTTGCTTTATTGGGATTACATCCAGCATAAAAACCAATAACCCCAGAACCGGCAAATTGTTGAGCATATGCGTAGACCGAATACGCTAACCCGCGTTTTTCGCGAATTTCCTGGAAGAGTCTTGAGGACATTCCGCCACCTAACGCTGCCGATAAAACACCCATAGTGAATCGACGGCTATCGTCTCGTGAAACTCCGGCCATTCCCATGAATAAATGCGCCTGCTCTGTTTTTCGATTAAGCAATCCAACGTTTCCGCCCTTTGGTGCTTTAACTACAGCGCTACTTCTTACTTTGTAATCAGATTTTGAAACGTTTAAAAAACCATCTCTGGCGATGGCGCGCTCTACTAATTCAACAACTTTCTTATGTTTCAAATTTCCAGCAACCGCAATTACTAAATCACTTGGTAAATAGCGCTTTTTATAATAATTAAAAACCGAGTTTCTTGACATTCCTTTAATTGAAGCGACTGTTCCCAAAATAGGTCGACCGAGCGGAGTATCGCCGTAATAAGTTTCAGCAAAAAGATCGTGGATTAGATCGCTGGGATCGTCATCACGCATAGAGATTTCTTCCAAAACTACATTTCTTTCAGCATCAACATCTTCAGCTTTAACAAGTGATGAAGTAATCAACTCGGAGATTACATCGATTGCAAGTGGTAAATCTGTATCAATTACGCGAGCATAGAAACAGGTGTACTCCTTGCCGGTAAAGGCATTCATTTCGCCACCAACAGATTCGATGGCAGATGAAATATCCATAGCGCTTCGAGTTTTAGTAGCTTTGAAAAGAAGATGCTCCAGAAAATGTGAAGCTCCCGCGACCGATGGTGCTTCATCGCGAGAGCCAACATTTACCCAAATACCAAAAGCTGCGCTTCTGACACCGGCAACTTCTTCAGTAACAATACGTAAACCGCTCGGAAGTACGGTTTTGCGTACGGTCATTTTATGAAACGTTATTCAGCAGATGCTTCGGCGGCATCATCAAGTACAGGAATTAATGAGAGTTTGCCCTTTGGGTCAATCTCACCAATTTCTACATGTACTTTATCGCCGACGTTCATTACATCTTCCAGATTTTCGATGCGCTTGCCACCATGCATCTTCCGTATTTGAGAGATGTGGAGCAATCCATCTTTGCCTGGAAGTAATGAAACGAATGCACCAAAGGCAGCTAGCTTCACGATGGTTCCGTTAAAGCGTTCGCCAACTTCAGGCATCTTAGGATCTGCGATGCCGATGATTTGAGCACGTGCAGCTTCTGCTGCAGTTCCATCAGTTGCACCGATATAAATAGTTCCATCATCTTCAATGCTAATTTCAGCACCAGTATCTTCTTGGATCTGCTTAATGACTTTGCCCTTTGGACCAATCACCGCACCGATCTGATCTACTGGAATCTGAATTGTGATGATTCGTGGTGCTAGCGGATTAATTTCATCCGGCGCATCAATCGCTTCATTCATTACATCAAGAATATGCAGTCGTGCTTCCTTTGCTTGATGCAGCGCACCGGCAAGAACGCTTGCTGGAATTCCATCTAATTTAGTATCTAGTTGAAGAGCGGTAACGAAATCTTTGGTACCAGCAACTTTGAAATCCATATCGCCGAATGCATCTTCTGCACCCAAGATATCGGTAAGTGCTACGTACTCGATTTTGCCATCTACATCATCTGAGATCAGTCCCATCGCAATACCAGCAACTGGTGCACGAAGTGGCACACCGGCATTTAGTAGCGACATAGTGGATGCACAAACTGAACCCATGGATGTTGATCCATTTGAACCAAGCGCTTCTGAAACTTGGCGAATTGCATATGGGAAATCAGAACGTGATGGCAGAACAGGTAACAACGCACGTTCTGCAAGTGCTCCATGTCCAATTTCGCGACGCTTTGGTGAACCAACGCGGCCAGTTTCGCCCACTGAATATGGTGGGAAGTTGTAGTTATGCATATAACGCTTATGATTTTCTGGATTCAAAGTATCTAACTGTTGTTCCATCTTGAGCATATTAAGCGTTGTGATTCCAAGGATTTGAGTTTCGCCGCGTTCGAAGAGTGCCGAACCGTGAACTCGAGGGATTACTTCAACTTCAGCAGTTAAAGCACGGATATCGCGAAGTCCGCGACCGTCAATTCGAATCTTGTCGCGTAAAACGCGTTGGCGAACCAACTTCTTTGTGACTGAACGAATTGCAGCAGGAATTTCTTTTTCGCGACCTTCGAAATTAGCAGTTAACTTCTCTTTTACAGTTGCCGTAATTTCGTCGATCTTAGTTTCGCGATCTTGTTTCTGCACGATAGTTAGCGCTTTTGTTAAATCTTCTTTAGCTAACTTCTCAACTGCAGCAAATACATCATCTTGGTAATCCAAGAAGACTGGGAATTCGCCAGTTGGCTTTGCCGCAACTTTCGCTAATTTGGATTGCGCTTCGCAAAGTACTTTGATAAACGGCTTAGCAGCTTCTAAACCTTGCGCAACGATTTCTTCAGTTGGAGCTTTAGCGCCGCCAGCGATCAAATCGATTGTCTTTGTGGTGGCTTCAGCTTCAACCATCATGATTGCAACGTCATCAGCAGTTACTCGGCCAGCAACTACCATGTCAAAAACTGCGTTTTCAACTTCACTGTGATTAGGGAATGCAATCCATTGGCCATCAATAAGTGCAACACGTACGCCGCCGATTGGACCAGAAAATGGCAATCCAGCTAATTGTGTTGACATTGAAGCTGCGTTGATCGCAATAACGTCATACATATGATCTGGGTTTAACGCCATCACTGTTACAACGATTTGCACTTCATTACGAAGTCCTTTAACAAACGATGGTCGCAACGGACGATCGATTAAGCGACAAGTAAGAATTGCATCCTCTGATGGACGACCTTCGCGACGGAAGAACGATCCAGGAATTTTTCCAACTGCGTACATACGCTCTTCAACATCCACTGTTAGTGGGAAGAAGTCGAATGAATCGCGTGGTGATTTTGATGCGGTTGTTGCTGAAAGCAACATGGTCTCGTCATCAACGTAAACAACTGCAGTTCCTGCAGCTTGGCGCGCAAGGCGACCAGTTTCAAAACGAATTTCTCGTTTTCCGAACTTGCCGTTATCAATTATTGCAACGGCGCTATGTAGCTCTTGACCCTCCATGGGTCTCTCCTTTTTCTTGACCAACCTACGGCGCAAGAATGGATCTTCGATCGAAGCCCACGGGTTCTCTATTTTCTAAAACAAATACCAAAATCCGTAAGCCACTACCGAGGACCAATACTTTGGGCCGTGGGTTAGTGTTTTTATTTATCGGCGGATGCCGAGTTTTTCGATGATCGCGCGATAACGCTCGATATCAACTTTTGCTAGGTATTGAAGAATTCGACGACGACGACCTACGAGCAATAGAAGTCCACGACGATTGTGGTGGTCATTCTTATTTGTTTGTAAATGTTCGGTGATTTCTTCAATGCGCTTTGAAAGTAAAGCGACTTGAGCTTCTGGGCTTCCAGTGTCTGATGCTGAAGAACCATACTTTGAGATAATTTCTTTTTTAACTTCTGGCTTTAACGCCATTTCATTCTCCTTCATCAGCCACGAGGGTTTCCGGTTTGGTTCACGAAAACGCGCTTACTCGCTCGGGGCAGAGGTTACCAGCGTGAGCATACGAGAGTGAAATCGGTGGTAATTCCCCGCTTAGATTGGGCTATTCCAACCCTCTTAAACTTGTGAGATCTCGAGCCTTATCGCAATCTTTTTTCATCTGAATTAATAGCTCTTCTAACCCAGCAAATTTCAAAGTATCTCTTAGACGCCAGCCGAATTCGATAATTGCTTCTTGGTCATATAAATCTAAATCATCGCGATCTAACGCATATGCCTCTACTTGGCGACCGCGAACGCCAGCAAAAGTTGGATTAGTTCCAATTGAGATTGCCGCTGGCCAACGATTTAATCCTACAGTCAACCAACCTGCGTAAACCCCGTCACTAGGAATTGTTGAGTTTGGCGAAACTTCAATATTAGCTGTTGGATAACCAATTTCACGACCACGCGCTTCACCGTGAATAACTGGTCCAGTAAGTTGATGTGGTCTGGTTAATAATTCGCGCGCAATTTCAACACCACCATTTAATAGATGTTTTCTAATGCGAGTAGATGAAACAATGCCATGTTCGTGCTCAACCAGTTCTACATCAGTTACAGTAAAACCATATTTCTCAGACACTGCATTCAAATAATTAACATCACCAGCCGCCTTTGCTCCAAAAGTAAAGTTCGTGCCTATTACAACGTGTTTTGCATTCAACATATCAACTAAAATTTCTTTAATAAATTGATCCGGTGAAAGTGCCGCAAATTCTGCAGTAAATTCCATAACAGCTACCGCTTCCGCGCCATGCAACATAAGTTGATGTACGCGATCCTCTAAATTTAATAATTTTGTTGGGGTTCGGTCCGGCGCAAAAACAGAAGTTGGATGTGGGTCAAAAGTCAGAACTGTGAGTGAATCACCAAATTCATTTGCAATACTGAGAATTTCTTGGTGCCCTATATGAACGCCGTCAAATATTCCGATGGCAACGGTGCCGCCGGTAATTGGCTCACCAAACCATTTAATATCGCGTGACATCTGGTTATTCTTTCACGAAAACAGCGATTGGCTGTGCGCCTGAATTCCTATTTTCGATTAAGGCACAGA
Source organism: uncultured Bifidobacterium sp. (assembly GCA_964632545.1). Classification (GTDB taxonomy): domain Bacteria; phylum Actinomycetota; class Actinomycetes; order Nanopelagicales; family Nanopelagicaceae; genus UBA7398. Next base: position 93,084 of record CAZWBQ010000002.1, on the reverse strand, counting down.
GTTCATTATCGCTAGTTATAGCGATTCCCACTCCGGAAAATTCAGATGCAGAAAGTGCGCGGCCAAATTTCAATTCATTCTTTTCTGCGAGGTCAATTTCTCGTGACGGCAGGATTCGTTTTGCAACTTCAACTACATTTAATAAGTTAGCCGGCGATACTGAGTTCAACGCGAGAGCCTCATTAATTAAAAATGGTGCAACTTCACTCCTGCGCAACGAAGTTAAATGTCCGCCAACTTTAAGTAAATCGCCTAAGTCTCGCGCTATGGCGCGGATGTAAGTACCGGCTGAGCAGGCGACATCGATATCAATTTCAATTCCGCCACCGCTTCGCGATATTTTTAAAATCTCTAAACTATAAATTCTCACTTCGCGTGCTGGAAGTTCTACAACTTCACCATCGCGTACTCGATCGTAAGCTCGTTTCCCATCAACTTTAATTGCTGATACTGAACTAGGTCGCTGCATAATCAAGCCAACCATTGCTTCCAAGGATTCTCTAACTGCAGAATCAGTTATAGCGGCAATTTCTGCATCCGCTGCAATATTTGTGATTTCACCTTCTTTATCATCAGTAATGGTAGATGCACCCAATTTAATAGTCGCTAGATATCGCTTCTTTCCTTCAGTTATGTATTGCAGTAATTTTGTACCGTTATTAATTCCTAAAACTAAAACCCCAGTAGCCATAGGATCTAGCGTGCCTGCATGGCCAACTCGTTTTGTTTCAAAAACTTTACGCATTTGAGCAACTACATCATGGCTAGTAATGCCACTTGGTTTATCAATTACAAGAAAACCGTCACTCACCGTTATCGGTCTCGCGTGCCTTGTGAACTTTGTATGGGTCAGCCTCACCAGCGGGTGCAGCGCCTTCGCGAAGTGCGGCAAGTTCTTTATCCTGCTCTCTAACTTTTGAAAGTAAATTTTCAAAATTTTGGGCAGACTCTGCAAGTCCATCGGCAAAAAAAGCTAAGGTGGGTGTAATTCGCATCCCTAACTCTTGGCCAACTTCAGAACGTAATAAACCTTTTGCACTTTCTAGCGCTTTTGCAGTTTGAATTTTAGATTCATCGTCGCCAAGTACGGTATAAAAAATCGAAGCTTGTTGTAGATCGCCAGTTATTCGAACATCGGTCACGGTTATGAAACCCAGGCGTGGATCTTTAATCTTTGATTCAAGCGTTTGCGCGATCACTACCTTTATGCGATCGGCAACTTTTGCTGCACGATGTGAAGTTCCCATAATTAAACTCGCTTTTTCTCACGCATTTCGAATACTTGAATGACATCGCCAGATTGAATATCTTTGAAAGATCCAACGCCAATACCGCATTCAAAGCCCTCGCGAACTTCAGTAGCATCGTCTTTAAATCGCTTCAACGATTCAATAGTTAAGTTATCGACAATCAAGACGCTATTTCGCAAAATGCGTGCTTTCGCGTTACGGCGGATGATTCCGTTGCTAACAACCGAACCAGCAATGTTGCCAAATTTACTGGACTTAAATACTTCGCGCACTTCAGCATTACCAAGAATTGCCTCTTCATACTCTGGTTTGAGTAGGCCCTTAAGTGCGGCTTCAATCTCCTCGATTGCGTTATAAATAACGGAGTAGAAGCGAACTTCGACCCCTTCTTCATCCGCGAAAATTGCAGTCTGTGGTTCTGGTTTAACATTAAATCCGATCACAACTGCAGATGATGCAGATGCCAAAGTGATATCGCTCTTAGTAATAGCGCCTACGCCTCGATGGATAACGCGTAAGTCAACTTCTACGCCAACGTCTAGTAATAGAAGTGCATCTTCAAGCGCTTCTACTGAACCGCTCACATCGCCCTTGAGAATAAGGTTGAGTGAAGTGACCTTGGATTGCTCCATGAAATCTTCCAAAGAAACTTTCTTTCTTGCCTTTGATAGCGCTGCATGGCGTTCGGCTGCTTGACGCTTCTCTGCGATCTGACGCGCAGTTCGATCATCAGGTGCGACCATAAATGAATCACCAGCGCTAGGCACGGAGGTGAAACCAAGAACTTGAACCGGGCGAGATGGGCCAGCAAATTCAACAGGCTTTCCAAACTCATCCATCATGGCGCGGACGCGACCGAATGCCCCGCCAGCAACAATTGCATCGCCAACATTTAGCGTTCCACGTTGTACCAATACAGTTGCAACTGGACCACGACCACGATCTAAATGCGCTTCAATGGCAACACCGCGCGCAACATCATCTGCAATCGCACGCAAATCAATAGCTGCATCAGCAGTTAGGAGAATTGAATCGATAAGAGTGTCGATTCCAGTTCCATTCTTTGCCGAAACATCAACAAATATTGTGTCGCCGCCGTACTCTTCAGCGATCAAGTTGTACTCCGTTAATTGTTGGCGAATTTTTGCTGGATTTGCGCCTTCTTTATCAACTTTGTTTACCGCTACCACGATCGGCACATTTGCGGCCTGAGCATGGTTAAGCGCTTCAATAGTTTGTGGCATAACGCCATCATCTGCAGCAACTACAAGTACTGCGATATCCGTAACTTTTGCACCACGGGCACGCATCGCTGTGAAAGCTTCGTGACCAGGAGTGTCAATAAATGTAATCGCCCGTTCATTTCCATCATGGTTATGATGAATTTGATAAGCGCCAATATGCTGGGTAATCCCACCGGCTTCACCTTTTACAACTTCAGTTTGGCGAATTGCATCAAGCAAACGAGTTTTACCGTGATCGACGTGACCCATCACTGTTACTACTGGTGGGCGAATTTCGAGATCTTCTGGATCAATATCTTCAATTTCTTTAGCTAAATCAATATCGAAAGTTTCAAGAATTTCGCGATCTTCATCTTCTGGCGAAACGATTTGAATTGCATATCCAAATTCGCCGCCGAGGACTGCGAATACATCTTCTGTAACAGATTGGGTTGCCGTAACCATTTCACCTAAGTGGAAAAGCACTGAAACTAATGAAGCTGGATCTGCGCCAATTTTTTCAGCGAAATCTGCGAGCGAAGAACCGCGCCGTAATCTAACTGGAGTTGAACCATTACCGCGTGGAACTATTGCGCCGCCAATTGTTGGCGCCGCCATATTATCGATTTCTTCTCTCCGTGTTTTCTTACTCTTAATATTCTTTCGCTTCTTACCATTCTGTTTTCCAAATGCTCCAGCAGTGCCACCGCGTTGTGGTGGCCGACCGCCACCGCGTTGCGGACCACCAGTTGTTGGCGCACCAGTTGTTGGCGCACCAGCGCCAGTTGAACCTCCGGGACGATAAGGCGCACCAGTTTGTGGTCTTGCACTTCCACCAGTTTGTGGTGGTCGCGATCCTGCAGGACGCGCTGCAAAACCTGGACGAACTGAACCAGGACGTGGACCAGACATACCAGGACGTGGACCGCCACCTTGGGTGCGATCGCCTTGTGGTCGTTGACCTGGTGAAGTTGGACGTTGTGGTGGTCGCGGCATTGTTGTGCCAGCCGAACCAAATGGATTATTACCAGCACGAGGTGGACGAGCAGCTGGTGGTCTTGGAGTTGCAAATGGATTATTTCCACCACGAGGTGCAGTTGGTGGTGCAACCGGTGCAACCGGTGCAGTTGGAACAGTTGGAGCAACTGGTGCAGCTGCTATTTTCTTATCCATCATTTCTTGTAAAGCAGCTTCAATTTCAGGTGTTATCTCTGGAGTTGCATCCGCTTTCTTTGCAGCGGTTTTTTTCGCAGCAGCTTTTTTAGCTGGTGCTTTCTTGGCTGGCTTATCTTCAACTGGCTTTGCAGCAACTGGATATTTCTCCAGCATTTTGCGCACAACCGGTGCTTCAACTGTTGATGATGCAGAACGGACGAATTCGCCCATCTCTTGGAGTTTTGCAAGGACTTCCTTGCTATCCATCCCTAAATCTTTTGCTAATTCGTAAACGCGGACCTTTGCCACAGTTCTCCTGTCTGGGCCTCGCGTTCTTAATTTTACTTAGGAGCGCGAAACCGAATTTCCTGACTTACTCATGATGTTGCGGTGCTCATTAGAGTGCCATTGCCTTAGCTCCTAAATAGATTTCTGAAAACCCTGCGGTTTCCAATGGGGTTACCTTACCCCAGATCCGGTTCAAAATTTTCAGCACTTTGCGCCTGATTTGTGGCACTTTCCGCGTCAGAGTGAATATCAATCCGCCATCCAGTAAGCCGCGCTGCCAACCGAGCGTTCTGACCATCCTTACCAATCGCAAGTGATAATTGATAGTCCGGCACCACAACTTTTGCAGATCGAGAATCTAAATTAACCACTTCAACGCTGCTAATTCGTGCCGGCGCTAAAGCATTTCCGACATAAGTTGCCGGGTCTTCCGACCAATCGACAATATCTATTTTCTCGCCATGTAACTCATCCATTACGGCGCGAGCTCGCGCACCCATCGGGCCAATTAGCGACCCTTTTGGGCTTACACCAGCGCGGTGAGTTCGAACTGCAATCTTGGTGCGATGGCCAGCTTCGCGCGCTATTCCCATTACTTCAACAACACGGTCTCTTATTTCTGGAACTTCTAGCGCAAATAATTGTTTTACAAGCGCGGGGTGGCTTCGCGAAAGTGCCACTTCTGGACCACGCGTTCCTTGCTTTACTTCAACAACAAAACATTTGATTCGTTCGCCATGTGTGTAAATTTCACCCGGTACTTGTTCATGTGGTGGAATTTTTCCTTCAACTCTACCAAGATCAATATAAACCATCCGATGATCGCGACCTTGTTGAATTACCCCAGAAACAATATCGCCAACTGATGCGGTAAATTCTCCAACAATTTCCGCATCTTTTGATTCGCGCATCTTCTCTTTAATTATCTGGCGCGCAGTTGAAGTTGCTACTCGACTAAAACCAGTTGGTTCATCGACAATCTCATCTATTTTTTCACCATCGTCACCAAAAATTGGAACTAGGATTCGAATTTCACCGGTCTCTCTGTCAAGTTTTGCATGCGCGTAAGGTTTAGCCTCATCAGTGCTTACATAAGCCGCTTTGACGGCTATTTCAATTGCAGTTATTAATCTATCTAGCGGAATATCCCGCTCAGTTGTAAGTGAAATAAGTGCTTTCATATCTACATGCATTATTTAGCACCTTCATTCTCTTTGCGGTTAAATTCAATTTCAATGATTGCGCGCTTTATGGTTTCGCGCTGCAGAATTACTTCTGATTTAGGTAACGAAATTTCAACTTGATTACCGTTAAAAGATTTGATTCGCCCATTTATACTTTGGCCATCATTAGTTACTATTTTTACCAACCTGCCAACATTTTTGCGCCAATGGCGATCAAGAGTCAAGGGCCGATCTACACCAGGCGAAGTAACTTCTAGGGTAAAAGGTTTATCCCCCAATTCTGGCAAAACATCTACTACCTCTGAAATTTGTTTAGAAACCGATGTAACTTCATCAAGTGAAAGATTTCTATCCTCGCCATCAACGAAGACAGTAAGCAACCGTCGCTTGCCGGCAGGTGTAATCGTGATTTCTTCTAATACAAACCCAGCGCCTTCAACTATCGGCGCAATGTAGCGAGTTAACTCTGCAACGCTTGCCATATAAAACCTAACTATTAAGTTGTTTATTAAATTGTTCCGTTAGTATATTAAAAGAATGTATCAATCGCAATTCGGATAATCAATAGTGCTGTCACTATTAGAAAAACATTTCTGACCAAAGCCGATCCCCCTCTAATCGCAAATCGTGCTCCCGTGATAGCGCCAGTAATGTTTCCAAACGCCATTGTGAACCCTAATAACCACATGATGTGTCCATTAAAGCCGAAAATTAATAGCGCACCTAAGTTGGTACTCCAATTTACGATTTTAGCTGTCGCTGAAGCCTGTAAAAAAGCAAAACCAATTATCGCTACCAAAATCACCATCAAGAAGGACCCGGTGCCAGGGCCAAAAATTCCATCATAGAAACCAATTACTGTTCCGGCGATTATTGCAATTGAAATGTTATGTTTTCGAGCGAATCGAAAGTTTTCATTCAAACCAAGCTCTTTTTTCCGCCAGGTATATATCGCAACAATTATTAATAGAAGTAAAACTATTGGCCGCGCTGCATCTTTTGGAAAGTTACTAGCAGCCATCGCTCCTAACATTGAACCGATAAAGGCGGGAATTGCCATTGCAAATGTTAGGCGCCAATCTGGGCGTAATCGCTTTACATATGAATATGCAGCAGTGGAAGTTCCTAAAAATGACGGAAGTTTATTAGTACCGAGTACATCTGCTGTTGCAGCGTTTGGTAGCGCTACTAATAGCGAAGGAAGTGAAATTAATCCGCCACCGCCAGCTACGGCATCAACAAAGCCAGCAAACCCAGATGCAATAAAAAGAAATAAGATTGCAAGAAGTGAGATCTCCACGCTTACTAAGCCAGCAGCGCTAGTACTTCAGCTAATGCATTTTCCAAAGCAACTTCACGCTTTTCGCCACTCTTTCTAATTCTTAATTCGACTTTTCCGTCAACAAGCGCTTTTCCGACAATCACAATTATTGGATTCCCAATTAACTCAGCATCCTTAAATTTAACACCAGGGCTGGCATCGCGGCGATCGTCTAGCATCACAGTTTTACCACTTGATTCAATGTTCTTAGCTAATTCTTCAGCAACGTTAAAAGGTTGATCATCTTTACCGGTTGCGACAATATGAACTTGCGCAGGTGCAATTTCGATTGGCCAAGATAATCCAATTTCATCATGGCTCTGTTCGGCGATAGCCGCAACTGCCCTTGAAACACCAATTCCATAAGATCCCATAGTTACTACTCGCGATTTTCCTTCATGATCTAACACAGTTAAATCTAAGTTCTCCGCATATTTTCGACCGAGGGCGAAGATATGGCCGATTTCAATAGCGCGATCAATGATTACCGTGTTGTCACATTTAGGACAAAGGTCGCCAGCTTCAATCTCAACAGCTTCTACAAATGCATCAACTTCAAAATCTCGACCATGTGTTACATAACGCGCATGTTTATTTATTTGATTTGCACCAGTTATCCAATGAGTACCGACAGCAATTCTTGGATCAGCATAAAGTTTAAGCCCAAACTTTTTAGCATCTTGCGGTCCAACATATCCTTTTACTAATTCTTTACGAGCTGCAAAATCTGCCTCTTCAAAAAGTCTCAAATCTTTTACTCCGGGCAGATTAGCTTGCACTCTCTTTACATCTACTTCTCGATTACCTGGAACCAATACAGAGATTGCCACGCCATCTGCCATCAAAAGAATATTCTTTAAGGTGTCCCCTGCACTAAATCCGCCACCGTAATTCTTATTCATAACCTCAACTAGCGAATCAATCGTTGGGGTATTTGGTGTCTCCATAACTTCAACCGGAGGCGGAGTAGGAATCTCCTTCGTTAAGACTTTTGTGGTCATTGCTTCTACATTTGCGGCATAGCCACATTTTTCACAGAGAACGTAAGTATCTTCACCAGTTGGGCATGGTGCTAAGAACTCTTCAGAACGTGACCCTCCCATAGCGCCAGACATTGCAGCCACTATGTTGTATTTCAAACCAAGTCGATCGAAAGTTTTTATATATGCCTGGCGATGTTTCTCATAGGAAGCATCCAAGCCGGCATCATCCAAATCAAAAGAATATGAATCTTTCATTACAAATTCACGGCCACGAATAATGCCACTTCGCGGTCTTGGTTCATCGCGGAATTTTGTTTGAATTTGATAAATATGAAGCGGTAAATCTTTATAAGAGGAGTACTCACCTTTAACCATTAACGTGAACATCTCTTCGTGGGTTGGACCTAGTAGATAATCGCCACCTTTGCGATCTTGCAATCTGAATAAATCAGCGCCATATTCTTCCCAACGATTCGTTTTTTCATATGGTTCGCGTGGCAACATTGAAGGGAAATGAACTTCTTGAAAGCCAGCAGCGTCCATCTCTTCCCGGATTACCCGCTCGATGTTTCGGTAAGTTATGTAACCAAGTGGCAACCATGAATAAATTCCCGCTGCAATTCGGCGAACATAGCCAGCCCGTACTAATAATCGGTGGCTAGCAACTTCAGCATCTGATGGATCGTCACGAAGAGTTCGTAAGAAGAGGGTAGACATTCGCAACATGGCACAACCTTACCGAGAACTAACGAAAATTAATGAACATTTACCGATGGTTCGCCGCTGGCAACGCCGGCAGCTTCCATCTCTTCGGCAAGGCGCATCGCTTCTTCGATTAAAGTTTCCACGATTTGCGCTTCTGGCACAGTTTTAATTACTTCGCCTTTTACAAATATCTGTCCTTTTCCATTTCCAGATGCAACGCCAAGATCAGCTTCGCGCGCTTCGCCTGGACCGTTTACTACGCATCCCATAACTGCAACGCGAAGCGGCACTGTCATTCCTTCTAAACCTGCTTGAACTTTTTCAGCCAGTGAATAAACATCAACTTGCGCGCGACCACAAGATGGACAAGAAACTATTTCAAGTTTTCGTTGGCGCAAGTTAAGTGATTCCAAAATAGACATACCAACTTTTACTTCCTCTACTGGAGGTGCAGAAAGTGAGACTCGAATTGTGTCGCCAATTCCTTCAGCTAATAAGATTGCAAATGCGGTGGCGGACTTTATTGTGCCTTGGAAAATTGGACCAGCTTCGGTAACACCAAGATGGAGTGGGTAATTACATTTTGCAGCTAGCAATCGATAAGCCTTCACCATCGTTACCGGATCATGATGCTTTACTGAGATTTTAATATCAGAAAACCCATGCTCCTCAAATAAACCAGCTTCCCAAAGCGCTGATTCAACTAACGCTTCTGGTGTTGCCTTGCCATATTTAGCGATCAAACGCGGATCTAACGAACCGGCATTTACGCCAATGCGAATTGGTACACCAGCGTCTCCGGCCGCTTTAGCTACTTCTTTGACTTTGTCATCAAATTGTTTGATATTTCCAGGATTAACCCGGACTGCTGCACAACCAGCATCAATTGCTGCAAAAATATACTTGGGTTGAAAATGTATGTCAGCAATAACCGGAATTTGAGATTTCTTTGCAATCTGCGCCAACGCGTCTGCATCATCTTGACTTGGTACAGCTACTCGAACGATCTGACAACCTGAAGCGGTTAGCTCTGCAATCTGTTGTAACGTTGCATTCACATCCGAAGTTAGCGTCGTGCACATTGATTGCACGCTTACTGGCGCATCGCCTCCGACTAAAACACTGCCAACTTTTAATTGCTTTGATTTTCGCCGAGGTGCAAGAGTCGGTAATGGTGCGCTTGGCATTCCTAAATCGGTCATGTGCCTATTCTGCCCTAAAGACCGAGTGAAATCGGATTGAAAATATCGGCAGCAAGAAGTAATAAGGTCAGCGCCGCAAGGAGCCCGAAAACCACCATCGTAATCGGAGTTAATCGTTCCACATCAATTGGTCCTGGATCACTTTTTCCGCGAGCCAACGCAATTTTCCGACGAACCCCTTCAGTAATAGCAACTGCCATATGTCCGCCATCTAACGGCAAAATTGGCAACAAATTAAAAATACCGACGAAAATATTTAAACTTGCAATTATCAAAACAAATGAAGCGATTTTTTCTGGAAAAGTTAACACGCCGCTACTAGCTGTCTGCGCTGAAACTCGTGCAACGCCAACAACACCTACTAATCCCTCCGCGTTACGTTTTTCACCGCCGAAAGTTTGGCGAAGTAGCGCCGGAATTTGAGTTGGCAGTGAAATTAAAGCTTTTATTGAACCAGTAACTAAATCTTTGGTGATCAGGGCAGTTGATTTACTTGCCGCGATTGGATTTTGCCTAACTAAACCAACTTTATTTCGGACTCCAATAATTCCCCAACTCTTTCCATCAACTGTAATTTGAACTGGCGTAACTGCAATGGATATTTTCTCACCATTACGAAGTACTGAGAGCGTAATTTCTTTGCCAGCCGACTCTCGAATAATAGGAACAATTGCAGACCAATTTAAATTATCTTTTCCGTTTACACCAATTATCTGATCATTAGCCATAACTCCAGCAAGATGAGCAGGTGAAGCTGCTGAACTCGAAGTGCAAACAGTTTCAGTAGTTCGAATACAAGGCAAAGTCTCTTCAACTATTGGCAATACTTGAGAAGTTCCGATGCCAGCAATTAATATGAAAAGTAAAAATATGCCTAGTACGAAATGATTAAATGAACCTGCCCCAAGGACAACTAGCCGTCGCTTCGAAGAAGCTTTATAAAAAGCTCGATGGCTATCTTCACTAGCTAGCTCTTCACGTGGTGACATTCCTACAATTTTGCAATAGCCACCTGCGGGAATTGCTTTGATGCCAAATTCAGTTTCACCCTTAGTAGTAGACCAAATTCGCTTTCCAAATCCTAAAAAGAATTCAGTTACTTTCATGCCGTAACGCTTTGCTGTTATGTAATGGCCAAATTCATGGACCATTACTGAAAAAAGCAGCGCAACTACAAATGCTATTACTCCAAGAAATCCCACTTAAACCCCTAACGTTTCGCGAGCTACCCGCCGGGCATCATTCTCGATAGCGCTGACATCTTTCAGGTCACGCAACTTTATTGGCGCACCAGCACCAATTTTCTGCAACACAGTTTCGATGGTATCTACAATTGCTGTGAATTTAATGCGACCCTCAAGAAATGCGGCGACTGCCACTTCATTTGCGGCATTAAATATTGCAGTTGTGCCGCCCCCTAGATCGCCACATCTGCGCGCTAGATCAATTGCGGGAAACTTCTCATTATTAATTGGCTCAAAACTCCAATCCTGCTTAACCTTCCAATCAATTGGATTCATTAAATCTAAAACTCGTTCTGGGAATCCCAGCGCATATCCAATCGGACCTTTCATATTGGGCGGGCTCGCTTGCGCCATCGTCGTGCCGTCTTTAAATTCCACCATGGAGTGAACAACTGATTGTGGATGAATGACTGCCTCAATTTTTTCATATGGTAAATCAAATAAATAATGAGCTTCAATTATCTCAAGCCCTTTATTAACAAGAGTTGCTGAGTTAATCGTAACAACATTTCCCATACTCCAAGTCGGGTGAGTTAATGCTTCCGCAACAGTAACTGTGGAAAGATCATTTCGATCTCTAAATGGACCGCCGCTCGCAGTGAGAATTACTTTCTTTACATCGCTTATTTTTCCAGCAAGCATGCATTGATAAAGTGCAGAATGTTCCGAGTCGACTGGAATTATTCGATCGCGACCATAAGCCATTACTAAATCACCACCAGCAACTAGTGACTCTTTATTTGCTAACGCAACTAAATTTCCGGCAGCAAGTGCTGCCAGAGTTGGCTCTAAACCAATTGAACCGTTTATCCCGTTGAGCACAACATCGCATGGCAATGCAGCAATTTGTGATGCTGCGGTTGCGCCATCAATTACATGTAATCCCGCAATTCCATCTTTGATGGCGGAAGTATCAGCAGTTGTCCCAACTATAGGTACATTAAATTTCTTCGCTTGAGAAAGTAATAACTCTAAATTCTTTGAGCCAGCCGCGAGGCCAACAACTTTAAATTTTCCAGGATTGGCTGCAACGATCTCTAGGGCTTGAACACCGATAGAGCCTGTGGAACCTAGAATTACGATCTCGCGCATGGGGTTATCTTCTCAGGTCGCGGGAAATTCCACACATTTAAGCGTTACGGAAGTAGTGGCGTTGGGAATTTAGTTTGACTAAGCACGGCTGCCAACATAATTGCCATAGACATTAAAAATAGTTCGGCGCCAATCAGACGCGTAAATAGTTGAACTCCCCTAATTGATAAAGTATCAAAAGAATTTAGAATCCGAAATCGGTAAAAAGCACCTAATCCACCAAGCATAATAAAAATAATAATTTTACTTAGAAGAATTAAACCGTAACGGCTACTAAATAACTCATGCGCTAAATCAATTCGAAGTGAAGCGTTTATTACCCCACTAACAACCGTTCCGATAAAACAAATCAAGGCAAGCGGACTAAACATTTTTGCAGCTTGGAATATCTCAGAATTTTGTAGAACTATTAAAATTACAAGTGATAAAACTCCAGCAACCCAAAGTGAAACGGAAAGTATATGAACTCCCCAACTAGTTATAGCTAATTGGTGCTGGGAATTAGATCCAGAATGACCACCAAGAGCCGGAGGCAGCAACGCTAAAACTGCAAATAAAGTTAGAACTCGAGCGCCGACTCTATTCCGAATAAGTTGAGCCCAGATCGCGATTATGATTCCGGCGAAAGTTTGAGCAAGCATTATTTGGCCAGTACGAACTTGAATTAAAAAGCTGCGGAGCATGTTGGGTTCTCCGAGAACCATGCTGAAGGTGCCTGCAAAAATATCGGCAAGTTTCAAAATGGAGAGAAAGAAAACGTCAGCTGACCAAGCGAACCCTAGAAATGAAATCAGATTATAAGTTTTCCGTGAAATTAATTGGGAATTCTCCGGTAAAAAATGCGCAACTAGAAGAAGTAGCGCGATTATGCAGATTGGAAGTAATCGATCTAACCACTGAATAAGTGGAATCAGACCTTTAATTATCGGATCGGTAGTTGGAATTACGAGATCTCCGGTTTTTAAGTAAAGGAGAGTGCAAATGCACCAAGTGCAGCAGAAACGGTCATCCAGATCCACCAAACTTGAATAATTGCAACATGCCAGTGATTGGTTTTATATAAACCAAGTCGAGCACGATTCCAATTTCCCAGTGCAATAAATACTGTTAATGCAAGATGTAAAGCGTTCAAGCCAGCTATTAAATAGTAACAAGATGCATATGCACCCATTCGCATTGTGAATGGCGCACTATTCATCTGCTGAATTTGATAAACCAAACCAATCACGCTCATCGCAAATGCAATAAGCGTGCCTAGCGTTAATTGTGCTTGATTTTTAGCTTTCGCGCCTTTTAGCGCATATCCATTTAGCAACATGCCAAGTGCAGAGATTATGGCAATATAAAAAGCGCCCATGCTCGATACTGGAACGGTAGCCGGCACTTCTTCCGTGGCCGCTGGCAACCACATATTGTTTACATTTTGGCCTTTTAAGTAGAAATAAACAAAGAGAATACTTAACGCCATCGCAATGTCTGCAACGAGAATAAGAATTACACCTAATCTATTACGGCTTCCAACTACATCTGGATGCTCGTGATGTGTATGTGTTTTTTCTTGGCTCATGACTTTGCCTTTCCGTAACCGTAAGCATCTGTCGTAACTACTGGAAGAGTCGCAAAGTTTTCTAGCGGAACCGGCGTAGGAACGCTCCATTCTAAAGTCTTTGCAAACCAAGGATTATCAGAAGCTTTAATGCCATTTCGCCATGAATCTATAACTGCGAATAACAAAACCAACATGCCAGCCATAATTACATATGCGCCACCAGTTGTGATCATGTTTCCTTGATTAAACATTGCGTTATAGGTTTCAACTCGACGAGGTTGACCAGCAAGTCCAACTAAGAACATCCCAGTAAATGCCACGTTAAATCCAATTTGCACCATCCAGAATGAAACCCATGAAAGACGGCGATCTAACATCCGTCCGGTCATCTTTGGGAACCAATAAGAAATTGATGCAATAGCACCAGTTAATCCCGCACCCATTAATGTGTAATGGAAATGTGCAGTAACAAACATAGTGCCGTGCAAAGTTCCATCAGCTGGAACATCTGAAAGATAAATTCCAGTAATTCCACCGATCATGAAGTTCCATAACAGCGCATAAATTGAAGCCATTGGTACGGTTAACCAAAGTCGACCGCGCCAGAGTGTTCCAACTAATACGAAGAAGAGCATTCCCGTAGGAATCGAAATTAATTCCGTGGTTAACATGAATGGTCCATTAAGCAATGGCGCCCATCCGCTCATATACATGTGATGCGCCCAAACCAATGCGCTCAGCCCACAAATTCCAGCAATACCCATTACTGCAACATTAAAACTAAATAGCGGTCGTCGAGTAAATACTGGTGCCATTTCCATTAACGCAGCAATTGCCGGAATTAAAATTACGTAAACTTCAGGGTGTCCCATCAACCAGAATAAGTTCTCATATAACCAACCACTGCCACCACCAGCTGGATTATAAAAAGTCGTACCCATTGCGCGATCAAACGCAGACATAATTTGGGATAAGAAGAAGACAGGGAATGCAGGAAGCGCGAGCGCAACAGATGCAACCACGCCATAAATAAAGATTGGGGTTCGGTTCCAAGTCATACCGCGAGCACGCATTCGAACCACAGTTGCAGTGATATTTGCACCAGCGACCATTGTTGAAAGTGCAAAAATACAGATGAACATTATGTATCCATCCATACCTGCAGGAGATTCAGAAGCTAGTGGCTCATAAGCTGTCCAGCCAGTCATGATTCCACCTAAGAAGAATGATGAAAGGATTGGTGGAATTGCCGCAACAATTAGCCAAAAACTAAGGGCATTTAATCGAGGAAATGCCATATCTCGTGCGCCAATCATGATTGGCATTACGAAGTTACCAAATGGTCCGGTAATCATGATGATTGTGCCAACAATCATGATGATGCCATGAATGCCTACGATTGCGTTGTATGCCTGCGGATGAATCCAGCCACCTTCAGGGTTTCCTAAATTAGTACGAATTAACATAGCAAGAATTCCGCCAACACCGAATATCACCATGGTAATTACTAAGTACTGAATACCTACAACTTTATGGTCTGTGGTGTATCTAAAATAACGTTTTACTCCTAAATCTTTACCAGCATAAAACATATTTTCATCATGTGTTAAATCTTTTCCGAGCAACCAGCGGAATGGCCCAATAAGTGCGCCGATTCCAACCATGAACCCAACAAACCACCCGATCATTGCAAGTAAAACAACTTGATCATGTTTAGTATGTATTAGCATTGAATCGGTATCTTCCGGAATAAATTTAACCGCAAGTACGTAACAAACTACAGCTAAAATTATTCCAAGACCGAATGCAGTAAATACATTTAGTTTTTCAATTAAAGGACGCTTAGTGGAATGACCTGCTGATGCAGTTTTATCCATTGTGGTTGTCATTATGCTCTGCCCCCTTGACTCTTAATCCAAGCGTCATAATCAGCTTGGCTAACTACATGTACTTGGCTCTGCATATATGCATGAAGGAGGCCACAAAGTTCTGCGCATCGAACATCGAACACTCCAATTTTGTTTGGTGTAACCGCAGTTTGCGTTATGTAACCTGGGTTCGCATCAACTTTTACGCCCATCTGAACTATCCAGAATGAGTGCTTAACATCCTTTGCGGAAACGTCAAAAATAACGGGACGATCAACAGGTAGATATAAATCATGGGAACGTACTCCAGCATTATCTGGATAATCAAAGTTCCAAAGCCATTGTTGGCCAGTTACATTTACGTGAATCGCATTTGCTGCCTGCAGAGATTTTGCATCTTCTTGCATCACAATCATTCCGAAAACTAAAGCAAATAAACAAAGCAACCCAGATATAACTATCCAAACTGCAGCTGCCTTAGGACTATTTGCAATTTGATGATCTGATTCCGCTGGTGGAGTATCGCCAGTATGTCGCTTTTGCATTAATGATTTGAGGCCAATTGCTCCCACTAATCCTGCGACTGGTGCTGCAACCCAAGTGAAAATCTTCATCATGCGAATAGTGTTTGCCATTGTTTCCGAAGCAGGCGCGCCTAACGAACGAGAAATTACTTCACCAGCTACGCCACCGATGAGGACGCTAAGAATTACCCATAATGTAGCCGTCTCTTTGACGTCTTTGCGTTTCCACCAAGGAGCTTTATTCTGAGTTTGAGTATCAACCATTTTCTGCCCCTTAGTTATCTGTAACGATAAAGTGACCAGACATAAAACCTTGTGATGACATAGGGCCACCGAAACGCGCCAGCGTGCCATCGCCACAAGGGAATTCGCAGTTCCAAATATATTCACCAGCGTCACCCGTAATTATTGTGAACTTAACAATTGTTGGATTTATATATTCGCCTTCATTCTCCGACATCTTGTCTTCTGGAACCATTGGCATAGGAACATTTATAAATACATTGCTCTTGCCATTCGATAAACCACGAACTGTAAAAGTATGTCCTACTTCCTTAGGATTGACTGAAGTCACATCGACACCATTTACATTTATCGTGCCATTCATAGTTCCGGCTACTCGAGCAAAGAAATCATTTGTGATTGACTCGCCGCTGTCGTATTGCTTCATTGTGAATGTGATTGCGGAATGCGCTGGAACCCTGAAATTTGTTGAAGGGCCGTAACTAACCCAATCTGGATGTGGGCTGCTGGTTTTGAAAAAACTATCTGGATAAATAGAGAGATCCATTGTGTAGTGCTTTAACGTGCCTTGCGGAGTTTCTAACGTTCCAGCTGGAGTAGCATCTAAAATTGTGGTGTCAGCTTTAGCTGCTGCAACATAAATTCCAATTCCCGCAATTAACCCAGCGCCTAGTACTACTGTGGCAAAGGCTCCGATAATCCGTTTATTCATTAATGACTCTCTCTTAATTTTCAATTCTGCGTCATTTAGAGGTGGCACCTCTCCATATAAGTGATTAAGGTAACCCTCATCACACTATTTTCCAAGACTAATCGCAGGTTTTATAGATGATTTCCCAAGCGGCCTCATCGCAAAACTAAGTGCTGCCACTGAGAGAGGGTGAGTAATTGAGCCATAGCGTGCCAGCAAATTTCTGGGCCTGGTGGCAACTCTCACCGGAAACCTCGATACCTTTTATATTACTCGCTTACTTCTACTTAAACTCAAGCAAAGTAAAGGCTATAACGCGTGGCGAAAAATGGTACTTCTACACAGGAATATTAAGCGTAGCGCTCGTAATTAATTCGCCAATTGGAACTCATGCTCCAACACTTTTCTGGTGCCACATGATTCAACATATGACTTTGATGATGATCTCTGGTCCGCTTTTAGTCTTGGGCAGCGTGGCTCACTTCAAGCCAAAGAATTTCATTTTTGAATTTTTTACAAACCCTTGGATAAGTTGGGCTATCTATGCAGCACTAATGATGGGCATACATTTCACATCATTACACGCTACCGTGATGCGGCATGTTTGGATTCATAATTTTATTGAAGTTCCAGCATATGTATTTGTTGCATACTTTTTTTATTACAACTTACTTGACAAGAAAAAGCCGGAAAGCCGAATCTCTCCTGCGCTATCTGTCTTTTCGTTATTTTTTATGATGGTTCCCGAAACTTTGACTGGATTCTTTATCTATGTTGCGCCAAAGTCGTTATATGAAAATATGTTTGAGTTAAATGATCAAAGAATTGGTGGATCATTAATGTGGGCAGGAAGCATGATTATCGATACCGTTTGGCTCTCTTTTGCTGTTTATCACTGGATTAAAAGTGAAGAACGCAAAGCGCTTCTTATTGATGCGGAAATTGCGGCTGAGAGATTAAAAAAATGAGCGAGCCAGAATGGATTCATGAAGATATTGAACCAAAACCAGTTACTAAAAAACAGAAATTGCTACTTGATATAACTCTAGGTATTGCTTTACCGTTTTGTATCTGGGCAGGTTGGTTTGAATTTTCACGGGCGCATTCCGGGAATTGGCGAGCCTGGGTTTACACATTTGAATGGCCATTTTTCGGCGTAGTTTGTATCTATTTATGGAAGCGATTACGTAAAGGTGATGTTCCGAGACTGCCAAAACCTAATCTGCCATACACGATTAATGACGAGGACGAGATTGATAATTAGCGCTTTTGATCAGTTTTTCGGAAAGTGTGCAGTTCCTGACCAAGCTGGACCCAACTCTTGTAAATCTGTATTAATTTTGCCAAAGTAATCATCAATATTCTTTGAAGTTTTTTTCTTGAAATCAACTAACATCAAGTTGTAACCTCCTAGCGGAACGTTAAAATCTCCTGATACCGTGAACATATATTCCGTACCATCTTTATATGGGAAAGCATCTGATGTATCGAATGCTTCGGAATCAAAAAAGAGCGGCATTGGTTCTGTACCGTCATAAAAGCCCCAAACAATTCGGTCATGTCTATTTTCTTGAATCTGAGTAAATAGAAATCTTTTATTATCTACTCCAATTGGATAATAGGTTTTCAGATCAGAACTTCCAGATAGTACCGATGTCTTTCCATTTTTTAATAATAAAATTTTGCCATTACGTTCAAAAAGTATATCTTTTCCGTTTGGCGCAAAATATGGCATAGAAGATTCAGCTGCACCAGCTGTTAAGTAGATTAAATTTGTACGATCAATATTAATTGTGGCCAGTACACCGTCTTCTTTGTATACAATTGTTTTGTTATTTGGATTGAACTTTGGATCTTCGTCACGCTTCCCATTTGGTCCAGTTAGATTTACTGGTTCCGCCCAATTTTTTCCATCCCAATTTGAAACAAAAACATCCCAATCCGGTTCAGTTAAACCTTTGGCCGAGCCCATAAATGTTAGATGTTGACCATCGGGTGAAAAATGTCCGTTCATAGCGTGGATGACGTTCCACTTATCGCTAAGGATTACTAACTTTCCAGTTTTTAAGTCAAGTAACTTTAATTGCGAGTCCCATGCGTTGTAATCGGTATAAGAATGGAAAACCAGAACGCCTTCGAACTTGGGCTCGCCCACGCCGCAGCTGGTCAGCGCCAACAAGGCAACTGCGAAAGTAGCCAACGCTCTGACACGAAAAATCTTCATTGCCGACCCCTTGACCGTTCGGGCTACTGCTGTAAGGTAACCTAACACAAAGCGGTAGGTTTCCTAACACAATGAGATGGGCTCGCTGTGACTGCCGAAGTTACTCGATAGGGGAAGTTAAATGAAACTAAAAAGATTAATCGCTTCGCTCGGTGCGATTGCACTTGTCAGCGGAGCAATCGTCGGTTCTGGGGTTTCTGCCAATGCAGCAACTCGAACCGTAACGGTTTGGTCTCCGTATAGCGGCGACAACCTTGCAAAATGGAACGCTTCAATTGCCCGAATTGAAAAGGCAAACCCTGGTCTAACTATTAAGTCAGTCGGCGATGTCGATATGGCTAAATCGCTTGCTGCAATCAATTCCGGAACTGGTCCCGATATCTCAGTTTCAAGTGGTGCTGGAAATTTAGGTTGGTTCTGTGGAACCGGCGCTTGGCAAAACTTAAGCACATTAGTTGCAGGTCGTAATGGTTTGAAAATCGACCAAGTATTTACCCCTGCCTCCGTTAAGTATTCAATCTCAGGCCACACCCGTTGCGCTTTGCCTTCGATTGCTACTGAATCTTTCGGCTTTTATTACAACAAAGATTTATTAGCTAAAGCTGGATTTAAAACTGCACCAAAAACAACAGCTGACTTACTTAATTATTCGCAGAAACTCACTACCTTCGATAGCTCTGGAAACATCAAGACTGCTGGATTCGTTCCTTGGGCTGGGTATTACGGTTTCGAAATGGATGCGATGTGGCTTGGATACATGTTCAATGCTCGTTGGTATAACGCAGATAAGTCACCTGGTTTTTCATCAGATGCCAAGTGGGCGAAAGCTTTCCAATGGCAACATGATTTCATCGCTAAAGTTTATGGCGGCGGAGATTTTAAAAAAGGCAGCACTGCACTTACTAAGTTCGTTGCCGCACGCGGCGATGAATGGGGCGCTGGACATGACTTCATCACTGGTCGCGTTGCAATGAAACTTGATGCGGACTGGATGGCACCAATGTTCTGCGATCCAGATGGCTGGGCGCTAAACCCATGCACAAAGCCTGCGGTTAACTTCGGAACTGCTCCATTTCCAGTCGACGCAGCTGTTTCAAAAGTTTACGGCGGCGGCGTAATTGGCGGTCAATTAATGGGTATCTCAAAGGGTTCAAAAAACGTTGCTGATGCTTGGATCGTAATGAAGGCTCTGGCTACTGATGAAACTCTTGCTACCGATTACGCAAATGCAAATGGTTCAGTACCGGTTCTTAAATCATCGTTAGCTTCTGGAAAAATTACATTCCCTGCGGTTTACCAGACTTTCTATGACATCGCTTCAAATGCAAACTCCGGTTACCACTTGCTCCCAAATGCTGGTGAACATTTAGATGACGCAGTTATCTATGACTTCATGTCTGCATGGCAAGCTGGTTCAACTACTAATCTCAAAGAAGGTCTAGCTGCAGCTTCTACGAAGTTAGCTGGAATTCTTGCGAGAAATAACTAAGCCCTAAATACATGCAACTATCGGCAGTAACCAAACTCGCCCCTTCGCGCAAGCGAGGGGCGGGTTCTACTGTCCCACAAAATAGAAAGTTAAAAACTCCCTGGGTCTTTATTGCAATTTGCATGTCACCATGGGTTCTAGGTTTTCTCTTTTTTACGGCGTATCCGATGGTTACTAGTTTTTATCAATCTTTTACAAAATTTAATATCGTAGAAACGCCAAAGTGGGTTGGATTTGATAATTACTACCGAATGTTTAAGCAAGATCCAGATTTTTGGAAAGCAATGGGAAATACTTTTTGGATCTCTGCGATAAGCATTCCGCTTCGGATTGCCTTCGCTCTTTTTACTGCATGGATTCTTACCAAACCAAAGCATGGCAGCAATATCTATCGGACACTTTTCTTTATTCCCGCAATGGTCCCTACCGTTGCTGCAACTATGTCATTCACTTATATTTTTAATCCAGCAGTTGGACCGATTAATAAGTTCTTAGAAGCGCTCGGCATTAAAGATCCGCCAATGTGGTTCATCGATCCTCGATGGTCCAAATGGGCATTAATAATTCTGGGTCTTTGGGGAATTGGCGACACCATGATTATTTATTTGGCCGGTCTGCTTGATGTCCCTAAATCACTTTACGAAGCTGCTGCCCTCGAGGGTGCTAACGCATGGCAACAGTTTCGCTATGTAACACTGCCACTAATGACGCCCGTGATCTTCTTCTCTTCAGTCACGGGCATCATTGGGAGTTTGCAATACTTCACTCAGGCTTATGTCGCTGCTGGGCAAGTTAATGATTATTCGAATTCAATGTACTTCTATGCGACCCACATTTACTTCGAAGCTTTCCGTGCTTACGAAATGGGTTATGCCTCTGCCCTGGCATGGGTTTTACTAGTCATAACATTAATCTGCACTTTGATCATGCTGCGCACCCAAAAGCGATGGGTTCATTATCCCAACGGAACTTTATTTAAATGACCACTATCAGTCTAGAACGTGAAGCGGCTCAAGCAAAACAATCACGCCAAGCAAGGATGCGTCATCGCCGCCGTAAGTTTTTATTTGAAGTAGCAAACCATTCAACTTTGATTGCGCTCTCTGCAATATTCCTGATGCCGTTCTATTTAATAGTTGTGATCTCATTAATGAGTTACCGTCAAGCTTCACTTAGAGCGCTTTGGCCACATCCATTTATCTGGCATAACTATGTGGAAGTTTTTCAAGCAGTTCCGTTTTTGCACTGGACTATGAATACGCTCTTTGTTTCAACCTTAACCATGATTGGCACAGTTGTTTCTAGCGTGCCACCTGCCTATGTGCTTTCGCGTTTGCAATGGAAAGGTCGAAGCACGACTTTCATCATCATTCTTTCTACCATGATGTTGCCTGGTCAAGTGACAATGATTCCGGTTTATGTAATTTTCGCAAAACTACATTGGATCCCAGGATTTCTTCCGTTAATCGTTCCAGCTTTCTTTGCTGGGGCATTTTCCATTTTCTTACTACGCCAATTCTTCGCCACAATCCCTGATGAAATTTCAGATGCTGCGCGAATTGATGGCTGTAGCGAACTACAACTTATGATGCGCGTAGTTATTCCCTTGGCTAAGCCAGCGATTATGGCAATCGCTCTTTTTGCATTCCTCGGAGCATGGAATGACTTCTTTGGACCACTCCTCTATCTCGTTGAGAATCAAGATCTCTGGACGCTAGGTATTGGGTTAACGCAATTCCAAGGCCTGCACCATGTAGATCGAAATATGTTGATGACTGCATCGGCGCTCTTCATGATGCCAGTTATTATTATTTTCTTCTTCTCGCAAAAAGTATTTATCGAAGGCGTAACTCTTACTGGAGTAAAGGGATAATGAAAAAAAGTAAATCACCTGCAATCCCTTCGATGTTGCGTGCAATAAACGAGCGTCGAGTTCTAGATGGGTTACGTGAAAGCGGCGCGCTACATGCCGCCGAAATAGCTCGCATAAACGGTCTCTCTCGCCCAACAACTTCATTAGTGCTCAAATCACTCACCCAATCTGGATTAGTACAGGAATATTTTCCAGGCGAAAGCGATTCAAAACGTGCCAAGTCTGTTTTTGAAGCGGTTAGCGATGTAAAACTTGGGCTAGGTATTGATATTGGTGCAAAGTTTATTCGAGTTGCACTTGGAGATTTAACTGGGAAAACCCTTAGTCAGGAAAGCTTTGCAGTAAAAAAACTATCACTATCTGAAATTCTCGAAACTATTAAAACTGGAGTTGACCAAGTATTAAAAACTTCTAAACATTCAATAAAAGATGTGGCGTCAATTGTGGTTGGAACACCGGGAGTAATCGATCAAAAGAGCGGCAAAGTTGCGATTGCTGGAACAATCGATAGTTTAGATGGCGTAAATTTAGGAAAATTAATTCAGGCGCAATTCAAAATTACCCCGCTGGTCGAAAACGATATAAATTTGGTAACAATTGCTGAACAAGGACATGGGTTTGGAAATGGCAAAGAGAATTTTGCTGTACTTTCTATCGGTTCCGGTATTGGTTCTGGTCTAGTGCTTAATGGAAAATTACATCGTGGCCATCGCGGTGCGGCTGGTGAAATCTTCTATATTCCATTTGGAGATCCATTTGATACCCATAAAACTGCAACTAACCCGTCAGCTGATCTACTTCCAGAATTAGCCAAAAATCTTGCTAGCAAATACCGAAGCACATCGTTGAAAACGCCTTATTCAAATGAAAAGATCATGGAAGCAGCGCGCATGGGAGATTCACTTGGTCTAGCCGTTGTGAATGAAGAAGCTGCGCGAATCGCCCTATACATTGCTGGGATCGCTTCCGTTGTTGATGTCGAAGTTGTAATTCTCTCTGGCGGAATTGGTCGACAAGCCGATGTACTCCTCGACCCAATCATTTCGATCATGGCGAAAATCCTGCCATTTCCACCGAAAATTGAAGTTTCGAAACTTGGCGATAGCGCAGTATTAATTGGTGCGATTGATATTGCAACTGATTTAGCCTGCGATTTGGTTTTCGAAGAACGAATGGCTGGGAATTACACCCCAACAAAACTTCTTGAAATTGCTAGATAGCTAATAGCGAAATCAACTTATGAAACTTGCAGTGATCGGTGGCGGATCTACCTATACCCCTGAACTAATTGACGGTGTACTCACTCGTCGCGGTCGATTGCCAATTAGCCATATCCATCTTCACGACATCAACCATCAACGTTTAGAGATCGTTGGAAAATTTGCGGAACGTATGGCGAATGCCGCTGGTGGTGGAATTTCAATTACTTGGGGCAATGACCTACGTAACGCAATTCGTGATACCAATTTTGTGGTTAGCCAATTTCGAATTGGCACGCAAGCTGCGCGAGATCGAGACGAGAAGCTAGGACGTGAATTTAATTTAGTGGGTCAAGAGACAGTGGGCGTTGGGGGCTTTGCCAAAGCGCTTCGAACAATTCCAGTTGCGCTAAATCTAGCTCAGATCATTTCTGAAGAATCTCCAAATGCAATGCTACTTAACTTCACAAATCCAGCCGGATTAATCACAGAAGCTTTGCTTCGCCATATGCCTCAAGTAAAGACCATTGGATTATGTAATGTCCCTTGGAATATAAAAACTGAAATTGCAAATACACTTAAAGTTCCATTTACTGAAATTGAAATGGATTACGTTGGATTAAATCACCTTTCTTGGGTACGAGGCGCAAAAATCAGCGGAATTGATCGATCTTCCGATGCCATTCAAGGTTTTCGCGGCTTAACCGTGAAATCTGGCGGACAAGATGCTGAACCTTATTGGTCTCCAGAAGCTATCGATAAAATCAAAGCGATTCCGAATTATTACC
Source organism: uncultured Bifidobacterium sp. (assembly GCA_964632545.1). GTDB lineage: Bacteria > Actinomycetota > Actinomycetes > Nanopelagicales > Nanopelagicaceae > UBA7398. Next base: position 68,989 of record CAZWBQ010000002.1, on the reverse strand, counting down.
TGCTTTACTACTATGAAACGCAAGCTTGGATAAATTTCCAGAAAACTGCAGCAACTCGTGCATCTGAAGTTATGAAAATTGAGGCTGATCTATTAATTAAATATGGGGATGAAAATTTAAAGAGTAAACCAGATGAGTTAATGCTCCGCGGTGGTGCATACTATTCAGATTCAGCGGCCGAATTAATGGCAGATATTGCTTCTGATGCTGGAAAAGTGCATGTAGTAAATACCCGTAATAACGGCGCTATTCCAGATTTTCCAGACGATGTTGTTATGGAACTTCCTTCTCTCATTACAAAAGATGGCGCAAAAGCGCTGCCATCAAGTGCAATGCGGCCTGATATTAAGGTTTTGGTTGACGGTGTAAAAAACTTTGAGCTTCTTACAATCCAAGCAGCTCAGTCAGGTGATGAAGCAACTGCAATTCGAGCGCTAGTTTCTAACCCGCTTGGACCAAAAGCAGGTATAGCGAAAGATGTTTGGGCCCGCTTAAAAGAAGTTAACCGAGGGTTGTTAGGGCGTTTTGATGTCTAAATATATTCTTGGAATTGATGCCGGCGGAACTAAAACCGATGCCTGTGTTGCCGACTTATCCGGAAAGATTATTGCAATTGCTGGAAACGGTGCAGCGCAATGGGAGCGAGTTGGTTTATCAAAAACGCAATCTGCACTTGATTTAGTAATAACTGAAGCGCTTGCCAAGGCTGGCGCAGTGAAGAGCGAAGTAGCAAAGGCTACATTTGCAATGTCTGGAATTGATTGGCCATCTGATGTTGAGATGATGCGTCCAATAATAGCTGCAATTGGTTTTACAACTAATGTCTCTATTATTAATGATGCGTTTGCAGCACTTTATGCTGGAGTTCCTGATGGTGATGGCATTGCTTCAATTGCGGGTACTGGTGGAAAAACTGTCGGGCAACATAACGGCAAATCTTTTCAGACGATGGGAATGCGGATGGGCGAAGCTGGTGGCGCTGGTCAAGTAATTGGTATGGCTCTTGATCGAATTGCAATGGAAATTCATGGTCAACGGCCGCGCTCAGTTCTATCCATTCAGATCCCTGCGCTCTTTGGCTTTACCGATGTGATGGAATTTTTCGAAGCACACACTCGCGGTGGACTGCGCTTTGAAGAAGATCGCACTCCCCTAATTTTTGAATTAGCACACGATGGCGACCAGGCAAGTTCTGAAATTATTAAATCCGTTGCAAAACAACATGCAGAAGATGTGATTGGGATTGCAAAACAACTTGAATTCGATGGAGATCCATTTAAAGTAGTCCGAGCTGGTGGATTGCATACTTGCGGCTCTACACTTTTTGATGATGTTTTTAACAATGAAATAGTTAACGCATTACCTGGCGCGAAAACCGAAGTTCTTAAGGATTTGCCCGTATACGGTGCGATAAATCACGCTCTAAAATATTCTTAATTTCGCGCTAGAATCGAGCCATGTCTACTGGCCCAAATATTCCGCAAGTTCGTAAATTAGTAACCGCTATTCCGGGTCCAAAATCCCAAGCCTTGATGCAACGACGTAGCGATGCTGTGTCCGCGGCTCTTGGTATGACCATTCCAGTAATGGTTGAAAAAGCTGGCGGCGGTGTCATCGTTGATATCGATGGTAACTCCATCATTGATATGGGTTCTGGAATTGCGGTAGTTAGCGTTGGAAATAGCGCCAACCGCGTTGTGAAAAATGTTATAGATCAAGTACAAGCTTTCACCCACACCTGTTTCATGGTTGCGCCATATATGGGATATATAGAAGTATGCGAAGCGCTAAATCGCTTAACCCCAGGCACGGGTAAAAAGAAATCTGCACTATTTAATTCTGGTGCAGAAGCGCTAGAAAATGCTGTAAAAATTGCTCGGCGCTTTACAAAGCGCGAAGCGGTTGTGGTATTTGAACACGGTTATCACGGTCGTACAAACTTAACGATGGCAATGACTGCAAAGAACATGCCATATAAAGATGGTTTCGGACCGTTTACTCCAGAAATTTATCGGATGCCGATGGCTTATCCATTCCGCTGGCCAGGTGGTGCAGAAAATTGCGCTAACGAAGCGCTCGATGTAGTACTTCATAAAATTGAAAAAGAAATAGGCGTAAATCGACTTGCTGCAATCGTAATTGAACCTATCCAAGGCGAAGGCGGCTTCATCGTGCCACCTAAAGGATTTATCGCTGGGCTTTCTAAATTCTGCACCGACAATGGCGCGCTCTTTATCGCTGATGAAGTGCAAACGGGTTTTGCAAGAACTGGTGTGATGTTTGCCTGTGAAGATGAAGGTGTAGTTCCAGATTTAATTACTACCGCTAAAGGAATCGCTGGTGGTTTGCCGCTTGCCGCTGTAACTGGTCGCGCTGATGTTATGGATTCAATTCATGCTGGTGGGTTAGGTGGTACCTACGGTGGCTCGCCGATCGCATGCGCAGCTGCACTTGGCGCAATCGCAACCATCGAAGAGGAAAAACTTTGTGAACGTTCACTTCACCTCGGAAAAATTATGCGAGATGCACTTGTTGGGATGCAGAAGAAATATTCAATCATCGGTGATGTACGTGGTCGCGGCGCAATGCAAGCAATCGAATTAGTACTGCCAGGCGGAATTGAACCAAACTCTGCAGCGCTTGCCTCAATTGTGAAATATTGCCAAGTAAATGGCGTATTAATTCTTTCAGCTGGAACTTATGGAAACGTAATTCGACTGCTGCCACCGCTTGTAATGCCAGAAAACTTGCTACTTGAAGCCTTGGAAATACTTGATAAAGCTATCGCGCAAGCGATTTAACGATCTAGTAAATTTCTAGTTGGCGAATAAACGCCACCAGTACGCTTAAATGCAATTGCACTTAACGCTTCAAGTACTACGCGATTAGCTAACATCGCGGTGATATCTGCGCTATCAAATGGTGGTGATACTTCAACAATATCAACGCCAACAATTGGTAGCTCCAAACAAATTCGGCGAACTGCTTCTAATAACTCTCTACTTGTCATGCCACCTGGTTCTGGTGTGCCAGTTCCAGGAGCCATCCCAGGATCAACCACATCAATATCAACTGAAAGAAAAACGCCGTCACATCCATCAGTGAGTGTTATAAAAGATTCATCCAGAACTGCTTTCATACCGCGGTGATGAATCTCGGTCATTTCGTAGGAACGCATTCCTTGATCACGCATCCAATTTAACGTCGTGTTATCGGGCCAATACCCACGTAAACCTAATTGCAAAAATCGATCGCCACGTACCGCGCCAGAATCAATTAACCGTCGCATTGGAGTTCCATGTCCGACTAGCGCACCAAATTGATTGTCACCAGTATCAGCATGCGCATCAAAATGAATCATCGAAACTTTTCCAAAACCGCGGTGATTAGCGATACCAGTTACATCAGCCGAGGCAATGGAATGGTCGCCACCGAGCACTACCGCAATCGCACCAGCCCTGGAAATCTTTTCAGTCGCAGCTTCTAATACCTTAAGCGAATCAACTAAATCTCCTGGCGGCATTAATAGATCACCAGCATCAAAAACTTTTAAATCTTTTAAACCATCAACGCGCAAAGCAAGGTGTGGTCGCTCGCCATCATGCGGTAAATAATCTGTTCCACGTATTGCTTGTGGACCAAACTTTGCACCTGACCTGTGTGAAGTTCCAGAATCGATAGGTGCGCCAACGATAATTACATCCGCACCTATGAAACTGCCAGGATTATCGAGATCACATGCCGGGACGCCAAGAAAGGTAAAATTTGGTCCGTACATATTCCCGATGTTGGCCATGGTTTAAGACTATCTAGCTTTTCGGCGACGGCCGATTATTTGTCCAGCCACAACAATAATTAGCGCAATAAAGAACATCGAACTACCAATTACATTAGCTTGTGCTGGAATACCTCGGGCCGCAGATACATATACAAACTTAGGGAAAGTTGCGACTGTGCCCGAATTGAAATTAGTGATGATGAAATCGTCAAAAGAAAGACTGAAGGAGAGAAGAGCTGCACCAGCGATACCAGGCATCACTAGTGGCAAAGTTATATAGCGAAAGGTTTCGCGTTCGTTTGCATATAGATCCATAGCCGCTTGTTCTAACCGAGGATCAAGGCTGGCGATTCTTGCCTTAACCGTTACTACTACGAATGAAATACAGAACATCACGTGCGCAATAATGATTGTGGTCATACCCGGATTGATTCGGAAATTCAAGAACATCGCAAGAAGTGATGCGCCGAGTACCACTTCTGGAGTAGCCATTGGTAGAAAAATCAAAAGGTTTATTACTGAACGCCCTTTAAAACGATAACGGCCAAGTGCAAAAGCAATCATGGTGCCAAGGATGGTTGCAAGAATTGTGGAGATTAATCCAATTTTGAGTGAATTACCCAGCGCTGAGCAAACCTCTGGAGCACCACATGGATTTTTCCAATTATTAAGCGTGAAGCCTTTCCAAACTAAATTACTTTTTGCAGAATTATTAAAAGAAAAAGCAAATGTATAAGCAACCGGAATGAAGAGGTAGATAAAAGCTAATGCGGCATAAATACGAATTAAGTTACGCGCAAACCAACGGGAGGCGCGATGTGAAAGCGTTGGCATAGGTGCCGGTGCGAGTGATTTGGTCGTCATACCAATTCGTCCGTTCCAGCTTTGCGAATGTAGAGCGTTACTAAAATCAAAATTGCTGCCATTAAAGTAAAGGAAAGCGCTGCAGCAGTTGGGTAATCAACTACGGCAAAAAAGCGCGAATCAATTACGTTACCAATCATCCGGGTGCTTGGGTTACCTAATAGATAAGCATTTACATAGTCACCAGCAGCTGGGATAAAAGTTAGAAGAGTTCCAGCAACAACGCCAGGCATAGATAAAGGCACAGTTACTCGGCGAAAAGTGGTTAAACCATTGGCATAAAGATCGCCAGCTGCTTCTAGCGTTCGAGGATCAATTCGTTCCAAACTCGCATAAAGCGGCAGGGTCATGAATGGCAGAAAGTTATAAGTTAAACCAGAGACAACTGCAAATGGTGTTGAAGTTAAGCGAATTTCGTTACTGAAAAATGGCAGAGCTTTTAAGAATGAAACCACCGGGCCTTCATCCCCCAGAATTTGAGTCCAAGCAATAGTTCTAAGCAAGAAAGAGGTAAAAAATGGTGCTACTACAAGAACTAATAAGAAGCTGCGCATTTTTCCAGCTTTAAATGCAATCATGTATGCGAGCGGATAAGCAATTGCTAGTGCAAGAAGCGTCGCAATTCCGGCATAAATAAATGAACGAAAAAATTGATCTTTGTTAGCGCTAAATGCATCAAGATAATTTTGAAACCGAAGTGATTGCACATAGGTACCAACAGCTGCACCATCTGGGCGAGTCATAGTTGAAGTGCTGGCTAGCGTGGCAATTGGTAAAACAAAAAATCCCAATAACCAGACCATGCCTGGAAGAAGTAAAAGGTAAGGTGTTAGTGAGCGCTTCTTTACTGCATTATCGATAGCTGGCGCACTTGCGTGTGCAGTCGCATGTAAAAATGCCATTAGCTTTTCTTAATCAGCCTCGTGATCTACATCTGCACCAGCAGAGAGATCTTGATCGCCATCAAGTGCGAATGTATGAGCTGGTTCCCAAGAGAGTGAGACGGTATCCCCCACTTTAATATCTGGAGCGCCGGCATCGTTTTGTTCGAAAACAACTAACTCTTCATCCCACGATGTCTTAACTAAATATTGCGTAGATACGCCGACAAAAGATGCATCGGTAACGGTGCCGTTGCCAATTGAATTCTTACTATTTGAATTGATATTGAGCTTCTCGGGACGTATACCAATTAATACAGAATCACCGTGCGATGACATTCGAGATATTGGAACTTCGATATCGATGCCGTGAATCTTCACTGAGGCGCTGTCGCCAGATCTTGAGTTAACTTTGCCTTTAATCAAGTTTGATTGGCCAAGGAAGTTAGCAACGAAAGCAGTTTTTGGTGACTCATAAAGTTCTGCTGGCGAACCTAACTGTTCAATTTTGCCTTGGTTCATAACAGCGATGGTGTCTGCCATGGTCATCGCTTCTTCTTGGTCGTGCGTAACGTGAATGAAGGTAATTCCAACTTCCATCTGAATCCGCTTTAATTCAATCTGCATTTGGCGACGAAGTTTTAAATCAAGTGCGCCTAGTGGTTCATCGAGCAGCAATACTTCTGGCTTATTTACAATCGCTCGAGCGACCGCAATACGTTGCTGCTGTCCACCAGAAAGTTGATTTGGTTTACGTTCTGCAAGATGTCCGAGTTCTACCAATTCCAAAACGTTATCTACATCTTTCTTAACATCCTTAACACCGCGACGACGTAATCCGAATGCGATATTTTCGAAGATAGTGAGGTGTGGAAAGAGCGCATAATTTTGAAAGACGGTATTTACTGGTCGACGATACGGTTTAGCTGTGGTGATATCAGTATCGCCAATTGCAATCATTCCTTGGGTAGGTTCTTCTAGTCCGGCAATCATTCGTAGCGTCGTAGTTTTGCCACAACCAGAAGGGCCAAGTAGTGCGAAGAAAGAACCCCGTGGAACCGTCAACGAAAGATCATCAACTGCGATGAAATCAGCAAACCGCTTTGTTAAACGATTTAGATGTAAATCGCCCCTACTGTCCGAAACTTTCGGGTTCGACATTAGAACTTAGTTACCAGTAGCTTCATCAAAAGCAGTCTGGAACTTAGTGCTCTCATCGGCAGTAAGTGATCGGAATACCTTTACCTTTGCAAGTGTTGCGGCATCCGGGAAAATGTATGGGCTCGCTGCAAGAGCCGGATCAATTTTCTCAAGCTCTGGTTGCGCAGCTTCTACCGGGCAGATGTAATTAACATATGCCGCAACTTGAGCAGCAACTGCTGGTTCGTAGTAGTAGTTAATTAGCGCTTCTGCATTCTTTTTATGAGCTGAAGTTGATGGAATAAGTACGTTATCGCTCCAAAGGGTTCCACCAGATTCTGGAATTGCGAAGTCGAATTTACCTTTGTTTTCGGTCTTAAGTACGAACAAGTCACCAGACCAACCAATAACCGCAACTGCATCGCCGCTTACCAGACTTTCAGTATATGCATTTCCTTTTACTTGTCGGATAAAGCCATCTGCAATTTTTCCTTTGAGGAAATCGATTGCGTTCATGTATTGATCTTCGGTGAATGCACCTGATGGATCCACACCTTGATATTGCATGATGATTCCCATGGTGTCGCGCAGCTCAGAGAGCACCATAATCCGACCCTTATTTTCTTTTGCAAAAAGATCATCGAGGGTGTGAACGCCTTTTTTAATCTTTTCAGTGTTCCAACCAAAGCCAGCAAAACCAGATTGCCATGTTAGCGAATAATGACGACCTTGGTCATAGCCCACATCATTAAGAATTTTACGGATATTTGTTTTATTTGGAATGTTTGCTTCATCAAATTTTGCGGCGTATCCAAGTTGGATCCAACGATCAACCATCCAGTCAGTTGGAGTTACTACGTCATAACCAATATCTGAACCAATTTTTAACTGTCCTTGTACTTTTCCGTAGAAAGTATTGTTATCGTCAATATCTTCTTTATATGTTGGAGTAATTCCGGTCTTTGCTGCAAAGGCTTCAAGAGTTGGATATTTCTTGGAAGCCTCATCGAAATCTAAGTAATACGGCCAGCTAGCCCAACGTACAATTTTTTCAGTATCGCTTACATCTGTAACAGTTTTAGTCGCAGTACTGCTTGAACCCGTTCCGCATGAAGCGAGCGCCACGCTCGCACCGATTGCGCCAACACCAGCAAGTACGCCACGACGTGAGAGCTGTGCATTGATAATTGATTTCGTTACTGGGTTTAACTTTTCATTCTGATTGGCGGACATGGCTCTACTTTCTGACTCGAAGTGGCGATTTCAATTCCTGTGCGGACTTTACAACCAAAATTAGGCGTTGAGGTTGGTCATGACATGCTTAATTCGGGTGTAATCCTCGAACCCATATTGGGAAAGGTCCTTCCCATAGCCAGAATGTTTAAATCCGCCGTGCGGCATTTCTGCAACAACCGGGATGTGAGTATTAATCCAGACAACGCCGAAATCTAAGGCGCGAGAAAGGCGCATCGCACGACCATGATCTTTGGTCCAAACGCTGGAGGCAAGACCATATTTAACCCCGTTTGAATTTCGAATTGCTTCAGCTTCATCAGTGAATTTTTGAATGGTAATTACTGGTCCGAATATTTCATTTTGAATCATTTCATCATCTTGCTTGAAACCTGAAATCACTGTCGGAGGGTAGAAGAATCCGGAACCTGAAACCGCGGCACCACCGGCTTGAATCTTTGCGTGTGACGGAGTCCGTTCTACCAATCCGCTAACTCGTGCAAGTTGATTAGCGTTGTTTAAAGGTCCAACCAAAACATCTTCATTTGGCATACCAAACTTAATATGGTTTTTTGCTTGATCTGCCAGCAAGGCAACCACTTGATCATATGCGCTCGCTTCAACAAGTACGCGAGTTGCTGCTGTGCAATCTTGTCCAGCATTAAAAAATCCTGCGATTGCAATAGCTTCGGTTGCAGCATTAAGGTCTGCATCGGCAAAAATTACAACTGGAGCTTTGCCACCAAGTTCAAGGTGAACTTTCTTTAAATCTTTCGCTGCTGATCCAGCAACTTCCATACCAGCTCTAACAGATCCGGTGATAGAAACCATCTGCGGAATTTCATGTTCTACAAATGCACGACCAGTATCACGATCTCCGCAAAGAACGTTGATTACACCTGATGGTAAAAATTCGGACATCAACTCTGCCATCCACACTGTTGAAACGGGCGTTGTATCACTTGGTTTTAACACAACAGTATTTCCAGCAGCGATAGCTGGGGCCCACTTCCAAACTGCCATCATCATTGGATAATTCCACGGGGTTACTTGTGCACATACTCCAATTGGTTCGCGGCGGATAAATGAAGTCATGCCACGCATATATTCACCAGCGGCGCGACCTTCTAAATTACGAGCTGCGCCGGCGAAGAATCGAATTTGATCAACCATCGGAGGAATTTCTTCTGAAGTTGTTACCGCTATTGGTTTACCAGTATTTTCACTCTCGATTGCAACTAGTTCATCAGCGCGAGATTCAATGGCATCTGCAATCTTCAAGAGAGCTTTCTGTCTTTCAGCTGGAGTCGAATCACGCCACTCTTCAAAGGCGCCGGCTGCTGATTTCATAGCGCTATCAACATCTACAGCGTTTGAAATTGGTGCTTGCGCATAAACCGCGCCAGTAGCAGGGTTAATTACGTCAGAAGTTTTTCCACTTGAAGCTGGAACACTTTTGCCATTAATGAAGTTCTGTAGCGTTTTCATCTTCTTCCTCCGTTAGATCTTATGCCTGAATTTACCCCCAGTTGGGGATTTTTAAAACTGGTCTCTTCGCTATTTAAGGCTTGGCGTATGTTCCAGCAATCTGCTCGTATATTCCGCAGCTGGATTGTTGAAGACATTTTCGATTCCCCCGTACTCGACAATCCGACCCATTCGCATAACAGCCACTCGGTCAGAGATCGTGCGAGTCAGCGCTAAATTATGAGTAACAAAGAGCAGTCCTACTTTTGTCACTTCTTGTAAATTCTTCAGAGTTTCAATCACAGATGCTTGAACTGAAACATCTAGTGCTGACGTAACTTCATCACAAACAATTAACTTTGGATTCGCAGCAAGCGCTCGCGCGATCGCTACTCTTTGGCGTTCGCCACCAGATAATTGGTCGGGATAAGAATTAACTATTGAATGAGGCAACGAAACTAGATCTAAAAGTTCTGAAGTTCTTGCTTCGGCTTCTGATCCTTCCATATCAAAAAATAGGTTTAGCTGTCGCATTATTGTTCGTCCGATTGGGCGACGCGGATTTATCGATGCATATGGACTTTGAAATATATATTGAATATCGCGGCGCTCTTCCTTCTTTCGATCCGCTGCGCTTTTTCCCAATTCAAAATCTAAGAACTTTAAGTCGCCTTCAAATTCTGAATGCAACCCACCAATACACCTAGATAGCGTGGTCTTTCCAGATCCAGATTCACCCACGAGGGCAACGCATTCGCTTGCTTCAATATTCAAATTAATATCGAAAAGAACCTGACGAGCACCATAAAATCCTTGTAGCGATTGCACATTCAATAACAAATTATCTTTGGGAGAGCTCATGAATGCATTTGGCTTACGAGGTGTAGCGATTATTTTCGTAGCATCGCCATGACGGTGACAGCTAACGCTATGTGCCTCAGAGACTTTTTGAACTACTGGAACTTGACTGCGACAAATATCCTGCGCATCTTCGCAACGCGGCGCAAAGGCACAACCGGTTGGACGATCCCATGGCATTGGGGCATAACCAGCAATACCCAAAACCTGATTTCTGCCAGCAATATCAGGAAGCGCACGAATAAGTCGACGCGTGTATGGATGATGCGAGGCGAAGAAAATCTCATCTCGGAGACCATTTTCGATAATTCGACCGGCATACATAACTGCCACTCGGTCAGCTAATTCTGCAACCACAGCAAGGTCATGGGAAACATAAAGGGCCGCAACTTTATGTTCGCGGCAAAGTTTACGAATGGTCTGCAATACTTTTGCTTGAGTGGTCACATCTAAGCCAGTTGTTGGCTCATCGCAAACAATTACTTTTGGACGTGTTGCAAAAGCAATTGCAATTGCAACTCGCTGTTGTTGTCCACCAGATAATTGATGCGGATAACGTTTTAAGAATTCTTGATCGGAAGGCAAAGCAACTTCAGAAAGTATTTCCTTAATTCGATCCATGTGTTGAGAATTTGATTGTTCTGGCAGGTGTTGTTCTAGTGATTCTAAAATTTGCTTGCCTACCCGAATTCCTGGATTTAGGGCAGTCGAAGGATCTTGCGGAACGTATGCGATTACGCCACCACGCAATTTTCTCAGCTCAGCTATGGAGGCGTTACAAACTTCTTTTCCATCCACTAAGACAGATCCAGCATCAATTACAGCGCCTTTACGACAGTGACCCAGTAACGCCATTGAAACGGTAGTTTTACCAGACCCAGATTCGCCAACTAAGCCAAGAATTTCACCAGGCGCAATTTCAAATGAAATATTTTCAACAATTCTAATACCGCCTCTTGTAATTGCGATATCTAAATTTTTAACGCTTACCACGCTGTTCATTGGTTAACCTTTCGATCTATACCAATAGCGGCTTTAGCAAATGCATCGGTAATCAAGTTGACACCAATTGTGAATATGGCAATTGCGAAAACTGGAAAAATTACTGCCCATGGTTGCACTGTCATAGAAACTCTATTTTCGTTAATCATCAAACCCCAGTCAGCAGCTGGTGGTTGCAATCCCAGTCCTAAGAAACTTACTGCCGCTACCAAGCCAATCGAGTAAGTCATACGAAGGCCAAATTCAACTAATAATGGGCTAGTTACATTAGGGAGCAGCTCACCAGTAATTATGCGAAACCGCTTCTCTCCCACCGCAATGGCAGCTTTAATGAAGTCGCGCTCCATTACTTCTGCTGCCGCTGCTCTAATAATTCGGGCAGTCCGGGGTGCATGAGTTAAACCTACGGTAACTGCAATTAAAAAAATGCTAGGGCCAAAGCCAGCAATAACAAGAAGTACTAGAACGATTTGAGGAAACGCTAACAAAATATCATTTGCTCTCATAATAAAAGAATCAGTTCGTCTTCGAGCTGAAGCTGCGAATAAACCAATCAATAACCCAGCGCCTACGCCAAGTATTGTTGAAGCAAATGAAAGCGCGATAATAGAACGTCCGCCACATAGGAAACGAGTTAGTACATCTCGACCTAAGTAATCTGTACCGAGAAGCGCAGCTTTTGATCGTGCAGCATTCGGCATATCTATGAATTCATCAAATTTATGCGGGGTGAAATATGGACCGAATATTGCAATAAAAAGTATCAATAAAACAAGGGCTGCACCGAATTTTGCCAGTCGTTGTTTGAAGGTATATTTAAGAAGTTCTCTAAATTGCGACTTCTGCTTACTACTCATCATCGCCTCCTTGCATTCCAGCAAAAACATCTGCATGACTACTCTGCTTTGTATGTTTAGTGCGAAGCCGAGGAGTTGAAAGAATAGTTCCGACGTCAGCAATAATATTCAAGACAACATATAGCGCAGCAATCATTAAGGTTATTGCCTGCACGAGTGGTAAATCGCGACTCTTTACCCCTTCAATCATCACACTGCCTACTCCCGGAAAGGCAAACACTGCTTCGACGACAACCACACCACCAGCGAGCCAAGCAAGTTGTAGTGCGATTACTTGGATTGTGGGAGCAATTGCATTTGGAAGCGCATGTTTAAGAATTACTGCGCGTTCTGATAATCCTTTTAGTCGGGCCATCTGAATGTATTCGGACTCCATAACTTCAATCATGGAGCCGCGCATAATTCGGCTTACATATGGGGTCACTGCAAATACCAGCGTCAAAGTGGGCAATACGAGCACAGCAGGATCGGCCCAGGCTAGCGTTCCAGGCTCAACAAATGCGACCGCTGGGAAAATATGTGAGATGTTTGTGGCTAATAAGAAAACTAAAATTATGCCAACTACGAACTCTGGTAGCGCTGCCAAAATTAAAGTGATAAGTGAAGATACGTTATCGAAAGTCTTGCCCCGTCGCACGGCCGCATAAACTCCAATGGCAATAGAAAGTGGAATTGCCAGCAATCCCGCTGCTGCCATCAAAATCAGAGTATTTTGAATTCGGCCGCCAAGAATTGTCGTAACTTTAGTTTCACCAGTAATTGTGGTTCCAAAGTCACCTTGAATCGCATTTGCAATCCAATGCCAATACTGCAACCAAATTGGATCATTCAAATGAAGCTGTTCCCTAATAGCTTCTATTCTTTCTGGCGTTGCGGTATTTGCTAGGTAAGAAACCGCAGCATCGCCAGGCAAAGCTTGAGTGGCAAGGAAAACTAAGACGGAGAGTGTGAGAATAATTGGAATTCCAACTAGAACTCGGCCTATAACAAAAGCGATTATCCCGCGATCATTAAAGAAACTCCGAATCTTATTTAACATATTAAGCCCTGGTTATCCCATCAAGTGATCCTGCAATAGTCGCGTCAATAACAACCAATGTCCGTGCACCTTCACTTTTGCGAAGTCGCTCAAATGCGGCTTCGATTCCATCCAAATCTGTTACATGTGAAACCACATCTGCAACATTAATTCGACCTTCGCCTGCCATGGCAATCATCTGCGGTAATTCAACAGGAACATTTGCGGAACCATAGAGGCTGCCTTTAATTCCTTTTTCACTTAAAAATTCGATCGCTGGCAGTGATACTTCAACACCTCGCGGAGCCAGCCCCACAACAATTGCAGTCGCGCCCGGGCGGATTACATCCCATGCGGTTCTAATTGTTTCTGGACGACCAACAACTTCAAATGCGTGGTCAACGCCTCCTGGAACCAGCGCCATCACATCTGCGACAGTGCTGCCTTTAGAAGCATTAACTGTATGAGTAGCGCCATGTTTTATCGCGCGTTCCAAATTACCAGCCTGCATATCTACCGCAACGATTTTGCTTGCACCTGCTAAACGACATCCGGCAACGACTTGAAGTCCAACACCGCCGCAACCAATTACAGCAACTGTTTCACCAATCTTAACTTTTGCGGCATTTCTTACCGCACCGATTCCAGTCATTACGCCACATCCAAGAAGTGCGGCTTGCCAAAGCGGCACATCGTCTTGCACGATCACGGCAGCTCCGGCAGGTACTACTGCTTTTTCAGCAAAACATGAAACAAAGTTAAAGTGTCTAAGTTCAGTACCATCTTTTTCATGAAGTCGTGATGTTCCATCTAACAAGTTGCCAGTGTAAGCATGTTCTCCCGCAACTTCACATAAATTAAAACGAGAAGCAATGCACTCCTTGCATTGACGGCAAGGTGGAACAAAATTGAAAGCGACGCGATCGCCAACTTTTACATTTGTCACACCAGCTCCAAGCGCTTCAACAACGCCAGCACCTTCGTGTCCAAGAATTATCGGCCAACGAGTGGTTCCTAAATTTCCATCTGCTAGATGAACATCAGAGTGACAAACTCCAGCTGCTGCAATTCGAACAAGAATCTCGCCAGCTTTAGGTGCATCTAAATCAATATCCAAAACTTCGATTGGAGATTTACCTCGCGTTACCGCTGCTTTTATGCTCTGCTTACTCATTACTTATCTCCCAAGCTCTCTTCGAATCGAGCATCACGCCACGCTAGCGCTGCCTTTAAGCCATCTTTTCGGACAATGTCATCAAACTCTTTCTGCTCCGGACTATCGGAACCATTCAAGATTGCCGATACATCCATGTTTGCATTTATAGCCTGACGAATTCCGGTTGCTTCAGCTGCACGGATTAATCCGATTTTTGTAAGACGTAAAGTTGAAAGTGGAGTTGGTGCAATTTTCTTTATTAACGCATTTACTTCATTGTGCAGCTCGGCTTCAGGAACTACCTTATTTATCAAACCTATTTTCAAGGCTTCCTCAGCCGAAATTGTCTCCCCAGTAAAAAGAAGTTCATTAGTTTTCTTCTGACCAATAATAAAAGGCATAAGTAGTGTTGCTGGTCCAGATCCATATTTAACTTCTGGTTCTCCAAATTTTGCTTTATCGGTTGCAATAATCATGTCGCATGCCATAGCCAATTCACAGCCGCCAGCTAGAACCCAACCATGTACTGCAGCGATTGTAGGTTTTTGGAATCCCCAAAGTTGCATCGTTATGCCGACATCGTCTTGCAATATTGAATGCCAACGTAGTGCGCCAGTGATGCCGTCTGCTGCAAGTTCAGAGAGATCGTATCCGCTTGAAAATGCACGGCCATTTGCAGTTAGAACTAAAACTTTAGTGTTGTCGTCAGCTTCAGCACTTTTTAGCGCTTCTCTAAGTGCGCTAACCATCTCGTAGTTAATTGCATTCAATTTATCGGGGCGGTTCAAAGTAATCCATCGTGCTGGACCCTTTTGTTCAACCAAAATTACTGGATTGACTACATCGCTCATATCTTTACTCCTTCATCAATAACTACTAATGCATCAACTGCAATAGTTTCATTCTCTCCAATAATTAACGGATTTACATCAATCTCAACAATTTCGGGATGTTCTATTGCAATTCGGCCGAGCGCAACTAGGGTAATTGCTAAAACTTTCTTGGAATCCGGCAAGCCAGCTTCTTTAACCATTGCGATGGCAGTTTCCAGATCGACCGGCCCAAGCATCGTTATAGGCTTCTTGCTCTCAACTGTTACGCCACCGTGCCCTACCGCTAAAACTGGACCAAACTCTTCATCGCGCACCATGCCGCAAAGCGCTTCGATTCCTTTTGGAATCTGTCTAGCGACAAATGCGCTCCCATTGAGTTTTGTAATCGCTTCTGTAACAGCATCTTCAGTATTCAAATTTAAAAATACGCCGCCGCCAGAACTTTTATGTGCCGGACCATCACTTTTTACGACTACTGGGAAACCTAATTCTTTCGCTACTTTTACGCCTTCAACTGCGCTGCCTACTCGACGCCTTGCTGCGATTGGAATGCCATAACGCTCCAATATCTCAGCCGATTCGAATTCTGGTAGCGCCCCAGCTTTGGTTACAAAGCCATTGATATCAATAAATTTTTCAGTAAAAGGCTTTCTTGCAACCGGCTTATGCCATGAACCTGCACGACCTAGCGCTTGAATACCTTGATTAATTCCGCGCAGTAATGGAATTTCATAATTGTTACAAATATCAATTATTTCTTGCGGTGCATCTACTGCATGTACTGAAACGACTGCAGGTGAAATATCATATTTAGCTGCTACTTTTCCTAATGAATCAACAATCATGCTACACCAAACTAATTCATCCTCACCGCGATATTTAGAGATATCAACTTGCGCAATTAAAGTGTCATACACGCCTGCTTCTGCAAGCAACTCCATCGATCTTGGAAAAACAACTTCAGGTGTATCTACACCCCATGCATCAAGTGGATTTTGCGGATGTAAATAATTTGGAAATTCTTTATTTAGGGCAATCGCGGTTTTCTCTGGCAGCGGTGTGATTTCAACGCCGTGTATTTCTGCTCTATCTGCAAGCAAGCCACACTCTCCACCAGATTCCGATACGGCGCTTATTCTTATACCGTTAGGACGACGCTTTTTACCAAGAACTTCTAGTAATTCAACCATCTCTGGAAAATCTTCAACTTCAATTGCGGAGAATCTTTTAAGTGCGGCCGAGAAAGCTTGGTTTGATCCAACTACTGCGCCGGTATGCGCTAGTGCTATTCTTTTCGCAACGCCAGATTTGCCAACTTTGAGCGCAACAACCGGTTTACCTGCGATCGCACATTTTTCCAAAGCATCGATAAAAGCTGCTGGGCGTCTAATTGTTTCAATGAATATTCCAATTGCTCTAGTAGCTACATCATCAGCCATAAAATTCATAAAATCAGATACGTCGCGATTTAATTCACCGCCAGTAGAGGCAATAAAACGGAAACCAATTCTTGGTCCGATCGTGGTAAATGCTTCGGCAATAGAGCCAGATTGTGCGGAAATTCCAACGTGCCCTGCTTTAAATGAAGACGGAATCGATCCGATCCAAGGTGAGCCACCAGGTTTTGCAATTCCCATGCAATTTTGCCCAATAATCATGGAACCGTTTTCCAACGCGCGTTCTTTAATGCGAGCCGCAATCTCTGGACCTTGCGCACCGGCTTCGCTACCAAGGCCGGGAAAAAAGAATGCACGCGTTCCGCGTTCCATTAATTCATAAACTGCTGCTTCTACTCTTTCATGTCCAACCATTACCACAGCTAGCTCTGGAGTATTTGAAAGTTCACCAATGCTTGGTACACAATTTAATCCGAGCACTTCGGGCTTCTTTGGATGCACACCAGAAACTGGAATGCCGCTAGCCAACATATTGCGAACTACTGCAGCGCTACGAATAGATGGTCCGATAATTACTGTACTTTTCGGATCAACCAATAAATCTACGGGACGAAGTGCGCTGCGCTCATCAATCTGTAGCACTCTATCGTTCCCCTTTCACTATTTATTCAAACTTAGAAATTGAGATTTATATATTGCAACTCTTGATATTCAAGTAGTCCATCTTTTCCACCTTCACGTCCATCTCCCGAAGCTTTAGTACCGCCAAATGGAGTTTGTACATAACCAAATGACGCACCATTAATTACTACCATGCCGTACTCCAACGCTTCTGATACTCGATGCGCAATCGCTAGGTCTTTTGTAAACATATATGCGCCAAGTCCTGACTCAGAATCATTAGATTTTTTTACGGCATCAGCTTCGTTTTCGAATTTTTCAAATGCGACAAGTGGTCCAAAAGTTTCTTCGCAAGTAACCAATGATCCTGGCGCAGCATCGATTAAAATGGTCGGCGAAACCCAACGCTTTGGATCCAATCCGACTGGAACTTCGCCACCAACTACAACTTTTGCACCTTTTTTCTTAGCGTCATCAAGTTGATGGTTCACTCGAATTACCGCTTCTGGAGAAATCATTGGGCCAACTTCATAATCGCTTCCAGTTCCATGGCCCATGCGAAGCTCAGAAACGGCGCTCTTTGCTGCGGCTAAGAAAGTATCGAAAATATCCTTGTGAATTAAGACTCGGTTAGGTGCAACACAACTTTGGCCCTGATTAGCAAACTTTCCAGCGAGCAACATTTTAATTGCGAGATCAATATCTGCATCTGCGAAAACAATGAACGGCGCAACTCCACCGAGTTCAACGGTAACCTTTTTTAGTTGTTTACCACCACGCTCCACCAGCATTCGACCAATTTCTGTTGATCCAGTAAAACTTATTTGTCTAACTTCTGGACGTGAAAGTAAAACGTCGCCAATTGGTGCTGGTTCGCCGCATACTAGATTTAGGACACCGGCAGGAAAACCTGCATCGTGAAATACTTCAAAAATTTTCATTGCTGATAGCGGGGTTTCTTCCGCTGGTTTTGCCACAATAGTATTTCCTGCAGCTACCGCTGGTGCAATTTTGCGGAGTAACATTGCATTTGGAAAGTTCCATGGAGTTATACATGCAACAACACCTCGAGCGCGACGGCGCAAAATAAATCTTTGATTCGGTGAATCGCTTGGAACTAATTCGCCATTTGATCGACGGATCTCCTCGGCATACCAAAGTAAATAATCGGCTCCCCATAAAACTTCGCCCACAGATTCTGACATTGGCTTGCCTTGCTCCAACGTCATGATCTCGCCAATTTCTTGAGCACGTTCAATAAATAATTCGTTAGCTTTTCGCAAATAAACACCACGTTGATTTGGCGAAAGCGCGCTCCATGCCGGGAAAGCTGCTGCTGCTGCATCTACCGCAAGATTTGTTTCTGCTGGTCCTGCTGCCGGAATAGCTGCGATAACTTGACCTGTTGCCGGATTTTGAACCGATAAAGTCGCACCGTTGCTTGGCTTGACCCACTGGCCGTTTATATAGATACCGCCAGAAATTTTAATAACCATTATTAATTATCCTCATCATCAGTCAGAATTTCAGGAAATCCTGGTGCTCTTAGTTCAACACCAACTGCATCTTCTAGCAACTTTATTACCTTAGGTGACCAAGCATCCCCGCCGTATTGAGCCTTCCCACGCACAAAAGCTTGTTCCGTAATTGCTGCTAGTTCTAATGGAACTCCAAAAGTTCTTCCCATTTCAGTTGCAAAGCCAATATCTTTCAAAGCTAAATCCATTGTGAAACCAATATTGTATGAACCACTTAATACTAATTGAGTTTCAGTTTCGTGCACAAAACTTGTTCCAGAGCTAGCTTTAATTGCCTCAAAAGATGTTTTCATATCTAATCCGCCTTGTTTGGCGAGCATCATTGCTTCCCCGGCTGCGACTAAATGTATAAATGCCAACATGTTAGTTATTACTTTAATAATGGAAGCCTTTCCAAGTGGCCCCATATAAAAGTTTTTTCCGCCAACCGCTTGAATTACCGGCAAGCATTTATCGTAAACTGCTTTATCGCCACCGATTAGAACTGTAATTTTTCCAGATGCTGCCTTATGAACTCCACCTGTAACTGGTGACTCCAATGTATCGATTCCTTTACTCGCTGCGATTGCGGCAATCTCTTCGATTACATGGCGATCATTTGTGCTCATCTCAATCCAAACGCCACCTTTTTTCAGTCCAGCTAGAACTCCATTTTCAGCGAGCAACACAGTTTTAACTACTGACGGAGATGGCAAACAAGTAATCACACAATCAACGCTCTCTGCCAATTGCTTTGGGCTATCCGCCCATTTTGCGCCTTTACTTAGTAACTCCGTTGCTAACTCCTTGCGGATATCGTTCACAGTTAAATCAAAACCATTTCGCTGCAAAGATGTTGCTAGATGAACTCCTAGATTTCCTAATCCAATAAATCCTACGCGCATCGCATTACCTCTCTATGGTTAATTATTTACGGAATTTAACGGTTCACAAAAATTAATCGATTGGATGATCTGCCATTTCCAAATGAAGTCGCTCACCTTTATATGGATGTGCCAGCGCAACCTCTTCGTTTAATTCAACACCTAGACCTGGTTCTGTAGTTGGCAAGAAATAGCCATCTTCCCATTGCAATGGTTTTTTCAATAGTTTCGCATGGAAATTGCCCAACACTCCAATTGATTCTTGAATTAAGAAATTTGGAGTTGTTAAATCTACATGCAAGTTCGCAGCGGCTTCGATAGGTCCAGCATAAAGATGTGGAGCTATTTGGGCATAGTGCGTTTCAGCAATCGCCGCGATCTTCTTGGTTTCCATAATTCCACCAACGCGTCCGATTGCCATTTGCAAAATTGCAGCGGCATTATTTCGTAGCACTCTTGCGAATTCATATTTTGTAGCTAGCCGTTCTCCGGTTGCGATTGGAATTGAAGTACCAGCTGCCACTCTTCCCATTTCTTCTGGCATATCAGGTGGGGTTGGCTCTTCGAACCAAAGCAAATCAAATTTCTCCAATCTTTTTGCCAACCGGATTGCGCCAGCAACGGTCATTTGACCATGAGTTCCAAACAATAAATCTACTTTTGTCCCTACAGTTTCACGAAGGGTCTTAACAAAATTCTCGGTTTTATCTAAAATCTCTAAACTTAATTGGCGTGGATCGAAGGCGGAGTAAGGTCCGACAGGATCAAACTTCAACGCGGTAAAGCCTTGTTTCATATATTCGACGGCTCGCTCAGCGGAAATTTCAGCGCTTGAATAAACTGAATTATCTTCACCAGGTGCTGGGTAAATGTATGTGTAGGAACGGACTCGCTCACGAACTTTTCCACCCAATAAGTCATAAACCGGATGGTTTGTCTCTTTACCCATAATGTCCCAGCAAGCAGTTTCAATGCCGCTGAGAATTGCCATCATTGAGATATCAGGACGTTGTGTAAAGCCAGAGGAATATGCGCGTCGCCACAGTTTTTCTATTTCAAATGGATTACTGCCTATTACATATCTAGCTACAACATTTTCAATCATTTTTGTTGTGACATCGGGGTGGAACGGCACGGCATATACCTCGCCAATACCTTCCACCCCGCTGTCAGTAATAAGTTTTACAAAGACCCAAAAAGCGCCGCCATCATGTGGTGCCGGAGTACCGACCACATAAGTTTTTGCGCTTACGATCTTCATAAACTCCCTCGATTTCTTTACTTGACTCTAATTACGCAACAAATCCGACAGAGCGGAGTGTGAAGTTATTTAGAGCATTACCTGATGGGCTTCCTGCGCCAAAACCATCGATCTTTGCGCTGTAACCATCTAGCTTGTTGTAGAAGCTAGTAATGATGTATCCACCTTCGTTGTACTCAATTACTTGAGCATCATGAATCATCTGCGCGCGAAGGCCCTTATCAGCAGTCTTAAGAGCTTGCGCAATCAGTGCTTCATACTTTGGATTACTCCAACCAGTTTCCTTAGCGTAGTCGCCACCGCAATAAACAAGTGTGGCCGCCTCTAAGTATGTGCGGTTGATGTAATAATCCATGGCGAATTTCATCGCTCCTGGCCAACCATCCCAGAATGTAGAAGGTTGAGTAACTTTTACAGTAACTCCACTTGCTGTTGCATTCTGAGCAAAAATTTGCGGAATTGCTAACATACCTTGAGCATCATCTTCAGTTGCAAGATCAATACTCATGCCCGATACGCCAGCTTTTGATAGCAAACTCTTTGCTTGGTTGGTACCAATTGTGCGCTGACGAATATCAGTTGCATAAGCTTCGTCATAACGTCCAAGTATGTCGTTACCAACTTGAGCTAAGCCACCGTACGCCTGCTTAACAACGGCATTGCGGTCGATCATCAAGCGGAAGGCTTGCCGAACACGCACATCATTGAATGGTGCCTTTAAGCAGTTCATTGCAATTGGTACATAAGCACCAGTCTTTGCATTAAGAACTTTTAGGCCCTTAGTTGCTTTGATTGTTGCGTATTGTGAGTTAGGTAGATCGGTAATTGCATCAACTTGTCCGCTGACAAGCGCATTTACGCGAGCTGTCTCATCTGGTAGCGAAATAATTTGAACTTCGTCTACATATGGTTCGCCAGTACGCCAGTAGTTAGCATTCTTCGTATAAACGCTCTTTACACCAGGTGTAAATGACTTAAATACGAATGGGCCAGTTCCAACTGGAGCGGCTGGGTCATACCCAACAGGAACTATTCCCATTGCATAGTTTGAGAAGATTTCATCAAAAGTAACATTCGCAGATTTAAGTGGAATAGTTACAGTCAATGCATCTGCTGCCTTAAGACCAGTTTGATCTACGCCAGCAAGTGAGCCAGCACGAACTGCCTTTGTCTTAGGATCGAGAACGCGCTTGATTGTGTAAACCACGTCATCAGCGGTTAGCGCTTTTCCATTATGGAATTTAACGCCGCTCTTGAGTTTTACTGTCCAAACATCGCCAACCTTATTAGGGGTGAAAGATTCAGCGAGTTCGTTAACTAGTTTGAAGTTTGAATCGCGTGTAACTAAGCGATCATAAAGTTGGTACTGGCGCGCAGTATCAGCAGTGAAACCACCAAGATGTGCATCTTGGGTTTCTTTCGTGCTACCTGAGCCAACACCGATTCTAAGTACGCCACCTTTTTTGATTGTGGCTGCACTCGCTGATGATTGTGACAACATGGCGCCACCGGCACCAAGTATCAAACCGCCAGCTGCGGCACCTTTTAATACTCCACGGCGTGAAAGTTCTGCCGAGAATATATTGTTCTCTTCTTCCATTTTTTCCCTTTCCTAGGTAGGAAAATAAGTACGGTCAGACGGCCGTACTTTGGTATTACTTTTTACCGAGACCTCTTGTAGGAGCTCCAACAAGAATCGCAGTATTGCCGAGCGCTAACTCTCCCTCGCCCATCGATTGATGTGCAGATGGAATTTCTTCAAACGTCATTACTTCGCCAAGCGCCGGATGGATTACTCCTGATGCAAGCAACTTGTTGTATTCGATTGCTTGTTGATCATTAGTTCCATGAGAACCTTGCAAACGTTTCTGACGTGTCCAGTGGTAACGCAGATCTACAACTGCGGAATAACCCGTAGTTCCAGCGCAGATAACAACCATTCCGCCTGGTTCACAGACGAATATTGAAGTGGGGATTGTTGCTTCACCTGGATGTTCGATAACTATCGATGGGTCACGCCGCGATCCGACAATTTCCCAAATCTTTGATCCGAAGGCGCGAGCGCCTGCAGTCCATTCCTTCTGGCCTTGATTATCGGTCCAATGTGGTGGCGTGCCCCAATGACTAAAATCATTGCGGTTTATATAACCTTCAGCGCCAAGTTTTACGCAATATTCGCCGCGTTCATTATTTGAAACAACCGCAACAGGTATCGCACCAACTGAACGAGCTAATTGAATTGCCATAGATCCAACGCCGCCCGATCCACCCCACACAAGTACAACATCATCTTTCTTTGCAACATGTGGTGCCCAACCGAATAACATTCGATATGCAGTTGTGCCGCACAGCGTTGAAGCTGCTGCCTCTTCCCACGTTAGGTTTGCAGCCTTTGGTAAACACTGATGTGATTGCACTAAAGCAAATTGGCCAAATGAACCATAATTAGTTTGGTAACCCCAAATTCTTGCTGACGGTGCAATCATTGGATCTTTACCAGCGATAATCCAAGGATCATTTGCATCCCACCAACCATCATGGAGAACTACTTCATCACCAACTTTTACATTTGTTACACCGGAACCAATTGCATAAACAATTCCTGAAGCATCACTACCGCCGATATGAAAATCTTCAGGTTCGCCAGCTTTTTGACGAACTGCGATTACATCGACTGGTATCCCTCGCGCTGCCCATACATTGTTGTAATTTATTCCAGCGGCCATCACACCAATAAGAACTTGACCTGGACCCGGTTGGGGAACATTTACCTCTTCAACTTTGAAAGCATCTTTCGGATCGCCAAATCTTTCTTTACGAATGATTTGCGCCAACATTGTTGATGGAACTTCACCAACTGGCGGAAGCGTGCCAATTTGGAATGCGCTCATTGTCTACTTGGTCCATTTCTCTTAGTTCTTGTAGGTAGTAGCAAGGTATGGGTAGTTGCGCCTGCATACAATTGTTGTTGCGTATATGGCAAATATAGGTTTACGCTCACTCAATGAGTTCAAAACGGTTAACCAACGCTGCTGGGCTGCGTCGCGATATCGAACTACTCCAAGTGCTCGGGAAACACGAGGCTCAAGTTGGCTCGGGGCTGGGTGTCATCCGGATTGCTGAATTAGCTGGTCGGGAGAAAACTCAAGTATCAAGAGCGCTCTCAACTCTTGCAGAACAAGGTTTAGTTGATCGAGATTCCAAAACTCTGCTGTATCGGTTGGGTTGGCGCTTGTACGCATTAGCTGCGCAAACTTTCGAAGCCCATTTAGTAGGAATTGCGTCACCTTATTTACGTCGCGTAGCTGAACTAGTAAAAGAAACAACGCATCTTTGCGTTTTAAGAAATGATGAAGTTCTAACGATAAGAACTGAATCTCCATCGCATGCATTTCGAGCACATTGGGAAGGTCTTACTTCGCCGGCACCATCTACTTCTGCCGGACGAGTACTGGTATCTGAATGGGAAGAAGGTGCAATTCGTGCAAAGTGGACGAATGCTGAATTAGCAGCAGCCGGCGGCGCTAAACATTTCACTTCAACTGATGAATTCTTAAAAGAGTTAAGCAAAATTAAATCCAGAGGTTATGCAATAGTCGATGAAGAATTTGAAATAGGAGTCGTAGGTTGTTCTGCGCCAGTAAGAGATCTAAGTGGTCGAATTGTTGCAGCGATAAATGTTGGAGCTCCGAAGGCACGATTAGGTACAAAACTAAATCAAGCTGGACAAATTACTAAGAAAATAGCTGAAGAACTTTCAGCCGCGCTATATTCACCAACCCAAAATTTGCGTTAAGCCTTTTCCGCGGCGGCGAGCTGGCCACAAGCGCCATCAATTTCGCGACCTCTAGTATCACGAACCGTTACTGTAACTCCATAGTCTTCAAGAATTTTCACAAACTCCATTTCATCTTTTTTTCTTGATGCAGTCCATTTTGAACCAGGAGTTGGATTTAGCGGAATTAAATTGACGTGCGCATCTCTATTTTTCAATAGCCGGCCAAGTAAATCTGCTCGCCAAGCTTGGTCGTTAATATCTCTAATCATCGCGTACTCGATGGAATATCGCCGACCCGTGTTATCCGAATATGCATCAGCTGCCATTAAAACTTCTTTAACTTTCCAACGAGAGTTAATTGGCACCAAAGTGTCGCGAAGTTCATCATCAGGTGTGTGAAGTGAAATTGCAAGCGTTACTTGAATATCTTCCTTCATTAACTTTTCAATACCTGGAACTAGGCCAACTGTTGAGACAGTTACTGAACGGGCTCCAATACCAAGTCCGTCTGGGTTTGGCGAAATAATATTTCTGACGGTGCGAATAACTGGATTGTAATTAGCTAACGGTTCGCCCATCCCCATGAAAACCACATTTGATAGTCGAGTTGGTCCATCGCCGATATCACCATCATTACAAGCTTTTGCTGCCGCAACTATCTGCGCAGTTATTTCACCAGCAGTTAAGTTTCTAGTTAAACCTGCTTGACCGGTAGCACAGAAAGGACAATTCATGCCGCAACCAGCTTGCGATGAAATACAAACAGTGGTGCGATCTTTGTAACGCATAATTACCGATTCCACCATTACGCCGTCATGTAACTTCCACAAATCTTTTCTAGTCTTTCCATTATCGCAATCCACTGATCGCACTAAAGTGATTAATTTAGGCATGAAATGCTCGGCAACAAGTGGTCGCATTGTGGCTGGGATATCGGTCCAAGTTTCAGGATCATCACTAAAGTGTGTGAAGTAATGAGTTGATATTTGGTTAGCGCGAAAGGCAGGCAAGCCCAACTCAATAGCTTTTGCGCGACGCGCTTCTGGCGATAAATCAGCTAAATGCTCAGGCGCTTTCTTTCGCTGCTTTGGTTCTTCAAAAACTAATTTAATTTCACTCATGAGAAGTGCTTAATTAGTTCAAGCACGCACCAAAGTGACGGCGCTGTAAGTAGCGCAGAATCCAATCGATCCAGCATGCCACCATGTCCAGGAAGCAAATTCCCCATATCTTTAATTGATAAATCTCGCTTTAGTGCGCTTTCAATTAAATCCCCAACAGTTGCGGTAATTACCCCTAAAACTCCAACGGCAGCACCAATAAGTGGGTTGTAATCGAGCATATATCGGAAAGTTAACGCGCCGCCGATTGCAGTAAATACCAATCCCCCAGCAAAACCTTCCCAGGTTTTCTTTGGGCTGATTTTTTCAGCTAATGGATGCTTGCCAAGTAATACGCCAAATATGTAAGCAAAAGTATCGTTACAGCCAACCAAAATTACTAACGTTGCAATATTTAATAAACCATTATGTGGTCGCGCTAAGAGAATTAAGAAGCCACCGAGAAATCCAAGATAGAGCAAGGTGAAAGTTGTTGCGGTGGAGTTCTTAACAAAACCAGAAATACCTTTTAACAAGATGAGGAAATAAAGAATCGGCAATATCAAAGCAGTGGCAACGGCAAGCCCGGCAACGCCACCGAACCAAGACGAAACCATTAAAGCAGTTGTTGCTACTGAAAGTTGCAAAAGTGAAACCCGAAAATCAGCAACTTTGAATGCTCGAGTTAGCTCACGGACGCTGAGCACCACAGCCACGGTAACCACGCCAGCAAATGCAATTGGTAAATATTTCATGGTCCCAAAAATTAGCGCCATCAAAGAAAGTGAAACTGCAATTGAAGGCAGTAGCTTTCGCCCAGCCTTTTTATTAATTGCTTCGTTCAATGAGTGCAGATCGGACATAAGAGTTATTCTCTAAACTTCGAGAAGTTCAACCTCTTTGTGTTTTAGTAGGTCATCAATTTTTGCCACATGATCAGAAGTGAATTTCTCTAAATCTTTTTCAGCTCTAGTTAAATCATCTTTGCCAATTACGCCATCTTTTTCTAGCTTTTCCATCGCTTCTTTTGCATTACGTCGGATATTGCGCAGGGAAACTTTAGATTCTTCGCCTTTATTCTTGGCGACCTTGATGAACTCTTTGCGACGTTCTTCGGTTAATTGTGGGAAGTTAATTCGAATTACGCCACCATCGTTGCCTGGATTGACTCCTAAGTCTGATTCGCGAATCGCTTTTTCAATAGAAGCCATTGCGCCTTTGTCATAAGGGGTAATTAAGGCCATCCGTGCTTCTGGAACTTGAACCGAGGCTAATTGCGAAAGCGGGGTGTAAGTGCCGTAATAGTCCACCATGATTTTTCCGAACATGGATGGGTGTGCGCGGCCAGTACGGATGCTCGCAAAATCTTCCTTTGCCACATCTACTGCCTTAGCCATCTTGGCAGTGGTGTCACTTGTTATTGCGGCTAGATCCGACATTTTGCTCCTTCTTACTTATTAGGAAAACTTTTAGGAAACGATGGTTCCAATATTTTCACCAGCAACTGCACGTGCAATGTTTCCGTTTCTCATTAAATCAAAGACCACTATCGGCAAACTATTTTCCCGACAGAGTGCAAATGCCGCAGCATCTGCAACTGCAAGTGACTTACTTAAAACTTCATCATAAGAAATTTTTTCGTATTTAGTAGCGCTCTTATCTTTGCGAGGATCTGCGCTATAAACACCATCAACACCGCTCTTAGCAAGCAATAGTGCATCCACGCCGATTTCAAGTGCACGTTGTGCTGCAACGGTATCTGTTGTGAAAAATGGCATTCCGGCGCCAGCGCCAAATATAACTACGCGACCTTTTTCTAAGTGACGGATAGCACGCCGAGGTACATAAGGTTCGGCAACTTGACCCATAGCGATTGCAGTCTGAACTCGAGTATCAATTCCTTCTTTTTCTAGAAAATCTTGTAACGCTAAACAATTCATTACCGTACCCAGCATGCCCATGTAATCAGCGCGAGCGCGATCCATACCGCGAGTTTGTAGCTCCGCGCCGCGGAAATAATTACCGCCACCAACCACAATTGCTACTTCTACGCCGCTTCTAACTACATCAGCGATTTGGTTTGCAACATCATGTACAACATCGGGATCAACGCCGATTCCCTTCTCGCCACCAAAAACTTCGCCAGAAAGTTTAAGGAGCACTCGACGATAGCTTTTTCGATTACTAGCCATCTTGAGTGCTCCTTTCTTAACTTCGATTACTTAATCAGTTCCGTTAAATCCCTAGGGAAAGGTTACTGACCAACGCGGAATCGGTGGAAGGCAGACACAGTAGTTCCGGCCTCATCTAGAACCTGTTGGACCGATTTCTTCTGATCTTTCGCAAATGCCTGCTCTAGGAGCGTGACATCTTTAAAAAATCCAGTAACTCGACCTTCAGTTATCTTGGCAATCGCCGCATCGGGTTTGCCTTCATTGCGAGCTGTCTCTTCTGCAAGGCGGCGCTCGTTTTCAACTAACTCAGCTGGTACTTCTTCGCGCTTTAAGTATTGTGGCGAGAACGCCGCAATATGTTGCGCAATATCTTTACCAGTTTCTGGGTTTGCTTTAGTTAGCTGAACTACTACACCAACTTGTGGCGGTAGATCTGGACTAGTGCGGTGCAAGTACAAACCAACTGGTGAGCCATCGAGAACTGCAACCCGGCGAAGTTCGATTTTTTCGCCAAGTGTTGCATTAGCTTCATCAATTTGTTCTTGCACAGTTTTGCCAGAGGCTAACTTTGAAGCTGAGAACCCAGTTACATCTTTGATCTTGGTTGCAAAGAGTTGTTCTAATAACTCGTTAGCAGCAGCTTGGAATCGATCGCCCTTTGCTACGAAATCTGTTTCGCAGTTAAGTTCGAGCATTACCGCAGTGTTGCCATCAGCTTTTGCAACAACTAAACCGTTAGAGGTAGTCCGGCCCTCACGCTTAGTGATGCCTTTCTGACCTTTAACGCGAATAATTTCAACAGCCTTTTCGTAATCGCCACCTGATTCATCAAGCGCTTTCTTACAATCAAGCATTCCCGCCGCGGTTGCTTCGCGTAATCGCTTTACATCTTCAGCTGTGTACGCCACTTATGCGCCTGCGCTTTCATCAGTTGCAGCAGGTACTTCTGCTACAACCTCAGTTGCTGCTGCGCCGAGTAAATCTTTTTCCCAATCAGCAAGTGGCTCGCCGCTTGCAACCGATTCTGCGCCAGCTCGTGCTGCTTCAGCCGCTGCTTCTTTAGTCGCAGCGATTGCAGAACGTGCTTGTAAACCAGCGGCAATTGCATCAGCAATTACCCGAGTTAGTAGCGTTACTGAGCGGATCGCATCGTCGTTACCAGGAATCTTGTAATCAACTTCATCTGGATCGCAATTTGTATCCAAGATTGCGATAACTGGGATACCAAGTTTGTGCGCTTCCGCAACAGCTAGGTGTTCCTTCTTAGTGTCCACAACCCAAATAGCTGCAGGCAATTTAGTCATATGGCGGATACCGTCAAGGTTTTTAAATAGCTTGATTCGTTCACGCTTCATTAACAAAAGTTCTTTTTTAGTTAGTAGTTGATCATTAGATGCTTCTAGAGCTTCGAGTTCTTTCAAACGTTGTACACGCTTGTAAACGGTTGGGAAGTTTGTAAGCATGCCGCCGAGCCAACGCTCAGTTACATGTGGCATGCCAACTCGCGCTGCTTGGCTAATGATTGGCTCTTGTGCTTGTTTCTTTGTTCCAACGAAAAGAATGTGTCCGCCTTTAGCGACTGCATCTTTTACGAAATCGTATGCTTGATCAATTAAAGCAAGTGATTGTTGGATATCGATGATGTAGATGCCATTACGCTCTGTGAAAATAAAGCGCTTCATCTTTGGATTCCATCGACGAGTCTGGTGTCCGAAATGGACTCCGCTGTCGAGAAGTTCTCGCATTGTTACAACCGCCATGGCGGCACACTCCTTTTAAGGTTTTCTACGCGCACGTAAAAAACCCGCTCGGTTTATGGTTAAACATTTTGTTTAACCCGTCGTACTCGAGTCACCTACTGAGTTCGCAGTTTTACCTTTGAAATCAGACCGAGGTGTTATTTGAGTACTGAGATGTCACAAACCCGAAGGTCTGTGCAGGCCAAATCCTACCTGAGCAACGAGCGTGCAAAATCCACGACCAATCTAAAAGCCCTGCGTAAAACCGTTAAATAAAGGGGTTCCGCTAGATTGGCGCCATGGCAAAAACCCTTCCATCGCGAAACCTCGCACTTGAATTAGTTCGAGTTACCGAGACCGCTGCAATTGCAGCATCGAGTTGGGTTGGCCGCGGCAACAAAGATGGCGCAGATCAAGCCGCAGTAGATGCAATGCGCAAAATGATTTCAACAGTTTCCATGAAAGGCGTAGTAGTAATTGGTGAGGGCGAAAAAGATAACGCCCCAATGCTTTATAACGGTGAGGAAGTTGGCGATGGCACCGGCTCCCCGGCAGATGTTGCCGTAGACCCCGTTGACGGCACCACACTTACTGCAAAAGGAATGAACAATGCGATTTCGGTAATTGCGCTTTCTGCTCGCGGTGCAATGTTTGATCCTTCTGCCGTTTTCTATATGGAGAAATTAGTTACTGGCCCTGAGGCTGCCGATGTAATTGATATAACTGCGCCAGTAAAAGTTAATTTACAAAAAGTTGCTAAAGCAAAACATGTTGATATCTCCTCATTGACTGTTGTAGTACTTGATAGACCACGTCATGACCAACTCGTAAAAGATATTCGTGAAGCTGGCGCTCGTATTAAATTCATTACTGATGGCGATGTTGCTGGCGCAGTCGAAGCAGCTCGCTCCAATACTGGTATTGATTTACTTATGGGAATTGGTGGAACACCTGAAGGCATCATTGCCGCTTGCGCGATGAAATGTTTAGGCGGCGCAATTCAAGGTCGGCTACATCCGCGCAGTGATGAAGAACGGGCGAAAGCACAAGCGCAAGGTTTAGATTTGAGTCAAATATTAACAACTGATGATTTAGTAAAAGGCGATGATGTTTTCTTTGCTGCAACGGGAATTACAGATGGCGAACTGCTGCGAGGAGTTCGTTACGGCGAGCATCACATCACTTCAAATTCAATCGTGATGCGCGGACGTACAAAATCTGTTCGCATTATTGAAACCGAACACCCATTTAGTTCTATTCTTACTTAAACTCTTTTATTACGCTCGTGGGTGAGCTTGTTTATAAGCCGCTTTTAAACGATCTTGCGAAACATGGGTATAGATCTGCGTTGTTGCTAAGGAAGAGTGTCCCAATATTTCTTGCACAGTTCTTAAATCCGCACCGCCCTCTAATAAATGAGTCGCGGCAGAATGTCGCAATCCATGTGGGCCCATCTTTTTTGCACCACCAAGTGCATCAACTGCGACATAAACAATCTCTCGAACAGTGCGCTGATCAATTCGTTTACCTCGAGTTCCAAGAAAGAGTGCATTTCCCGACCCATCATTTACTAACTCATTGCGGGAATCTAACCAGGCATTGAGCGCGCGAACTGCAGGTAAGCCAATCGGAACTATTCTCTCTTTATTGCCTTTACCGATTACTCTTAATGTATTCCTATCGAAATCGATATCGTGAATATCTAAACCGCAGAGTTCCGAAACGCGAATTCCAGATGCGTAAAGAACTTCAACAATTGCTCGGTCTCTTATCGCGCCAATTCCGCCACCTTCATCGACACGTGTGGCCAGCGCATCCATAGTTGTAATTGCACTTTCAATATCTAAAATATTTGGGAGCGTTCGCTGTGGTTTTGGCGCTACAAGTTGCTGTCCAATATCGCTACTTAACCAACCATTTTTTGCGCCCCAATAAGTAAATGCTCGAATTGAAACTACTCGGCGCGACATCGAAGAGCGTGCGGCTCCTCTAGTTTGTAAATTGGCTAGCCAAGAACGGAGATGATTTAAATCCAATTGCGAGAACTCAGTAACTCCAAGTTTATTAATATGTTCTAGGAGCGATTCTAAATCAGCGAGATATGCTCTAATTGAATTTTCCGAGAGGTTGCGATCGATAACTAAATGCTCGCGATACT
Source organism: uncultured Bifidobacterium sp. (assembly GCA_964632545.1). Classification (GTDB taxonomy): domain Bacteria; phylum Actinomycetota; class Actinomycetes; order Nanopelagicales; family Nanopelagicaceae; genus UBA7398. Next base: position 37,273 of record CAZWBQ010000002.1, on the reverse strand, counting down.
CGCTAACCAGCGTCGATTCCATCTGACAAGGCTACTCCGGTATTTTGCCTTGTCGTAATAGGCCATATGTAACGGCATCTTCTAACGCCATCGCAGATGCAGCGATAACGTTTTCATGCACACCAATTGTGTTCCATTCACCATTTCCATCACTGGTTTCTACGAGAACGCGAGTAACTGCACCAGTTCCCAATCGACCTTCTAGAATTCGCACTTTATAATCAGTAAGTTCTAATTTCTTAAGCTCTGGATAAAGTTTTTCTAACCCGGAACGGAGCGCAGTATCGATCGCATTTACTGGACCGTTTCCAGTTCCAGATGATTCAATTTTTTCACCGTGTGCAATGATCGTAACATTTGCACGAGACTTAACGTTGCCATCTTCTTCTTGGTCTACAACTGTCTCCCACTTTTCAATCTTAAAAAACTGTGCGCGCTTGCCATCAATCTCTTCCCGAAGTAATAACTCAAATGATGCATCCGCAGCTTCAAATGTGTAGCCTCGCGATTCCATCTCTTTAACGCGTTCTACAACTCTAGTAAGTACTTCTTTATCGTTACCGATATCTATACCAAGCTCTTGAGATTTCAATTCAATTGATGCTCGACCTGCCATATCCGAGACCAACATCCGGCGATCGTTACCAACGCTAGCTGGATCTTCGTGTTGATAAAGTGCTGGGTCAACTTTAATTGCAGATGCATGTAGCCCTGCTTTATGTGCAAATGCAGAAATTCCAACATATGGTTGACGGGCACTGGACGCCACATTTGTAACTTCAGCAATTGCATGTGAGATTCGGAATGCTTCATGCAGTGAATTCTTAGGTAAAACTAATTGCTTCTTCTTCAATTCAAGATTTGCGATAATCGAAACTAAATCTGCATTACCAGTACGTTCGCCATAACCATTTAGAGTGCCTTGCACATGGGTAGCTCCTGCTGCAACTGCAGCGAGTGAGTTAGCAATTGCACACCCAGTATCGTTATGGCAATGAATTCCAAGGCGAGCTGCGCTCTTTCCTAATACATCGTGCACAACTTGAGAAAGTTCATCTGGCAACATGCCGCCGTTAGTATCGCAAAGCGCAACAACATCAGCGCCAGCTTCGGAAGCAACACGAACAACTTCGAGCGCATAAGCTGGATTAGACCGGTAGCCATCGAAAAAATGTTCGGCATCTAGAAATACTCGTTGTCCGCCTTCTTTTAAGAATTTAATTGATTCGCGAATCATGGCGAGGTTCTCATCAAGGTTAGTTTTAAGTGCTAAATCAACATGGCGGTCATGTGCTTTTGCAACCAGAGTCACTGCAGGTGCGCCAGAATCAGCAAGTGCGCGGAGCAGCATGTCATCTGCTGCTTTAACACCTGGACGTCGAGTTGCACCAAATGCCACAAATGTTGCGTTTTTTAACTTTAATTCTTTTTTGGCAAGTGCAAAAAATTCTGTATCTTTAGGATTTGCACCTGGCCAGCCACCTTCAATAAAACCAACACCGAGTTCATCAAGGTGTCGCGCGATTGTAAGTTTGTCGTGAACGGAAAGATTTAAACCTTCTTGTTGCGCGCCATCACGAAGCGTGGTGTCGTAAATATGGAACGCATCAGAGATAGTCATTAACAGACCTTTTTATTCCAGCCATGGATATCTGGAATTGTGCCATGTTGAATGCCAAGTAAATGTTCGCGAAGCTGCATGGTGATCGGGCCAGGAGTGCCATCACCTGTTGGCCAATTTCCAAATTCGCTCTTTGCGCCACCGATAGGAGAAATAACAGCAGCAGTACCGCAAGCAAAAGTTTCCGTGATTTCACCGCTGGCAACACCATCGCGCCAATCATCGATAGAAATCATGCCTTCTTCGGTTTTATAACCAAGATCTTTTGCAACAGTAAGAATGGAATCGCGTGTCACTCCAGGCAGCAAAGTTCCAGTTAATTTAGGTGTGAAAATTGTGGCGTCTTTGCCTTTTCCTTTTACGAAATAAAGGTTCATACCGCCCATCTCTTCTACCCACTTACGCTCTAGCGCATCTAACCAAACAACTTGATCGCAACCTTGCGCAGCCGCTTGTTGTTGTGCAAGTAGGGATGCTGCATAGTTTCCACCACATTTAGCTTCACCAGTTCCTCCAAGTGATGCGCGTACATATTCAGTAGATATCCAAACTGTTACAGCAGTAGTTGTAGAGAAATATGCGCCTACTGGGCAAGCAATTAATATGTAAGAAGCGCTCTTGGAAGGGCGAACTCCAATTGCAACTTCAGTTGCAATCATGAATGGGCGTATATAGAGCGAAGAGCCAACTTTATGTGGCACCCAACCCTTATCTTGTTTAACTAGTGTTTCAATGGTTTCGATAAATGCTTCAACTGGAAGCTCTGGTAGAGCTAACCGTTTTGCAGATTTAGCAAAACGTTTTCCGTTTGCGTCTGGGCGGAACAAACTAATTGAATTATCTGGTTGCCAATAAGCTTTCAAACCTTCAAAAATCTCTTGACCGTAATGCAAAACCATAGTTGCGGGATCAAGTGATAGCGGACCATAAGCCTTTAGTTCAGCATCGCCCCATCCAGAATCAATATGCCAATTAGCAATCACCATATGGTCAGTGAAATATTTACCAAATCCGCCTTCATCAACTTTTGCTTGGCGAACAGCATCAGATAACGCTGTAGCAGATGGTGTGATATTTATTTTCATAATTACCCTTTTACCGCGTTAGCAAGAGTTGTGCCGATTTCAGTTGTTGAACGATTTTTATCGCCACGAGTCAATAAATCTGCTGCAACCGCACGCTCAACATCTTTAGCTGCATCGACTAAACCTAAATGGTTAAGCATCATCGCGACCGACATGATGGTTGCAGTTGGATCGGCAATACCTTTACCAGCTATATCTGGAGCTGAACCATGAACTGGTTCAAACATTGACGGGAATTTTCCGGTTGGATTGATATTTCCAGAAGCAGCTAAGCCAATTCCGCCACAAATTGCAGCGGCGATATCAGTCAAAATATCACCGAAAAGATTATCGGTAACAACTACATCAAAACGATCTGGGTTGGTAACAAAGAACATTGATGCAGCATCGACATGTAAATAATCAGTTGTTACATCAGGAAATTCTTTAGCTACTTCGTTAAAAGTTCGAGTCCATAAACTGCCAGCGCGAGTAAGCACGTTGTTTTTATGTACCAAAGTTAATTTTCTCCGTGGTCTTACTTGCGCGCGCGCAAATGCATTTCGAATTACTCGCTCAGCTCCGCGGCGAGTATTCAAACTCTCCTCAGTGGCGATTTCATCAGCGGTGCCTTCAGCAAGCACTCCGCCTGCTCCAACATATGGGCCTTCAGTGCCTTCGCGCACCACGATGAAATCAAGTTCAGAAATTCCAGCAAGTGGTGATTTCACACCGGGATAAAGTCGAGCAGGTCGCAAGTTAATAAAGTGGTCAAATGCAAAACGAAGTTTTAATAATAAACCGCGCTCTAACACGCCACTTGGAACTGTTGGGTCGCCAACTGCGCCAAGCAGAATTACATCAGCTTTCGCTAATTCATTTAGCGTTGCATCTGGGAGAGTTTCTCCAGTTTTATGCCAGAGGCGGGCGCCAAGTTCGTACTCTTTCTTATTAAAAGTTAGATCATATTTTGCGGAGAGCGCATCTAATACTTTAAGACCTTCGGCCACAACTTCTGGACCAATACCATCGCCACCGATTACGGCAAGATTAAAAGTTTTTGTCATCGCCTATCCCAACAACGAAACTGAAGTTACCGAATTAGATCCGGTTTCTTTCTTAACTAACGCAACCATCTCAGTTGGAATTGAAGAGTCAACCGTGATTGCCATTAACGCTTCCCCGCCTTCACTGCTGCGCGCAACCTGCATACCTGCAATATTTATGCCGGCTTTGCCAAGAGTGTTTCCAACGATTCCCACAATTCCGGGACGATCGCCGTAACGAAGAAATAACATGTGACTAGTTGGTGGTAGATCGAGATCAAAGCCATCAATTGCGATGATTTTCTCTACTTTGCGGATACCCATCAATGTTCCATGCACATCTACAAATTTGCCATCAGCAAAAGATGCATGCAAAGTGATCATGCTGCGGAATTCTGGGCTTTCAGCGTTTGTGGTAACAGTTGCAGTCAAACCGCGCTCTTCCGCAATATTTGGTGCGTTTACATATGTGACATCCTCTGCACCAGTAGCAAGCAGCGCGCCTTTTATCGCGCTAGTTGCAAGCACAGAACAATCATGACCCGAAATATCGCCTTTAACTTCAATTGCAATTGAAACTGGAAGTTCGCCAGCTATTGCAGTTGCTACCTGTGAAAGTTTTTCAACTAGCGGCAAACTTGGGCGAATATCTTCATCAATTGCACCACCTTTAACATTTACAGCATCTGGAACTAATTCACCCGAGAGCGCTTTTCTAACTGAAACAGCAACAGCAATTCCCGCGCGTTCTTGGGCTTCATCAGTTGATGCGCCAAGATGTGGCGTAGCGACAACTTGATCAAGTTGGAATAGCGGTGAATCAGTACATGGTTCCGTGGCAAAAACATCTAAACCTGCGCCAGCAACTCGACCTTCAGTGATTGCTTTGTGAAGTGCTGCTTCATCTAGTACGCCACCACGAGCAGCATTAATAATTCGTACGGATGGTTTAACTTTCTTAAGTGCGGCTTCACCAATTAAGTTTGCAGTCTCTTTGGTTTTTGGCAAGTGAATTGTTATGAAGTCAGATTGCGCTAGTAATTCATCTAAAGTAACTAGTCGCACGCCAAGTTGTGCAGCGCGCGCTGGTTGCAAATAAGGATCGTATGCCACGATTTCCATCCCAAATGCTTGCATTCGAGATGCAACTAATTGACCAATTCTGCCAAATCCAACTATGCCAAGTGTTTTCTCAAATAACTCAGCGCCTGTGTATTTTGAACGTGCCCATTTCCCATTCTTAAGCGCAGCATGGGCGGGTGAAATAAAACGTGCACTAGCAAGTAATAATGAAATCGCAAGCTCGGCTGCGCTAACTATGTTTGAAGTTGGTGCGTTAACGACCATTACGCCGGCAGCGGTAGCTGCTGGAATATCTACGTTATCTAAACCAACTCCAGCACGAGCTATGACTTTTAAACCTTTAGCAACAGCAATTGCTTCACTATCCATTTTGGTTGCAGATCTAATTAACACCGCATCTACGCCAGCAGCAAGGGCAGCAAGAAGTTCACTTCGATTAGCGCCGTCACAATTTCTAACTTCGAAATCAGGACCAAGCGCTTCTAAAGTGGCAGGGCTAAGTTCTTCCGCGATTAGGACAATTGGTTTAGCCACGCGACACAGAACCTTCTTTGTAATCGTCCTTATTTGCTGCTTTTACCCACGACATTAATTTACGAAGTTCGCGACCGACCGCTTCAATTGGGTGAGCTTCTCCTTTTGCACGGAGCGCTTTGAACTCTGGTGCACCAGCATCTTGGTCATCGATAAATCGTTTAGCGAAGGTGCCATTTTGCACATCAGTAAGTACGGCTTTCATGTTTACTTTAACGCTTGGATCGATAACACGTGGACCTGAAACATAATCTCCGTATTCAGCAGTATCAGATACTGACCAACGTTGTTTCGCAATGCCACCCTCGTACATTAAGTCAACAATTAACTTAAGTTCATGTAAGCATTCGAAGTAAGCAACTTCTGGTTGATATCCAGCTTCAACTAAAGTTTCGAATCCATACATAACTAATTGTGATGCGCCACCGCAGAGGACTGATTGTTCGCCGAATAGATCTGTTTCTGTCTCTTCAGTAAATGTGGTGAGAATTGCGCCAGCGCGAAGTCCGCCCATTGCTTTTGCATAAGAAAGCGTTAATGGCCAAGCGTTTCCAGTTGAATCTTGTTCTACTGCAACGATATCTGGCACACCGCGTCCAGCAACAAATTCGCGCCGAACTAAATGTCCTGGGCCTTTAGGTGCAACCATACAGACGTCAACATTTGAATTTGGCTTGATGTATCCAAATCGGATGTTGAAACCGTGAGCGAAAAAAAGTGCGTCGCCATCTTTTAAATTTGGCGCAATTGATTCGTTATAAATATGGCGTTGTTTGTGATCTGGTGCGAGCAACATAATCACGGATGCTTCTTTAACAGCATCTGCAACAGAGAGCACACGAAGACCTTCTGCTTCGGCCTTTTCGCGCGACTTCGATCCGTCAGCTAAACCAATTCGAACATCTACGCCACTATCGCGAAGGTTCAACGCATGCGCGTGGCCTTGTGAACCATAACCAATTACTGCAACCTTTCGTCCTTGGATGATTGAAAGATCTGCATCTTCATCATGATAAATAGTTGCCACGATTTTCTCCTTTTATTTTTCGGTTGGTTTAGTTCTGATAATCCGCGGTTGCGCTATTAGGGTCGGAAATTGCGACCCCAGAAGTGCTAAGCGTACGGTCTGCGAGCGTGATGCTGCCACGCTCAAGTGCGATCAACCCTGACTGCACCAATTCTTTTATCCCAAATTGCTCGAGCGAATTAAGCAAAGCTTCGATATCTGCACTTGGTCCAGTCGCTTCAATAGTTACTGAATCATCGGTTTCGTCAACAATTACGCCGTTAAACTTCTTCGAAACTTCAAGTACTTTTTCACGATCTGATTTCTTTGCTTTAACTTTAACTAAAAGTGCTTCGCGTTTAATTGAATCTGCTTCGGTCATCTCGGAAATGCCAATTACGTTAACTAGTTTGAATAGTTGCGCGATTACTTGATCAAGTGCATGTCCTTCAAGATTTAATACGATAGTCATCCGAGAAATTTCAGAATTCTCAGTTGGACCAACCGCAAGTGAGTCAATGTTGTAACCACGACGTGAAAATAGTGAAGCTACGCGCGCCAGTACGCCGGGGCTGTTTTCAACTAAAACCGAGAGAGTATGAGTGGCCATTAGAGCTCCTGTGAATCCCAGTCAGGCGCAGTTTCGCGCGCAACCATAATGTCATCATTTGATGTACCTGCAGCAACCATCGGCCAAACCATCGCATCACGGAATACGCTGAAATCAACCACGACAGGTTGATCGTTGATTGCCATCGCTTCTTTTATCACTTTATCAACATCACCAGTTGTATCACAACGAAGTCCAACGCAACCCATTGCATCAGCTAACTTAACAAAATCTGGAATTCGCTTTGATTCTAATGAAGTATTTGAATATCGGGAGTTATAGAAAAGCGTCTGCCATTGACGCACCATGCCAAGGCTCTCGTTGTTAATGATTGCAACTTTGATTGGAATATTATTTAGCGCACAGGTAACTAACTCTTGATTAGTCATCTGGAAACAACCATCACCATCTATTGCCCAAACAGTTGTATCCGGTGCCCCAACTTTCGCGCCCATTGCAGCTGGAACTGCGTAACCCATAGTGCCAGCACCGCCAGAGTTCAACCAAGTGCGCGGCTTTTCATATTTAACAAATTGCGATGCCCACATTTGGTGTTGGCCAACTCCAGCAACATAAATGGAATCCGGTCCAGATATCGCACCAATTCTTTCAATAACATATTGTGGCGAAACGCTGCCGTCTGCCGGATGGTCATACCCCACTGGATATTTTGCGCGGAGTGAGCCCATTTGGCTCCACCATTGCGTTAAATCTGGTTTTGATTTCTTAAATTCGGCTTCTAGCGCAGGAATTAACGCAGTAATTGCTTCGCCAACATCGCCAACGATTGCGACATCTGCAAAGCGATTCTTGCCAATTTCGGCCGGATCGATATCGGCATGAATAATTTTGGCATTAACTGCGAAGGTGGAAAGTTTTCCAGTAACGCGATCATCAAAGCGAGCGCCTAAAGTAATAAGTAAATCGCTCTTCTGAAGTGCAGTTACCGCAGCCACAGTTCCATGCATCCCTGGCATACCTAAATGCAATTGATGGCTATCTGGGAATGCGCCACGCGCCATCAAAGTTGTAACAACTGGTGCGCCAGTTAGTTCGGCAAGTTTTAATAATTGCTTACTTGCATTTGCTTTAATTACACCGCCACCAATATAAAGTACAGGCTTCCTTGATTGCGCGATTAGCGCTGCCGCATCCCGAATGGCTTGGCTATCTGGTTTAGTTTTTGGGTTATAGCCAGCTAAATTAATTTTCGATGGCCATTTAAGTTCGGTCATTTTCTGGAGCGCATCTTTGGCGATATCGACTAGAACTGGGCCGGGACGTCCAGTGCTTGCAATATGAAATGCTTCGGCAATTGCCCGAGGAATATCATCAGGGTTTGTGATTAAATAATTATGTTTTGTGATTGGCATTGTGATGCCACGGATATCTGCTTCTTGGAATGCATCAGTACCAATTGCAGCTGATGGAACTTGGCCGGTTATTGCAACCATCGGAACGGAATCCATTGCCGCATCGCCAATTGGTGTAACTAAATTTGTCGCTCCAGGACCGGAAGTTGCGATACAGACACCTACGCGACCAGTTACTTGGGCATAACCGGTTGCGGCATGGCCGGCGCCTTGTTCATGGCGAACCAAAATATGGCGAATTTTAGAATCGTAGATCGGATCGTAAGCAGGAAGAATTGCACCGCCTGGAATTCCAAACATGACATCAACGCCAGCGTGCTCGAGTGATTTCACTAGGGCTTGCGCTCCAGTTACTTGGTTACTCATTCCGACCTACTCCTTTCCTTCTCTAATTAACTCCACTAACAGAAAAACCCTCAGTTTTAACTGAGGGTAGCGCGGGATCTGATTTTTCTAGATCGCGCGCTCTTGAATCACCACTGAGGTAGTTAGTGTTTTCATGGCTAAATTATCGCGCACCTGCGCGGGGCTAGTCAACCCATGAGATGCGCATCTCAATATATGGCCATGCCTATCTGGAAATTCAACTACTGCTTATCGTGAGAAACTTCGCTCGATGATTTCAACAGCGAGTCTTGAATTACGAGCGGGAGCTCGATTACTCGTCAGCGGAGTATCAGTTCGAATTAACCATGGCGACCGCGTGGGATTTGTTGGTCGAAACGGCGCCGGAAAGAGCACTTTAGCAAAAGTGCTTGCGGGCGAAACTCAACCTGCCGGCGGCCAAGTAAATCGCACCGGGATGATTGGTTATCTCCCCCAAGATCCACGAACTGGTGATGAAGCTGGATCGGTTGTGGAGAGAATTCTTTCAGTTCGCGAACTAGATCAAATTGTTTCGCGAATGCGCAAAGCCGAAGAAGCAATGTCGATTGCGCAAGGTGATGAATTAGAAGTTGCAATGACACGTTACACCAGAGCTGAAAATGAATTTAGCATCGCCGGCGGATATGGCGCAACTGCAGAAGCAGAATCAATTGCAATGAGTTTAGGTATTCCAGAACGATTATTTGATCAACCACTGGAGTCACTAAGTGGCGGACAACGCCGTCGTATTGAATTAGCTAGGATTTTATTTAGTGGCGCAGATACGCTGCTACTCGATGAGCCCACTAACCATTTAGATGCTGACTCGGTAGTTTGGCTCCGTGATTATTTGATGAAATATTCAGGTGGTCTAGTAATCATTAGCCACGATGTAAATCTAATTGAAACTGTTGTAAATAAGGTTTTCTATTTAGATGCAAACCGAAATGTTATTGATGTCTACAACATGGGTTGGAAGAAATATTTACAACAACGTGAGCAAGATGAGCACCGTCGAAAAATTGATCGGGCAATTGCAGAGAAAAAAGCCGCCATCTTGGAGAAGCAAGCCGAGAAGATGCGCGCAAAAGCCTCTAAGGCGAAAGCTGCCCAAGGTATGTTCCGTCGCGCCGATAAATTGCGTTCCGAACTTGCTGATGTTCGTAAGGTAGATAAAGTTGCGAAACTACGATTCCCAACGCCATCACCTTGTGGAAAAACTCCGCTGACTGCGACGGCGCTTAGCAAATCCTATGGATCACTAGAAGTATTTACCGATGTTGATCTCGCAATCGACAAAGGATCTCGAGTTGTAATTTTGGGGCTTAACGGCGCTGGCAAAACAACGCTATTAAAAATGTTAGCGGGCGAGTTAGAGCCAGATACTGGTGAGGTAATTCCTGGGCATGGTTTGAAAATTGGTTATTACGCACAAGAGCATGAATCTCTTGATTATGAGCGAACTATTTTAGAGAATATGAATAGTACTGGCGTTGATTTGAAAGATGCAGAAGCGCGAAGCGTGCTCGGCTCGTTCCTTTTCACTGGCGATGATGTTCATAAACCAGTCAAAGTTCTAAGTGGTGGTGAACGTACCCGGCTTGCGCTGGCGCTTCTAGTTGTTAGCGCGGCAAATGTATTACTACTTGATGAACCTACAAATAACTTAGATCCTGCTTCGCGTGAAGAAATTTTGGCAGCCCTTGGCGAGTATCAAGGTTCGGTAATTTTGGTTTCGCATGATGAAGGTGCGGTTTTATCACTAAAGCCAGATCGAGTCTTATTACTCCCAGATGGTGATGAAGATTTATGGAACGAGAGTTACATGGATCTTGTCGAGATTGATTAGTCGCAGACTGCACCAAAAGAAGCAGAACCTACTAATTTCGAATACTTAGCAAGAACGCCACGGTTATATTTATGTGGCACTGGCTTAAAGGACTTCTTTCGTTCAGCTAACTCTTTCTCATCAACTAATAAATCTAGTTGGCGTGTAATTGTATTAATACGAATACGATCGCCATCTTTTACAAGTGCGATTGGTCCGCAATCAACTGCTTCTGGCGCTACATGGCCAACGCATAGTCCAGTAGTTCCACCAGAGAAACGCCCATCTGTAAGAAGTAGCACTGATTTACCTAATCCTGCGCCTTTGATTGCGCCAGTAATCATTAACATCTCGCGCATACCTGGTCCACCTTTAGGACCTTCGTATCGAATCACAACAACATCACCGGCTTGGATTGTTCCATTTTCTAACGCAACCATTGCAGATTGTTCGCGATCGAAAACTCGCGCTGGTCCCTCAAATTCAGCTACGCCAACTCCGGCAACTTTTGTTACTGCCCCATCAGGTGCAAGTGAACCGTTAAGAATTGTGATGCCACCACCAAGCGCCATTGGCTTGGATGTTGCACGGAGAATTTCACCATCTGGATCTGGTGGTGCAATATCTACTAAATTCTCTGCCATAGTTTTTCCAGTAACGGTCAAACAATCACCATGTAATAACCCAGCATCTAATAGCGATTTGAGAATTACCGGAATACCACCAACTTTATCAACATCGCTCATTACAAAACGACCAAATGGTTTCAAATCACCAAGAAGCGGAACTTTGGAACCGATGCGATGGAAATCTGCGAGTGTTAAATCGACATCAGCTTCATGCGCAATTGCAAGTAAATGGAGCACAGCATTTGTTGAACCACCAAGTGCCATGACTGCAGTAATTGCATTTTCAAATGCTGGTTTAGTAAGAATGTCTCGTGTAGTGATTCCCTGACGAATCAATTCAACAACTGCTGCACCAGATTTAACGGAAAATGCATCGCGTCGACGATCTACCGCTGGTGGCGCTGCAGAACCAGGAAGTGAAAGTCCGATTGCTTCACCAACTGTTGCCATAGTGTTTGCGGTGTACATACCGCCACAAGCACCTTCACCTGGACAGATTGCGCGTTCAATTTTATCAACTTGATCTTGTGAAATTAATCCGCGAGCACATGCACCGACCGCTTCAAAGGCATCAATGATTGTTACATCTTTGCCATCTACTTGGCCTGGCAAAGTTGATCCTGCATAAACAAAAACGCTTGCAACATCGATACGCGCTGCTGCCATCATCATTCCTGGAAGTGATTTATCGCAACCAGCAAAAGTGACCATGCCATCTAAACGTTCTGCTTGCATAACCGTTTCGACTGAATCAGCAATAACTTCGCGTGAGACTAACGAAAAGTGCATTCCTTCATGGCCCATTGAAATTCCATCAGATACTGAAATGGTTCCAAATTGCATTGGGAATCCGCCAGCATCAATGACGCCTTGTTTCGATGCTTTTGCTAATCGATCAAGTGAAAGATTGCATGGCGTAATTTCATTCCAAGAAGAAACGATTCCAATTTGTGGCTTAACCCAATCGCCATCTTTCATACCAACTGCGCGCAACATTCCACGAGCCGGAGCGCGTTCTAAGCCATCAGTTACTAAGCCAGAACGTGGCTTCATTTTATTGGCTGGAGTATCGGACATCTGCGTATCTTACAAACCTTATTGCCCTAAATGCTTCAAAAGGAGTTCGCGCACTTTGGCAGCATCAGCTTGGCCTTGCGTGGCTTTCATTACTGCGCCGATCAGCGCCCCAGCGGCAGGAACATTTCCGCCACGAACTTTCGCCGCAACATCTGGTTGAGCCGCAATCGCACTTTCAATTGCAACCATAAGTGCGCCATCATCTGAAACTACTTTAATTCCACGTTTATCAATTACTTCATTAGGGCGCCCCTCGCCAGCAATTACTCCTTCGATAACTTGTCGCGCCAATTTGTCAGTTAATTCACCAGCAGCTACAAGTGCCACAATATCGGCAACATCTTTTGGCGTGATTGGTAAATCAGTAGCAGTAACTTCTTTCTCGTTTGCAATTCGTGCAATCTCACCAAGCCACCATCCTCGCGCTTTAGTTGGATCAGCGCCAAGATTTACAGTTGCTTCCACAATTTCTAATACATCTGCGTTAATCATCGAAGCCATTTCCTTATCCGGAACGGACCAAGCATCTTGTAAACGTTTGCGATGTGTAGAAGGTTTTTCTGGAAGGGCTGCACGGAGCGTTTCAATCCAGGCAGCATCTGGCGCAATTGGAACCAAATCTGGTTCTGGGAAATAACGATAATCCTCTGCTTGTTCTTTAGAACGTCCAGAACGAGTTAAACCGGTATCTTCTTGGAAGTGACGGGTTTCTTGAATTACCCGTTCCCCTTTATTTAATAATTCTGCATGGCGAATCATTTCGCCGCGAACTGCACGTTCTACTGAGCGAAGTGAGTTAACATTTTTTGTCTCACTTCTAGTGCCAAGTAGATCGCTGCCAATTATTCGAAGCGAAACGTTTGCATCGCAGCGAAGTGAACCTTGCTCCATCTTCACATCGCTTACATTTAATGAACGGAGAATGTCACGAAGCTCTGCAACATATGCGCGCGCAACTTCTGGTGCATATTTACCAGTACCCGGCACAATTTTGGTAACAATTTCAACTAATGGAATTCCAGCTCGGTTGTAATCTAATAATGAGTAATCCGCACCATGGATTCTTCCAGTTGCACCGCCCATATGCAGTGACTTACCGGTGTCTTCTTCCATATGTACACGTTCAATTTCAACGCGAAATTTCTTAATTCCCTCGTCAGTATCGATCTCGACATCGAGGAATCCATTTACGCAGATTGGTTCGTCGTATTGAGAAGTTTGAAAATTCTTTGGCATATCTGGATAGAAATAATTCTTTCGAGCAAATCGGCTAAAAGGTGCAATCGAACAATTTAGAGCTAAACCAATCATGATGGTGTATTCGATTGCTTTTTCATTTACTACTGGAAGTGCGCCAGGTAAGCCTAAGCAAACCGGACAAGTCTGAGTATTTGGTTCGGCACCAAAAACTGTGTTGCAACCACAGAACATTTTTGAAGCTGTACCTAATTCAACATGTACTTCTAGTCCAAGTACTGGTTCGTATTTTGCAATTACATCTTCATATTTCAAACTCATGCGCGCGCTCCTAAACCAGAAACGTGCGAAAGAATTGGTGCGCCCCATTTATTTAATAGCGCTGCTTCGAGCGCTGCACCTACGTTATAAAGTCGATCATCTTTCATAGCAGGTGCCATAATTTGAAATCCTGCTGGCAAATTATCTTCTTCAGCTAAGCCACTTGGAAGTGACATGCCACAAATCCCTGCCATGTTGACCGGAATAGTTGCGATGTCATTTAAATACATGGCTATTGGATCATCAGCTTTTTCGCCAATTTTAAATGCAGTTGTTGGCGCGGTCGGTGAAACTAAAACATCGGCTTTCATAAATGCGTTGTCAAAATCCTGCTTGATTAGCGTTCGAACTTTCTGAGCGCTGCCATAGTAAGCATCGTAATAACCACTTGAGAGCGCATAAGTTCCAAGAATAATACGACGTTTAACTTCGCGTCCAAAACCAACTTCGCGGGTTAAGTTCATAACTTCTTCTGCTGAAACTCCGCTCTTATCTCCTACGCGAATTCCATAACGCATTGCATCGAATCGAGCTAAATTTGATGAGCATTCGCTAGGTGCAATCAAATAATAAGCAGCCAGCGCATAGTCAAAATATGGCGAAGAAACTTCAACTATTTCAGCGCCAAGCCCAGCTAATAATTCAAGTGATTCGTTAAATCGATTTAGTACGCCAGCTTGATATCCCTCACCTTGCAACTCTTTAATTACACCGATCTTTAATCCTTTTACATCACCGTTTTTTGCTGCAGCAACAACCGCTGGAACTGGTGCATTAATGCTTGTTGAATCTTTTGGATCATGGCCAGCGATAGTTTCATGTAATAACGCAGTATCTAAAACAGTTCGACCACATGGACCTGCTTGATCTAAACTCGAAGAGAATGCCACTAATCCGTAACGAGATACGCCACCGTATGTTGGTTTAACTCCGACTGTTCCCGTAACTGCTGCAGGTTGGCGAATTGAACCGCCAGTATCGGTTCCAATTGCAAGTGGTGCTTCAAATGCCGCAAGTGATGCAGATGATCCGCCACCAGATCCGCCAGGAATTCGGGAAAGGTCCCAAGGGTTATGGGTTGGTCCATATGCAGAGTTTTCTGTTGATGAACCCATTGCAAATTCATCCATATTTGTTTTACCGAGGATAACTACATCGGCAGCGCGCAATTTACTTACAACAGTTGAGTCATACGGCGGACGCCAGCCTTCGAGCATTTTTGATCCGCAAGTAGTTGGAATTCCCTGTTGCACCATTACATCTTTTAACGCTAGCGGTATGCCAGCAAGTGGTGAGAGTTTTTCGCCGGCTGCTCGTTTCTTATCAGCAATCGCTGCTTGGGCAAGTGCTCCTTGCGTATCAACATATAAGAATGCATGTACATCTTTATCAACTTCAGTTATGCGATCAAGATGGGCTTGAGTAAGTGCGACGCTAGTTATTTCTCCGCTAGCAAGAGCGGCCGCCATTTCCGATGCGTTCTTTTTTATCATCGTCATTACGCTTCTTCGCCAAGTATTTTTGGAACTTTAAATCGTTGCTCTTCACTTGCTGGCGCTGCAGATAGCGCAGCTTCTGGAGTTAAACTCTGGATTACTTCATCCTTGCGATAGACATTTTGTAGTGGCAATGGATGCGAAGTTGGTGGCACATTTTGGCCGGCAACCTCTTGCACCCGCGCTACCGCATTAAGAATTACACCGAGTTCGGAAGCTAAGTGATCTAACTCCGCCGGCGCCATATCAATTCGCGCTAACCGTGCCAGGTTTGCGACATCATCACGTGAAATTCCAGCCATATGCGCACCTTACCTAATCTGCCCAGTACCAGTCACAATCCAAGTTGTGGTCGTCATCTCTTCCAACCCCATTGGACCACGAGCATGTAATTTCTGATTTGAAATCCCAATTTCAGCGCCAAAACCCATCTCTTCACCATCGGTAAATCTAGTTGAAGCATTAACCATTACTGCAGCGCAATCTGAGAGTGCAATAAATTTATCTGCATTAAATTTTGATTCCGTGATAATTGCCTCAGTGTGGTTAGTGCCAAATTTAGCAATATGGTCAACTGCGGCAATTAACGAAGGCACAATTCCGACATTCATCTCTAAAGTCCCGTACTCAGTATGCCAATTATCTTCGGTAGCTAGCGTTGCATTTATCCCTAATTCTTTAGCAATTACTAGAACTTGGTTATCGCAATGTAATTTAACACCAGCAATATCAAGTGCTGCCAATGCTTGCGGTAAGAAATCCTTGACACACTTTTCATGAACTAAAAGCGTTTCGGCTGCGTTGCAAACACTTGGTCGATTTGTCTTTGAATTTAAAGTAATCGGTAACGCTTTTGCTAAATCAGCAAACTCATCTACATAAACATGGCAGACGCCAGCCCCAGTTTCAATCGTAGGCACTGTTGATTCATCAACGACCATTCGAATCAAACCTGCACTACCCCGTGGTATTACTAAATCAACACTGCCACGTGCATGTAGTAATGCGCGCACGCTTTCACGATCTTCGCTTGGGACTAATTGAATTACCGCTGCTGAAATCGCAGTTTTACTCAAAGCTTCTTGCATAACCTTTACAAGTACGGCATTACTTTCGCTAGCGCTAGAAGAGCCCCGTAATAGCGCAGCATTTCCAGATGCTAATAAAATTACTGCGGCATCTACGGTGACATTAGGTCTGGCCTCATAAACCATTCCCACCACACCAAAGGGCACGGTCACTTGTTTGAGATGTAATCCATTTTCTAAAGTTCGTTCCCGTAAAACTTGATGTAGTGGATCTGGCAGCGCTGCTACTTTGCGTACACCATTTGCAATTCCGATAATTCTTTCCGGCGTTAAAAGTAATCGATCCAATAGCGCCTCCGACATTCCACCAGATTTTTCCCGAGCCATATCTACGCTATTTGCCGCTGCTATCGAAGCAGCATTTGCAACGATTGCATCAGCAATCTCAAGTAGCGCCTTAGTGCGAGTTTTATAATCTGATGAAGCTAACGTGCGCGCTGCGATTCTGGCTTTATCTGCTAACTCTTTCACTAATTTATCGGCGCTCATGAATTCCTATAACAACACTAAATCATCGCGATGGACAAGTTCACGTTCATATTCTGCGCCAAGTTCTTTTGCTAAATCTTTTGTAGAACGGCCAAGCATTTGCGGAACTTCCGCAGCGTCAAATGCAACTAAGCCTCGTGCAATCGCAATGCCATCTGGCCCAACTAGTTCTACTGTGTCACCCGAAATAAATTCGCCTTCAACAGCTGTAACGCCAGCCGGCAATAGCGAAACGCCTCGCTCTTTAATCGCTGTAACAGCGCCAGCATCGAGAATTAGTTTTCCATGTGGTGTTGCCGCATGTGCTAACCAAAGCAGCCGCGAAGATTTCTTATTAGTTGACGAGTGGAAGAAGGTACCGAAATCGTTCCCTTCAAGTGCTGCGCCAACTTCAGATAATGACGTGAGCAAGGTTGGGATGCCAGCTCCAGTAGCAATTCGAGCTGCATCTACTTTTGTAATCATGCCACCACTGCCAACTCCAGCAGAACCGATTCCACCAATTACAACTTCGGAAATTTCATCAATTGCATGTACTTCGGAAATCTTTTTTGCATGAGCAGATGTTGGTGGCGCATCATAAAGTGCGTCAACGTCAGTAACTAGTACGAGTAGATCTGCGCCAACTAAATGTGAAACTAAGGCGGCGATTCGATCGTTATCACCAAATCTAATTTCCTGAGTTCCGACGCTATCGTTCTCATTTATTACTGGAACAATTCCTAGTGCAATTAATTTAAAAAGGGTGCGTTGCGCATTTTGATAATGAGATCTACGGACCACATCTTCAATGGTTAGTAGTACTTGCGAGGCAGTAATCCCATAACGCGAAAAAGATTCGGTATATCTATGAATAAGTAAACCTTGACCAACTGATGCTGCTGCTTGTTGTGTCGCAAGATCTTTTGGTCGAGTGGCTAATCCAAGCGGAGTTAAACCCGCCGCAATTGCGCCCGAAGATACAACTAACACCTCTTTTCCGGCTTTTCGCAAATTAGCTACAACATCAACAAGCGCATCTACTGCTTTAGGATCTAGTTGTCCGCCAGATTTTCCAGTTAAAGATGATGAACCAATTTTTATGACAACTCGGTGAGCAGCCAAAACTCGATCGCGCATTAGCGAACCTCGCCCTCGATGCGTGGATCAGTTGGGTCGGCAACTTTATATTCCCATTGTTGTGCAATTTCATCGTCGTCTAATTGATCTACCGCTTCAATTTCCATTCGCTCCCATTCACGTGGAATTCGCAGATCATCGCCGCGCGGACCAGCAAGCAATTCTGCGCCAGCTTCAATAGTTGGTTCCCAATCAAAAATGATTGCAGCTTCGCCAGTTCCAATTCGAACTTCGCTTCCCTGTTTTGCGCCAAGTGCAAAGAGAACTTTTTCTACACCAAGTCGGGCTAATCGATCAGCTAAATATCCAACTGCTTCTTTATTGCTGAAGTTAGTTTGATGCACCCAACGTTGTGGACGATTACCGGTAACTGTAAATGACCCATCCTCTTCAGCTTTAACATCAAATCCGGAATCATCAACTGCAATAGGGCGTAGCACAATTCGAGTTTTCTCTTCACTAGCTTTACTGGAACGTGAACTTTGAATGATTTTTGCCATTCCATAAAGTAACTCTGTCAGACCCATTCGAGCGGCGGCCGAAACTTGGAAAACTTGATATCCGCGTTCTTCTAGCGTTGATTGGACCATGTCAGCCATAGCTTTTCCATCTGGTAAATCAATTTTGTTTAGCGCGATTAATCGTGGTCGATCATTTAAGCCACCATAGTGAGCTAACTCTGCTTCAATAACATCTAAATCAATCAAAGGGTTTCGATCAGTTTCAAGCGTTCCGCAATCTAATACGTGAACAAGTGCTGCACAACGTTCCACATGGCGCAAGAATTCCAAACCTAAACCTTTACCTTCACTTGCTCCAGGAATTAACCCTGGTACATCGGCAACTGTGAAACGAGTTTCACCTGCTTGCACAACTCCAAGATTTGGCACCAGTGTTGTAAATGGATAATCAGCAATTTTTGGACGAGCTGCAGAGATAGCTGCAATTAGTGAAGATTTGCCAGCGCTCGGATAACCAACTAGCGCAATGTCAGCAACAGTTTTTAATTCAAGAATTAATGTGCGGGCTTCGCCTGGTTCGCCTAGAAGTGCAAAACCAGGTGCTCGTCGACGCGACGATGAAAGTGCCGCGTTACCTAAACCACCGCGACCACCTTGTGCTGCAATAAAACGAGTCCCGTTACCAACTAAATCTGCTAAAACTTTTCCTTCAGTAGTTAATACAACTGTTCCGTTTGGAACACCCATCACCATATCTTCGCCATATGGACCATCTTTACGGTCACCTTGGCCTTGTTTTCCAGAAGTTGCAGAGCGATGTGGGGAATGATGAAAATCTAAAAGCGTTGTGACGTTTGGATCTACCACCAAAATAATGTCGCCACCGCGGCCGCCGTTACCGCCATCTGGTCCACCAAGTGGCACAAATTTTTCGCGGCGAACTGAAACACAACCATCGCCACCACTACCCGCAGAGGCATGCAAAGTGACGCGATCTACGAAGCTAGTCATCGTTACATCCTCTCTCCTTATAAATATTTATCAAATAAAAAACGGGCCCGTGCATACGGACCCGCAAATTATGAAGGTCGTTTTTTAAGAAACCGGAACCACGTTAACTACTCGACGACCGCGTGCCTTACCGAACTCAACTGCACCAGCAGCGAGTGCGAATAGCGTGTCATCTTTACCGCGGCCAACATTTTTTCCTGGGTGGAAACTTGTGCCACGTTGGCGAACTAAAATTTCGCCGCTATTGACAACTTGTCCGCCGAAACGCTTGATACCTAAAAACTGTGGATTTGAATCGCGACCGTTACGCGTGGACGAGACACCTTTTTTACTTGCCATTGTTTCTCAGCTCCTTATTTCACGCCGTTGATGGCGGTAATTTTTACGCGAGTGCTCTTTGCACGGAAACCTTGACGACGACGGTAACCAGTCTTGTTCTTGTAACGCAGGATGTGAATCTTTGGACCCTTAACTTCTTCAATTATTTCACCAGTGACTTTTACGCCAGAGAGAATCTTTGGATCAGAAGTAACGGCATCACCATCGACTACGAGTACCGCAGGAAAAGTAATAGTTGAACCTGAAGCAGCGTCAACACGGTCGACGAAAACGGTATCGCCAATAGCGACTTTCTCCTGGCGTCCGCCAGCTTTTACTATTGCATACACCGGAATATTTCCTCTCGAGATGTTGAACAGGGGGTTAGCGTACGGATGAGCATGGCCTTGGGTCAAACTGGGCCCGAATCACCCGCTTACTACCCCACTACTGGTTGCCCGTCGGCGACGGCGACCAAATCGTGGTTTTTCATCTAATTCAGCAACGCTGCCAGAACTAACCTCTGCATGATCGTTATCCGAACTATCTGAATTCTCATTTTCGATTTCGTTCATTTCTGAAACGTCATCTTCTTCATCACTACTTTCAGAAGCATCAAATTTCGGCGTTAACTCGCGATCAAGTGATTTCTTATTAACAGGTTCCATATGAATATGAATTCCGCGACCCGCACAACTTTCACAAGTAGTTGAGAAAGCTTCGATAAGCCCTTGACCAACGCGCTTGCGCGTCATTTGAACTAATCCAAGCGATGTTACTTCAGCAACTTGGTGCTTAGTTCGATCCCGACCTAAACATTCTACTAAGCGTCGAAGTACTTGCTCGCGGTTAGATTCCAAAATCATATCGATGAAGTCGATAACAACAATGCCGCCTAAGTCGCGCAATCTTAATTGACGAGCGATTTCTTCAGCAGCTTCCATGTTGTTCTTAGTAACAGTCTCTTCTAAGTTGCCACCTTTACCAATAAATTTTCCGGTGTTAACGTCGATAACAATCATTGCTTCAGTTTTATCAATAACTAGCGAACCGCCAGAAGGTAGATAAACTTTTCGATCAAGCGCTTTTGTTAATTGCTCATCAACGCGGTGCTCTGCAAATAAATCGCCTGTGCCAACCCACTTCTCAATTTTTGCCGTTAGTTCTGGTGCAATGTGGTTTAAATAATTATGGATATCATCCCAAGCTTGCGTACCTTGAACTGTTAGCTTTTTGAAATCTTCGTTAAAGATATCGCGGATGACGCGGACTGTTAGATCTGGCTCACCATAAAGAAGTGATGGCGCAGCAACGCCAGCAGTTTCAGATTTAACTTTGATATCTTCCCATTGGGCTTTCAATCTAGTTACATCACGAGTCAACTCTTCTTCGCTTGCCCCTTCTGCGGCGGTACGAACAATTACGCCTTCTTCATCTGTAATCAAATTCTTAAGAATAGATTTCAATCGAGCGCGTTCATTCTCTGGAAGGCGTCGACTAATACCGCTCATGCCACCGCCAGGAACGAATACTAAGTAACGCCCTGGTAGCGAAATTTGACTAGTTAAGCGAGCGCCTTTTTGACCAATTGGATCTTTAGTAACTTGCACTAAAACCGATTGTCCAGTTTTCAATACATGTTCAATTTTCTTTGGTTGGTTATCGGTTAATCCAGCAGCATCCCAATTAACTTCACCGGCATAGAGAACTGCGTTTCGACCTTTACCGATATCAACGAATGCAGCTTCCATAGATGGGAGCACATTCTGTACTTTGCCAAGATAAACGTTTCCTACATACGAAATATTGCTATTTCGATTTACATAGTGTTCAACTAAAATTTTATCTTCAATAACTGCAATCTGAGTTCGATCACCTTTTTGGCGAACTAACATTTCGCGATCAACTGATTCACGACGCGCTAAAAACTCAGCATCAGTAAGGATGGTGCCTCGTCTACGGTTCTCGCGATAATCGCCACGGGAATCGCTACGCGCAAAGCCACGATCTCGATCGCGACCGCGATCTCTTTCTTTAAAACGACCAGGGCGCTGTGGTCGATCTTCGCGCTTTACAAATTCTTTCTTGGCTGGAGTTCGAGCTTCACGAACTTTAACAATGGTAGTTACGCCATCTTCTTCAATGATTTCACCTGGTGCAACATCATCGCCTGCAGATCTGCGGCGACGGCGCCGTTTATGAATTACGGTCTCAGCATCAATTATTGAATTAGAAGTTCCGCTCTTGTCGCTATCGGAACTCTCATCAACGCTTGCACTCTCGGTTGATGTACCAAAATCGCCAGGACGACGGCGACCGCGACCGCCACGACGACGACGCTTTCGATTACGTGGATCTGAATCTTCACTGCTTACTTCACTTGATGCTGCTTCTGGTTTTTCAGCTACGATTTTTGCAACTTTGCTTACTTTCTTAGCCGGCGCTGTTGTTGCAGGCGCTGCTTGAAATAGCGGTACTGGAATAGCTTTCTTAGAAACTTTTGACGCTTTCTCAACTTTTTCAGTTGGCGCAACGTTTACAGCTGGTTCCGTGGTTTTTTTAACTGCGCGCTTCCGCGCTTTTTTAGGCTCAATAGCCATATCTTCAAATCCTTTTTACGCCCTAAAGCGTTCTCGTCGCACCCTTTATATGGCGCGTTATTCTTAAAATCTTCGGTTGGCTCAGGCTGCGATCTGGATCTGGCTATCAATCCGCTTTGGCGGAGATAACGACTGAGATCAGATGCGCTAAGCGCTGGGGAAAGTATGGCAGAAGCGCAGTGCTCCGCCTAATCCCCGCACGGATGGCGCTTATCGGCTCCGCAGGTGGACGTTTTGAAGGAGCCCAATTCCGATCAAGGTCGCGAACATGCTCGAACCACCGTAAGAGATAAATGGCAACGGTACCCCAGTCATCGGCATCAAACCCATCGTCATACCTATATTTTCAAATGTCTGGAATGCAAACCAAGCAATGACGCCGATACACATTAACCGACCAAAATAATCTTGAGTCCTGCGCGCGATCGCAAATGCCCGCGCCAAAATAATGGAATAGAAAAACAAAATTAATCCAGATCCGAGAAAACCCAACTCTTCGCCGGCAACTGTAAAAATAAAGTCGGTCTGCTGTTCCGGCACAAATCGACCATTTGTCTGGGGACCGTTAAATAATCCTTTTCCAATTAATCCACCAGAACCAATTGTGATACGTGCTTGTCGAAGTTGATATCCACTTTGTTGCGGATCTGCGGTTGGATCCACAAATGACTGGAGCCGATTCAATTGGTAATCGCTAACTACCCCAGCTTTGACAGCAACAAAGCCACCAAGTACTGCAATTAATAGTAATCCAATTACCCACCTCGTTGGTGCACCTGATACCGCAATAATAGTTACAACTGAAGCGCTAATAATTATTGTGGTTCCTAAATCCGGTTGTTTAACAATTAATAACATTGGAATTGCTGCAACTATTAAAGCCTTCATAACATCCGAATTGCTTGGATATGAATCCTGATCACGCTTCTCTGCCAAAATCATTGCAATTCCAATAATGATAGAAATCTTTGCCAACTCGGCGGGTTGAATTTGGAAACCACCGGGAAGTGATATCCAAGCGCGCGCACCATTTACAGTACTTCCTAAATGTGGAATCAGCACAATAATTAAACCAACTACTCCCAGACCCCAGACAAATGGTGTGTAAGCCCGCAGCAATCGATAATCGACAAGGGTTGTGCCGAATGCCAATAACAAACCAATTATTATGTTAATAATGTGGCGCTTTAAATAATATTGTGGATCTAATCCGTTACTAGCAAACCATTGCCGCGTACTTGAATACACCAAAGCGACTCCAAGCCCCAATAAACCAATAACTGCGCCGCTTAACCAATGGTCAAAACCAGAAAATAAGCTACGGCGCTGACCAAATTCATTACGTCTTAAGCGCATCGATAATTGAGAACTCATGGCTTGGCGACCTTCTTTAGCGCACCGAATTTAGTGACGTCGATATTTGGAAGCGTACTGGGAATTCCCATAGGCATTACTGATTTTTGGCCATTTGTTCCAAAAATTGCTTCATAAATTTTACGAACACCAACACCACTTGTACTTGCGCCAAAGCCGCCTTGGCTAACTACCATTACAACCGCATATTGTGGTTTATCGGATGGCGCAAAAGATGCAAACCAAGATGTATCTGCTTTTGCTGAGCCATCCCAGTTCTTTCCGAATACTTGACCAGTTCCAGTTTTGCCACTTACTGCAACTTGGAGACCAGCAAAAGATCCAGCACCAGTTCCAGAAGTTACAACAGCACGGAGCGCTGAATGTAAGAAGTCGAGAGTTTTTTTATCTGCTGGAATCTTTCCAGTGATTACTGGTTCAAACTTCTTTACCAAAGTGCCATCGGACTTAACAATTGCTTTTGCAATTTGTGGTTGATAAAGCGTGCCGCCATTTGCAATCGCAGCATATACAAGCGCTAATTGAAGTGGCGTCATTAATGTATCGCCTTGACCAATTGAGAAGTTAACCGCATCGCCAGCGCGAACCTTGTCGCCGTCAATACAATTTTCCCGCGCAATATCTAATAAAAGTTGCGTTAGTTGTGATTTCTTTGCACGATCTTTGTAATTGCAATAAAAGTCTTTATTCTGTTTGTACCAATTTAATTTCCATTGGCGATCTGGTAGTCGACCGCTTATTTCGGAAGGTAAATCAATGCCAGTTTTCTTTCCTAACCCAAAACCTTTAGCAGTCGTGAAGAAATAATCGTTTGCGTTTGATTTGGGCCGCAATCCGCCGTCGCGCACCCATTCATCATAAGCAATTTGATACCAGAGCGAATCACAAGAGATTGCAATAGCCGTTTTAAGTGGAATTTTACCGACAGCTTTTGAATCGAAGTTTTTGAATTCTCGGTTACCAATTTGCACCGATGCTGGGCAGTTATAAGAAGCATCGGTGCTATATCCAGCGCGCACTGCAGCAGAAGTTGAAATAACTTTGAAAGTTGAAGCCGGTGAAAAGGCACCTTGGGTAGCTCGCGAAAGTGCTGGAACTGCCGATTTTTCCGAGTAAAGATTCTTGGCTTGAGCAACCGTGATGCCGTTTTCCCAAATATTTGGATCGTAAGTTGGATATGAAGCCATTGCTAAAACGGCTCCGGTTTTAACATCCAAGACAATCGCAGCGCCTGAATCTGCGCGATGACCAAGTGAGCGACCGCGCAAAATTGAGGCGTACAACTCTTTCTCTACTGCAGATTGTAATTTGGCATTTATATTTAAAATTAAATTGTCACCAGGAATCGATTTAGAGTCACGAGACTGTTGCGTAATTGCTTCTTTACGATCGACAATAACTGTCTTAATTCCAGCAGTACCTCTTAAGTAGGAATCGTATTGATACTCTAACCCTGATTTACCGATTAACTCATTTCTAAAATAATTTAAGCCTTTGCTGTTATTCATATCAGCTTCTGTAACTGGACCTACGTAACCCAAGACATGTGCAACATTTTCGCCTTCAAGCGATGGGTAGTTGCGAATCGAGATTGGTTCCGCATTCACGCCAGGAAAAATATCGGAATGCTCTAAAATATTAAGTGCTTGATCTTGAGTGGCTTCTTTAGTAACCGGAATTGGTTGATACCTAGTGCCATTCCAACAACCAGCGCGATCGCCCTTCGGCAATTCTGGACATAGTCGAGTGCGAATGTATACGTCGTTGTAATTCAAACCCAACACACCTGCGACCTTTTGCAAAATTGATACGCCTTTATCGGGAGTTTTGTCGATAACGGATCGATCAACTGTTACAACTAATCCGGCACGGTTAATTGCAATCGGTGTGCCAATATCATCAACAATTACTCCACGATTTGCTGGAGTAACGATATCTCTACTTTGAATATTTAAAGCTGCTTCGCGATAACGCGGACCATCTGCAATTTGCAAATAGAAAAGCCGTCCGACAAGTGCAACCATCAAAGATGCAATAAAAATCTGCACCACTATCAAATTCAGTCGGGAACGATCAACCATCAAATATCCCTAGAGGAGAGCGTAAATTGATGGATTTTGCTCGTCAGTGGCATATAAAGAGGTGCAAGTATTAATGTCCAGATGAAATTACCGGCAAGCTCTTGTAGCGCTGGGAAAAATGAAATTAACTGTTCACCCAAGATCGCGCTTGCTACTAAATATGCAACTAAAGTAACAGTTACCGATGCGCCCACAATTAATGAAAGTGTCAACGGTCGGGTTGCTAAATCGCCTAAACCTTCTCTATTCACTGAAACTAAATATGCCATAACCGTTAGCACTAAAGTCCATTGTCCAAACGGTGATTCTATATTGGGGCTTAAATCTAAAAAGAACCCAGCTATGAATCCAGAAATTAAGGCACCGTTTCTATTTTCCATTGCAATCCAAGTTATTGTAACTGCCAGGAATATCGAAAAACCCCCGATTAGAAAATGAATTTGATTAAAAACAATTTCTTGTAAAAAAAACAGCGAACCGAAGAATCCAAAAGTTATAAAGATCCGACTAGTAAACATCAATCAATCGCTATTTCGAAGGTGATGGAGTTGGTGTAACTGTGATTGTTACAGTCGGAATTGGGGTTGCCATAGGTTTTGGTGGCACTAATGAATCTCTAGGATCAGCGCCGGTTTCGGCCAGAACGACAGATACTATTCCTAACGAGGTTAGTTTTGCATAACTATCTACTCGTGCATGTTTTGTGAGTTGGCCTGAAGTGTTCTCTACATTTATGACTAACCCGACTGGAATACCTGGTACAAATGGTTTGCCACCATCGCTGCCGCGTGCCAGTAGCACATCGCCAATTTTTACCGTTTCGGTTGCATCAAGTAGTTCTAATTCAAAATTTCTACTACCTGTTCCGGAAAGTATTCCCATAACTTGCGATCCAGCAACTCTTACGCCAATTCTAAAAGTTGGATCGCTCATTAGAAGTACCACAGCAGAATTTGTAGTTACTGACTTAACTGCCCCAACTAAACCAGCCCCCGTAATAACGGTCATGTCTCGAGTAATTCCAGAGGAACTTCCTGCGTCAATTGTGATGGTTTGGCTGAATGAAGTCGCACTTCCGCGCGCAATAACTCGAGCAGTGACAACCTTATATTGGGCTTCGCCGGCTAAATTAAGAACTGATTTTAATTGGGTTAACTTTCCTTTTAAATCTTTTTGTAAAACTAATTTGGATTTAAGCGCTTCATTCTCTTTTCTTAATGTTTCAATTTCATTGCCAGATCGACCAATATGGCTCAGATCGCTAAAGAAATTTCCAATAGGTGAGAAAAGTCGCGAGGTAAAGCCTTGAATTGGTGAGAAGACTGTTTGAGTTGCAGAGCGAGTTCCTGATATCAGACCAACGCCACGTAAATCTAAAGTAATTAGAAAGAGTGAGGTTACCAACAAGATAACCAGTAGGAGCCGGCTTCGGCTATTACCTCGCGGTGCCATAGTTACTTCAGGTTCGGATTATCGACGTGGCTCTGAGATTAAGACTTTTTCTAACGCCTCAAACTCTTCAACGCACTTTCCAGAACCTTCAGCAACAGCTTGCAGTGGACGATCTGCAATATGAATTGGCATATTAGTTTCATGGCGCAATCTTTCGTCAAGACCGCGTAGCAACGCTCCGCCACCAGTTAGCACAATGCCACGATCCATTAAATCGCTCGCAAGTTCAGGTGGGCATTTATCAAGCGTGGCTTTAACTGCGTTAATAATGGCATTTACTGGTTCTTCGAGAGCTTTACGAATATCTTCAGCAGAAACCACAATTGTTTTTGGTAATCCGGTTGCTAAATCTCGGCCACGAATTTCAGCATCTGGTTCATCACGAAGTGGGAATGCAGATCCAATTGCCATTTTAATTTCTTCAGCAGTCCGTTCTCCTAATAATAATGAGAACTCACGCTTTACCCAGTTAATGATTGCTTGATCTAATTCATCGCCACCGACGCGGATTGAAAGTGCAGTAACAATTCCACCAAGGGAAATAACAGCAACTTCAGTGGTTCCGCCACCGATATCTACAACCATATTTCCAGTTGGCTCATGAATTGGTAATCCAGCACCAATTGCAGCAGCCATTGGCTCTTCAATGATGTAAACCTTCCGTGCGCCAGCTTCGTAGCCAGCGTCTTTAACTGCGCGCTGCTCTACGCCAGTAATTCCGCTTGGTACGCAAACTACGATTCGTGGTTTAGCTAAATAACGACGCTTATGTACTTGGCGAATAAAATATTTGATCATTAATGCAGTTGTATCAAAGTCTGCAATAACGCCATCTTTAAGAGGACGAATTGCCACAATAGAACCAGGGGTGCGACCAATCATCTTCTTAGCTTCCATACCAACAGCGAGAACCGCGCCAGTATCTTGATTGACTGCAACAACGCTTGGCTCATTGAGAACAATGCCGCGACCGCGTACGTATACCAGCGTATTTGCGGTTCCTAAATCGATCGCCATATCTCGACCGAGAAATGACCAACGGTTGGTGTTCTTCGACATCTTGCTCTCCTCTTTGATATTTAATACGGGGGAAGTTACTGCTTACTAACTAAAGAAAATCTTGATTTCTCGTTCTGCAGATTCAACTGAGTCGGATCCGTGAACGATGTTTTGTACAACTTTGGTTCCTTGATCTCGTGCTAAATCTCCACGAATTGATCCGGGAGCAGCAACTGTTGGATCAGTTACGCCCGCCATTGTTCTAAAACCTTCAATAACCCGTTCGCCTTCCGCCACCATTGCCACAATCGATCCAGATGACATGAATTCAAGTAACGGTTCAAAAAATGGTTTTCCGTTATGTTCTTCGTAATGTTTTTCTAAAATCGAGCGATCTGCAGTTAACATTCGTAGCGCAGTAATTTCATAGCCTTTACTTTCAATTCGCGAAATAACTTCGCCAACTAAACCACGGCGTACGCCATCAGGCTTTATCAATATTAAGGTGCGTTCTTTGCTCACGGGGTTATTGTATTGGCGGTATGGCTAATCTCTTAATTTCGGGTTTGCGAGCAGGGCCGCCCGCGCTGCCTCGCCTTTCCGCCCCACAACAATCGCTGCCGCCCATAAACTGGCAAAAAGTAGCCCCATAAAAAACATCATTGGCACCACAAATCCATATATAAATATGAAAAATTGCAAAATTGATCCAGTAATCCAACCAAACTTTCGCTTAAGCATCCCAGCATTTAGCAGCACGATAACCGCTAATAATCCGCCAAGTGCAAGCGCCAATGAAGCGTGATCGTCTTTAGCAATCAAAAGTGCAAAGCCCATTAAAAAAAATTCCATTGCTAGAACTGCAGCACCAAGAACTCGCATTAATCTCTCATCTCATCCGTTGGGTTCACATGCAACCCATATTTTTTAACAATTGACCGACCTTCGCCAGCTGTTACAACTGATCCAGTTATCAGTACCGCACAGTTTCCATCATTTATATCATTATCTAATTTTGCTTGCTCTATAGATTTTCGAATTGCGTCACTTAAAATTGGAATTACAGTTACTCGATCGCGCCCAAATATTTGTTTTGCTAAATTTTCTAACTCATTAACATCCATGGCACGCGGCGAAGCATTAGCTGAAACCACGACTCGGTCAGCCATTGGTTCTAGCGCTTCCAAAATTCCCACTACATCTTTATCGCCCATTGGCGCAACCACGGCAATAATTGTGGAGAAATCAAATTCATTGGAGATAGTTTGGTTAAGTGCAGTCGCCCCGTGTGGGTTATGCGCTGCATCAATAATTACGGTTGGATTTCGATAGACCACTTCACATCTTCCTGGCGAATCTACTTGTGCAAAAGCTGCTCGAACTAAATCTGGATCCAACTGTTTGCTCCCCGCAAACGCTTCAACCGCAGCAAGTGCGACCGCAGCATTCTCGCTCTGATGTGCACCATAAAGTGGTAGATAGATATCTTCATAAGTTGCGGTGATCCCTTGAATCGTAAGCATTTGACCACCAACGGCGAGATCGCGCCGTAGTAACGAGAATTCAATTCCCTCGCGCATGGGCAACGCCTCTACTTCTACGCATTTTTGCATCAATATCTTGGCCACTTCAACATCCTGATGAGCCAATATCGCCACAGAATGCGGCTTAATAATTCCAGATTTTGTAGCTGCAATCTCAACTAACGAGTTGCCAAGGTATTGCATATGATCAAATCCAATTGGCGTAACCACACTTACTGCGGAATTAATTACATTAGTGGCATCCCATTCCCCGCCCATACCAACTTCGAAAATTCCAACATCAACTGGAAATTCCGCAAATGCTACAAAAGCAAGCGCAGTCATAGCTTCGAAGAATGACACTGGATGTACAGATCTGCCATCTACTAAATCCAAATAGAGCGCAATATCATTGTAAGTAGCAATCATTCCGGCTGCACTGATCGGTTCTTTATTTATTGAAATGCGCTCCAAGAAAGTTTCTAGATGCGGGCTAGTAAATCGGCCGGTTCGTAATCCCATTTCAAATAAGAGCGCATCAACAATTCTCGACGTTGTAGTTTTTCCATTTGTTCCAGTTAAATGTAGCGTTGGGTATGAAAGTTGTGGCGAACCTAGCGCGTCCGCTAATAAGGCAATTCGATCTAGCGTTGGTTCTAACTTAGTTTCTGGCCAGCGTGCCAGCAGCGCCTGTTCGATATAGTTTAATTTATCTAAATCTTCAGCAGAATTCATTTTGTAGGTAGCGCTGCAAGTAAAGCGTTAATTCGAACTATTTCATTCGTGCAGAATTCAGCACGTTCTCTAATCTCTTTTACAACTTCCATCGGTGCTTTTGCCATGAAATTTTCATTTTCTAATTTAACTAACGCTGTATTTTTATCCTTTTCAACCGCGGCTAGATCTTTAGTTAGACGTGCCCGTTCTGCTGCAACATCAATATTTCCGGTCAAATCAAATTCCACAAGAAATTGGCCAATTTCAATTTTCGCACTTGGAGCAAACTTTTCAGTTGGGGCATCAAGACGAGTAACGAATCGAATAGCACCTTCGTATCCAGAAATTCCATTCTTAGTAAGACCATGTATCTGCGCTGGAATTTTCGCAGAAGTCTTTATCCCCTGGTCATTACGGAATCTACGAATTTCAGTAATTAAGTTCTGTAGGTCAGAAACTATGGTGGAAACATTCTTTTCATCAACAAGTTCACTTGGCAACGGCCATTTAGAAATTACAAGCGACTCACCATTAGTGAGCGCTTTCCAAAGCTCTTCAGTTATAAATGGCATAACTGGATGAAGTAGTCGGAAAAGTTGATCTAAGACATGTCCTAGAACTCGTTTAGTTTTTTCAGCTTCTGGACCGCCTTGCGCAAAAACATCTTTTGTCAGCTCTAAATACCAGTCGCAAACATCATCCCAAGCAAAGTGATAAATCGCTTCGCATGCCTTGGCAAATTCAAATTTCTCAAAATTTTCATCAGCTAATTTAATTGTTTCGTTTAACCGATTTAGAATCCAGAGATCAATATGGTTTAAAGTATTCGCAACTGGAAGTTCGCCGGTAACTGTTGCGCCATTCATCATTGCAAATCGAGTTGCGTTCCAAAGTTTGGTGGCAAAGTTACGTGCACCGCCAACCCACTCCTCCGCTAACGCTTGATCGGTACCTGGATTTGCGCCATTTGCTAACGTGAAACGCAGCGCATCTGATCCGTATTTATCCATGAACTCAATTGGATCAACCGTATTACCGCGACTCTTGCTCATTTTCTTTCCAAATTTGTCACGAACTAATCCGTGTAGCGCAATTGTGTGGAAAGGCGCTACGCCATCCATCGCAAATAAACCCATCAACATCATGCGCGCAACCCAGAAAAATAGAATGTCGTAGCCGGTTACTAATACTGAGGTTGGGTAAAACTTCTTTAAATCTTCAGTTTTATTTGGCCAACCTAAAGTAGAAAATGGCCAAAGCCCAGAAGAGAACCAAGTATCTAAAACATCGGGATCTTGTTCGTAACCTGCTGGCGCGCTTTCGCCAGGTCCAACAACAATCGTTTCACCATTTGGGCCGTACCAAACTGGGATGCGATGTCCCCACCAAAGTTGGCGAGAAATGCACCAATCATGCATATTGTCGACCCATTCAAAATATCTTGGCTCCATTGATTCTGGTTCAATTTTAACTTTGCCGGTTCGAACTGCATCTCCTGCAGCTTTCGCAAGTGGTGCAACTTTTACAAACCATTGTTTGGATAGACGAGGTTCTACAATCGTTTCGCATCGAGAGCAGTGTCCAACTGAATGCAGATAGGGCCGTTTCTCATTAACAACTTTGCCCAGCTTCCGTAACTCTGCAACTACAGCTTTACGCGCATCAAAGCGATCCATACCGTCAAATTGAGTTCCAGTATTTTCGATAACGCCGTTTTTATCCATGATCACAATCAATTCAACATTATGGCGCATCGCAATCTCAAAGTCGTTTGGATCATGCGCCGCAGTTACTTTTACTGCACCAGTTCCAAAATCAGGATCAACTACTTCATCAGCGATAATCGGAATCATTCGATTTACTAAAGGTAGTAAAACCGAACGACCAACCATATGTTTATAGCGTGGATCATCTGGATGTACTGCTACCGCACCGTCAGCCAACATAGTTTCTGGCCGAGTTGTTGCGATCGTAATTTGATCTTCACCTTCGCCATAAACTATCGAAACGAATTCTCCAGGTATCTCTTTATGATCAACTTCGATATCTGAAAGTGCAGTCAAACATCTAGTGCACCAATTAATAATTCGCTCAGCGCGATAAATCAATCCTGCATCAAATAACCGTTTAAAAATAGTCAGTACAGCTTGCGAACAATTCTCATCCATCGTGAAGGCTTCGCGCGACCAATCAACGCTATCGCCTAACCGCTTCATCTGTTCGAGAATTGCACCGCCAGATTCAGCTTTCCATTCCCAAACTTTCTTAACAAACTCATCACGACCAAGATCATGCCTAGTTTTCCCTTGTGCAGCCAACTGCTTTTCAACAACATTTTGAGTTGCAATGCCGGCGTGATCCATGCCGGGTAACCAAAGCGTTTCAAAACCTTTCATCCGTTTCATACGAATTAATATGTCTTGAATTGTGTGATCCAGTGCGTGCCCGATATGGAGACTGCCTGTCACATTTGGCGGTGGAATTACTATGGTGAATGGTGTTTTATCTGAATTTGCATCAGCGTTGAAATACCCCGCTTTAATCCAAGCAGCATAAAGCGGTCCCTCGATATCGGCAGGAACAAAACTAGATGGCAGCTCAGTCATAATCCGACAGTCTAGATTAAGCGCTCTTCTCTTCTGAACGTTTATTGGTGCGCTTTGGACCCATTACGCCGCGGTCGACAAAGGTTGGGGTCGCATGATCTGAAACCACTTCTGGCGTAATTAGAACTTTTCCAATTTCAGTCTTAGATGGAACTTCGTACATCACTGGCAATAGAACTTCTTCCATAATTGCACGAAGTCCTCGCGCACCAGTTCCACGCTTAATTGCTTGATCAGCAATCACATCTAGCGCTTCTGGTTGAATTTCAAGTTCAATGTCGTCCATTTCAAATAAGTGCTGATATTGCTTAACTAAAGCATTCTTTGGCTCGGTAAGAATTTGCAAAAGTGCAGCACGATCTAAATTCTCTACGCTGGTGACAATTGGCAACCGACCAATAAATTCCGGAATCATTCCAAATTTCAGCAAATCTTCCGGCATGACATCTGCGAATAAATCTAGAGACTTCTTATCTGCTTCACTTTGCAGTGTTGCATTAAATCCAACACCAGCTTTGCCTTTGCGACTTTCAATAATTTTTTCAAGACCGGCGAATGCGCCACCGACGATAAAGAGCACATTTGTTGTATCGATTTGAATAAATTCTTGATGTGGATGCTTACGACCACCTTGTGGTGGCACAGAAGCAGTAGTGCCTTCTAGAATCTTAAGTAACGCTTGCTGTACACCTTCGCCCGAAACATCCCGAGTAATTGAAGGGTTCTCGCTCTTTCGAGCAACTTTATCGATTTCATCAATATAGATAATTCCAGTTTCAGCTTTCTTTACATCGAAATCAGCCGCTTGAATTAATTTAAGAAGAATGTTCTCAACATCTTCACCGACGTATCCAGCCTCAGTTAGCGCAGTTGCATCTGCAATTGCGAATGGCACGTTTAACATTTTTGCCAATGTCTGCGCAAGCAATGTCTTACCGCAACCAGTTGGGCCTAATAAAAGAATGTTGCTCTTTGCAAGCTCGACGCCATCTTCCCGTTTTCCATCACCAGATTTAATTCGCTTGTAATGGTTATAAACCGCTACCGATAATGATTTCTTTGCACGGGTTTGTCCGATTACATATTGATCTAGAAAATCAAAAATCTCAGTTGGTTTAGGTAATTCTTGAATTCCAAGGGAGGTGCTCTCACTTAGCTCGTCTTCGATAATTTCATTACAGAGTTCGATGCACTCATCGCAGATATATACGCCAGGACCAGCAATTAATTTCTTAACTTGCTTCTGCGTCTTTCCGCAGAAAGAACACTTAAGCAGGTCACCGCTTTCACCGATGCGTGTCATTACGTCCTCTTCTCAACGTGGGGAATCCGTTGCGCTAAGGGTACGCGCAAGCGCTTTAATGCGTCGTGATTAGTGAGTGTAAATTACAAAAAAGCTGTTCGCTCTTAGAGTAATTACTTCTTTGACGCTTTGCGCGAAGCGAGAATTTGATCAATTAATCCGTATTCAACTGCTTCTGCTGAAGTAAGAATCTTGTCACGTTCAATATCTTTAGCAATCTCTTCTTTTGGACGTGAAGAGTGCTTTGCTAACATTTCTTCAAGAAGTGTGCGCATTCGCATAACTTCACGAGCTTGAATTTCAATATCGGAACCCTGTCCGCCGCCTTCGCTATATGGCTGGTGAATTAAAATTCGTGAATGTTCCAGCGCATAACGCTTTCCAGCAGTTCCGCCAGCAAGTAACACTGCTGCTGCCGATGCCGCTTGGCCAAGACAGATTGTCATGACATCTGGGCGAACAAATTGCATAGTGTCATAAATAGCAGTTAACGCAGTAAATGATCCACCAGGTGAGTTGATGTACATCATGATGTCGCGATCTGGATCCATAGATTCCAAAGTCAAAAGTTGGGCCATAACATCGTTTGCAACGGTGTCATCAATTGCTTGACCCAAGAAAATAATCCGCTCTTCGAATAATTTTGTGTAGGGATCTAAGCGTTTGTAGCCATAGCTAGTCCGCTCTTCAATTGTTGGGAGCACATAACGACTTACTTGATTAATTAGGTCAGATTGTTTCATCGAGCGGTACCGCCACTTCCTGCTACTTGGCCTGCAGATTTCACAACGTGATCCACAAATCCATATTCCTTTGCTTCCTCAGCAGCAAACCAACGGTCGCGATCTGAGTCTGCTTCGATTGTTTCTACTTTTTGACCAGTATGGAATGCGATTAATTCAGCCATTCCTTTTTTAGTGAAAGACATTTGTTCTGCTTGGATTTTTATATCGCTTGCAGTTCCACCGATACCACCAGAAGGTTGGTGCATCATTATTCGGGCATGTGGTAACGCGTAACGTTTACCAGCTGCGCCGGCACATAATAAAAATTGGCCCATCGATGCAGCAAGACCCATTGCAACTGTTGCAACGTCATTCTTGATGTATTGCATGGTGTCATAAATAGCCATACCTGCAGAGATTGATCCACCAGGTGAATTTATGTAAAGATAAATATCTTTATCTGGGTCTTCGGCCGCTAGCAATAACATTTGCGCAGCAATGGCGTTGGCCATGGAATCTTCTACCACCGAACCTAGAAAAATAATTCTTTCCTTTAATAGTCGGTCATAAACTCGATCTTCCAATCCACCAGCACTTGTCTGTGCTGAGCGAGATTGTGGCGTTATAAGTTCCACGATTTCCTCCATCTGTTCTGGTATTGACCCTAACAATCTTTACGCGCAATTGCTTCCTGATAAACCAAAAAAGATGCGAAAAGCTCGCTTGTTCGCTTAGAGCGGAGCGATTATTCGGTTGGTTCCGCTAATTCAGGCTTAGGGCGAAGCGCTTCTAAATCAACTTTGCGACCTGATGCATCTTCAACTGCAACGCGCTCTAACACAACTGCTAGCGCTTTAGTCCGTGAAACATCCGCTACTACAGATGTGATCTGTCCGGAATTTGAAATCTCTTGTACAAATTGTTCTGGAGCCATTCCGTAACGAGCAGAGGAACGAATTAAGTATTCAGTTAATTCTGCTTCTGAAACTTGTACGTTTTCAGCTCTAACAATTGCATCCAGCACGAATTCGGTAGCCAAGCTCTTCTTTACTTCTTCAATAACTTCAGCCCGATGAACTGTGTCATCTAAGCGATTTTCCTTCTCTAAATGTGCAGTTACTTCTTCTTCAACAATTCCCTCAGGAATCGGGATTTCTAAGGTATCGATTAATTGTTGTACTAGTAGATCTCGAGCCTGAGCACCTTGTTCCATGCTCTTTAATCGAGTTAATCGTTCGCTAACGTCTGCCTGAAGTTCTACCAAAGTATCAAACTCGCTCGCAAGCTTTGCGAATTCATCATTTAATTCTGGAAGTTCTCGAGTCTTTACTGCTTTCAATGTAACTGTAACCTCACCGATTTCACCTTCGGCCATTCCAACTAGTGGCGCATTAAAAGTCTTCTGTTCTTCAACTTTTAAACCAACAAGTACTTCATCTAAGCCTTCAATCATCTTTCCGGAACCAACTTCATATGAGATTCCGTTGGCAGATCCGCCATCAATTTCTTTTCCATCTACTTTTGCGACTAAATCAATCGACACGAAATCGCCAGTAGCCGCATCTTTTTCAACTGTAGTCAAAGTTCCAAAGCGAGCGCGCAGTGAATCTACTTGCTCTTCAATATCTTTGTCGGTTACGGCAACATCATCAACCTTGATTGAGATTTTTGAAAAGTCTGGTAGATCTATCTCTGGACGAACTTCAACTTCTACCGTAAATGCAACTTTCTTATTATCTTCAAGCTCAGTGATATCTACATTTGGACGACCTACTGCTAGGACTTCGTGTTCACGCACAGCTTGGCTATAGAAAACTGGAAGCGCTGCGTTAATAGCTTCATCTAAAACTGATCCGCGACCAACGCGTTGATCGATCATCGCTTGTGGAACTTTTCCTTTACGAAATCCTGGGATAACAATCTTCTCGGAGATACTTTGGTACGCGTCTTTAATGTGTGGTGCAAGCTCGCTGAATTCCAAATCAATAGATAACTTGACTCGAGTTGGCGAAAGTTTTTCAACGGCGCTTTTCACGGAACTCCTTTTTACAGTTTCATTCTTGGTTAGGAACTTTTGGGATTTTGGTCGGGGCGGAGAGATTCGAACTCTCGGTCTCCTGCTCCCAAAGCAGGCGCGCTAGCCACTACGCTACGCC
>CAZWBQ010000001.1:0-150431 GCA_964632545.1 uncultured Bifidobacterium sp. | reverse complement strand
GGTAATTGGCATTGACTTATGGCACGCTGTTGAGTTCTCAAGGTACGGGCGCGCACCGATCGAAGACGTCAGTCCGTTCTCGGGGCAACCTGCATCCACCCCTTTTTAGAGGGCAGAAGGAGAAACTTAGCCACCCTCAGCCTTAAGGTCAAATTGGCCTAATCCCTACATTTGAGTGCAGAAATCAGCCAAAAAACCTTGATTTATAAGGGTTTTAAAGCTTCTCGGGAAGTTCTTACTTCGCTAACCGGCCGTGAAACGTCCGTCTCGTAACGAAGAATCGGAGGCTATCGCGCTTTATCTAGCTAGGTCAAATCAGTTCGAGAGCGACATCTCTCAATACCTCAACTTTTTTCCTAAAATTACTTAACTATTTAATTAATTCAACCGCAGCTAAATCTTTCTTACCCTTTCGCAAGACTAAGAATTTTCCAGCGATTAAATCAGACGCGCTTGGGGCAAAATCTTCGGTAGCAATTTTCTTATTATTTAAATAAGCGCCACCTTCCTTAATAATACGTCGAGCTGCTGATTTAGATTCACAAATTCCGGTAGCAACAATTAAATCTACCCAAGTTGGAATCAGATCAATTGAACTAATTGTTGTACGCGGTAATTCTGCAAGTGCTCCAGCTAAAGTTTCCGAATCCAATTCGGACATTTCACCTTGACCAAAAAGAGCCTTCGCTGCCAATTCAACTTTATCGCAAGCATCCACACCGTGAATTGCAGTTGTTAATTCGCGAGCAAGTGCGCGATGAGCTTCACGTGCGCCAGGGTTTGTGGCAAGGGATTGCAAAAGATCTTCGATTTCGGAATGCGATTTAAAGGAGAAAATCTTTAAAAGTTTTTCAACGTCACGATCATCGGAATTGATAAAAAATTGATAGAACGCGTAAGGCGAAGTCATCGTAGGATCAAGCCAAATTGAACCCGTTGCAGTTTTTCCAAATTTTTCACCGTCGCTTTTAGTGAGTAAGGGAACCGACAACGCGTAAGCTGACTCCCCCGTTACTTTACGAATCAGATCTAGTCCAGCAGTGATATTGCCCCATTGATCGCTTCCGCCAAGTTGTAGCGTGCAGTTAGATCGTCGGAAAAGTTCCAAGAAATCATAAGCTTGCAAAACTTGATACGAGAATTCGGTATAGGAAATTCCGCCACTTTCTAAACGGGTGGAAACCGAATCTTTTGCTAGCATTTGATTTACACTAAAATGCTTGCCGATATCACGCAGAAAATTCAACGCTGATACCGGAGCAGTCCAATCCAAATTATTAGCCATGGTTGCTGCATTTTTAGGTGCAGTAAAATCGAGGAAACCTTCCAATTGTTTGCGAATTCGTTCTAGCCATTGAGCAACTATCTCTTCATCGTTCAATGTACGTTCGGAATTCCTACCGCTTGGATCCCCAACAAGTCCGGTTGCGCCACCCACAAGTGCAATCGGTTTATGTCCGGCCAATTGAAATCGCCGAAGAATTGTCATCTGAACCAAGTTACCAAGATGCAAACTCGGAGCCGTTGGATCGAATCCAATATAGAGAGTTCGAGATCCAGAATCTAAATGTTTAGCTAATTCTTTTTCATCCGTTGATTGCGCAAATGCCCCGCGCCATTTTAAGTCAGCTAGCAAAGCACTGGTCACTTGGCTTCCAATCTCATAGTTTGAATAAAATCTTGTTTTGCTCGCTCAACCCACTTCGATGCTATCCCAGCGTTATTACGTATTTTAGCAATCTGTAGAACGACACTTTTCGGCGCCGTACCGTTGGAAGTATTTCGAGTTGCAATTGCAACATCAACATTTAACATTTGCAAAAGATCTAACTCCAACGCAACATGTGCGGAAGTCAATTCAGTCGCCGTCAGTTCGTGTAATTCACACTTACGTTGCTCCGCTAATTTCACACAAGAACCAGCTGCATCATGAGCTTCCGCAAAAGGCACGCCCTTTCGAACTAAGTAATCCGCAATTTCCGTTGCTAATGTAAAACCTTGCGGCGCTGCTGCTCGCATTCTCTCTTTATCAAACCTAGTACTCGCTATCATTCCAGAGACTGGTTCTAACAATAATAATAAGTTTTCGACACTATCAAAAAGCAATTCTTTATCTTCTTGCAAATCACGATTGTAAGCAAAAGGTAGACCTTTAAGAACCGTTAACAAACCAGTCAAGTTTCCAATAAATCGTCCGGCTTTACCTCTAGCTAGCTCAGCTACATCAGGATTTTTTTTCTGCGGCATTATTGATGAGCCTGTTGAAAAAGCGTCATCTAATTGCGCCCATCCAAATTCTGTAGTTGACCAGATACTCCACTCTTCGCCGATTCGTGATAAATGCAAACCAATCATCGCGATTATGAAGAGCGCCTCTGCCACATAGTCACGGTCGCTTACCGCATCAATACTGTTTTGAGCTACTGAATCGAACCCTAATTTTTTAGCAGTACTTTCGGGAGAAATTGGTAACGAAGATCCAGCCAAAGCGCCCGCACCCAACGGCGAAGTAGAAGTTCGCGCCAACCAATCCGAAATACGAGAAATATCACGTTCAAATGCGACAGCGTGTTTGGCAAGTTCATGTCCAAAAGAGATTGGTTGTGCGTGCTGCAAGTGGGTAAAACCTGGAGCTACCGCATCTACATACTCTGTTGATTTTGCCAACAACGATTCCTGTAATCGCAAAACTGCGCTAGCGATTTCTAACATGTTATCGATTAAATATAGTTTTAAATCAGTTGTCACTTGATCATTTCGAGAACGTCCTGCACGGATAGCGCTACCAAGAGCGCCAATTTTTTCAGTGAGGCCACGTTCAAGTGCGGAATGCACATCTTCGTCTTCAGATTTAGGAAAAAATTTGCCGTTTTCAATTTCAAGATATAAAGATTTCAAGGCGCTCTTTATCGCGGTGGCATCTTTTGCTGCCAATAGACCAGAACTTTGCAAAACTTCCAAGTGAGCTACCGAACTCACAATGTCATAAGGTGCTAGTCGCCAATCAAAGTGCACGCTACGAGAGAGTGCAAAAACTGAATCCGCTGGTGAATTTGTAAACCTTCCGCCCCAGAGCGACATCTATTTTCGCTTCCTATCTTTAGATTGCTTATTTTTACTATTTATTGATTTTCTGACTGGTGCTGCGAATTCTTTCAGAATCTTGGCCAAAGCGGGGCCACCATTAGCTTGTTTCGCAACTACTAAAACGGTGTCATCTCCTGCAATGGTACCTATTGCTGCATTCAATTCGCCGATCTGCGAAGCTCTATCAATCGCGCTTGCTAAAAGATTAGCTCCGCCTGGTGGAGTGCGAACTACCGCTAAATTTCCACTGCCTACGACGGTAAGAATCAGTTGATCCGAGACTCGCGTAACTCGACTTAAAGGTTCTAAATCTCGATTCAAAAATGTATAAGTCATATCACCATTAACCGTCTTGGCACGAACTGCTCCAACTTCATCTAGATCCCTGCTGGCGGTAGCTTGCGTTACATGTATCCCAGCGTGGGCAAGCAATTTAACCAAATCCGTTTGAGAATGAATTTTTCCGGCCTCAATCAACTCTATTGCCATGGCTCTTCTACTACTTGCGGAAATTGTACGTTTAGTTTTTTTAACCATTTAGCGCCACCATAGATTTTCGAAATGCGGCCACAAAATCCAGGACATTCTTTTTACTGACAATTAGGGCCGGAGCGATTCGAATTACTTCATCACTAGTGGCATTAATTAGCACACCATTAACAAGCAAATCGGCTGCCAAAGCTTTAGCGTTTCCAGATTTCAGAACTAAACCAATTAACAAGCCACGACCTCTAACCTCAAGTACTCCAGGAATTTTTGCTAATTCATGTTTAAGCAAATCTCCCATCACAATATTATTTTTGAGTAAACTTTTAGATTGGATTACTTGGATAGCCGCATTTGCAGCGGCGCATGAAACTGGGTTCCCACCAAATGTAGATCCATGATCACCCGGTTTAAAAAGATTTGCCGAATTTCCCAAAGCGATCATCGCGCCCAATGGCAAACCACCACCTAAACCCTTCGCGATGGTGATGATGTCTGGAACTATATTTTCAGTTTCATATCCAAACCAGGTTCCGGTTCGACCCATTCCGGTTTGAATTGCATCGATCGCAAGCAGCGCACCAAACTTGTCACAAATTTCTCGTGCTGCTTTTAAGTAACCTTTAGGTGGAACTACCACGCCAGCCTCGCCCATTATTGGTTCCAAAATAACCATGGCAGTTTTCTTCGTAACTGCTCGGCGAAGTGAATCAATATCGCCATAAGGCACATGTTTGATCCCTCTTAATAGCGGTTTAAACGGATCTCGCTTTGCGGGTTGTCCGGTCAAAGAAATAGCACCCATAGTTCGACCATGGAATGCGCCTTGGGCAGCCACAATATTTTTCTTACCAGTTAATCTAGAAAGTTTTATTGCAGCTTCATTTGCTTCAGCACCAGAATTACAAAAGAATATTTTTGCTCGTTTATCACCAGTCATTTTCTGCAAAGATTGCGCTAGTTGCAATACTTGCGGGTGCATATAGAAGTTGCTGACATGACTGAGTGTGGCAATCTGTCTAGATACGGCTTGAACAATTGCGGGATGTGCATGGCCAAGAATATTTGTTGCGATTCCACCAAGGAAATCCAAATATTTCTTTCCATTTGCATCGTAAACAATCACTCCCTTTCCTTTTACTAAAGAAATTGCTGGTGTGCCATAACTTGGTTGAAGTGCAGCATTCCAAGTTGCTTGCGCAAGTGAATTACCTATCTTTGGTTGCCTTTTCATGCTGTCACTAAAGTTCCACCTAAAGCGGCAAGCGCAGATTTGAATGCATTATCGTCTTTGCCATCAATTATTCGAGCCGTTCTCGCACCAGAATTTATTGCATTTATACATGCAGAAACTTTAGGCGCCATTCCACTTTCAAAAGACCCGGAAATCGAAGTCAATTCTGCAACTGATATTTTGGATATCAAAGAGCTCTTATCCGGCCAATTCCGATAAATTCCGGGAACATCAGTCATAAAAATAGTCGCATCTGCA
Source organism: uncultured Bifidobacterium sp. (assembly GCA_964632545.1). Taxonomy (GTDB): domain Bacteria; phylum Actinomycetota; class Actinomycetes; order Nanopelagicales; family Nanopelagicaceae; genus UBA7398. The sequence goes on along the minus strand of CAZWBQ010000001.1, from coordinate 145,366 downwards.
GTTAATGCACCAGCTATTGCGCCAGCAGCGATATCCGCATTTACATTCATTCCAACTCCATCATCTGTTTCTGAGACTGGCGAAACAATTGGAATAAAACCCGAGTTCATTAAGGAGATAAGAATTTGAGGTTGCACACCTGTAACATCGCCAACTTGCCCAATACTTTGCAATGAACCGTTAATTGGAATCAATTTAGGAATTACATTGAGTAAAGATTGGCTTTTTCCAGTTATGCCAACGGCCTTAAGGCCATTTTTTCTAAATAGTTTCACTATCTCACGTAATACTTTCCCGGAAAGTACTTCTTCGACCACAGCAAAAATCTCAGGAGTCGTTACCCGATACCCTCCGATAATTTCTTTAGCCAACCCGCGAGCTGTGATCTCCGCATCAATCATCGGACCACCTCCATGAACAACCACAAATCTTTCGCCCAGCTTATGTAGTTTTGCAATTTCCAATAACCAGGTTTCTGCTTGATTTGCCGTTAAGTCCATAGCATGACCGCCATATTTAATAACAATCATGTTGCATACGCAGAATTCTCGTGAACATACATTGCGGTCAAATCATTAGTCATTATGGTTGCGCTTTCAGAACCTATGTTTAGATCAATCACAATCTCAATTAGCTCCCCTGACATATCCACTAAATCGCGAGCTGCGCCAGGTGCGCTATCAGTGCAAACTTGTACTCCGTTTAAATTAACATCAATTCGAAATGGATCGAATTGCGCTGAGGTGGTACCGATTGCTGCCAAAATTCTGCCCCAATTAGGATCTTCGCCATGAAGTGCGCATTTCAACAAATTATTTCGAGCGCATGCGCGCCCTACTTCTATCGCATCTGATTCCGAAACTGCATTGATAGTTGTTATCGAAACGATCTTAGAGTGCCCTTCAGCGTCTGCGATCAATTTATATGAGAGTTCACTGCAGATTTTCATCAATGCCGTCTCTAACTCTGTATCTGTTAGCGCAATGTTGGAAGCACCAGATGCTAGAAAAAGAACGGTGTCGTTAGTTGATGTACAGCCATCAGAATCTATTCGATTAAACGTACGGGAAATTACATTTTCAAAAATAAATTTTGCTGAATCAATATCTACTACTGCATCTGTCATGATCACAGAAAGCATGGTTGCTAACGAAGGCGCTAACATGCCAGCTCCCTTTGCGATACCGGCAAACGATGTGCCAGAGGCGGAAACTTCAGAAATCTTAGGTTTGGAGTCCGTAGTCATTATTCCAGTAGCACAATCCAACAGACTTTTATTCTGTAACGAAGAGATCGCAGTAGTAACTCCAGCGAGCAACTTATCCATTGATAGTCGAACCCCAATTAAGCCAGTCGAACATACGACGATGTCACTTGCTGAAAGAGCTAAGGAATGCGCTACATGCTCTGCAGTTTTATGAGTGTCTGAAAAACCATCAGGGCCAGTACAAGCATTCGCTCCACCGCTGTTCAAAATTACGGCGCGAACCTCACTATCTCTTACTACTTCTTTACTCCAAGTTACCGGTGCGGCAACAATTTTATTGCTGGTAAATACGGCAGTACCAAAATATTGTGGTCCATCATTAACAATTAGGGTCAAATCTTTCGCACCGTTATTTTTCAACCCCGCTGAAACGCCAGCACCTCTAAACCCCAGCGGAAGATTCATGAACCAATACCAATTGCAGTTAGGCCAGAATCTTCCGGCAATCCGCAAATTATGTTGGCGTTTTGAATTGCCTGACCAGCAGCACCTTTGCCTAGGTTGTCAATTGCTACTGAACAAATAAACCTATTTGTATGTTCATCGATTGCAACCTGCAAATGCGCACTATTGGATCCAAGTACAGAATTAGTTTGCGGCATCTGATTTTCTAACAAAAGTTGTACAAACTTAGATTCCTTATAGAAATCTTCATAAATTTTACGGACTTCCGATTGTGAAATCTTGCAATTTAAAGTGGCAGTAACGGTCGCCAAAATGCCTCTGGGTATCGGCGCTAGAATTGGAGTAAAGGAAATTTTTACTTTATTACCGCCGCTGATTTCCATCAAAGTTTCTTCTATCTCAGGGGTATGTTGATGTATCCCGCCGAACTTATATGAAGTTAAAGAATTCATAACTTCACTCGCCAATAAATTTATTTTTGCACTTCTGCCGGCTCCTGTAGTGCCAGACGCAGCCACCACGACAATATCTTCTTGAATAATTTTTGCACTTTTAATAACTGGGGCAGCTGCTAATGCGATAGCTGTTGCATAACAACCTGGATTTGCTACCCGATTATTCTTAGGATCAATTTCTAATAGTTCTGGCAACCCATATTGCCATTTTCCAGCATAATCTCCACTGTAATATTTCTCCCAAGCGCCTTTATTTGCTAATCGAAAATCTGCGCCTAGATCAATAATCTTCACTGACGGATCAACTTTCGAAATTAAATTTGCAGATTCACCATGGGGTAACGCCATGAAAACCAATTCACATTCGTTTATCTTGGCCACCTCCGTTGGCGAAAATTTGATTCCGCTGTATTGCGTAAGTTGCGAATGTATATTGGTTATGGGCTCTCCGGCATTTGTGCCAGCCGCAATGTAAGAAAGTTTGAAATTAGGGTGAAATGAAAGCAAGCGTATTAATTCACCGCCAGCGTAACCGCTAGCTCCTACTACCCCAGTTTTCATAGTAAAAGATTAACAGTATTTGAATAAATATGCAAAACAATGCATATTTATGCAGTTCGAATAACCGCGCCACATCCTGCCGCCGCAGCGTTACCTGCCGATTCTCGGAGAGCAGAAACTTCGTCGGCTGTAAGGGTGCGATCTTCAGCTCGGAAGACCAAGGTGAATGCCAACGAAATTTTCCCTTCGCCAACTTGATCGTATCTATCAAAAAGTGTAATTGATTCTAAAAGTTCCCCTGCGCCGGTTCTTAAAGCAGCTTCGACATCTGCTGCACTAACATTGTTCGCAACAATCAACGAAATGTCTTGTATTGCAGCTGGCATCGTCCAAACTTTAGGTGCGGTCACTTGATCTCGAAACGGTACTGCATCTAATACCACCACGAAGGCCGATGTGCGGTCGGGTAATCCTAATTCTGAAATAACTCTTGGATGTAACTCTCCAGCATGCGCAACCGGTTTACCGTCAATTTGAAATTCGGCGCATCGCCCAGGATGCCAAGGTGCCAGTTCGGTGTTCGATATTTTGTAATCAGCTCCCATCTCATCTAGGAGAGTAGCTGCCATTTGAACTGCATCACTCCACGCCACAGCACGTCCCTTACCCCACCATCCAGCATTTTCAATTTTACCAGCGAGAATTCCACCAGCATGTAAAGGTTGTTTTGGTACTGAACCATATATTTCCGAAATGACATTTGGTGCAGGTTTTTTATCTGTTGCAATCGATGATTGTGATTTCAATTCCATAAGATTTCGAAAGATAGAACCAAGTTCAAAAATTGCCACACTTTTCGCACCGCGGTTCAAATTACGTTTCGCAGTCAATAGAAGTCCAGGCGTTAAATGCGTTCGGAGAAATGGTGTCTCCTCGGACATTGGGTTAGCAATCCGAAAAGTTTTAGCGCGATCACCAGTGAACCCAAGTAACTGCATAATTTCTGCGCTAACAAATGGATATGTTTGAACTTCTGTAAGTCCCAAATTAGCCAATTTAATCGCAATCGCACGCTTTCGCTTCTGCGAAAGCGTTAAACCAGAATCTCCAGTGACTTTCACATTCGGCAAAATTGATGGAATTAACTGATAACCGTAGCGTCGGGCAACTTCTTCGGCTAAATCTGCGGTGCTCTGTAAATCAGGTCGCCAGGAAGGTGGTGCGATTTCCCATTGATTTTTCTTACCAGATTGATCAACGATGCAACCAACTGATTCTAAAGCCGATGCAACTTGTGCTGCAGAGTATTCATATCCGATCATTTTAGAAATATCTAACGGGATCAAAGGAATCTTGAAAATCTTAGGCAAAGTTCCAGCCGATTCAACGCCGACATACTTAGCGCCAGTTAATTCAATGAGTAAATGTGCAGCTCGAGCTGACGCGATTTCAGCTAATTCGGGATCAACTCCACGTTCAAATCTACGAGACGCCTCGGAAGAAAGGATATGGCTCCGGGAGTTTTTTGCCACGGCCAAAGCGGAAAAATGAGCTGCTTCAATTGAAATTCTTTTAGTTTGCGAAGTTACCTCAGAATCCAAACCACCCATTGTCCCAGCGAGAGCTAATGGCTTTTGATCATCGGCAATTAACAAATCACTTTTCTTTAAGGCGCGTTCGACGCCATCCAAGGTTTTAAATTTTGTGAAACTACCCGCGCTTTGAACATGAATTTTTCCAGATAACTTATCGGAGTCAAAAGCATGTAGTGGCTGTCCAAGTTCCAGCATTACATAATTAGTTATATCTACTGCAATCGAGATTGAGCGCATGCCACATTTTTGTAATCTGCGTTGCATCCAGATAGGTGAAGGTCGGTTCGGATCTATATTTTCTAAAGTACGTAAAAAAATTATATCTGCGCCATTAGGTTCATCGATGACGACACCAATGGTTTTCCCAGTCCCAGCTATTTTCAATGATTTAGAGATGGAACTGCTAGCTGGGTCGTTAAATTGAAGATTAAGCGCACTTGCTAATTCACGAGCAGCCCCACGCATTGATAACGCATAGCCGCGATCTGGATTAACCGAGATTTCAATAATTGGATCATCAATACTTAAAGCAATAATCGCATCATCACCATTTTTTAGGCTGTCATCATTGAAAACCATGATGCCACTATGGTCATCACTTAAACCTAATTCACGAGATGAACAGATCATGCCGTTGCTAGTTTTTCCATAAGTTTCACGCGCTGCAATAGCAAAATCCCCCGGAAGTACTGCGCCCGGAAGTGCGACTACGACTTTATCCCCAACAATAAAATTTGTCGCTCCACAAATCACAAATCTATGTTCCTTCTCAGCACAATCCAACTCAACATATCGGATTGGTTTTTTGTGATCCTTTAATTCTTCAATTGCGATAACAGTTCCTATAACTAATGGACCCTTGATGTGATCTGCAGCATTATCAATTGATTCAACTTCAAAACCAATACTTACAAAACGTTCCGCGATATTTGTGATTATTTCGGTTTTTGGAATTTCAACGAACTCGGCGAGCCAAGATAATGGAAGCTTCATCGTGTACCTGTACCAAATGCCTGAGAAAAGCGAATATCGCCTTCAACGATGTCATGCATATCTGCGATGCCATGTCTAACCATAAGCGTGCGCTCTAAACCCATACCAAAGGCAAATCCCGAAAACTCATCAGTATCTATTCCGCATGCTTGTAACACTTTTGGATTTACCATGCCACAACCGCCCCATTCAATCCAACGGCCGCGATAGAAGAAATCAACTTCAGCGCTTGGTTCTGTGAATGGAAAAAATGAAGGTCGAATTCTAGTGGTGACATCAGGGCCAAACATTTTCGCTGCAAAGAAATCGAGAGTCCCTTTTAGATGGGCCATAGTTATCCCTTTATCTACAACAAGCCCTTCGACTTGATTAAAGACTGGTGTATGCGTCGCATCCAATTCATCTGCCCGATAAGTACGGCCAGGACAGATTACATAAATTGGCGGCTGGCGATCCAACATTGTGCGAACTTGAACTGGCGAAGTATGAGTTCGCATAACTAAACCGGAATCTAACGGTTCAATAAAAAATGTGTCTTGCATGGTTCGCGCAGGATGATCCGCAGGAATATTTAACGCATCAAAGTTTAACCAACCAGATTCGAGCTCTGGTCCTTCCGCTACCGTATAACCAAGCCCCACGAATAAATCCGAAATTTCATTTGTAAGAATTGTTAATGGGTGCAATCCTCCAGCGCTTCCACGTTTTGTTGGAAGTGAAACGTCTACCCGTTCTGCAGCTAAAATTTTGCTATCTCGCTCACCGATCAAAAATTTTTCACGTTCTGCATAAGCAGTATTTACTTCGGCGCGAGCCGCACCGATAACTTTGCCAAATTCTGCTCGCTCATTTCCCGGCAAAGAACCTAAAGCTTGGTTTGCTTTTGCTAACGGTGACTTATCGCCAACATGAGCCAATCGAACCGTCTTCAATTCTTCTAAATTTTCCGCGCTCAAAAGCGCCGCGAGAGCTGCCTGCTTTTCGGTCTCGATGGAATCTACGGTTAGTGACACGATGGGAGTCTACTAACTCAGTAGCAGGAGATGCGTTATTTAATCGCTGGTTAAAGCTTGGTTGCTTGCGAAACTTCATACATAACAACGGTCGCAGCGGCTGCCAAATTCAAGCTCTCGGCTCGCCCTTCCATTGGAATTGTGACTAAATTCAAATCTTCGGAAACTTCACTTGGTAAACCGCGGGCTTCATTTCCAAAAACCCAGATGGACGGACTCTTCTTTAATTTTTGCAATGCATCTGGCAATGCAAGTTGACCATTTCCATCTGTGCCAAAAATTTGAATTCCATTCTTCTCCGCAAGCTCTTTTAGCTCTGAAATTGAAACATCTTCAAAAACCGGAATATGCCAGAGCGACCCAGCAGTTGCGCGCACAACCTTTGGCGAATAAACATCAACGCTTTGGTCTGAGAAAACAATTGCGTCAAATCCAAATGCATCAGCTGTTCTAATAACTGCGCCAGCATTTCCAGGATCTTGAATTTGCCAAAAATATGCAATACGCATCGGTTTTTTCGAAATGAAGTTTGGGAAATTGTGTTTAGAAATTTCACAAAGCGCCAATATGCCTTGAGGCGAAACGGTATCTGCCATCTCTCGCATAACTTCATCGGTCACTTCGACGGTTTTTCCTAAAACATCATTTGTTAAAAGATTTTCATCTTCTAACTTTGCTCGACCTGCTTCAGTTAAATAGAGAGTATCTAGCTTAGGATCTCCGAATTTGATTGCTTCGCGAATTGATTGCAAACCTTCTGCAATAAATTTTGCTTCGACTCGTCGCTCTTTAACTCCCCTAGAACCTAAAAGAGCCTTCACTCGCTCAACGTGCGGCGAATGAAGGCTCGTAATCATTTTAGCGTTAAGAAACTTTTACATTTTTGCGAGCAACTTCAACCAAGGTAGCAAAAGCCTTTGGGTCGTTAGTTGCTAAGTCTGAAAGCACGCGGCGATCAACTTCGACACCAGCTGCCTTTAACCCTTGCATGAAACGGTTATAAGTTAATCCGTTAGCGCGTGAGGCTGCATTAATACGAGTAATCCAAAGTTGGCGGAAATCGCCTTTCTTATCTTTACGGTCATTGAATGCATAAACCATCGAATGCGTGACTTGTTCTTTAGCCTTGGTAAATAATCGTGAACGTTGGCCACGGTAACCACTTGCACGTTCGAGCGTTGTTCGGCGCTTCTTCGCTGCGTGTACACCACGTTTAACTCTTGCCATTTTCTATCTCCTCTTCCTATTTTCTTAAAATTAATTTCAACCGATGGATTCGACTACTTCAAGCCCAAAAGGCGTTTTGCTGAAAAAGTGTTTGGCTTGCTGGCAGCCGCGTCATTGGTGAGGCGACGTGTATGGCGTGAAGACTTACGTTCAAGGAGGTGACGCTTTCCGGCACGCTCGTGCATGATCTTTCCGGTTCCAGTAACGCGGAAAGTCTTCTTCGCGCCACTATGTGATTTCATCTTTGGCATTTCATTCCTCCGTTTTGTTTTCTTGAAATTTAAATCGGTTTAAAGCTTCTGCGCTTCAGCAGCTTTTTCGGCCGCTTTCTTCGCTTTCTTAGCTTCAGCTAACGCATCGCTCTTACGTTTGACCGGTCCTAGAACCATAGTCATGCTTCGTCCTTCTTGCTTCGGTGCAAATTCGACGAAGGCAATTTCTGTAACATCTTGCGCAAGACGTTGCAGTAATTTATAACCAAGTTCCGGCCGACTCTGTTCTCTTCCACGAAATTGAATAGTAACTTTCACTTTGTCGCCGCCCTTTAAGAACTTTTCAATATGATTCCGTTTGGTTTCATAATCGTGGCTCTCAATATTTGGCCGCATCCGCATTTCCTTAACCACAATGTGGGTCTGGTTCTGTCGAGCCTCACGAGCCTTCTGCGCGATTTCGTATTTGTATTTTCCGAAATCCATAATTTTGCAGACGGGTGGAGTTGCCTCTGCAGCAATCTCAACGAGATCAAGTCCGATTTCTTCGGCCATCCGAAGTGCGCTATCGATATCGATAACACCAACTTGTTCGCCAGATGCTCCAATGAGACGAACTTCCGATTCGCGGATTCGATCATTGATGCGTGGTTCAGTGCTGATAGTTACTCCCTTTCATAAAAAATTTAGAGCGAATTGTTGAGCTCTTGAATTGAATGAAAGTAGTTTTGCCGCAATGCGCACATAAGTGCTCATGACCGCATAGTTTCTGCGATCTTCCTTGACCAGCTCGCGCACTTTAGAGTGGCGACGAAGGTGGGAGCGGCAGCTCCACTTGGCATCGGTTTCAAGAACCGAACGAGGCAAAGGTTATCGGAGAATAGTAAAAAATTGAAATTGAGCGTCTTTAAGCGCCCATTCCATGCAAACCGCCATCGACATGAATGATCTCGGCAGTGGTTTTAGGAAACCATGGCGAGAGCAATGCAACAACCGCCTGTGCTGCTGGGACTGGATCAGTTACATCCCAATGAAGTGGTGCTCGTTCATTCCAAACATTTTCAAATTCAGAAAAACCTGGAATTGATTTAGCGGCCATTGTTCGAATCGGTCCCGCTGCAACTAAATTAACGCGAATATTTTCACTTCCTAAATCTCTCGCTAAATAACGCGAAGTAGATTCCAATGCTGCTTTAGCCACACCCATCCAATCATATTTTGGCCAAGCCACAGTAGCGTCAAAATCCAGACCGACAACGCTAGCGCCAAGTTCTTTTTTGAAAAGCGGTTTTGCAGCCATCGTTAATGATTTAAATGAAAATGCAGATACTTGCATTGCAACTGCAACATCGCTCCATTCGGTGTTGAGAAAATTTCCGCCTAAAGCGCTCTCTGGGGCAAAGCCAATTGAATGCACAACGCCATCCAAATGTGGCAAATGTTCACGGACGCGATCTGGCAGCGCGGTTAAATCTTCATCATTTGTAACATCGAGTTGAATAACTGGTGCCAATTTGGGCAATCGACCAGCAATTCGTTCGGTTAAGCGTTGCACTCTTCCGTAAGAACTCAAAACCACATTCGCGCCTTCTTCTTGGGCAATCCGAGCAATATGGAATGCAATAGATGCATCAGTTAAAACACCGGTCACTAATATATTTTTATCTTTTAGAATTCCCATTACGATCCCATTCCTAATCCACCATCTACGGGTAATACAGCTCCAGTTATATAGCGTGCTCCTTCTGAAGCAACAAAGCCAACAACAGTTGCAATTTCGGCGCCGCTACAAAATCTTTTTAGTGGGATTGCCGCCGAAATTTCATCTCTGCGATTTTGATCCAATGTTGATGTCATATCCGTCTCAACAAAGCCGGGCGAAACTACATTGGCAGTGATTCCTCGACTACCTAATTCTTTAGCAAGCGATTTACTCATACCAATTAAACCTGCTTTGCTAGCTGCGTAATTAACTTGCCCAGCAGAACCCATGCTGCCGACAACTGAACCGATAAAAATTAAGCTGCCGCGTTTCAATTTGAGCATCGCTTTGCTAGCTCGCCGAGCAACCCGAAAAGATCCCATCAAATTTGCCTGAAACACATCTTCAAAATCTGAATCACTCATTCGTAGAATTAAACCGTCACGGGTAATTCCGGCATTTGCAACTAAAACTTCAATCGGACCATGGCTTTTTTCAATTTCATCAAAACCTGATTCGACACTTTCAGTCGAAGTTACATCCATAATTACTGAATTGAAATTCGATGGTGGGTTACCGTTGCGGTAAGTTACGATTACATTGTCACCAAGAGATTTAAAATGTTCTGCGATGGCTAAACCGATACCTCTATTTCCACCAGTTACTAACACATTTCGTGACATACGATAAATCTACCTGTTACCCAAGCGTAAGTTGGAATTGAGGGTGCGAAGAAGTGGTTTGAGTCTTAGGCTGAGCATATGAAAGTTCATCGTATTACATCAGCACAAAGTGGCTTGAGCGATGATCTTCCGGGAAGACAAAAACGATATTTCATTTCGATGATGATTCGCACACTTTGTTTCATATTAACGGTGTTAACCCCATCCCCGTATCGGTGGTTTTTTCTTATCGGCGCCGTGACCCTCCCATATATAGCAGTAATCGTTGCAAATGCTGGCCGGGAAACCATTTCAGGTAACACTTCATATTTCAACAGCAAGGCGAAAGAAATATCAGCTGGTGACAAGGATGCTAAATAGTTAAGTAGGGTTCCGTTATGAAACGCGCATTGCTCTCCCCTATTGCTATTGGGCTAACGCTTTTAACTCTTGTGATAATAGTTGGATGTACGAAAGCCTCGATTTGGCAATACCACAGAGGCGTAACCAGACACGATACGAATGTTCAAATTAAATCCAATACTGCTCGCACTCCACTTACGGAAACGGAATTTGTTGCCTTACTCAAAGATCCAAATTCTTTGCCGTCAAATCAATGGCGCACGATTTCGGTTACTGGATCATTTAAGCCAGACCATGAACTTTTGCTTAGAAATCGTTACGTTGAAGGAAAATATGGTTTTGGTGTAATAACGTTATTTGAATCTAATTCTGGGGAAATATTCTGGGTAGATAGAGGCTGGATTCAAGCAGGCAAAGACGCTAAAACTCCGCCAGAGGTTTTAGCTACCTCAACCAATCAGATAAGTATTAATGCAAGGTTACGCACAAGTGATTTAACTAATCGAGTACAGGGAAGTTTCTTCGCAATCCCCAACGGCAAGAAATCGCAGTTACAAAATTGGGATAAGTCGCAATCAGTTGAGACTGCAAATTTTTCATTAGATTTACTATCCGCTAGCGATTCAAGATTAGATCCAAAGTTTCCAAACCCACTACCAGAGTTAACTGATGGGCCACATTTTGCTTATGCCTTGCAGTGGCTACTTTTTGCTCTGCTTGCGCTATTTGGGCGAGTATTAATTTTCAGAGAAGCGTTACGCGCCAGCAAGTGATTGGCGAGCATATAGCTCAGAATATAATCCAGCTTCCCCCACCAAATCATCGTGTTTGCCCCGTTCGACAATTACCCCATCTTGCAAAACTAAAATCTGGTCGGCAGCTCGCACTGTTGAAAGACGGTGTGCAATCACAATACTTGTACGTCCTTTCAAAGCATGTGCTAACGCCTCTTGAACTAGCGCTTCATTTTCAGAATCTAAATGCGCTGTTGCCTCGTCAAGAATTACAATTTTAGGCGCTTTCAATAGCAACCTCGCAATAGCTAATCGTTGCTTTTCGCCACCAGATAACCGATGCCCACGTTCGCCCACCACAGTTTCAAAACCATTTGGTAAGGAAGCGATTAAATCCCAGATTTGCGCAGCTTCACAGGCTGATCGCATTTCAGATTCGGTAGCATCTTTTTTAGCGTAGTAAAGATTTGCCGCGATTGAATCATGAAACATATGGGCATCTTGAGTTACCACGCCAATTGCATTACGCAATGAAGCCATCGTTAAATCCTTAATATTTGTGCCATCAACTTCAATCGACCCACCAGTCACATCATAAAGTCGTGGAATAAGTGCGCTGATCGTTGTTTTGCCAGCTCCAGATGGGCCAACCAATGCGGTAAGTGTGCCTGGTGCACAATCAAATGAAATGCCCTTTAATATTTCGCCGCTTTCAATCGTTTCTGGTTTCGCAACCGATTCTAAAGATGCAAGCGATATTTCATCAGCTTTAGGATACGAAAACTTAACATCTTGAAATGAAATACTTAAAGATTTGTTAGGTAAAGAAATCGCTGAAACTTTATCCTTAACCATCGGTTCTAAATCAAGAACTTCAAATACTCTTTCAAAAGACACAAGCGCCGTCATCACATCCACACGCACATTTGAAAGCGCTGTCAGCGGACCGTATAACCGAGCAAGTAATGAAGTTATCGCGATCAACGTACCGACTGTTACAGCGCCATTTATCGCTAGGTGACCACCAATTCCGTAGGCAAAAGCGGTAGCAATCGCTGCAATAGAAGTTAAAGCTATAAAGAAAATTCGGTTCAATAACGCAATGCTGATGCCGATGTTTGCCACTTTCTTTGCCCGACTTGAGAAATATTCGTGCTCTGCTATCGGATCGCCATAAAGTGAAACTAGTAGTGCGCCGGAAACATTGAAGCGTTCAGTCATTGTGGAAGACATTTCCGCGTTTAAATTAAATGACTCTCTAGTATATTTCTGTAGCTTTTTACCAACCCATTTGGTTGGCATTAGAAATACCGGTAAAAGCACCAAAGAAACAATGGTTATCTGCCAAGAAAGAATCAACATTGTTACAGTTACTAAAACTAAACTTATTACATTACTAATTACCCCAGACAAGGTTGCCGTGAAAGCCTGTTGCGCTCCAATTACATCTGAATTAATCCGTGAAATTAGCGCCCCAGTTTGAGTTCGAGTAAAGAATGCGATTGATTGACGCTGTACATGCTCAAAAACTTTAGTTCTTAAATCGTAAATTAATCCTTCACCGATCCGCGCGGAGAACCACCGTCCGGCCATACTGAGCAATGCATCAAATACTGCAAGAACACCGACTGCAATTGCTAATCTTGTAACTAAATTAGCATCACCTGGAATAACACCTTGATCAATTAATCGTCTTAAGAGTAAAGGTGTAGCAACTACTAGCAAGGCATCCAATACGACAGTAATCAAATAAATGATGAGAGATGATTTATAAGGAACTGCAAAACTTGCAATTCTTTTAACCGTACCGGGCTTTAATTTTTGATCTTTAACTGATTGATCTGCAGTTAGGGATCTAAACGACATCCATGTTGCATGCATTGACATGGGCTATACAGTAAACCCAATCGCGCGCAGTTGTTCACGGCCATCATCAGAGATTTTATTTGGGCCCCAGGGTGGCATCCAAACCCAATTAATCTTCACATCGTTAACTAAATCTTGCAAAACCTGCCTAGTTTGATCTTCAATTACATCTTGCAATGGGCACGCGGCAGAAGTGAGGGTCATATCTAGCACAGCAACATTTGCGGTATCTATAGATATGTCATAAACAAGACCAAGATCTATTACATTAATCCCAAGTTCTGGATCAATCACATCTTTCATCGCCTCGGTGACATCTTCCGAACTTGCTAATTTATCCACCATCATCTCCCCTATCGATTTTTGTTGAGTAATTAGATTCTATTTTTTAGCTAAGCCCTGGGATAACGCGTCTTTAAATGCCATCCAGCCAATTAGTGCGCATTTTACTCGTGCTGGGAATTTGGAAACTCCCGCAAATGCAACGCCATCTCCAATAACTTCATCATCTCCACTTAATTTGCCCTTACTTTGAATAACTTCTACAAAACTTTCCAAAATTCTCATAGCATCGTTAATAGGTTTCCCCGTCAGTAAATCCGACATTACTGAGGTGCTCGCTTGCGAAATAGAGCAGCCAACTCCCTCCCACGTAATATGTTCAACTAAATCTCCATTTAAATGTAAATTTAAAACTATCTCATCACCACAGCTTGTATTCAAATGCGTAACTTGCGCGATTGGATTCGGAATAAGTTTTTTATTTAACGGATTTTTGTAGTGATCTAAAATAACTTCTTGATAAAGGGAATCTAAATTCATTAACTTTTCACTCTCGTTCTAGGAGATGTGAAGAATTCTTTTGCTTCATAGATTCCAGAAATCAAAGCGTCTATGTCGCTAAAATCATTATAGAAATATAAAGAGGCACGCGTTGTTGCTGGAACTTTTAGAACTCGCATTAACGGCCATGCGCAATGATGCCCGGTACGAACCGCGATCCCATTCTGATCGAGCGCCTGTCCTAAATCATGTGGATGGATATTTTCCATAGTGAAAGAAAAAACCGATCCGCGAGCTTCCGCATCAACTGGTCCAATGATTTTCAATCCAACAACACTTTGCAATTTTTTGAGCGCGTACTCGGTTAGCGAGAGCTCATGGTTATGAATATTCTCCATGCCTATTCCATTTAGATATCGGATGGCAGCGCCAAGTCCAATGGCCTGTGCCATATTTGGAACGCCAGCTTCAAATCGTTGGGGCGATTCTGCAAAAGTAGCCGATGACATAGTTACAGATTCGATCATAGAGCCACCAGTTAAGAATGGTTCCATCTCGTTTAACAATTCGGCACGCCCCCAAAGTATGCCAACACCGGTAGGCCCCACTGCTTTATGCCCAGAGAACGCTAAGAAATCAATACCCAAATCTTTCACATCTACCTTGAAATGTGGAACTGATTGGCAAGCATCAAGAACAAATAACGCACCAACGCTCTTTGCAGCGCTCGCTAATTTTTTTATTGGATTGATCGTGCCTAAAACATTTGACTGATGAGTAATTGCAACTATTTTAGTTTTGGATGTAATGATGGAGTCGATGTTACTTAAATCCAACCTGCCATCCTCGGTTACGGATAACCAAGTTAGTTCAGCACCCGTTCTTGCAGCTAATTGTTGCCAAGGAATTAAATTTGCATGGTGTTCCATTTCGGTAACAACAATACGATCGCCAGGATTCAAATGAAATTTAGAATTTTTACCGGAATTACTAAAAGAGTATGCGAGTAAATTCAAAGATTCCGTAGCGCTCTTTGTAAAAACTATTTCAGATCCTTCACCATTTAGAAATCTAGCCACTTCTAAACGGGCTTCTTCGAATAGTTCAGTCGCTTCTTCGGCTAATTGGTGAGCGCCGCGGTGGACCGCTGAATTATGATTTTCGTAAAAGTCCCGCTCAGCATCGAGTACCGCTTTTGGTTTGTGAGAAGTTGCGCCGCTATCCAAATAGATTAAGCGTTGTCCGTCACGAATAGTGCGATTAAATATCGGAAAATCCCGCTTAATCGCAGCTACATCTAACAAACCCGACATTTTCCCTCTATCTGAAATTAACTCTTAATGTATTCAGCGTAACCGTTCTCTTCTAACTTGTCGGCTAATTCAGCGCCGCCTTCTTCAACAATATGGCCATTTGCGAATACATGTACGAAATCCGGCTTTATGTATCTAAGAATTCGGGTGTAGTGGGTAATGAGCAAAACACCAATATTTGATTCGGCTTTCACCCGGTTTACTCCTTCTGAAACAATTCTAAGCGCATCAACATCGAGCCCTGAATCAGTTTCATCGAGAATTGCAATTTTCGGCTTCAATAATTCAAGCTGGAGAATTTCATGACGTTTTTTTTCGCCGCCGGAAAATCCTTCATTTACACTCCGCTCTGAGAACGCTGGATCCATATTTAATTTAGTCATGGCTTCTTTAACTTCACCAACCCAAGTACGAATTTTTGGCGCTTCGCCGCGAAGTGCAGTTGCTGCAGTCCGTAAAAAATTTGATACTGAAACTCCAGGCACTTCAACTGGGTATTGCATAGCTAAAAATAATCCTGCCTTTGCACGTTCGTCGACGGTCATTTCAAGAACATCAACGCCATCTAGAGTTACCGTGCCGCCCATAATTGTGTATTTCGGATGTCCTGCAATGGAATAAGCAAGAGTTGATTTACCAGAACCATTTGGTCCCATAATTGCATGGGTTTCGCCCGAGTTAACCGTTAAGTCCACTCCCTTTAAAATTTCAGTAAGACCAGAATCAGTTTCAACTCCGACGCGCAAATTCTTAATAACCAGTGATGACATTTTCTTCCTTATGAGTTGAGACTTATCGTGACGGTATCTCCATCACGTGTTACAGCAAAAACCTCGGCATCTTCGGTTGCTGGCGGTGTCAGAGATTTTCCATCTCTTAGATCGAACTCTGCGCCATGTAACCAACATTCAATTTTGTAATCTGAGATGTCACCTTCAGAGAGCGAAGCTTCCGAATGCGTACAAACATCACCAATTGCAAAAACTTCGTCACCTATGCGTGCGACGCAAATATCTTTACCGCCAACTTCAATTTTCTTTGGTTTGCCAGGAATCAAATCTGTAATAGGCATTGATAACGATTGCACTACGCACCAACCCTGGATAAATCATGGTCAATTCGAACCATTAATCTTTCTTCAATAACTTCGTCGCCGATTTTTGAAATTATCTCGGTAAAAAAGCCTCGAATTACCAACCTTCGTGCTTCATCAGATGGAATCCCTCGAGACATCAAATAGAAAAGTTGTTCGTCATCGAATCGACCAGTTGTGCTGGCGTGGCCAGCGCCAATAATTTCGCCAGTTTCAATCTCGAGATTGGGCACTGAATCTGCTCTGGCACCATCAGTAAGTAGAAGGTTGCGATTAAGTTCGTAAGTATCCGTTCCTTCAGCAATTGCACGAATAAAAACATCACCAATCCACACAGAGCGCGCTTGATCTCCCGCTAGTGCACCTTTGTAATTTACGCGAGACTTAGCATTTGGAACGCCATGATCTACATGGATTCGATGTTCCAAGTGCTGGCCATCTGTAGCAAAATAAACGCCGAGCAATTCTGCACTTGCACCAGGACCGGCATACTCAACTGTCGGAAGAATTCGAACAACTGATCCACCAACTGAAACCGTTATGGAGTTAAATGTCGCATCTTTGCCGATGATTGCATGATGTCGCGCTAAGTGCACAGTGGTATTTTCCCATTCTTGCAGCGTTACAAAATTCAAGGTTGAACCAGGATCGAGAATTATTTCAATCTCTTCTCCGATTACTGATGAGCCGGTATTTTCAATAATTACAGTTGCTTTACTATTGGCACCGGCTCGAATTACGGTTCGAGAGAATTCCTTATCAGAACTATTCTTGCGATTAAGCGTTATCGGCTCTGAAATTTCTGCATCGCGTTCAATTTCCAAAACTGTAACTTTTGCAACAATTTCGCGAATTCTTTCAACGATTACATCATCCGTTTTTGAAATGGCTGGTACCAAATCGGTAGTTACCAGCTTTAATGAGAATCCTTTTTCTCCTTCGCTTTTACGGAAGAGCGAAACTTGATCCAACACTTGCGTTTCACGATCATGAAGACCAGCTATTCGCTTGAGCGGAGTAAATCGCCAAGCTTCTTCTCTGCCAGTTGGCGTACTTGCATGATTTAATAAATTGGAAGTTAACGTGCTCACTATCCGACAGCGCCTTCCATTTGCAATTGAATCAAGCGGTTGAGTTCAAGCGCATATTCCATTGGCAATTCACGTGCAATTGGTTCGATAAAGCCTCGGACAATCATCGCCATAGCTTCATCTTCGGACAAGCCGCGTGACATCAAATAGAAAAGTTGATCATCGCTAATTTTTGAAACTGTAGCTTCATGTCCCATAGAAACATCATCTTCACGAACATCGACGTATGGATATGTATCAGAACGCGAAATGGTATCTACCAAAAGTGCATCACATTTAACTGTGCTCTTGGAATGATGCGCACCTTCTTCAACTTTAACTAAGCCGCGATAAGAAGTTCGACCGCCACCTCTAGCTACAGATTTAGAAATAATTGTTGAAGATGTATATGGAGCGGCGTGAACCATTTTTGCGCCGGCATCCTGATGTTGGCCTTCGCCAGCAAATGCAACGGATAAGGTTTCGCCCTTTGAATGCGGACCCATAAGAAACACTGCTGGGTATTTCATGGTTACCTTCGATCCAATGTTTCCATCAATCCACTCCATGGTTGCACCCTCAGCACAGACAGCGCGTTTGGTAACTAAGTTATACACGTTGTTAGACCAATTTTGGATTGTGGTGTAACGAACCCGAGCATTCTTTCGTACGATAATTTCAACCACCGCAGAATGCAATGAATCTGACGAATAAATTGGTGCGGTGCAACCTTCTACATAATGCACGTAAGAATCTTCGTCGGCGATAATTAAAGTGCGTTCAAATTGACCCATATTCTCAGTGTTAATCCGGAAGTAAGCCTGCAATGGAATATCTACATGAACTCCTTTAGGGACATAAATAAATGATCCACCAGACCAAACCGAAGTATTTAGTGCAGCAAATTTATTGTCGCCAACTGGGATAACTGATCCGAAGAACTCTTTGAAAATATCTTCATGTTCACGAAGTGCAGTATCAGTATCTAAGAAAAGTACACCCAATTTTTCCAAATCTTCGCGAATAGAGTGATAAACAACTTCAGATTCATATTGGGCTGCAACACCTGATACCAAGCGCATTTTTTCGGCCTCTGGAATACCAAGTCGATCATAAGTATTTTTAATGTCATCCGGCAATTCATCCCATGTGGTGGCTTGTTTTTCAGTGGAGCGGACAAAGTATTTAATGGTGTCGAAATGAATTCCCGATAGATCAGAACCCCAGTTTGGCATTGGTTTCTTATCGAATAAGGCCAAACCTTTTAGTCGTAGATCTAGCATCCATTGTGGTTCGTTTTTCTTCGCGGAGATATCGCGTACGACCTCTTCGTTTAAGCCACGTCTACTATTTGCACCAACATCGTTCTTATCGGACCAACCAAATTCATATTTACCTAATCCTTCAAGTTCTGGGTGTGCTACTTGTGTCATGCGCGTTTTCCAACTTTCTCCGTAGTTGTTTTTTTCGATAAATTTGGAATGAAGGTGGTGCAAACACCATCTCCATGTGCGATGGTGGCCAGTCGTTGTACATGCGTGCCAGTTATTCTAGAAAATGCCGCAGTTTCTGCTTCGCATAACTCTGGGAATTCGGCTGCAACATGCGCGATTGGACAATGATGTTGGCAGAGTTCCTGCCCATTGCCTTGATCATGTACATTGGCGGCAAAACCTTCGCTACTTAAAAAATCAGCTAGCCCTGTAAGTTTTCCATTTTCAGATTTAGTTTTACTAATAAATAACTTAGCTTTTCTTTCCATATCTTCTGCGCGCGCATTCGCGAAACCGGTGACCATTGCTGCGCCGGATTGGGTGTTCATATATTTAAGAGCGAAAACTGCTAGATCATCATAAGAATGTTCAAATTTTTCGCGGCCAATCTCGGTCATCACAAAAACTTTGGAAGGGCGTCCACGACCTCTGATATTCAGACTTCGTTGATGTGGTTCGCGCGCTTCAAGAATTCCATCTTGGACTAAAGCATCTAGATGGCGCCGCACACCTGCAGGGGTAATTTTCAATCGCTTAGCTAATGCCACCGCTGTTGAAGGACCAGCTTCCAAAATTGCCCGCGCAAGGCGATCTCGGGTTCGCAGATCCTCGCCTGGAAAGGTATGAGCGCTAGTCTTTTTCACAACAGTAGTGTTGCGTAATTCGCCTTAAACCGCCAATCCAGCCTCAGCTCAACTGGCTCGTGTCGGCAATAAGGTTCGGGTATGTCCAGAATTGAACGATTCCTATTTTCGCTTCTGGTTTTCTTACAAGCTGCCATTGTTGTTACTGGCGGCGCAGTTCGATTAACCGGGTCTGGCCTTGGCTGTCCCACTTGGCCGGAATGTACGCCCGGCTCATTTACCCCGGTAACCGGTCAAATTGAAGGCAAATTTCACTCTTGGATTGAATTTGGAAATCGATTACTAACTTTTGCGCTGCTCTTAGCCGCAGTCGCAGTGATCGTAATTGTGGTTAGAAAACGCGCTAAAGAGTTACGTTGGTTAGCGCTAGGTCAATTAGCTGGAATTTTTGGTCAAGGGATTCTTGGTGGCATAACCGTTCTTACCCATCTGAATCCAATTCCAGTTGCTGGACACTTTTTACTTTCGATTGTGCTAATCGGTGGTGCACTTTCGTTACGACAACGGGCGGTTGGTAAGGATTTGAAAATTGAATTACGCCCAGTTTCAAAAAAATTGGCGCAATCCGTTGTGCTGATGAGTATCTTAGTAGTTGTACTTGGCACTGTAGTTACCGGAAATGGACCGCACGCTGGCGATGCGCAAGCCAAAAGGTTTAACTTCGATCCAAGGTTAATAACACGGATACACGCTGATGTTGTCATTGTTTTTATGCTTTTAACGATTGCACTTTTCTTCACTGTGAGAATGTATGAGGAGACTAGTGTGCAGCGAAATTTTGGCCGTAAAGTTTTCTTACTTCTACTTATTTCGCTCGCACAAGGCGGAATTGGTTTTGTTCAATATTTTACTGGCGTACCTATTCTCTTAGTGGGCTTTCATCTAATGGGAGCAACGTTAGTTTGGATCTCAGCTTGGAATCTCGCCATCACGGGAAAGGTGTTCACTCGATGACCGCAAAAAATACAAAGGCACCTTGGTCACATTTAGATGATAAAGCAGTAAAAGTGGCACGAGCGTTGGCCATGGACGCGGTTCAAAAAGTAGGAAATGGCCATCCTGGAACGGCGATGACGCTAGCGCCAGTTGCATACACGCTTTTCCAACGGTTTTTAAAACACGATCCAAGTAATCCAAATTGGTTAGGCCGAGATCGATTCATCCTTTCATGCGGGCATTCATCGTTGACTCTCTACATCCAATTATTATTTAGCGGGTACGGTGTAGAACTGGAGGATCTGAAAAATTTTCGAACATGGGGTTCGTTAACGCCTGGTCATCCCGAATACGGTCACACTGCCGGCGTTGAAACAACAACTGGTCCACTTGGCCAAGGTGTAGCAAATGGCGTTGGAATGGCAATGGCAGCACGCTATGAACGTGGCTTGTTTGATCCAGATAATAACGGCGATAGTCCATTTGATCACAACATTTGGGTTATCTGTTCGGATGGCGATTTCGAAGAAGGTGTTAGTGCAGAAGCCTCATCACTTGCAGGTGTTCAACAACTTGGAAATCTCAAAGTTATTTATGATGACAACCGTATTTCAATTGAAGGCGACACGCATTTAGCTTTTAATGAAGATGTCGCTATGCGTTATAAGTCATACGGATGGAACGTTATTGAAGTTGCCGCAAAGAGCGATGGTGATGTAGATCGAGATGCCTTAGAAATAGCAATGGAAAACGCAATCATAGAAAAAAATAAACCAACGTTAATCCGATTACAGACTGTTATCGCTTGGCCAGCTCCTACTTTAAAAAATACTGCTAAATCTCACGGTTCCGCTCTAGGTGCAGAAGAAGTTGCGGCTACAAAAAAAGTACTTGGGTTAGACCCTGAAATTAATTTTTACTTTCCTGATGATGTTGAGAAACATGTTCGTTCCGTTAAAACCCGTGGCGCTGAATTAAGCGGAGAATGGCAAAAAGATTTTGATCTTTGGCGGAAAAACAATAAAGATCGTGCCGCACTTTTACAACGATTACAATTGAAAGAACTACCTGAAAGCTGGGAAAGTTCATTGCCAAACTTCTCCTCCGATAAAGAAATTGCAACTAGGAAAGCTTCGGGAGACACAATTCAAATACTGGCAAATACATTTCCAGAATTTTGGGGTGGATCAGCAGACCTTGCTGAAAGTAACAACACAACTATTGAAGGTGGCGGATCGTTCTTGCCACTATCTAGCGGATTTAAGAACGCAAATCCCTACGGTCGCGTAATCCATTACGGAATTCGTGAGCACGCTATGGGTGCAATAATGAATGGCATCGCGCTTCACGGTTTAACAAAAACATTTGGTGGCACATTCTTGGTGTTTAGTGATTACATGCGGGGTGCGGTCCGACTCTCCGCGTTAATGAAATTGCCAGTCACATATGTATGGAGTCATGATTCAATTGGCTTAGGTGAGGATGGTCCAACTCATCAACCTGTTGAACATATTGCATCACTACGCGCTATTCCTGGTTTAACTGTGGTACGTCCAGCGGATGCAAATGAAGTTGTACATGCTTGGAAAGAAATCATAATTCGAAAAAAACCTACCGGCATTTTGTTATCACGCCAGAATCTCCCAGTATTTGATAGATCAAAGTTAGCGCCAGCCTCAGGAGTAGGTAAAGGCGCATATGTATTAAGTGACTGCGAAAACACACCCGATGTAATTTTGATCGCTACCGGTTCCGAAGTTGCGTTAGCGCTAGAAAGTCAAAAATCTCTGACCCAACAAGGCATAGCAACTCGAGTTGTTAGCGCACCTTCCTTGGAATGGTTCGCAGAACAACCAAGCAGTTATCGAGATTTAGTACTACCGCCAAAAGTACGAGCCCGAGTTAGCATCGAAGCCGGCATTGCACTTGGTTGGCGCGAATTAATTGGTGATTGCGGTGAAAGTGTTTCACTTGATCACTTTGGCGCATCTGCTTCTGCTGGAACGCTCTTTAAAGAGTTTGGGTTTACTACTGCAGCGGTCGTGGATGCAGCACATCGTGCGCTAAAAAGCGTAAAGAATAGTTAAATGTCGGCGCGGTTAGGTGCAGTTGTAGCAACTGGTACATCTATTTGGCTAGATGACCTATCGAGAGAACGATTGATGGAAGCGCCTAACGCAACATCATTGAGCTTTTTAATTAAAAACGAATTCGTTACGGGAGTTACCACAAACCCAATTATTTTTTCACAAGCTATAAGCAAATCAGATCTTTACGCTAATGAGATCGCAGATTTGGCTGTATCTGGCTTAGATATTGAATCAATAATCACAAAATTAACGACAGACGATGTTCGCAATGCCTGCGATCTATTCACTGATACTTTTCACAAAAGTAATGGCATAGATGGTCGAGTAAGTATCGAAGTCGATCCAAGATTAGCGCGCGATACTGAAAATACGATTGCGCAAGGTAAATCACTTTGGAACCTTGTTAACCGTCCCAATTTATTAATAAAGGTACCTGCCACCGTAGAAGGTCTGCCAGCAATAACCGCTTTAATTGCTGATGGGATTAGCGTAAATGTAACAATAATTTTTTCAGTAGAACGATATAAAGCTGTACTGAACGCTTTTATGGAAGGGCTCGAGCTCCGACTTTCGAACGGTAAGCCAATCACCGAGATTCACTCTGTTGCTTCATTCTTTATTAGCCGAGTTGATTCTGAAGTGGATAACCAATTGAAATCTCAATCCTCCCCTATTGCGACGGCACTTTTAGGAAAAGCAGCAATAGCCAACGCTAGATTGGCTTATAAAGAATTCCTAAACGTAAAAGCGAGTGATCGATGGAAAACTTTAAAAAATAATGGCGCGCATATCCAGCGGCCACTTTGGGCTTCAACTGGTGTTAAAGATAAAACTTATGAAGATACGAGATATGTAACTGAACTGACTGGGCCAGATACTGTTAATACGATGCCACAAGGAACTTTAGATGCGGTGAAAGATCATGGTGTTACTCGCGGTGACGCGCTAACATCAGGTTTTGAGAGCGCTGAAAAAGATTTAGAAGCACTTAACGCAACTGGAATTTCAATGGAAGAAGTTGCGGTCAAGTTAGAACGAGAAGGTATAGATAAATTTGTTGCCCCTTGGATTGAATTGATCGAGTCTGTAAAGAAAGTTGCTTCCCTTTGAACAAAACAGATGGCATAACGCTCTCAGGTTCAGCGCTTTCGCAAATTGATTACGCTTCCAACCTGTATCAAGATTTACTCGCCGCTGCCAAGAGATTGGCAAATAAAGATTTCACACTGTGGGGCGAAGCTGCAAGTGAGGAAGCGCGGATTAGATTAAATTGGATTGATCTACCTATAACTTCAAGAGAGTTACTCCCCCAATTAGATGCATTATCGGCCTGGATTCGCGAAGAAAAAATTTCTACTATTGTGCTTTGTGGCATGGGCGGTTCTTCACTTGCTCCTGAAGTAATCAGTAAAACCTTTGGAAAAGATTTACTTGTAATCGATAGTACCGATCCCGATCAAATTTCAAATGCGATGCAAGGTGACTTCTCGAAAACTTTAGTTATTATTAGTTCTAAATCTGGTTCTACGATTGAGACAGCATCTCACCTGGCAATTTTTAAATCTAAATTTGAATCAGCGGGGTTAAAATCTAATGATCGAATCTTGATTGTCACAGATCCCAATTCACCGCTCGATAAAACTGCGCGCGAGTCTGGTTTTCGGGTTATCAACGCTGATCCCAATGTTGGCGGAAGGTTTAGCGCCCTCTCTGCATTTGGCCTGGTGCCAACAGCATTAATCGGAGTAGATGTTTCAGTACTGCTTGACGATGCAAATGCAGCACAGCCCCAATTTATTGAATTGAAATCACCTGCGGTACAGATGGCCTACCTATTAGCCCAACCAAAATATGGATTCACTGCATTTCTAGATCGCGGTAGCAATGTTCCAGGTCTAAGTGATTGGGTTGAACAACTAATTGCCGAATCAACTGGGAAGAATCAAAAAGGTCTTCTACCTATTGTTATTGAAAAATCGAACTCGACAATCGGGGGCGCCCATCCGGTAATTACATTCGACGGTTCTGGAGAATTGTCAGCGCTCGGGTCACTTGGCGCACATTTTATTTTTTGGGAGTGGGTTACCGCTTTATTATGTTTCGCGCTCAAAGTGGATCCCTTTAATCAACCAAACGTAACTGAATCTAAAAATCAAACCAGCGCCCTCTTATCTCGTTGGCAAGACGGTAAGGTAAAGATTCCGGCCCCAAAATTGATAGATAGTTCGATAGAAGTTTTCTCTGAGAAGAAACTAACTTCGCTAAACGAATATTTAACCGATGCCATAACCGGGCACGGTTACATTGCGATAATGGCTTATTTGGATCGTTTTTCTAATCGCGAAATAATTGAAATAAGAGAATTGATTGCTAATAAGGCGCAGGTTCCAACGACTTTTGGTTGGGGTCCTCGGTTCTTGCATTCAACTGGTCAGTTTCATAAAGGTGGTCCACAAGTTGGCTCCTTTATCCAAATTACTGGTGACTTTGAAAAAGAAATTGAAATTCCAAATCAAATTTATAGTTTGCAAACATTGATCATGGCGCAAGCGTTAGGTGATGGGGAAGCTTTAAATGAAAGAAAATTCCCGCTCCTTCGAATTCACCTTAGTGATCGAAAGAACGGGATATCTGAATTACTAACTTTAATTAGCGCACTTTAACGAGCTCGTCGCCGTTCTCCGGTACGACTCTTTGGTTTTCCAGCGGCGCCGCGATCAGATCCATATTTTCTTGGTCCAGAATTACTACGGCCACCTTCACTTCTTGGCGTGGCACTTCTTGGCGTGGCACCTCTTGGCGATTCGCTACGTGAGCTTTCACCGCGCGTTGATTCATTACGAGCGTTAGAAGTTCGACGAGCTTTAGATGGTCGATTTCTTTTCGGAAATTTTGGTTGGACTGAATCACTTTTCGTAACTGTAGTTACAATCGGAATTCCGCTTGGTTTACGCGACCCAGTTATTTTTATAAGTTCGCTATCACCTGGTAACACTGAAGTCGTAGTTGGGCGAATTCCGGCTTTTTCGGTGATTCGTTTTAATTCACCACGTTGCGACATTGTTACAAGGGAAACCACAGTTCCTTTTTCACCAGCACGAGCAGTTCTTCCCGCACGGTGCAAATAATCTTTGTGATCTGCCGGAGCATCAACATGCACGACTAAACTCACATCATCAACGTGAATTCCACGAGCAGCCACATCAGTTGCTACTAAAGCTAACGTTTTGCCGTTCTTGAAATGCTCCAAAGTTCGCGTGCGAACTGCTTGAGTTTTTCCACCGTGGAGTGCCCCTACTTTTACGCCAGCGCGTAATAATTTTTCAGTTAATTTATCAGCGCCGCGTTTTGTTCTAACGAAGAAAATCGTACGACCATCACGAGCCGCGATTTGTGAAGTTATTTCATCTTTATGGTTAGCTTCATGGACCAACACGTGATGGCTCATTTTTGTAACTGAAGATGTTTCATTTTGCACGGAGTGAGTAGCAGGTTCTTTTAGATATTTCTTCACAAGTGAATCAACATCGCGATCTAATGTTGCGCTGAAGAGCATTCTTTGTCCATCAGCTTTGGTCTTATTTAGAATCTCACGCACGGAAGGCAAGAAACCCATATCAGCCATTTGATCAGCTTCATCTAAAACTGTAATTTCAACATCTGAGAGAATTACATCTTTCTGTTCCATTAAATCCATTAAACGGCCCGGAGTTGCAACCACAATAGTTACACCTCGTCGAAGCGCTTGCTGTTGTTTGTGATAAGAAAGTCCACCAGCAACAACTTGTGCATTCAATCCGACTACAGGTGCTAAATCTCCGATTACATCGGTTATCTGCATAGCTAATTCGCGAGTAGGCGAAAGAATTAACGCAAGCGGTTTATTAGGTAGAGCCTTACGATCAGCAAGACGCGTAAGTAGAGCAAGGCCAAAAGCTAGAGTTTTTCCTGATCCAGTTTGCCCGCGACCTAAAATATCGCGACCAGAAATCGCATCAGGTAGCGATGCGGATTGAATTGGAAACGGCGACGTTATACCGTTTTGAGTAAGAGTACGTACGAGCGCAGCATTAACGCCCAATTTAAGAAATGACATGTAAACACCAATCGAGACAACAAGCGCGTCTCGTAAAGATTGGTAGCTAAGACTCGCAAGAGAGCGTATCTGACGCTCGTATGAATAAAACTACACCGCGAATGCGATGCAGGTGAAGTCTACCCTACTTTATTCCTCTTCATCACCACGTAGATTGCGAAGCGCATCTTCTAATATCTTCTGCGCTTCCGCTTCAGTTCTACGTTCCTTTACATATGCAAGATGGGTTTTGTAAGGCGTATTAACTACTGGGCTTGGCGGATTACTTTTATCGCGTCCAGCTGGAAAACCACAACGTGGACAATCCCATTCATCTGGAATAACAACTGTGCCATCTTCTGCGAATGAAGGTTTTGTTTCGTGTCCGTTTAAGCACCAATATGAAACTCGAAAGCGGGCAATTGCTTCGCCGCGTTCGGCTTCTCCCATTGGACCCGCACCAACTCTAGATCCACGTATTGCGCTACCACCGGCCATGATTTCCCTTTCTTACAGTTAAGAAATTAATTCTTTAGTAACAAACTGAGTGCAACTACGCTGGCAAACCAAAGTCCACCTACCACGATTGTAATTCGATCTAAATTTCGTTCTACTACAGAAGACCCACCGTAAGTCGATGAAATTCCACCGCCAAATAAATCTGAAAGTCCAGACCCTTTACCTTTATGGAGTAATACGAGCAGAATCATAAGAACGCTAGTAACAATTAAAAGGAGCGAGAGCGCTAACTTCACTTAATAACCCCTAACAAGTTTAAGATTGCAAAGACACTTCAGTTTTAACGGACATTTACAAGGCGTAAGGATACCGCGCTATAGGACGCGATGAAACTTCGAAATGCGGGCGAATTCTTCGGGATCGAGGCTCGCGCCGCCTACCAATACGCCATCTACATCCGGTTGTTTCATAATATCGACGATATTAGCCGATTTCACAGAACCACCATAAAGGATCTTTGCGTTGTCAGCTATTTCATCGCTACCGAACTTCTTCAAATCTTCGCGGATAGCGCTACAAACTTCTTGCGCATCTTCTGGTGTAGCGGTCTTTCCAGTACCAATAGCCCAAACTGGTTCATATGCGAAAACTATTTTTTTCAAATCAGGTTTATGAAAACCGCGCAAACCAATTCGAATTTGATTTAGAACATGCTGGACTTGAGAACCTTCTTCGCGAATTGCCAACTCTTCGCCTATGCAAAATATCGGGGTTAATTCATTTGCTAGCGCAGCTTTGACTTTCTTATTAAGTAGTTCATCGCTCTCCTTATGAATGGCGCGGCGTTCAGAATGGCCTACTAAAACATAGGTGCAACCCAATTTCTTGAGCATTGAACCCGAAATATCTCCGGTGAACGCACCAGATGTATCAGGTGAAAGATCTTGGGCACCGTAAGTTAGTTTGAGGCGATCTCCATCTACCAAAGTTTGGATTGATCTAATATCGGTAAACGGTGGGATTATGGTGATATCAACTGCATCGTAATCTTTATCTTCAATTGAATAAGCCAATTTTTGAGTTACTGCGATCGCCTCTAAATGGTTGAGGTTCATCTTCCAATTACCTGCAACTAACGGCTTACGCACTATTCGCTCCTCTAAGTTAAATGATTACGAACTAAACTTCTAAAGCTGTTAAACCTGGTAACTCTTTACCCTCTAGATATTCAAGAGAGGCTCCGCCACCGGTTGAAATATAACCGAATTGTGAATCAGTAAACCCAAGGGCGCGCACTGCAGCGGCGGAATCTCCCCCGCCAACAACTGCTAAACCATCTACTTCAGTAAGTGCCTGCGCAATGGCTTTTGTGCCAGCTGCGAAGTTAGAGAATTCAAAAACTCCCATTGGTCCATTCCAAAAAACGGTATGACATTTAGTTATAGCATCTGCAAATTTCTTTGCAGAATCGGGACCAATATCTAATCCAATCTGGTCTGATGGAATTTCGTTTACAGAAACTACTTTTGGCAATTCATTAGCAAATGCGGGCGCTACCACAATATCGGTTGGTAACAGGATTTCTACGCCTAACTCTTTTGCTCGTGACATTAAGGCTTTTACGGTTGGTATCGATTCTATTTCAACTAGAGATTTACCAATCTCTTTTCCTGCTGCAGCCAAAAATGTGAAAACCATTCCGCCACCGATAGCCAACATATTAACTTTTTCTAATAAGTTAGAAATTACCCCGATTTTGTCAGAAACTTTTGCGCCGCCAAGCACAACTCCATATGGCCGATTTGGATCGATCGTTAATTGTCTAAGCACTTCAACTTCAGCCGAAATCAATTTCCCAGCAGCATGCGGCAATAATTCTGCCGTTTCAAAGACAGAGGCATGTTTTCTATGTACTGCACCGAACCCATCTCCTACATACACATCTGCGTAACTAGCTAATTTTGCGGCTAAGCGGGATCGTTCGGCTTGGTCCTTGCTAGTTTCAGCTAATTCGAAACGAATGTTTTCAAGCAGTACTACACCGCCAATTTTTAATTCTGCAACTGCTTTTGACGCACTTTCACCAACCACATCTCTTGCAAAAATAACTTCCCGACCAAGTAATTCAGCTAATCGAATCGCAATTGGCGCTAACGATAACTCTGGTTTGCGTTCACCTTTTGGGCGACCGAGGTGAGCGCAAATTACAAGAGATGCGCCACTTTCCAGCAAAGTATTTATCGTCGGAAGCGAAGCTTTAATCCTGCCATCATCGGTTATCAAGCCATCTTTTAATGGAACATTCAAATCGCAACGGAGAAATACTCGCTTCCCTTTAACATCAAGAGAGGCGAGATTTGGAATAGACATTAGAGCGATTTACCTACGTAACCGATTAGATCTACTAATCGATTTGAGTAACCCCATTCATTGTCATACCAACCAGCAACTTTAACTGTGGTGCCATTAGCTTTAGTTATTCCAGCATCAAAGATGCAAGAGTGCGGATCGGTAACAATGTCTGAAGAAACAATTGGATCTTCGGTATAAAGCAAAATACCTTTTAGCGTTGTTTCAGATGCAGTTTTGATGGCAGCATTGATTTCAGCTGCAGTTACTTCGCGAGAAAGTTCTAAAGTTAAATCTGTGATTGAACCTGTTGGGACTGGGACTCGAAGCGCATAACCATCTAGTTTGCCCTTCAGCTCTGGCAGAACTAGCGATATAGCTTTTGCTGCTCCAGTCGATGTAGGAATAATGTTTGTCGCAGCAGCACGAGTTCTACGCAAATCCTTATGCGGAAAATCTAAAATAACTTGGTCGTTTGTATAAGCATGAACAGTGGTCATAAAACCACGAACTATTCCAAAAGTATCGTTAATTACTTTCGCCATTGGCGCTAAGCAATTAGTTGTGCAAGAAGCATTTGAAATAATGTGATGCTTTGCGCTCTCATATTGAGTGTGATTTACCCCCATTACAACAGTTATATCTTCATCAGTTGCTGGCGCTGAGATAATTACCTTCTTCGCTCCAGCGGTAATATGTTTCTTTGCATCTGCAGCTTTAGTGAAATGGCCGGTCGACTCCAACACAACTTCCGCTCCGACCGTAGCCCAAGGAAGCAGAGCTGGATCGCGTTCTGCAAATATTTTGATGGTCTTGCCACCAACTGTGATGGTGTCATCTGTGAAAGTGACTGGAAGTCCCAGCCGACCCAAGATTGAGTCATACTTTAAAAGGTGCGCCAAAGTTGCGTTATCGGTTAGATCATTAATGCCTACGATTTCAATATTTGAATTTGGGGCGAGCGCTGCTCTGAAAAAGTTTCTACCAATTCGACCGAAACCATTAATGCCTACTTTGACCACGATTACTCCACTCCATTAGTTTCTCAACGATAAATTCTGAATTTGTCGGGTTGATTCTTTAATTAACCACGACATTGTGGGTATAGCCAATCTTAACAGTCGGTTAAGAGCGAACTATCCCAACAAATCTGGTGATAGCCCTGCTTCGGTATCGGGAATTCCTAAATCTTGCGCCCGTTTATCGGCCATTGCCAACAATCTACGAATTCGACCAGCGATTGCATCCTTAGTCATGGGTGGTGATGCAAGTGATCCGAGTTCTTCCAAGCTTGCTTGGCCATGTTGAATTCGAAGCTCGCCCGCTTCGCGCAAATGATCTGGAATTTCAGCGCTTAAAATTTCCATGGCTCGTTGTACACGTGCTGAAGCCGCAACTGCAGCTCTTGCAGATCGTCGTAAGTTTGCATCATCAAAATTTGCTAACCGATTTGCGGTAGCTCGAACTTCGCGTCGCATTCTGCGCTCTTCCCAAGCCAAAACACTTTCATGTGCACCCAGCCGAGTAAGTAATACTCCGATGGCATCACCATCTCTAATTACTACCCGATCAACGCCACGTACTTCCCTAGCTTTTGCCACAATTCCCAATCTGCGAGCAGACCCTACTAAAGCTAATGCCGCTTCTGGTCCGGGACAGGTAATTTCTAGCGCGGATGATCTGCCTGGTTCAGTTAAGGAACCGTGTGCTAAGAACGCACCACGCCATGCAGCTTCAGCATCACATAAAGCGGCGGAGACAACTTGTGGCGGTAACCCTCGAACTGGTCGGCCGTTGCTATCGACTAATCCAGTTTGTCTTGCTAGCGCATCGCCATCTTTGATGACGCGAACAACATATCGACTTCCTTTACGTAATCCACCTGCGCTGATAACTGCAAGATCGCTCTCGTGTCCATAAATATCTGCAATATCTTTACGTAACCGACGGGCGCTCTGCGCGGTATCTAATTCAACTTCCACCATTATTTTTCCAGAAGTTAAATGCAACCCACCAGCAAATCTTAAAATTGAGGATACCTCTGCTTTACGGCAGCAAGGTTTGGTAATCGAGAGCCTACTTAACTCATCTTTTACCGATGCTGTCATTGCCATTTATAAACTCCTTTAGCCTTGCCCGTATCCAAGCATCTATCGCGAGAAAATGTGGCTGATTACGGGACCTAATTTTTCAGGATCATGGTGCACACTGCCGCCAGATGCGATATCCGCCACAATTAATTCGCCCCCGATATCAGCGACAGCTCGCTCCATCGCCCCTTTATCAAGGGCTACTGATGTATCAGCTAACGCAATATCGCAACGAAAATCTGGTGCAAATTTCTGCAATATTGCCAAATGTTCTGCAGGGGAACTACCGGCAAATTCATCACCCCGCATCGATGGCGTTGCATCTAAATTAAGTATTACTAATTTTCTCGCTTTAGATTTCTGAATCGCATCAATCTGTTGCTTGATTAAAAAATGCGGAAGCACACTGGAAAACCATGACCCAGGTCCAAAAGTAATCCAATCGGCGGTAGCGATGGCGGCCAAGCCCTCTGGAGTGGCTGATACGTTCTCTGGGATTAATTTTAAAGTTTCCAATTTACCTTTAGCAATCGCAACTTCCTTCTGACCCCTGATAATTGTTCTGCCAATCGAAGATTGAAATGTGCCTTCAATATCTAACGGCTCAATCGCC
The DNA here is from genome assembly GCA_964632545.1 of uncultured Bifidobacterium sp. Taxonomy (GTDB): domain Bacteria; phylum Actinomycetota; class Actinomycetes; order Nanopelagicales; family Nanopelagicaceae; genus UBA7398. Next base: position 113,363 of record CAZWBQ010000001.1, on the reverse strand, counting down.
ATCGGAAGAACTCGACCAACCACTTTCAATAGCGAAGCAACTCGATCTAAACCTGACACGGGATCGCCATCTTTATCCCAAAGTGCGGCTAAAAGTAAATTCCCAACCGCATGACCATTCATGGCGCCGGTAGAAGTAAATCGATACTGCATAATTTCAGCCCAGCTTCTGCCCCATTCATCATCAGCACATAAGGCAGCTAACGCCATTCGCAAATCCCCTGGCGGCAAAGTATTAAATTCTTCGCGTAACCTTCCGCTTGATCCACCATTGTCAGCTACTGTCACAATTGCAGTTAATTTTGCGGTAACTCGACGTAGCGAAGTTAATGTCGCAGCAAGTCCGTGTCCACCACCTAAAGCCACAACATTTAAATCAGGATTCAACAACACGGCTACCGTTCACGTCCTAAATCTCGGTGGATTGCTTGCGTAGAAATCTCTTGCGCTCTTGGTAATTTCACTTTTTGTAACCGGCGATCTAACTCATCAGCGATTGCCACACTGCGATGCTTCCCGCCTGTGCAACCTACCGCTAAGGTAATAAATTTCTTTCCTTCACGGATATATCCATCTGCAATTGTTTCAAAGAGCGCAACGTAGCGATCCAAGAACTCACTAACACTTTCAGCCGATAAAACTTTCTCACGGACTGGCGCATCTGTGCCATTCAACGGACGCAACTCTGGAATCCAATGCGGATTTGGTATAAAACGACAATCCATCACTAAATCTGCATCTACTGGAATTCCATATTTATATCCAAATGAAAGAACATTTACTTTCAAATCTGCATTTCCATCTTTATGGAAAAGTTCTTCAGTTTTCTTCTCTAGCTGATGAATATTCAAATCTGTACTATCAATTATTAAATCCGCACCGGATCGAAGTTCACGTAATTTCTCGCGCTCCTTTGCAATTCCATCTACGATTCGATCATTACCCTGCAAGGGATGTGGCCGACGAGTCGATTCAAATCGGCGCACTAAAACATCATCTGATGCATCCACAAATAAAATCCGACGTGAAATGCCTTTTTCAACTAACTCCGCTAACGATCTATTTAAATCATCAAAAAATTGTCGTCCTCGAACATCAACTACGACTGCAATAGACTCAACTGTTTTCTCAGTTAAATCAAAGAGGTTTGCTAATAACGAAGGTGGCAAATTATCGATGACATACCAACCAGCATCTTCCATAGCGTGAGCAATCGTTGAACGACCTGCGCCACTCATGCCGGTAATAACTACCAACTCGCGATTCATCGAGATCCCCTCATGTCCAATATCTTGCTATATCTGTCAAGCACCTTAAGAGATTTCACCAGTGCTGGTATTAACGCTCTCTGGCACACTTTGTTGGGCTAAGAAATCCACTATTACTTTCGCAATCTTCTCGCCGATTCCAGGGATTTGAGAGATTTGAGATTCATCGGCTTTACGGATCGCTGATACTGAACCAAAATGTTCAAGCAGTGCCGATATTCGGGCAGTACCTAAAGTTGGAATTTCATCTAAGAGTGATTCGAGCATTAATTTGGAACGCTTTGATCTATGAAAGGTAATCGCAAATCTATGTGCTTCATCGCGTATTCTTTGAAATAGATAAAGTGCTTCGCTATGGCGCGGAAAGATAACGGGATTCTTTACTTCTGGAAGCCAAACTTCTTCTAACCTTTTTGCTAAACCACATAGCGCAATATCTGTTATTCCTAATTCCGATAGCGCTCGGGCAGCTGCATTAACTTGACCAACGCCACCATCAACAATTATTAGTTGCGGCGGATAAGCAAACTTTGGTCGATTTGCTCCACTCATCTCCAACTCAGTTAAATCTAAATCTTTTTCGGCGAGATACCTTTTAAACCTTCTAGTTATCACATGATGCATTGCTCTCGTATCATCAAAACCGGCATCATCATCGATAGAGAATCTTCGATACTCACTCTTTTTAGATTGGCCATCTTCAAAAACCACCATAGATGCGACAACGGATGTTCCCTGGATATTAGAAATATCGAAACATTCAATACGAAGTGGCAGTTCCGCTAAATCTAAAGCAGTTGCAATCTCTTCCAGCGCACGGCCGGATACGCCAGCATCGTTTGCCCGTTTACTTAAGAATTGAATAAGCGCTTGATTAGCATTTCGTTTAACAGTTTGCAGGAGTTCTAATTTCTCACCACGTTGTGGCACTTTAACCTCTACTGAACTACCGTGCTTTTGGGAAAGCCATTCAATTACGCCAGCTTCGGAGGTAATTGGTTGATTTATTAAAATTTCGCGTGGGACATCAAAATCGTGATAGATCTTAGGAAGCGCCGCATCCATAACAGAATCACCTTCGGGAACTTCTTGTAAATCCACTACCCAAGATCGCGAACCAGTAATTCGACCATGACGAACGATGAAAATTGAGAATGCGGCGTGCGTAATGTCTTCATGCATGGCAATAAAATCTGCGGTGATCTCTTCAGAGAGCGCTGCGTCGGTTGATTCTTGCGCCTTTGTCAGCGCTTGTAATTGGTCGCGGAGTTTCGCGGCTTTTTCAAATTGTTCCGCAGCAGAAGCATTGAGCATTTCGTCAGTTAACTTCTCGGTAACGTTCTCGGGATTTGAGTCTAAGAATTTGATTAAATTTTTTGCAATTTGTTGATGCGCTTCCGGAGTTACCCAACCGACACATGGCGCAGCACATTTTCCGATATCGCCAAGTAAGCATTGACGATTTGATTTCTGGGCTCTGAGGAAATTGCTTTCAGTGCAAGAGCGAACTGGAAATAATTTAAGTAGTACTTCATAAGTGCTACGCAGCGCCCAAGGGTGTGCGAACGGACCAATATGTTTTACCCCTTTTTGCTTCTGCGAACGCGTTATATATATTCGCGGAAATTTATCCTTAATCGAAACTGCTAAGAATGGGTAAGACTTGTCATCTTTGAATTGCACATTAAAGTGTGGGTTCTCTTCTTTAATCCAACTAAACTCAAGTTGGAGCGCTTCCACTTCTGTATTTACCAGAGTCCAATCAACGCGGACCGCAGTGTTAACCATCTTCCTGGTTTTCTCAGCTAAGTTAGATTGAAAGTAGGAATTTAGTCGAGATTTAAGTGAGATGGCTTTACCTACATAAATGACTTCGTCTTTAGCATTGAAGAATCGATAAACACCTGGTGAATCCGGAATATCTTTCGGCCGATAGCTCTGTGGGTCAGCCATGGCTACTTCTTTAAAGTCTCCGCTAAATATTTCCCGGTATAACTTGCTTTATTTTTTGCAACGGCTTCTGGAGTTCCTTCCGCAATGATCGTGCCGCCTTTATTGCCACCCTCGGGGCCCATATCTATTACCCAGTCGGCGGATTTGATTACATCAAGATTGTGTTCGATCACGATTACTGTGTTGCCGGTATCAACCAATCGTTGCAAAACATGTAAGAGTTTATTTACATCTTCGAAATGTAAGCCGGTTGTTGGTTCATCCAAAACGTAAATAGTTCTTCCGGTAGAACGACGTTGCAATTCGGTAGATAATTTAACTCGTTGCGCTTCACCACCTGAGAGAGTTGGTGCAGATTGCCCAAGACGTACATAGCCAAGGCCAACATCCATCATGGTTTTTAAATATCGGTGAATTGCTGGGATAGATTCAAAGAAATTAACTGCGTTTTCAATCGACATATCTAGGATTTCGGCAATCGTTTTCCCTTTGTAATGTACTTCTAGAGTTTCTCGGTTGTAACGAGCGCCATGGCAAACTTCACAAGGAACATAGACATCTGGCAAGAAATTCATTTCAATTGTGATGGTGCCGTCCCCTGAACAGTTTTCGCATCGACCACCTTTAACGTTAAAGGAGAAACGACCCTGTTGGTAACCGCGAACTTTTGCTTCGGTAGTTTCAGCAAATAGCGCTCGAACTTTGTCGAACACCCCGGTATACGTTGCTGGGTTTGATCTAGGTGTGCGACCAATTGGCGATTGATCGACATGGACTACTTTATCTAAATGGTCTATGCCAGTAATTGTGCGATGGCGACCTGGAACTTGGCGTGCGCCATTTAATTTATTAGCTAATACGGTATAAAGAATATCGTTTACTAAAGTAGATTTACCAGAACCACTCACGCCCGTTACCGCAACGAATGTACCCAATGGGAAAGAAACTGAAATATTCTTCAAATTGTTTTCGTGGGCTTCTTTTACCACAACTGACTTCTTTGGATCTATCGGCCGACGCTTTTTTGGTATTTCGATTTTACGTTTACCGGAAATATAGGCGCCAGTAATTGATGTTTTCGAATTGATTAAATCTTCATAACTACCTGAAACAACTATTTCGCCACCATGTTCACCAGCCCCAGGACCAATATCAACAATCCAATCGGCAGTCCGAATTGTGTCCTCATCATGTTCAACAACAATTAATGTGTTTCCAATATCGCGTAAATGTGTAAGGGTCTCGATCAAACGTCGGTTATCTCGTTGATGTAACCCGATACTTGGCTCATCTAAAACATAAAGTACTCCAGTTAAACCAGAACCGATCTGAGTTGCTAACCGAATTCGTTGCGCTTCACCACCGGAGAGCGTGGCAGCTGGGCGATCTAGAGATAAATAGTCAAGACCGACATCTAATAAAAAACCAAGTCGAGAGTGCACTTCCTTTAAAACGCGCTCGGCAATCTGTTTTTCGCGCGCCGTAAGTTTTAGTGACTTTAAGAATTTAGCGCAATCTTCTATGGAGAGTTCGCAGATTTGGGCAATAGATTTCTCGCCCAATTTCACCGCAAGTACTTCTGGTTTTAAGCGAGTGCCCTTACAAACTGGACAAGGGGTTTGTCGCATATACGATTCATATTTTTCGCGGCTGTAATCGCTATCGGTCTCACCATGCTTGCGTTGGATAAAAGAAACTACTCCTTCAAACCCCGTTGAATAATTGCGAACCCGTCCGTATCGATTTTTATATTTAACATGAACTTCGTACTCATATCCATGCAAAATTGCGCTCTTTGCTTTTTCAGATAACTTCTTCCAAGGCATATCCATTGAGAATTTCACATCGCCAGCAAGTGCTTCGAGCAATCGTAAGAAGTACTCGGAAGTCTGGCGCGAAGCCCATGGTGCAATGGCGCCTTCATTGATGGAGATTGAGTCATCTGGAATCACTAAGTCATGGTCAACTTCTAATTTTGTACCAATACCTGTGCATTCTGGACATGCACCGAATGGTGAATTAAAAGAAAATGAACGTGGTTCCATCTCTTCGAATGAAAGTCCGCAATCATGGCAAGCTAATTTTTCACTGAAAGTTCTCGTTTTATCGCCACTTTTAACGTCAACAAAATCTAAAGTTACTAAGCCTTGAGCTAATCGGAGCGCAGTTTCAATTGAATCGGTTAATCGGCTTTTGGAATCTGCTTTAGCTGTTAATCGATCAATCACAACTTCAATTGTGTGTTTCTCTTGCTTCTTAAGTTTTGGCGGTTCGGTAAGTTGAATTACTACGCCATCTACGCGCGCTCTGGAATATCCCTGAGCAACTAAATCTTTGAAAAGATCTACGAATTCACCTTTTCGCGCTCGAACCATCGGCGCTAGAACTTGAAATTTAGTCTCTGGTGGTAATTCTAAAATTTGATCCACAATATTTTGTGGCGTTTGTTTAGTGATCGCTTTGCCACAACTTGGACAATGTGGTCGACCAGCCCTTGCAAATAGCAAGCGAAGATAGTCATAAACTTCGGTAATAGTTCCAACAGTTGATCTCGGGTTTCGATTTGTTGATTTCTGATCGATAGAAACAGCTGGTGATAATCCTTCGATAAAATCAACATCGGGCTTATCCATCTGGCCTAAGAACTGTCGGGCATATGCAGAAAGTGACTCCACATAACGACGCTGACCTTCTGCGAATATGGTGTCAAAAGCTAAGCTAGATTTTCCGGATCCGGAGAGCCCAGTAAAAACAATCATTGCGTTTCTTGGCAGATCTAGCGATACATTCTTCAAATTATGTTCGCGTGCGCCACGAATAATTAATCGATCGTTCAATTACTTCACCCCCGCATCATCCATACTTCGCAATTCTTTCTTCAGATCGCCGATCTCATCGCGCAATCTAGCGGCTAATTCGAAGTGAAGTTGGCTTGCTGAGTTTCGCATTTGTTCGGTAAGGGATTCTATGAGGTTCATCAATTCCTGCTTTGGAAGCGGAACTAAATGTTTTACATGAACACCTGCGCCTGCGCTAGCAGTTTTCTTGCCTAATTTAAGAAGTTGGTCAGTATCATCGCTTTCCTTTGCAATTAAATCAGTAATATCGGCAATCCGTTTCCGAAGCGGTTGTGGATCTACCCCGCGTTCCTTGTTGTAAGCCACTTGCTTCTCGCGTCGACGATTTGTTTCATCGATAGCACGTTTCATTGAGTCTGTTAAATTATCGGCATACATATGTACCTCGCCGGAAACATTTCGAGCTGCTCGTCCAATAGTCTGGATCAACGAAGTAGTAGAGCGTAAGAACCCCTCTTTATCGGCATCCAAGATTGCGACTAAAGAAACTTCCGGAAGATCTAAACCTTCGCGAAGTAAGTTGATGCCGATTAAAACATCGTATTCGCCGAGCCTGAGTTCACGAAGCAGCTCAACTCGACGCAGCGTGTCTACCTCTGAATGCAAATACCTAACTCTTACATTTGCCTCGGTGAAATAATCAGTTAAATCTTCCGACATTTTTTTTGTTAGCGTAGTAACTAAAACACGTTCGTGACGTTCAGCACGAATTCTAATTTCGTAAAGTAAATCATCAATCTGTCCCTTAATTGGCTTAATTATGATCTGCGGATCAATCAATCCAGTAGGGCGAATTACTTGCTCTACAAACTCACCACCCGTTTTTTCAAGCTCATATTTCCCTGGCGTTGCAGATAGATATATTTTTTGCTTCGTGCGCTCCAGAAATTCTGGCCAGCGAAGTGGGCGATTATCCATAGCGCTCGGCAATCTAAATCCATGTTCAACTAACGTGCGCTTTCTAGAGGCATCGCCTTCGTACATGGCACCAATTTGTGGAACGGTGATATGTGATTCGTCAATAACGCAGAGAAAATCTTCTGGGAAATAATCTAATAAACAACTTGGCGCGGATCCAGCTGCACGACCATCAATTAAACGTGAATAATTCTCAATACCCGAGCAAAAACCAAGCTGTTGCATCATTTCAATATCGAAAGTAGTGCGCATCCGTAAGCGTTGCGCTTCTAGGAGCTTGCCTTGCTTTTCAAACTCTTTTAACTTTATTTCCAACTCTGCTTCAATATTAGTAATTGCAATCTTCATCTTCTCTGGACCAGCCGCATAATGAGTTGCTGGGAATATCAAAATCTCGGGAACATCACTGATAATCTCACCAGTTAAAGGATGCAACGTTGTAAGGCGCTCAATTTCATCACCAAACATTTCGATTCGAATTGCTAATTCTTCATATACCGGAATTATTTCTATAGTGTCGCCACGCACTCGAAAATTTCCACGTTCGAATGCCATGTCATTGCGTTTATATTGAATATCTACAAATTGCCGTAGCAGTTTATTCCTCTCAATGCTTTCACCAACTTTAAGAAGCACCATTCGCTCGTAATATTCCTGAGGGTGACCAAGACCGTAAATACATGAGACTGTGGCGACCACAATTACATCACGCCGGGTGAGAAGTGCATGCGTAGCGGAATAACGCAATCGTTCCACTTCAGAGTTAATCGAAGAGTCCTTCTCGATGAAAGTATCAGTCTGCGGAACGTAAGCTTCTGGTTGGTAATAGTCATAATAAGAAACAAAATATTCGACTGCATTCTCTGGGAATAATTCTTTAAATTCGTTAGCAAGTTGTGCCGCTAGCGTTTTATTTGGAGCAAGCACAAGTGTTGGACGCTGTATTCGTTCTACCAACCAAGCGGTAGTTGCGGATTTTCCGGTACCTGTTGCGCCGAGCAACACAATATCTTTCTCGCCGCGTTCAATTCTTTCAACTAATTCATTGATTGCATCTGGTTGGTCACCAGCCGGAACGTAATCGCTGATTACTTTAAAAGGCTTAAGGGCTTTCGGGATATAACTTTGTTGACTCATTCGCTCTGTGCTGCGCGAGGCGCTAACTCGCTCTCCCAGGCTGATTCAACTTTTCGAAGCAATTGATCCTTATCACCATCATTTTCTATAACTAAGTTAGCGATACTAGCTCGTTCAGTTCGAGTGGCTTGCGCGCTCATTCGTTTTGCAATTTCAAAATCCTTCAAACCACGCGCTCGCAGACGCTCGTAACGTAACGCTTCTGGAGCTTCAACAGTAATTATGAAATCAAATCTATGAGCGCCATTTGTTTCATAAACTAATGGGATTTGATTTACAACTACTGCGTTAGTTGGCGCCGTCTTTATAATTAAATCACCAGCTTCTTTTACTAGCGGGTGCACAATTGCTTCTAAATCCTTTCGCGCTGCCGAATCATTGAAAACAATCTCAGCCAACTTAGCTCTATTTATCTCTCCTTCAGAGAGAATCTCATCGCCGAACCTTTTTAAAATTAGATTGAAACCGGTTGTGCCACGTTCTACAACATCTCTAGCCAGTTGATCTGCATCAAAAACGATTGCACCAAGTTCTTGAAGGAATTGTCCAACCAGAGATTTACCAGACCCGATTCCTCCGGTAAGCGCGACTTTCAACATTCCTTCAGCCTATCTATTCCAGCCAATCCTCGCCTCTTTGACCTTGCTAAAAAAATAAACCCCGATACAAATTAATGTATCGGGGTTCGTTCTTGATTGAACTATTCTGCTGCGGCTACTTCAGTCGTTACATCTGCTGCAGGTTCTGCAACTACGGCAGCGGCGTCGGCAGCTTGTGCTTCCGCCTTCTGCTTTTTATGTGCGATGAACCGTGATTGAGCTTCAGCGTATTGACGCTCCCACTCTTCTCGTTGCGATTCATAGCCAGGTTGCCATTCTTGAGTTTCTGCATTGAAACCTTCAGGATAGATAAAGTTTCCAGCACTGTCGTAACGCGCAGGCATGCCATATTGGGTTGGATCGAATGCTTCAACTTCAATATCGTGGCCTTCGTTAGCTTGTTTAAGTGAAAGCGAAATCCGACGACGTTCTAAATCGATATCGATAATTTTCACAAATAACTGATCGCCAACTTGAACAACTTGTTCTGGAATTTCTACATGGCGTTCGGCAAGTTCAGAGATGTGAACTAAACCTTCAATGCCATCAAATACCCGAATAAATGCGCCAAATGGCACAAGCTTTGTAACTTCGCCAGGCACAACTTGATTGATAGTGTGAGTACGAGCAAAGGCTTGCCATGGATCTTCTTGTGTTGCCTTTAGTGAAAGTGAAACCCGTTCACGTTCGAAATCAACTTCTAAAACTTCCACAGTAACTTCGTCACCAACGGCAACTACTTCACCTGGGTGATCGATATGTTTCCAAGAGAGTTCGGAGACGTGAACTAGACCATCAACGCCACCAAGGTCTACGAACGCACCAAAGTTTACGATTGAAGAGATTACGCCACTGCGCACCTGTCCTTTTTGTAACTGGTTAAGGAAAGTCGTCCGAGAGGCAGATTGAGTCTGTTCTAAAAATGCACGGCGTGAAAGTACAACGTTGTTGCGATTCTTATCTAATTCGATAATGCGTGCCTCTACTTGCTGGCCGATATAAGGAGTCAAATCACGTACCCGACGCATCTCTACAAGCGAAGCCGGTAAAAAGCCACGGAGACCAATATCTACAATCAAACCACCTTTAACAACTTCGATAACAGTACCGACGACAACTTCGTCGCGTTCTTTCTTGCCTTCAATATCGCCCCAAGCTTTTTCGTATTGTGCGCGCTTCTTAGAAAGAATTAAACGACCTTCTTTATCTTCTTTTTGAAGTACTAGGGCTTCAACACGATCGCCAACTTTTACCAATTCGCTTGGATCAAGATCGTGACGGATAGAGAGTTCGCGGGATGGAATTACACCTTCGGTTTTGTAACCAATATCTAGGAGTACTTCATCGCGATCTACCTGGACAACAATTCCAGTTACTAAATCTCCATCATTGAAATTTTTGATTGTGCCTTCGATTGCGGCGAGGAAATCTTCTGCTGATCCAATGTCATTTACAGCTACATTTGCAATGCTCAAGATGCTCCGATTGGGGAATTTAAACTAGTAGGTATGCACACAACCCGACTCCAGAAAATCTTTTGGATTTACTGGGCACTTTCCTACTCTGTCCGAGGTCAGTGCAAGAGATGTGAGCGAGGGCAAAGGTTACTTAGGAGAGTTGCTCTAGGTCAATTCCTGCAGAGAAGTGCAATCAATGAGCAGCTAAATCCCAGGTTTTCCCGAAGCCGACATTGACCTCGAGCGGAGCGTTAAGCGGATATGCGCTACCCATCTCTTTCCGCACTAAGTTCTCCATAATCTGCGCTTCGCCTGGCGCAATCTCGCAAATTAATTCATCGTGAACTTGAAGGAGTAAACGAGATTTAACACCTGCTTCAGCAATCGCTATACCAACTTTCAACATTGCAATCTTTATGATGTCGGCAGCCGAACCTTGAATTGGTGAATTTAGCGCCATTCGTTCTGCTATTTCGCGGCGTTGTCGGTTATCTTGATTCAAATCTGGCAAATAACGCCGACGACCCATAATGGTTTCGGTATAGCCCTTTGCTCTAGCTTCAACCACCACGCTCTTCAAATAAGTTTGAATTCCGCCAAAGCGTTCAAAATATCGGGCCATCAACTCACTTGCTTCAGTCGGTGATAGATCTAATTGTTGCGCAAGTCCAAATGAAGATAGCCCATATGCCAATCCATATGACATCGCTTTAATCTTTCGTCGCATTTCCGCATCGACTTCTGCTCTTGGAACTCCAAATACTTCAGAAGCAACGGTACTGTGCAAATCCTCACCAGAGTGAAATGCTTCAAGCAGCTTTTTATCTTTGGAAAGATGAGCCATGATCCGCATCTCGATCTGACTGTAATCAGCCGTCATTAAATCAATGAACGGCGTTTGCGCAATAAAACAATCTCTAATTTTTCGCCCTTCTTCAGTGCGAACTGGAATATTCTGTAGATTTGGATCAGTAGAGGAAAGGCGTCCAGTAGCCGCAACCGTCTGTTGGAAAGTTGTATGAATCCTTTGATCTTTACCAGTTGCGGTCAATAACCCTTCGATAGTGGTTTTTAATTTCCCCGCTTCTCGGATTCTTAACAAACTTTGCAGTACCGGGTGTCCAGTTTTAATGAATAACCAATCTAACGAATCTGCATCCGTTGTATATCCAGTTTTAATTTTCTTCGTTTTTGGCAGTCCTAAATCTTCAAAAAGTACCGCTTGCAATTGCTTAGGTGAAGCTACGTTAAATTCTTTACCCGCAGCTTTGTGCGCCGCAGCGGTTTCACGCTCGACATCGTTTCGCAACAAATTCTCTAGATCCTTTAACTTTGTAACATCTACCGCGATACCTATTGATTCCATTTTTGCTAAAAGATTTAGAACTGGAATTTCCATCTCGCTGAAAAGTTTAAATAATTCACGCTCCTGCAAATCCTTTAACAAGACTCCAGCTAAATCCGCAATCCAAGCTGCGGATCGGGGTTCAAAATTAGATACGTCAAAAAGAGTTTCGGCAGTGGAACCACCTTGGGAGTCAGTTGCAAAACCCAAATATCTTTGGGTTAAATCTGTCAGTTCTAAAGATCTGGTCCCGGGATTAATCAAATACGCGGCTAATTCGGTATCAAATATTAAACCCTGCATTCCAAAATCCCGAATTAAGAATTTAGCGCCATGGGATATCTTTTCTATTTTTGGATCAGAGAACCAATCTCCAATTTCCCCAGATTGAACATGAAAAGTACCGCTCGTTAAATGTGCTGAATATTCCAAAATTTTTCCATCAGCAAAAGAAGCAGAAAATGTAATTGGTAATTTTTCATTTTTTATCAACTTTTCTAATGCATCGCTAGATATCGCCTTGACATTATGTTCAGTAACTTTAACGTTTTCCATTGGCACTGCAGCGCTGGAAGTCCCGATAGCTTTCAATCGCTCCTTCAATGTTCGGATTTCTAAATGATCGAATAACTTAGAAATTTCTGTTTCATGTGGGCCGCGCCAAAGCAAATCAGTTAACGCAAAAGTAATTGGAACATCATGAAGTAATTGGGTAAGTTCACGATTCGTTTGGACACTCTCAATACTTGCGCGAAGTGATTCGCCAACTTTGCCCGCCAATTTATCGGCGTTATCCAATAATTGAGCGAGCGAACCGTACTCCTGGATCCATTTTGTTGCAGTTTTCTCGCCCACGCCGGGAACTGAAGGCAAATTATCACTAGGGTCACCTCGCAAAGCCGCAAAATCTGGATACTGAGCCGGCGTTAATCCATATTTTTCGGAAACGGCACTTGGCGTCATCCGAGCAAGTTCTGTAACACCTTTTTTCGGGTAAAGAACTGTGACATCGCTACTAACCAATTGAAAACTATCGCGATCACCAGTACAAATTAGAACTTCAAATCCTGCCGCTGCCGCTGCAGTGGAAATAGTTGCCAAAATGTCATCAGCTTCAAATCCTTCTTTTTCAAATCTTTTGATTCCAAAAGCGTCAACCAAATCGTATAAAAAAGCTGATTGAGATCTAAATTCATCCGGAGTTGCAGATCTTGTCGCCTTATATTCTGGAAATTTTTCACTCCGGAACGTTTTGCGCGAAACATCAAATGCAACTGCGATATGTGTTGGTTGTTCATCGCGAATCAAATTCATTAACATTGAAGCGAAACCATAAACAGCGTTTGTATGTTGCCCGGTAGAAGTTGTGAAATTTTCGGCGGGTAATGCGAAAAAAGCCCGATAGGCCAAAGAATGTCCATCTAGTAATAAAAGACGCGGCTTCACATCGGTGATTCTATGGAGTTATTGCCTAGAATGACGCCATGGAATTCAACAAAGATGATTACATGGAACTCTTAAAAGTCCGAGGACGTGGCGCGCTCGGCGAAAAAATGGGTATCGAAGTTATTGAAGCTTCACCTGAACGGATGGTCGGGACAATGCCGGTTGAAGGTAATACGCAACCTATGGGCTTGTTGCACGGTGGCGCTAGTGTTGTATTGGCTGAAAGCTTAGGTTCGATCGCTGCGCAATTACACGCTGGGCCAGATCGCAGAATCGTTGGGATCGAAATAAACGCTACACATCATAAATCTGCCACTTCCGGAATCGTTACTGGCGTTGCAACCGCAATAACTTTAGGCAAGACGCTATGTTGTCACGAAATCGTAATTACAAATGATAAAGGTGAACGTACTTGCACTGCAAGAATCACAAATCTAATTCTTGCTAAGCGTTAAGTTCTAGCCGCCCAGATAAGCTTTTGTAACTGCAGAATCTTTTGCAAGATCTGAAGCTTTGCCGCTCATCTTGATGGTGCCAGATTCCAAAACATAAGCACGATCTGCAACATCAAGTGCTGCCGCCGCATTCTGTTCGATAAGAAGGATTGTGATTCCTTGTTCACGAATCTTTGTTATCGTTTCAAAAATCATATCCACAAGAACTGGTGCAAGTCCCATTGATGGTTCATCTAACATCAATAGTTTTGGCGCGCCCATCATTGCGCGGCTAACCGCCAACATCTGTTGTTCGCCACCAGACATGGTTCCGGCACGTTGTGAAATACGTTCACGCAACCTTGGAAAAAGATCTAATACTCGTTCGCGGTCTGCCTCGATAGCTGCTTTATCTGTCCTTAGAAAAGCACCTAAGTCCAAGTTTTCGCTAACTGTCATGCGTGGAAAAATTCGCCGTCCTTCAGGAGATTGGCAAAGACCAAGTTTTACTACTTCGTGACCTTCTTTGCCATCGATTCGATTTCCTTCGAAATGTATCTCGCCCGACTTAGGTTTTAACAATCCAGAAATGGTGCGTAGCGTTGTTGATTTGCCGGCCCCATTTGAACCGATCAAAGTAACAATTTCACCTTTATTAACGGTTATGGATATGTCTTTTACGGCAATGATTTTCCCGTAGCCAACTTTAAGATTTTTAACTTCTAATAGCGCGGACATTATTTGCCTCCCTTAGCTTTTCCTAGGTAAGCCTCGATAACACGTTGATTTGATTTAATATCGGCTGGTGAACCTTCAGCAATCTTTTCGCCTTGGTCTAACACAGTAACCCGCTCCGAAACACTCATTACAACTTTCATATCATGCTCAATTAATAAAATTGCAACATCGCGTTCGGCACGCACTTTATAAACGAAATCAATGAAAATCTGTGATTCTTGTGGGTTCATACCAGCGGTAGGTTCATCTAAAAGTAAAACTTTAGGATTCAACGCAAGTGCACGCGCAACTTCTAAACGACGTTGATCACCGTAAGAAAGATTACGAGCATACTCACCAGCCCATTTACCGATACCCACGAAATTAAGAATTTCTCGAGCACGCTCTAGCGCCTCTCGCTCTTCTCTACGTTGATTCGGAGTGCCGAAAATAGTGGCAAGTAATTTTGATTTCAAATGGGAGTGCATTGCAACCAAAAGATTTTCTTCTGCAGTCATCAGACCAAAGAGACGAATATTTTGGAAGGTACGAGCCATCCCAAGTGAGGCAATTTTATGTGGCGGTAAATCAGTGGTATCGGTACCGTCATAATTTACAGTTCCAGCCGATGGCTTATATAAACCAGTTAAGACGTTGAAAAAAGTTGTCTTTCCCGCACCGTTTGGACCAATTAAAGAAACAACAGATTTTTCCGGAATGTCGAAGGTAATGTCATTTACCGCTAACAATCCGCCAAATGCAACGCTGATGTTAGAAGCTTGTAAAACTTTTACTGGTGAGAGCGCCATAATTATTTACTCTCCTTTTCTGCTAATTCTTCTTCCGGATCGCCTTCATGCAAAATTAAACGAAGGCGTGATTCTGGGATAAGACCCTCACGCTTGTATAACATCATTAAGATCAATACGAGTCCAAATAACAAGAAAGTAAACGATGGGAAATTAATTTCAGTTCCAAATCTGTTATTGAATGTCTGGCCAAATGCAGGCAAGCCGGTCGAGTTAATCCATGAGAGTAAGAGCGCTCCTAGAATTACCCCCCAAACATTTCCCATACCGCCAAGAACCACCATTGCTAGCAGGAAGATGGAAATTGAGAAGTTGAAGCGTTCAGCATAAACACCATCTACGTGGGTCGCGAAGGCAACACCACCTAGTCCGCCAGCAAAAGCACCAACTGCATAAGCAGCTAATTTAGTCTGCATCAAAGGCACACCCATCATGCTTGCTGCTAGTTCATCTTCACGAATAGCAAGCCAGGCACGACCTAGACGACCTTTCCGTAACCGAAGCGAGATAAAGATCATTACAAACGCCAAGAAAACGAAGATGATAAATTTATAACCAAAATCAAATGGTCCAATATTTTTAACGCCAGCAGGAATCGGGTCGAGAATTGTGATGCCTTTTGTGCCGTTTGAAAGATTGAAGCCAGCAATATTGTCGCCATTAAAGAATACTTGCGGAATAATTTCTCCAAAACCCAAGGTAACGATTGCAAGATAATCGCTTTTTAGTCGAAGTGTCGGTGCACCGATTAATATTCCGAAGAATGCACAAACTAAGCCGCCGATTAATAAAACTCCCCAGAAATTGACGTGAATACCAGGTGCTGCTTTAGCCACCGATCCAAAGAAGTGAAGGTTTACCATGTAAAAGAATTCAGACATAAACCAGCCAGCGCAATATCCACCAATTGCCCAGAATGCGACATATCCGAGATCTAGTAAGCCGGCATAACCAACCACGATATTTAAACCTAGGGCGCAAATTACATAAACCAAGGATTCATTAACTGCCGATGGCGGCAGCCAAAGTTGCAAGAAGTCATAAATTCCCGATGGCAAACCTTCCCATGGGAAAAGGAATTGATAAGTGATAAAAAGTAGAACTACTGCGATTAAATATCCGGTAGCCCACTTACGCTGTGAAGTTGAACTTTTTGACTTTGACTTATTTCGAGCCATCTTCACACCTTTTCCGTGGTTGCTTTACCAAGTAAGCCAGCCGGCTTTAATACCAGAATTAATATTAATATTGTAAACACCACTGTCTGTGACCATCTTTGGCCAAGCGCAATTGGCAATCCATCATTTAAACCTTGAACTATGCCAATTAATAATGCGCCAAGAACTGCCCCATTTAAGTTTCCAATTCCACCTAGTACAGCAGAGGTAAATGCAATTAAACCAAGCTGGAAACCTAAGTTGTAGTTAGTTGTGCCAACCGATTGTTGATACAGCAGACCGGCTGCGCCAGCAAGTGCGCCACCAATTGCAAAAGTGAAGGAAATAGTTTTATTTACGTCGATACCCATAAGACGGGCAGCATCTTGATCTTGAGCAGTGGCGCGCATCGCCTTACCACGCTTAGTTTTTGTAACGACATAGGTAAGAAGCATCAGAAGAGGAGCTGCCACCAGAATCAAGATAATTGTTACTTGGCTAATAATTACGCCAAACCAAATATATTCTCCATGCGGAATAACAGTTGGCCATTGACGTGGTGTTGATCCGTTCCATTTAATACCAATAAATTGCAATAGAAATGACATGCCTACTGCGGTAATCAATGGCGCAAGTTTAGGAGCCCTCCGCAATTTTCGGTAGGCCAGTCTTTCAATTAATACATTAATCGTGCCACAGAAAAGCATTGCCGCAATTAGAGCTAACAAGAAAGTTACCCAGCCGGCTAAATTTGAATTTTCTTGATGAAACCAAATCGTGATGAAGTAGGAGGAAAAAAGCGCACCTAACATAAATAGATCGCCATGTGCAAAGTTAATTAATTCTATAATTCCATATACCAGCGTGTAACCGAGGGCAATCAACGCATAAAGCAATCCATTGCGGAGTCCCAAAACTGTAACTTGTGCAAACTGCGTTGGCGCTTTTATGAGATTTACCCCGAGCCAAAGTATTAATAAAATACCAATTACTGCTGCTCCTGATAATTCAATTCTTTTGCGTCTTATTTGCCCGCGAGTGCCGGTGAATTTTTTGACATCTACTGTGGCTTTCAATTTACCCGCCCTTAATTAGAATGCGAATTTTTAATTTAATAAGTGGGTGGCTCTGGAATAATCCAAAACCACCCACTTAGCGAATCGGTATTACTTAACTGTGAGTTTCTTTAGCGTTGTTTCTGTGTTGTTCTTCACTACAAGGATGGTGATGTCGTGATAGATAGTATCGCCAGCATCATCAAATTGAATTGAAGTTCCAACAACAGACTTAGCTGCAGGAATATTTACAGTCTTCATCTTTAGGAATACATCTTTACGAGTTCCGTTTGAACGTGAAATCGCATCAAGGATTGCCTGCATAGCTGCGCCACCGTAAACGGAGAATGAGCTAGTAGGTGCCTTGCCGTATGCCTTTAGGTAATCCTTCTGGAATGTTGCAGCCTTACCATTCTTAGGGAATAGGTCGATTGAAAGACCTGTGAATGATAGGTATGCGCCATCAGCTTCTTTTAGAGCCAAGAAGTCTGGGTATCCAGTGAATCCGTCTGGTGCCATCAACTTAACTTTAGTGTTGTCGCCAAGAACCTTTACTTTGTCCTTAACAAGTTGTCCACCATTTAGGTCGAAGATTCCACCAATGTAGATCATGTCTGGGTTAAGAGCTTTGATCTTTGTGAAGAGAGCTTCGTAGTTAGGTTGTTTAGCATCCCAACCTTCGCCAGCTGCTCCTGCAGAAAGAACTTTTAAGCCAATTTTGTTAGCTTCAGTAGTGAAAGCCTGTGCAACACCTTGACCGTAAGTCTGTGTGTCGTTAAGTACGTAAACTGACTTTACGCCTTGGCTCTGTGCGAATTGTGCAGCAGCTGAACCTTGGAAATCATCAGTTGTTACAACGCGGAAGTAGTTACGGAAACCGGTTGGGTAGTACTTAGTTGGTTCGCCTGGATTCCAAGCCTTGGTTAGACCAGGGTTTGTATTCGCATTTGAAACCATAACCATTGGACCCTTTGGATCTTGGTTAAGTACTGGAACGATAATTTTTGCACAACCTGAATTGTATGTACCCATAACTGCTACTTCGGTCTTGTTGGCAACGTGTGCTTGTGCATTTGCTGCGCACTGTGCATCGTCCCATGAACCTTTAGCTGCGGTTGAGTCATCATATTCTTTGAACTTAATTGCATACTTACCAGCTTTGTTGCCCATTTGCTTAAGGAGCAACTTGATAACGTTGTTTGTCGATTCGCTTTGATCAGCCGATCCACCCTGCAGAGGTAGGTCAGAAGAAACAGTCAAAGTAACTGTTGCAGATTGAGCCATCGTTGATCCAACGATGCTCATTGCCAAAGTTACGACACCAAGCGCTACGAGAGCCTTGTTGTTTTTTTTCATGTAACAGTGTTCCCTTCATTCGAATGTAAGAAGACCGGGATAGGTACTCCTTAGGTATCGCGAAGTATGCCCCTTTTGGGTATTTTCGCCAACCCCCACCCCGCTCAAAAAGTAACGTTTCAGTAACCATTGAGCGCGAATTTCAACAATTTCAGTTTAGTTATCAGGGACCGAATCGGGTGAGATCACGGCCTGGGCAACTGCCTTCATAGAGATTCGACGGTCCATAGCAGCACGCTGGATCCAGTTGAAAGATTCTGGCTCGGAGAGGTTTAGAGCCTGCATCAAAATTCCCTTAGCTCGATCGATTAATTTTCGCGTCTCTAATCGATCGTACAAATTAGCGACCTCATTTTCCAAAGCTTTAAGTTGGCGATGGCGACTTATGGCAATTTCGATTGCCGGCGTTAAATCTGATATCGAAAAAGGTTTAACAACATAAGCCATCGCGCCAGCATCTCTGGCTCGTTCGACTAAATCTCTTTGACTAAAAGCTGTCAGCATTAAAACTGGCGAAATTGCAATTATTTTTTCCGCTGCCGAAATTCCATCGAGGATTGGCATCTTCACATCAAGGATTGCTAAATCCGGTTTATGTTTTTCAGCTAGCGCAACTGCTTCTTCGCCATTGCTAGCTTCACCAATAACTTCATAACCTGCTTCAACTAACATTTCAACAAGATCTAACCGAATCAATGCTTCATCTTCAGCTACCAAGATTCGGCCGCGGGATTTTTCGGCGTTCGTACTTAATTCTGGACTCATGTGCCTCGAGTCGGATTTGAACCGACACTATGCAGTGTTTGAGACTGCCCTCTCTACCGTTGGAGTACCGAGGCTTAAAGCTAGAAAGATTGATAGAAGGATAAGTATAAGGAATTAACGCATTTGTGCGAAAACTAATTAGCGATAAGCCGGTGCAGCGCCACCTACGGCATCGCCAATTTTATGAACCCGCATCGCATTAGTTGAGCCTGGAATTCCTGGAGGAGCTCCGGCAACGATCATTACCTGTTCACCAATTTTTACGCGACCAGTTGCTATTAATAAGGTATCGCACTGTTTAACCATTTCATCAGTAGTGGCAACCACAGGGGTAATCATTGGTTCGATCCCCCAAGAAAGTGCCATTCGGTTATAAGTTCCGATTTCTGGAGTGAAAGCCATTACTGGAATAGGCGAACGTAGCCGAGACATCCGACGGGCTGAATCGCCGCTCTGTGTAAATGTCACGAGGAATCGAGCACCGATTATGGCGCCAACATCTGCTGCTGCTTTGGTAATTGCGCCACCTTTAGTTCGTGGATTATGTTTTAAAGCTGGGATTAGATCTAGCGCATCTGTTTCAGTTTTTTCAATGATTCGCGCCATAGTTTCAACCGCCTCGATTGCAAATTCACCAACACTAGTTTCACCAGAGAGCATTAACGCATCTGCACCATCTAGTACCGCGTTAGCACAATCAGATGCTTCTGCTCTAGTTGGCCTTGAATTAACAATCATTGAATCCAACATTTGAGTTGCCACAATTACTGGTTTAGCTGACTCGCGCGCCAAAGTGATGCAACGTTTTTGCACCATCGGCACATCTTCAATTGGCATTTCAACACCAAGATCGCCGCGCGCAACCATAATGCCATCGAATGCCGCAACAATTTCTTCCAAATTTGCAACTGCCTGCGGTTTCTCAATCTTGGCTATTACTGGAATTCGAACGCCAACTTCATCCATGACTTTTTGAACATCAAATAAATCTTTTGCAGATCGGACAAACGAGAGCGCAATAAAATCCGCGCCAATTTTCAAACCCCACCGTAAATCATCGACATCTTTTTCAGACATTGCTGGTACTGAAACTGCCACGCCCGGCAAATTTATACCTTTATTATTACTAACCACTCCTGGTTCGATGACTTTAGTAACTACGTTATTACCTTCAACTTTTACAACTTCTACAGTAACTTTTCCATCATCGATGAGAATGCGATCACCTGGCTTGCAATCTCCAGGCAAGTTTTTAAAAGTCGTTCCTACAAGCTCCTTAGTACCAGCAACATCATCATCAGTTGTAATAGTGAAAATATCCCCACGGGCCAGCGAATGCGGACCGTCTTTAAACTTTGCCAATCTAATTTTTGGGCCCTGTAAATCCACCAGGATTGCCACCGGCTTGCCAGCTTTTAAAGCCGCTGCTCGAACTAGGTCATAAACTTTTTTATGCTCTTCGTAGCCACCGTGAGAAAGATTTAACCGAGCCACGTTCATACCGGCTTCAATTAAGGCTGTAATTTTTTCTGGATTGGCGACTGCGGGGCCCATAGTGCAAACTATTTTGGCTCGACGCATGGTAGTTATTCTATCTTCAATAATTGACTAAATAGTCAAAGAACGATCGGTTGGCGCAATCGGTGCAGGCAACTGAGTCCTGCCCACTAAAAATTCATCTACTGCAGCCGCGGCGCTTCGTCCTTCGGCAATTGCCCAAACAATCAGCGATTGCCCTCTACCCGCATCACCACATATAAAAACACCTTCGACATCACTTGCAAAATTATTATCTCGTTTTATATTCCCACGTTCATCTATTGTTACATTTAGATCCTTTACAAATTCATTTTGCTCCGGACCGGTAAAACCCAATGCCAATAAAACTAAATCTGCGGTTAGCTCACGTTCAGAACCTGGGACTTTTTCAAATTTTCCAGCAACAAATTTGGTCTCCGCAATTTTTAGTGCTTTTAAATTTCCATTTCCATCTCCAATAAACTCTTCAGTCGATATGGCATACAAACGTTCGCCAGCTTCTTCATGCGCGCTACTGACTCGGTAGATCATTGGGTAAGTTGGCCATGGTTGAGATGACGGGCGTTCCTCGGTCGGACGCGGCATGATTTCAATTTGCGTAACGCTAGCCGCACCTTGTCGAATTGAAGTACCTAAACAATCCGCACCGGTGTCGCCACCGCCTAAAATAATCACATGTTTCCCAGCAGCATTTATTGGTGGCGTCTCCGTCAACTCCTCTAAAGCTTGTTTATTCCCCCATGGTAAAAATTCCATAGCTTGGTGAATGCCATTTAATTCTCGCCCAGGAATTGCTAAATCGCGCCATTTTGTAGCACCTACTGCGACCACAATTGCGTCGTACTTGGATCTCATCGATGTGGCAGTTGTATCAACGCCAACATTTACACCGGTGCGAAATCTTGTACCTTCTTTTTCCATCTGTGAAATTCTGCGATCAATAACGGATTTCTCCATTTTGAATTCGGGAATTCCATAACGTAAAAGTCCGCCTATTTTATCGGCTCTTTCATAAACAACTACAGTGTGGCCAGCTCTAGTTAATTGTTGAGCTGCAGCCAAGCCCGCTGGGCCCGAACCAATAACAGCAACAGTTTTTCCACTCAAACGATCTGGCGCTAATGGCTTTACGCTGCCACTACCAAATGCTTCTTCTACAATTCTTAATTCGACTTGCTTGATTGTGACTGGATCGGCATTTATCCCTAAAACACAAGCAGTCTCGCAGGGAGCAGGACACAATCGACCAGTAAATTCTGGAAAGTTATTGGTTGCGTGTAATCGATCCATCGCTTCTGATTTTTCGTCCCGCCAAATTAAATCGTTCCACTCTGGAATTAAATTTCCGAGTGGGCAACCTTGGTGACAGAAGGGAATTCCACAATCCATACAACGACTTGCTTGCTTTTGTAATATTGCAAAATCTTGAACTTCATAAACTTCGCGCCAATCTTGGATCCGAACATCAACTGGTCGGCGCTTTGGAGTTTCGCGCGGCGTGCTAATAAATCCCCGTGGATCACCCATTTACCGCCTCCATAACTAACTCATCAGCTGATAAACCTTCACGTTCTGCTCGCGCAATAACCGCAAGAATTCGAGCATAATCGCGTGGCAATACCATTGAAATCCGTGGCAAGTTTTCATCCCAATTTTCTAAAATCGATATCGCAACTTGAGATGAAGTTTCAAGGGCAAATTGTGAAATTAAATTCTTAACTTCAAGCGCGCGATCGACCGGAACTGAAAGTATGTCCACCATCTCTGGATTCACATTAAGCGGATCTAGATCCAAAACATATGCAATGCCGCCAGACATTCCAGCGCCAAAGTTTCTTCCAGTTTTACCAAGAATTATTACCGTGCCGCCGGTCATGTACTCGCACCCATGATCGCCCACGCCTTCTACAACTGCAGTGGCGCCAGAGTTTCGCACGCAGAAGCGCTCTCCTACTACACCTCTTATATAAATCTCACCCGTAGTTGCACCATATCCAATGACATTTCCTGCAATCACATTCTCGGCAGAGTCGAATGAGGTATTTTCGTCGGGACGCAAAATAATTCTGCCCCCAGATAATCCTTTACCGAGATAATCGTTGGAATCTCCAAATAGTCTTAGCGTCAATCCTTTAGGAATAAATGCGCCTAATGATTGCCCGGCAGATCCGTGAAAAGTAATATCAATCGTATTATCAGGCAGGCCATTACTTCCAAAACGTCGGGTAATTTCTGATCCCAACATTGTGCCAACTGTTCTATTTCCATTCTTTATTGCAGATGTTATTTTTGTTGGAATTTTATTATCTAAAGCTGGCAACGCCTTTATCATTAAGGCATTATCAAGAGCACCAGTAAGTCCGTGATCTTGCGTAGTTGTATTTCGACGAATTGAATCTGGCGATACATTTGGGAATTTTAAAAGTGGCGCAAGATCTAATCCATTTGCTTTCCAATGTTCGATTGCGGCTTTAGTCTCGAGCGCCTCAACTTGGCCAACAGCTTCCGCCAAACTTTTAAAACCTAATGAAGCTAATATTTCGCGAACTTCTTCTGCTATATATTCAAAAAAGGTTTCGACAAACTCTGGCTTTCCAGTGAATTTCGCTCTTAACTCTGGATTCTGGGTAGCCACGCCAACTGGACAAGTATCCAAATGGCAGACACGCATCATTATGCAACCAGAAACAACTAGTGGAGCAGTTGCAAAACCAAATTCCTCGGCCCCTAGTAGCGCTGCAATTACGACATCCCGTCCGGTCTTCATCTGGCCATCAGCTTGCACAACTATTCGGTCTCTCAATCCATTTAATAACAACGTTTGTTGGGTTTCCGCTAAACCTAATTCCCATGGCGCGCCAGCATGTTTTAATGATGTAAGCGGCGAAGCGCCGGTGCCACCATCGTGTCCGGAAATTAATACAACATCTGCGTGAGCCTTGCTAACTCCTGCTGCAACTGTGCCTACTCCAACTTCTGCCACTAATTTCACATGGATTCGCGCATCTTTATTAGCATTCTTTAAATCATGAATTAATTGCGCTAAATCTTCAATAGAATAAATATCGTGATGTGGCGGGGGCGAGATTAATCCAACTCCAGGAGTTGAGTGGCGAACTTTTGCAATCCATGGATAAACCTTGTTGCCTGGTAATTGACCACCTTCACCAGGCTTGGCACCTTGCGCCATTTTGATTTGAATATCATCCGAGTTCACTAAATATTCACTAGTAACTCCGAAACGACCACTGGCAACTTGCTTGATAGCAGAACGTTTAGAATCACCATTCGCCATCACAACAAGACGATCAGCATCTTCGCCGCCTTCACCGGTATTGGATTTTCCACCGATCCGATTCATAGCAATCGCTAAGTTTTCATGAGCCTCTTTTGAAATTGAACCGTATGACATCGCGCCAGTTGAGAATCGTTTTAATATCTCTGTTACTGATTCAACTTCATCAATCGCAATCGGTTTTCGCAAATCCGCTTTGAATTCAAAGAGTCCGCGCAGCGTCATTAAATTCTTACTCTGATCATCAACTTTCTCGGTGTATCTCTTGAAAATGTCATAACGTTTATTTCTTGTAGCATGTTGCAACATGAATACGGTTTCTGGGTTAAATAAATGTGGCTCACCTTCACGGCGCCATTGATATTCCCCACCAATTGTTAATCGGCGAGCACCCGGAATTTCGCCGCCTGGTGGGTATGCCACATGGTGTCGTCGTATGGTTTCCTCCGCAATTACATCTAGCCCAACTCCACCCAATCTTGATGTGGCCCCGACAAAATATTCATCAATTACTCCTTGCGATAACCCGATTGCTTCAAAAACTTGGGCACCGGTATATGAGGCAATTGTTGAAATTCCCATTTTTGACATAACTTTTAATACGCCTTTTCCAAGCGCTTTAATTAAATTTCGAACTGCTTTCTCTGGCGCAATTCCGGTAATAACTCCTTGTAATACTAAATCTTCTGCGCTTTCCATCGCTAAATATGGGTTAACTGCGGCTGCGCCAAATCCGACTAAGAGCGCTACATGATGTACTTCTCTAACATCGCCGCTTTCTACTACTAATCCAACTTTTGTTCTGGTTTTTTCCCGAATTAAATGATGATGTACCGCCGCAGTAAGTAAGAGCGATGGGATTGGCGCATTTTCGGCATCGCCATCGCGATCTGATAGCACGATAAGACGTGCACCATCGTTAATTGCCGCTGAAACCTCTTCTCGAATTTCTGTTAATCGATTTGCAAGCGACTCGCCACCACCCGCAATTGAAAACAAACCGCGCACAATATGTGTAATAAAACCGGGATGATCACCATCGGCGTTAACGTGAATAATTTTTGCTAATTCATCATTATCAATTACTGGAAATGGCAACGAAATTTGGCGACAAGAGGCTGGGCCAGGATCTAACAGATTATGTTCTGGTCCAATCGATCCACCAAGCGAAGTAACTAATTCTTCCCGAATTGCATCTAGCGGTGGGTTTGTAACTTGCGCGAATAATTGTGCAAAGTAATCAAAAAGTAACCTAGGCTTATCCGATAAAGCAGCAATTGGTGTATCAGTTCCCATTGAACCTAACGGTTCGCCACCGGATTTTGCCATTGGCGCAATAATTATGCGGAGTTCTTCTTCGGTATAGCCAAAAGCGCGTTGCCTTCGAACTACTGATGAGTGCGGATAAACAATATGTTCTCTAGCTGGCAAATCTTCTAATTTAATTAATCCCGCATGGAGCCAATCGCTATATGGAGCACCATTAGCTAAAACTTCTTTAATCTCATCATCTTCGATGATTCTGCCCTCATCTATATCAACTAAGAACATTCTTCCTGGTTGTAATCGACCTTTTCGAGCAATTCGTTCTTGAGCTATATCTAAAACACCGACTTCACTGGCAAGAACTACTAATCCATCTTTAGTCACCCAATAACGAGATGGCCGCAATCCATTTCGATCAAGCACTGCGCCTATTTGTTTTCCATCAGTAAAAGTTACGCATGCAGGACCATCCCAAGGTTCCATGAGCGATGCATGGAATTGATAAAAATCGCGGCGTTTCTCTGACATGGATGCATGGTTCTCCCACGCTTCCGGAATCATCATCAACATCGCATGAGGCAATGATCGACCATTTAAATATAGCAACTCCAGCACTTCGTCTAGTGAAGCGGAATCGCTGCCGTGTGGATCGACAATTGGAAATAATCTTGATATCTCACCGGGAATTAAATTACTTGCAAGAAGTGTTTCTCTAGCAGCCATCCAATTTCGATTGCCTTTCACAGTGTTAATTTCACCGTTATGTGCAATGTAACGATATGGGTGAGCTAGTGGCCAAGATGGGAAAGTATTTGTAGAAAACCTAGAATGAACTAGCGCCAATGGTGAGACAACTCGAGGATCAGATAAATCTGGAAAAAATTCTTCGAGTTGGCCTGTAGTTAACATACCTTTGTAAACAATAGTTCTAGACGATAGTGACGGAAAATATATTGGAAGTTCGTGTTCAACTCGTTTCCTAAAACAAAATGCCTTCCGTTCTAGCGCTAAATTAAGTGAATTATCAATTGCTGTTACAAAAACCTGTTCAAATTCCGGCATTACCGAAACGGCGGTTTTTCCTAAAGATTTTGGATTGGTTGGCAATTCGCGCCAACCGAGAATCTTTAGCCCCTCTTGGCTAGCGATTTCTGCAATCCGCTGCTTTTGAGCAAAGTTTTTAGGGAGAAAAACAATTCCAGTTGCATAACTGCCAACAGCTCCTAATTCAAAATTAACTATTTCTCGATAAAACGCATCTGGAACTCGAATCAAAATACCTGCGCCATCTCCACTATTTATTTCAGCACCAGATGCACCGCGGTGTTCTAAATTTCGGAGCGCCGTTAAACCTTGTTGCACAATTTCATGAGTTGCAATCTTATTTAACGTTGCAACCATTGCTACGCCACATGCGTCATGCTCTTGCGCAGGGTTATATAAACCCGCCTTCGCAGGCAACGCAGAGAAAAGTGGCACTTGTGTTCTCCAGAAAATAGACACCATAAAAAGATGTGGTTGAGTTCTGGGACAGCGATGGCCCGAGTGAGAGCGTTACTCTAGCAAAGAGTTAGAAAAGTTAGGAGGGGTGCGTTAAATTCCAGAAATGTGAACTAGTTGGCCAATTCCAGCGGTAATAGCCATGCCGATAGCGCCTCCGATAAAAATTCGAATGGTGGTTTTTAAAACTGGCGCACCTGCAGTTCGCGCACTAATTATTCCGGTGCCGATCAAGCCAACCAGAGTTATGAAAACGATGCTCCAAGCTTTAGCGCCGAGAGTTGGTGCGAACGCTCCAAGAAACGGAATAAACCCACCCATGGTAAAACTCAACGCTGATGCAACGGCTGCCTGTACCGGTCGCGCTTTAGTGTGTTCAAATTGACCAAGTTCGTCTCGCAGGTGCGCTTCAAGTGGATCTTTGTCATGCATATGTTTTGCGACCTGTAACGCTAAATCTTTTGGCAATCCACGATTCTCATAAATATGAGCGAGCTCTTCTAACTCGCCTTCAGGGTCGATTGCTAAATGTTCTATTTCAATTCGCATATCTGCATCTTCAATATCATTTTGCGAACGAACTGATACATACTCGCCCACTGCCATAGACATTGCACCTGCAGCAATGCCGGCAAGGCCGGCGGTAATTATAAAATTATCGGCTCTAGCGGTGGCAACACCAATCATCAAGCTAGCAGTTGAAACTAACCCATCGTTAGCACCAAGTACGGCTGCCCGTAACCATCCACTGCGATGCGTTAAATGGTGTTGGTTCCTTTGGTGTACATCAACTAATGGCATGTGTAAATACTATCCCTTAACTCTGGATTTCCATCGCTTAAATAAAGTGGCGCCAGATAGAACTGAGACAAATAAGCCGACCCAAATATTAAGTCTTAAGCCCAAAATCAAATTAGCATCATCGATTCTTATACTTTCGATAATAGTTCGACCGAATGAATAAAGCGCCACATATGCTATAAAGATTGACCCAGGAGCCATTCTTACTTTTTCAAGTCGCAATAATATAAATGCCACTAATACGCACCAAATTGATTCATATAAAAATGTAGGATGAAAAGTAGCGAAATGAGTAAACCCTGCAGGTCTAAAATCACTTGGCACCTCAAGCCCCCACGGCAGAGTCGTTGGTTTGCCAAATAATTCAATGTTGAACCAATTTCCCCAGCGACCAATCGCTTGGGCAAGAATCACTCCTGGTGCCAATGCATCGGCAAAAGTTGCAAACTTTGGCAAGCTTTCGCCATTTGAATTATTACGATTAAAACTCCACCAGGCAGCAAAAAAACCAAGCGTTATTGCTCCCCAAATCCCAAGGCCACCTTGCCAAATATAGAAAACTTCAATGGGCGTTCCGCCTTTACCAAAATATCCTTGTGGCGAGGTGATTACGTGATAAATCCGGCCGCCAATTACGCCCAACGGAACTGCAACGAGTGCTACTTCAGAAACTTTTCCAGGCGCTCCCCCTGCTGAGACAAAACGCAAATTTCCCCAATAAATTGCCAAAACTATTCCAGAAAGAATCGCAATTGCATAAAAATGAATTGTTAGTGGACCCAACTCGATATAGGAACGAGTTGGTGATGGAATAAATTGGTGAAAGTTTCCCACTATCCCTTAAGTCCACCAGCAACTAGTGCCGCTTTAAAAGCTGCTAAATCGAAATATTGAGTTTTGCGATCGATCTCAATTCCATTTATAAAAACTGTTGGTGTTGAGTTCACATTCTTCTTCGCGCCATCGGTAGCTACGTTGCTAACCCAAGCGGCATATGTACCTTTATTTACGCAAGATACAAATTTCTCTGAAGTAGCCCCAACTTGGGACCCTAGTTCTACCAAAGATTTCGCATTCCATAATCCGGTATTTTCCTTGGCAGATTGCGTCTGATAAAGCAGCGAATGGAACGGTAGAAATTTATCCTCTTCGGATGCGCAAGCTGCTGCGTTTGCAGCCAGAATAGATTCATCACCGATGAATGAAAGCGTGTGGTAAACAACGCTAATTTTCTTCTCCACAATTAATTGATTTATATAATCGCCAACTACGCTTTCGAAATTCTTACAGACTGGGCACTGAAAATCTTCCCAAATATCAACAACTGGTTTAACGTTTGAATTGAAAGAAATTCCGTATCCGTCACTTTGTTTTACAGTTGAAGGCAGTGTTGCGGCTGTGTTTGTGCGATTACTGAATATCGAAAAGGCGACACCAACAATTAAAACTAACCCAACCATGCCAGCAACTAACCAGCGGGTGAAATTATCGCCGCTGCCAGATGCGCCGCCTGCTGAATTTTTCGTCTTTGGAGATTTCGCCATTACTTGCTCCGTTCGGAATTAGTTACAGAATCTGACTTTAATCTACTATCGATCTAACCCAAATTTACCGCGTGGAAATTTGCTAAGTACGAGCGCTGTGACCAACAAAACACAATCTCGCAAGATCTCAACTAGGTATTTGGTCTTACCAGCAGCAACCTGGCCACCGCCACCGAAACAACCGCAATCAATTGATAGCCCTCTAATCGCAGCTTGAGAAATCCCTACGATGAATAAGAACATCAAAACTCCACCTGCGATTGCAGATTGCTTCACGAAAATTCCCAAGATTAAAAATATCGCGATTCCAATTTCAATCCAGGGTAAGGAATAGCCAACCAAATTAGCAAGTGAAATTGGCAAAACTTCATATGCCCGGACTGCCATTGCTGATTTTTGCAGATGACCAACTTTCAAACCGCCTGCAGCTAAAAGCACACCACCTAAAATTAATCTAAATAAAAGTGTAATCCAAGGTTGGAATACCAAAAATTTACTCTTCATTTACTCCCTCGATTCGTATCTTCAGTCGGGTCTAGTTCAGCATCTAAAGCGCTCCATGCAGTTAAAGGTTTCCGGTCATATTTTTTTGTAATTTTCCTTGTAAGTACCTTTTTTACAAATATGAAAACCGCGAATGAACCGCTTAAAAACGCTAAAACCAATTGCGGGATTGAAATCCTAGAAGCACCGCTTTTGATAAGAGCTGCAAACAAGAAAAAGAAAAATATGACCAACAGGAAATTCTTGCCTCTGCTCTTCATTCTCAATTTCCGATTTCAATTGAATTGTGAAAACAGGTGTATTCACCGGTATGGCAGGCCGCGCCTAGCTGTTCGACCAATAATAGAACTGCATCGGAATCACAATCGTATTTCAATTCTTTGACTTTTTGATAATGTCCGGAGGTCGAACCTTTAACCCAAATTTCTTTCCGACTTCTACTCCAATACGTAGCGTTGCCAGTTTTAGCTGTAAGTTTTAACGCGTCACGATTCATCCAAGCCAACATTAAAACTTCTTTACTTGCAAAATCTTGCGCAATTGCAGGGATCAAATCCGAACTTTCTTTTAAATTTTCAAGTATCGGTGCAATCGCCGTTTCTAGATCTACGTTTGCACTCACTTGATTATTCTAAGGCTTTCAAGGAATCTGACGCACTGGATAACCGGCCTCTTTAATGGCATGTTTCACATCTGAAACGCGAATTTCACCAAAGTGGAAAACACTTGCTGCCAGTAAAGCATTTGCTCCAGCTGTGAGTGCCGCAACAAAATCTGATACTTTGCCAGCTCCGCCACTTGCAATTACTGGTACAGACGCGATCTCTCTAACACTTTTAATCATTTCAATGTCAAAACCTGATTTAGTTCCATCAGCATCCATGGAATTCAAAAGAATTTCGCCTACGCCACGTTCGATTGCTTCTGCAATCCACGTTAGGGCATCCTTGCCACTACTTTTCTGGCCACCATGAGTTGTAACTTCAAAGCCCGCGCCAGTGGACTTTCTCCGGGCATCAATTGACAAGACAATAACTTGCGAACCAAATTTATCAACAATTTCATTAATCAAAGTTGGGCGTTCGAGGGCAGCTGTGTTGATGGAAATCTTGTCCGCACCAGCGCGAAGTAATTTATCAACATCGGAAACGCTTCTAATACCGCCGCCAACGGTTAATGGAATAAAAACCTGCGCTGCAGTTTGCTCCACAATTTTAAGAGTTGTTGAGCGAGCTTGGCTACTCGCAGAAATATCGAGGAAAGTTAGTTCATCTGCGCCTTCTTCGAAATAGAACTTCGCCATTTCTATCGGATCACCGGCATCAATTAGATTTACAAAATTTACGCCTTTAACCACTCTGCCATTTTCTACATCTAGACAAGGAATTATTCGGGTAGATAAAGTCATTATGAAAATCTCGCAATAGCTTCTTCTAACGAAAAAGCTCCCTCGTAAATAGCTTTTCCGACAATTACTCCTTCAATTCCTAACTGCGAAATCTCTGCAATATCTGCAATATCTTCTAATTTAGATACGCCACCGCTAGCTATAATTGGTTTATCGGTAAACTGGGCAACTTCACTTAATAAAGCCAAATTTGGCCCCGAAAGTGTGCCATCTTTTGATACATCAGTAACAACATATCTGGCGCAACCTGCGCTATCTAATCGAGTTATCGCTTCAAATATGTCTCCTGCGGTTTCGGTCCAACCTCGAATTGTTAAGTCATGACCACGTACATCTAACCCAACTGCAATTTTTTCGCCGTATTTACCAATTACCGTTGCACACCAATCGGGGTTTTCGATAGCAGCTGTCCCTAAAATAACTCGAGCACAGCCCGTTGCCAGCGCGCTATTTAAACTCTGGTCATCGCGAAGCCCACCGGATATCTCGATTAAAATCCCGGATTTTGCAACAATCTCGGCAATTAAATCAGCATTGCTCCCTCGCCCAAATGCTGCGTCAAGATCCACAACATGGAGCCATTTCGCACCGGCAGCAACAAATTTTGCAGCAACTGCAATTGGATCGCCATAATCAATATCAGTTGAAAGGTTCCCTTGATAGAGCCGCACCGCACGGCCTTCTTTCAAATCAATTGCTGGAAGAATTTGAAAATTATTCATAGCGTTGCCACCCAATTTGCAATTAATTTCAATCCGGCGGCACCACTTTTCTCTGGATGAAATTGAGTAGCGCTAACAAAAGGTGTTTCAATCGCAGATAAAAAGTTTTCACCATATTCGGTGAATGTATTAATTGCCCCGTGCACTTGCATTTTGGCAGCGTATGAGTGGACAAAATAGAACTCTTCAGTTTCCACCCCACGAAAAAGATTTGAATTTGAAGCAGAAGCCACGCTATTCCAACCAATATGCGGCAATATTTTTTGCTGAATCAAGGAAACTTCTCCGGGGAATATCCCCAAACCGTTTGTATGACCGTTTTCAGTACTGCTATCGAAAAGAATCTGCATCCCCACACAAATTCCTAAAACTGGCAAGCTTTTGGCTATTCTATTTCTCAAAATTTTCTCGCCGCCAACTGCTAGAAAACCTTTCATGCATGATGCAAAAGCTCCGACACCAGGAACTACCAACCCGGTTGCTTCTTCGCATATTTTAGGATCGCTAGATACGACAACTTTTCTACCTGTAGTTGCAAAGGCGCGTTCGGCTGATCTGATATTCCCAGATCCATAATCTAAAATAACTATCAAAGAACGCCTTTTGTTGAAGGAATTCCACTAGTACGACCATCAATTTCAACTGCATCACGAAGCGCACGAGCTACCGCTTTGAATTGTGCCTCTAAGACGTGATGTGCATTTCTACCTTCAAGAACTCGAATGTGTAGCGCAATTCTTGCTTCCGCAACAATTGATTCCCAGATATGTTTGCCTAAAGTCGTATCAAAAGTTCCAATTAACTCAACAATCTCAGGTTGACGATGTATCAAATATGGTCGACCAGAAAGATCTACTGCTGCTTGAACTAAAACTTCATCGAGTGGAACAGTGGCATCACCAAACCTACGGATTCCGCTCTTATCACCTAGCGCTTCGCGTAGTGCTTGCCCGAAAGCTAGCGAGGTATCTTCGACAGTGTGGTGAGAATCAACATCCACATCTCCGTGCGTTTTTACGGTTAAATCAAATCCTGAGTGTTTCCCAAGTTGTGAGAGCATGTGATCAAAAAAAGGTACGCCAGTCTCGACCAAAATTTTGCCAGTTCCCTCAATTGTTAGGTCAACTAGCACGCTAGATTCCTTAGTACTGCGTTCTACTTTTGCACTGCGCTTGTTGGTCACTGATTCTCATTTCTAATTAAATGGCCGACGATTAATTAAGTTTACCTGTTTGCCATAACTTCTTGGAGCGCTAATAGAAACTTCGCATTTTCAGCGTCACTGCCGATAGTTACTCGTAAAAATCCAGGGATCCCTATATCTCTTACTAATACGCCCTTACTCACCAAGGCTTCCCAAACATCCTTCTCATTCATACTAAACCCAGAGAATGCAAGAAAATTAGCATCGCTTTCAAAAACAGTAAGCGCTAATTCAGTTAAAGATGCTGCCATTTTTTCACGAGCTTCTTTCAACTTCGCTACATCGGCAAGTAAAAGATCGCTCATGGAAATTGCCGCCATTGCTGCAGCTTGAGTTAACGAACTAAGGTGATATGGCAATCGCACTAACAGCAGCGCATTTATAACATCTGGATTAGCCACTAAATATCCTACTCGTACACCAGCAAACGCAAAAGCTTTACTCATAGTTCTAACAACCAATACATGCGGGTTCTTAGATATTAAGGTAACTGCAGAATCTTCCGCTGCAAATTCTGCATAAGCCTCATCTATTACTAAGAGGGCGCCAACTTTTTTACAATCATCCGCAATTTTTTGCAGCTCATTAATTGAAATCGAAGTTCCAGTTGGATTATTCGGTGTGGTTACAAAAACTAAATTAGGCTTTTCGCTTTCAATTAATTGTTCTGCTTTAATCAAATCTATTTTGAAATCTTGCTCTCGCTTGCCTGATATCCATTCGCATTTTGTTGTTTTGGCAATCAATGGGTGCATTGAATATGAAGGTAGGAATCCCAATGCCTTCTTACCAAAAGCTAGAAAAATACTCTGCAAAATTTCATTGCTGCCATTTGCCGCCCAAATTTCATTGAAAGTAAAATTAGTATTGGACTGTGAATTAATATAATTTGCTAAATTCGTACGAAGTGTAATTGCATCCCGATCTGGATAACGGTTCAGATCTGTTATTACTTCGCTAATTCGTTTCAATATTTTGCCGGCAACTTCAGGCGTCAATGAATATGGATTTTCATTGGTATTTAGCCGAACTGGAGTATCAAGTTGCGGGGCTCCATATGGCGTTAGAGCGCGCAAATCATTACGAAGTGGCAACCAAGTTGGCCAGTTAGACATTACTCCTCCCATCTAGCGGTAATTGCCTGACCGTGTGCTGGTAAATTCTCTGCATTAGCCAGCGTTATAACATTTTGCGAAATATTCTCAAATGCTTCTTTGGAATATTCAATTACATGTAAACCTTTGAGAAATGTTTGAACTGATAATCCACTTGAATGACAAGCGCAACCGCCAGTGGGTAGAACGTGATTCGAACCCGCCGAGTAATCTCCGAGTGAAACTGGCGAAAATCTACCTATGAAGATGGCACCGGCATTTCTAATTTCTGTAGATTTCTCGCGAGCACCCACAAATTGCAATTCCAAATGTTCAGCAGCATATGCATTGGCAACCAAAATAGCTTGATCAATAGATTCCACCATAACTATCGCTGATTGCACACCCATTAAGGCTTCTGTGATGCGAGCCTTATGTTTAGTATTTGCAACTCGGTTAATTAATTCAATTTGCACTTCTTTTGCCAATTTTTCGGAATCAGTAATTAATAAAGCGGCAGCAATCACATCATGTTCGGCTTGACTTATTAAATCTGCTGCAACATCTTTAGCTATAGCACTAGCATCTGCAATAATTGCAATCTCAGTAGGCCCAGCTTCTGCATCAATCCCAATTTTGCCTCGCAAAGCTCGTTTAGCAGCAGCAACATAAATGTTTCCAGGGCCCGTAACTAAATCCACTGGTTCGCAGATTATGCTCTTTCTGTCATCTGAAAAAATCCCAAAAGCAAAACTTGCAATAGCTTGCGCTCCCCCAATTGCATACACTTCATAAACATTTAGCAATGCAGCCGTGGCAAGAATTGTCGGGTTTGGCCATC
This sequence comes from uncultured Bifidobacterium sp., assembly GCA_964632545.1. GTDB lineage: Bacteria > Actinomycetota > Actinomycetes > Nanopelagicales > Nanopelagicaceae > UBA7398. Next base: position 78,372 of record CAZWBQ010000001.1, on the reverse strand, counting down.
CGTCATTCTCTTTTTGCGGTGGCGAGGCAATCGCAATGCTTTCTACCTTTGCAATTTGGGCTGGAACAACATTCATAATTACTGAACTCGGATAAACAGCATTTCCGCCTGGCACATAAAGGCCCACTCGATCTACTGGGATCCATCGCTCAACAACCGTGCCACCGTCAACAACGCGAACACTCTTATCTTTTCTAATCTGTTCATTATGAACAATCTTTACTCGTCTTATCGACTCCTCTAGCGCAGTTCTTATCTCTGGTTGCAATTCAGATAAAGATTTTTCAATAATCTCACGAGGTACTTTTACTGATTTTGGTCGAACGCCATCTAGGCGCTCACCGATATTTAAAACATCACTTTCGGTTCCATTCATTACTTCAGAAATAATTGGATTTACCAGAACCATGGCGCCATCAATATCTAAACGCGCTCTCGGCAATTTGTCTTGATAACCACTCTTAGAGAGCTTTATTCCGCGCAAATCAAGAGTGCGCATTAATGGTTCAACTGACATATGGAGAGTCTAATAAATAAATATTGGATGGGGCGGCGCTATTAAACTAAGCAATCTGGACCAAGGATAGATTTCAAGTCCGCACTCAAACTGGGCGATGCCGTTACTTTTAAGCCCTCATCTAGTTTCAAAATTGTGCTTTTCAGCGCTCCTTGAAGCTCTAGATGTACTTCTCTACCTCCCGGGTGAGATCGCAAAACTTCCTTCATTCGATCGACTACTGGCGGAGTGCAGTTAGCCATATCCATTCGAATAATGAGAGGTCCGGTTGGAATTTGTTTAATATCAGGTAACGATAATTCGATGGCAGTAATTCTAGGAATCTCTTCCCGCTTATCTACACGACCACGAATTACAACGATTCGGTCTTCCACTAAATTAATTGAATGTTGTAAATATGAATTAGAGAAAAATAGAACATCAATTGCACCTTCTAGATCTTCAACATTAACAATCGCCCAAGATGCCCCTTGTTTAGTTACCTTTCGTTGAATACTGGTTATCAAGCCGGCGATTGTGACAATTTGATCATGCCCAATTGAGTCATCAGATAATCCGCTGATGGCTAAATCTGTTGCAGCACGTAAAACATGTTCAACGCCTAACAAAGGATGATCGGAAACGTAAAGACCTAACATCTCCCGCTCATATGTTAAGAGCAAAGTTTTTTCCCATTCATCGCTTGGAATATTAAGTTCTACACCATGTACTTCGGAAACTTGAGTGGAACCAAAAAGATCAAATTGCCCGATTGCTTCGGCACGTTTTGCTTCCATTACTGAATCAATCGCTTCTAAATAGATTGTCATCAAACCTTTTCTTGTGTGCCCAAGCGAATCAAATGCTCCGGCTTTAATCAGAGATTCAATAGTTTTCTTGTTGCAAACTTGAACATCAACTTTTGCTAAGAAATCGCCAAAGGAAGTAAACCTGCCTTTATCAATTCGATTTCTCGCGATCGATGCCACTACATTTTCGCCAACGTTTCGGATCGCTGCTAAACCAAATCTGATATCAACGCCTCTAGGGGTGTAATCCGCGTCAGATTCGTTCACATCTGGTGCCAGAACTTTGATTCCCATTCTGCGACATTCATTCAAATACAGTGCGCTCTTGTCTTTATCGTCGCGAACGCTAGTTAATAACGCGGCCATATACTCGGTTGGATAGTTAGCTTTTAAATATCCAGTCCAATACGAAACCATTCCGTAACCCGCGCTATGGGCGCGGTTAAATGCATAGTCAGAGAATGGAATTAACGTCTTCCAAAGCACATCTATCGCGACACTGGAAAACTTATTCTTTTGCATACCTTCTTCGAAATGCACATATTCTTTATCCAAAATATCTTTATTCTTTTTTCCCATTGCCTTACGGAGCAAATCTGCTCGACCAAGTGAAAATCCAGCTACCTTTTGTGCAATTGCCATTACTTGCTCTTGATAAACAATCAGTCCATAAGTGTCACCTAAAATCTCTTGTAACGATTCGGAAAGTTCCGGGTGAATTGGGTCGGCAGGCTTACGTTTATTCTTACGGTCAGCATAATCATTATGCGCATTTACACCCATTGGACCTGGTCGATAGAGTGCTATTACAGCAGAGATATCTTCAAATGAATCTGGCGACATTGAACGAAGCAATGCACGAATTGGAGCGCTATCAAGTTGAAAAACTCCTAATGTATCGCCTCGGGAAAGCAGCTCAAAAGTTTTCTTATCAGTTAATTCCAAAGTGGTTAGATCTACAACTTTATTCGCATTATTTTTTATATTAGCCAGACAATCGTCAATAACAGAAAGATTGCGAAGGCCCAAAAAATCCATTTTAAGCAAACCAGTAGCTTCACAAGCGCCCATATCAAATTGCGTAATAATTGCGCCATCAGCTTCCCGGCGATGAATCGGAATTACATCAAGAAGCGGTTCTCGACTAAGAATTACACCAGCAGCATGGACTCCCCATTGTCTTTTTAGACCTTCAATTCCAAGTGCAGTATCAACTATTTTCTTGCTGTCAGAATCGGTTTCGTAAAGTGTCCTGAATTCGCTAGCTTCACCGTATCGCTCATCCTCGTCATTAAAAACACCACCTAGTGAAATATCTTTGCCCATAACAGAAGGTGGTAGCGCTTTTGTAAGTCGCTCACCTAGTGCATATGGATATCCAAGTACGCGGGTTGAATCTTTAATTGCTTGCTTAGATTTAATCGTGCCATAGGTAATTATTTGAGCAACTCGATCTTCACCATACTTATCAGTTGCGTAACGAATCATTTCCGCCCGACGGCGCTCATCAAAATCTAAATCAATATCTGGCATAGAGATTCGCTCTGGGTTCAAGAATCGTTCAAAGAGTAAGCCATGCTTAATCGGGTCAAGTGCAGTAATACCAAGGGAAAATGAAACTAGTGAACCGGCCGCAGAGCCACGTCCAGGACCAACCCAAATGCCCTGCTTCTTAGCATGTGCAACTAAATCAGAAACTACTAAGAAATAACCGGCGAATCCCATTTTGGTCATTACACCAAGTTCGTAGCTGAGTCTTTCAACATAAAGTTGTGGTACATCTCCTTTTAATCTTTCTTGCAAGCCTTGCTCTGATTGCTTAATTAACCAGGAATCTTCACTTTCGCCTTGTGGCACCGCAAATTTAGGTAGGAGATTTTCGTTTTCTCGCATCGTAATATTGCAACGCTCCGCAATAAGTAGTGTGTTATCGCAACTTTCTGGAATTTCTTTAAATATTTCGCGCATCTCGCGCGCGCTCTTTAAATAAAATTCACCATTTTCGAATTTAAATCGTTTTGGATCGGCCAATGTAGATCCGGATTGGATGCAGAGCAGCGCCTCATGGGCAACTGAATCTTCTGCGAACGTGTAGTGAAGATCATTTGTTGCCAATAATGGCAGTCCCAGTTCTTTACTTAACTTCAAAAGGTCTTCTTTGACCCTACGTTCAATTTCAATTCCGTGATCCATAATTTCTACAAAATAATTCCCAGCACCAAATATGTCGCGAAATTCTGCAGCTGCATTTCTAGCTTCGTTATATGCACCCATTCTGATTCGAGTTTGAATTTCGCCACCAGGGCACCCGGTTGTTGCAATGATTCCATCTGAGTATTTAGATAAAAGTTCACGGTCCATTCTTGGTTTGTAATAGAAACCTTCTAGTGAGGCTAGCGATGAGAGCCGAAAAAGATTTCCTAAACCAACATTATTTTCTGCTAGTAAAGTCATATGTGTATATGCGCCACCACCAGAAACATCATCTTCTCCGCCATCAGCCCATTTGACACGTTTTTTTTCAAATCGAGATTCTGGCGCAACGTAAGCTTCGATTCCAATAATTGGCTTAACGCCGGCTTTTTTGCTTTGCTTATAGAAATCAAATGCTCCGAATACATTTCCATGATCAGTCATTGCAATTGCCGGCATTTCTTGCCGTGCAACCTCGCTAGTCAAATCTTCTACTCGAGCTGCCCCATCAAGCATTGAATATTCGGTATGTACATGTAAATGTACGAAATTCTCCGAATTCTCGGGCTTTTTTTCGGAATTATTGGGGGTCACGATTGGTGAGAGTACTGCCTTGCGGCGTTACTTTTCAGTGAGCAACGCCAAAGCATTTGTGAGGTCGGCTGGATAAGGCGCAGTGAAAGTCAATCGTTCACCAGATGCTGGGTGGTTGAAAGTAAGTTCCATCGCATGTAACCAAGGGCGAGTGAGCCCTAGTTTTTCGGCAAGCGCTGGGTCAGCACCGTAAGTTAAATCGCCAACTAATGGATGGCGTAACGCTGCGAAATGAACTCTAATTTGATGGGTCCGACCAGTTTCCAATTCCACTTTTAGAAGTGTTGCTGCTGGATAATATTCCAAAGCTAAATAATGGGTAATGCTGGGTTTGCCATCAGCAACAACTGCAAAGCGATAATCTTCTTTTGGATGACGATCAATGGGCGCATCAATTGTTCCTTCAGAAGGATCTATGTGGCCTTGCGCTAATGCATTATAAATTTTCCCAACAGTCCGTTCTCTAAATTGATCTTTCAAACTTGTATAGGCAGTCTCGGTTTTAGCAACGACCATTAGCCCAGTTGTTCCAACATCTAACCGATGCACGATTCCTTGGCGTTCTGCTGCGCCACTAGTTGAAACGGAATATCCCGCAGCTATAAGCCCACCAATTACCGTTACACCGTGCCAGCCTGGACTTGGATGCGATGCACACCCAACTGGTTTATTGACAACTATTACCTGATCATCATCGTAAACAACTTCAAGATTTTCAACAGGAGTTGGATTTAGTTGCGGTGCTTGGGCAGGTTCTGGAAAAAGAATTTCAATTTGCTCACCGCTCTCAATTCGTTCTGATTTTGCGAGAGGTTTTCCAGATCTCGTTATTTCGCCAGCACTTGCTAAATCTGCCACTGTAGTCCGCGATAATCCGAGCAATCTGGCTAAGGCTGCATCTACGCGCTCCCCTGACAAACCATCTGGAATTGTAAAAACTCTCAGTTCACGAGTCATGGCTACTCGATGCCGTAGGTTGAATATTCTTCGCTGCAAGTACTATGACTATCGCTGCAGCGACACAGATAGCTGAATCAGCCACATTAAAAATTGGCCAATGTGGCAGTTCAATCCAATCTACAACTTCGCCCTTAAACCCACCTGGGGCTTTAGATATCCGATCCCATAAATTTCCAAAAATGCCACCAAGCAGTAACCCGAGAACTAAACCCCACCAATTCGAAATAATTTTTCTGCTGAAAAAAATTATAAAAACTGCGACGCATAGCCCGAATGATGACAAAGCAAGAGTTGCATTTGGCACCATGCTGAAAGCCGCCCCTGAATTTGTAGTGTAGGTCAGTTGCAAAAAAGAGCCAATCAACTTTACTGAATCACGTCCACTTAAATAATTGACTGCCCATAATTTGCTTAAGAAATCAATGAGGAATACCGAAAAAGCGCATAACGCTAAAGTTTTACGCGCCCGCTTAACTCGTTCGGCATTCAGCGCCGTTCTTCTTTCTGCTTACACGCCATACATAGCGTTGCTCGAGGAAATACTTGTAATCGCGCTTTGCCAATTGGGCTAGCACAATCTTCACAACGACCGTAAGTTTTAGTATCTATTCTTTCGAGAGCTCGTTCAGTTTGAATTACCATGTCGCGCGCGTTGTAAACCAATGACATCTCATGTTCGCGTTCAAAAGTTTTAGTTCCAGCATCAGCCTGATCATCGCCAGCACCAACACCAGATGCTTTAATCAAATCATCCATTTCAGATTCTGCAGCTTGCAACTCTTTCTTCAATCTAACTAAATCCTTAGCTAACTCCGAACGCATCACTTTCATTTCGGTAGCGGTCCAACCATCTTCGCCCTCTTTGACGACAAGTGGCGCTGGTGCAGATTTAATTGGTTTCAATTGTGGGGCTTTCTTGCCCGTCTTGATTGGTCGAACTGGAGGTGGCAGAACTAATCTACGTTCAGCAACAATCGCTGTTTCTAACAATTCTGGTTCTGGCTTATAAACCGAGATTGTGGTTGCGCCACCTTTTGCAGTGCTGGAAGTAAGGGCCGTTTTCATTGGCGCTTTTATATTTGGTTTTATTGGAATTTTCTTTACTTCAAGCGGCTTCTTCGCAACCGATTTTTTAACCGGAGCCTTTTTTGCGGTTGCTTTTTTTGCTGGGGCTTTTTTTGCTGGGGCTTTTTTAGCGGTTGCTTTCTTTGCTAATAATCTACTGAAAACTCCAGATTTCTTGGCGGGTTTTCCAGCGCTCTTTTTCGAACTCTTAGCTATTGGCTTCTTGGAATTCTTTTTTGTGGGCACAGCGCCGAAGGCTATGGGTTCTCGACTAGAAAAGCCACTCAGCCACACGATGGACCAGAAACCGAGCAGAATCTTAGTTTTGCAAAGGTAGAATCCAACTCTTAATTCCAGAGTGGAGTTACCAGCGAGGTTGAGTCAGAAAGCGGGAAATTGAAAAACGAATACCGCAGCATCTCCCCGCAAATTGATCTGCCAAAAACTGAACATGAAATTCTAAATTTTTGGGAAACTCAATCAATCTTTCATGAAAGCGTAAACGCTCGCGCCGGAGCAGAAGCCTGGACATTTTACGAAGGTCCGCCAACTGCGAATGGTTTACCTGGCACTCACCATATTGAAGCTCGCGTTTTTAAAGATGTCTTTCCGCGTTTTCAAACCATGAAAGGAAAGCATGTAATTCGCAAGGCTGGATGGGATTGTCACGGGCTACCAGTTGAGATTGCAGTTGAAAAAGAGCTGGGCTTTACTGGAAAAGGTGACATTGAGAAATTTGGAATCGCCGAATTTAATGAGAAGTGCCGCGAATCAGTACAGCGACATGTTGGGGCATTTACCGATATGACCGAACGCATGGGCTTCTGGGTAGATTTTGATGAGGCTTATTGGACTATGTCTAGCGAATATGTAGAAAGCGTCTGGTGGTCACTTAAAGAAATTTGGAATAAGGGATTACTTTCACAAGACCACCGAGTTGCTCCTTATTGTCCACGATGCGGTACCGGACTTTCAGATCATGAATTAGCACAGGGTTATGAAACTGTTACTGATCCATCTGTTTATGTTCGCTTCCCGATAACTTCTGGAAAACTCGCAGAGTTAGGCGCTTCACTGTTGGTATGGACGACAACTCCTTGGACTTTAGTCTCCAACACGGCTATCGCAGTCAACCCAAAAGTTACCTATGTAGTCGTTAAAACTAAAAAACCAGATAGTGATGAAGAAGAAGTTTTAGTCCTCGCCGAAGAATTAGCCGATGTCGTTGGTGATTTTGAGCTATTACAGAAAGTAAGCGGCAAAGATTTAGAGCGGACTACTTACCAGCGCCCCTTCGATTTTGTGGAAATTCCAGATTCCCACTTTGTGGTGTTAGCAGATTACGTAACTATCGAAGATGGCACCGGACTTGTACATCAATCGCCCGCTTTTGGCGCAGATGATTTGCAAGTTTGCCGTGCCTATGGTTTGCCGGTAGTTAATCCAGTACTAGCAAACGGTCATTTTGCTAATGATGTTCCATTAGTTGGTGGAATATTCTTCAAAGAAGCCGATAAAGCGCTGGTTAAGGAACTTAGAAAATCCGGAAAGTTATACAAACACCAACCTTACGAACACTCATATCCACATTGTTGGCGCTGTCATACTGCTCTCATTTATTATGCGCAACCATCTTGGTATATAAAAACAACCAAGATAAAAGAAGCGCTTATCAGAGAGAATGAAAACACTGATTGGCATCCGGAAACCATCAAAACCGGTAGGTACGGCGATTGGTTAAATAACAATATTGATTGGGCAGTTTCCCGAAATAGATATTGGGGCACGCCACTTCCAATATGGCGGTGCGAAGCTGATCATGAAATCTGCATAGGTTCACTAAAAGAATTAAGCGAATTGGTAGGGCATGATGTAACTGCAATCAATCCACATCGTCCTTTTGTTGATGATATTAAATTCCCATGCTCGAAGTGTTCTAAACCTATGGTGAGGGTTCCTGAAGTTATCGATTGTTGGTACGACTCCGGCGCAATGCCGTTTGCGCAATGGGGCTATCCTCACAAACCAGGTTCAGTTGAAAAATTCAAGGAAGCATATCCAGCCGATTTTATTTGCGAAGCAATTGATCAAACTCGTGGCTGGTTCTACACATTGATGACGATAGGCACCTTAGTTTTTGAAAAATCCTCTTATAAAACTGTGCTTTGTTTAGGACATATCCTTGATAAAGATGGTCGAAAGATGAGTAAACACCTGGGCAATGTCCTAGAACCGATGGCGTTGATGGATCAACATGGAGCTGATGCGGTTCGTTGGTACATGCTTGCAGATGGCTCACCGTGGAGCGCCCGCCGCGTTGGCCATAATGCTATTTCCGATGTAGTTAGAAAGACATTACTAACTTATTGGAATACCGTATCGTTCTTATCACTTTACGCCAGAGCGTCAAATTTCAACCCATTAACTTCTAATCAACAAATTGAGATTTCAATGCGCCCATTGATGGATCGTTGGATAATCTCTGAACTAAATCAACTTGTCGTTGGCGTTGACATAGCTTTAACTAATTTTGATTCTCAAGAAGCAGGCGAGAATCTGGCTAAATTCATTGATGATTTATCAAATTGGTACGTCCGTAGATCGCGCCGCCGTTTTTGGGATGGCGATCTAGCAGCTCTCTCAACGCTACATGAATGTCTTGAGAAATTAACGCTACTAATGGCACCGCTAGTTCCATTTATTACTGAACATGTTTGGCAAGAATTAATCCGACCAGTTTCACCAACTGCAGTTACCTCGGTTCACTTAGCTGATTTTCCAATATCGCAACCAGAGTTAATTGATAAAAAACTTTCAGAATCGGTTGCGCTAACTCGTCGCCTTGTAGAACTAGGTCGCGCTTCTCGAGCAGAATCGAAAGTAAAGATTCGGCAACCACTATCTAGGGCATTGATTTCAGCCTCAGGTTGGGTTGGGCTCGACCAACAACTCAAAGACCAAATATCTGACGAACTCAACGTGTTAAAACTGGATGACATCTCTAGCGCTGGTGCAAATTTAGTAGATATAACTATAAAAGCTAATTTCAAAACACTTGGTTTAACTTTTGGTGCTGATGTCCAGCCAATTTCGAAAAGAATCGCTGAACTAAATCCAACGGAACTAACTGCACAAATCCGTAAAACCGGTAAAGCAACTATTCAATATGGCGAGGGCAAGAACGCTGAGATCACCGAAGTTGATCTAGTTATCACTGAAACACCAAGGGAAGGCTGGTCGGTAGCAAGTCATTCCGGCGAGAGCGTTGCCTTGGATCTAGCTCTTACCCCCGAATTAATTGCAGCGGGTCAAGTTCGCGAAGTAATTCGTGCGGTACAAGATGAGCGGAAAAACGCAGGATTCGATATTAGCGACCGAATCACAATGTATTGGAATGCAACCGAATCGGTATGTGCGGCAATTACTTCAGGAGCTGAGTTTATTTCGCAAGAAGTACTTGCTACAAAAATGGAAAGAGATTCTTCATTGCCTTACGGCGAAAATGAACTAGGTCTGGCACTTAAACTAATTAGGAATTAACTAATTACTCCAATTAACAGTTGAATTCCAAAGAAAAGAACCACAAAAGAAAGATCTAAACTCACCGCTCCAAGTCTCAATGGCGGAATAAACCTGCGGATAAAAAATAGCGGTTTATCTGTTAGTGAGTACGTTAATTCTGCGAAAGCTAAAATGATTCCACGGGGGCGCCAATTACGCGCAAACATTCGAGCGTAATCAAAAATCAATCGTGCGAATAACACAAATAGATAAAGTTCTAAAACTGTGGCAATCAAGTTGCCAATATTTAACACGTTATTTAGATCAGCTTTGATTAAAGAAACTTGCGTCAGCCGCAGCTGCTTTAATTTCAGTACTCACCATCACATTTGGTGGCGACAGTAAAAAAACTTTAGGAGTAACTCTTTCAATAGTCCCAGAATGTCCGAAAACTAATCCAGATGCGAAATCAACTAATCGCTTCCGTTCGCTCTCATCCATATCGCTTAAGTTCATAATTACTGGGGAACCAGAACGGAAATGTTCGCCGATCGTTCTAGCTTCGCTATAAAACCTTGGATGCAATGTAACTATGCGATCTAACACTGGCGCTGTATCTGCAGCAATCAATGTTGGTTGTGCGACTGAAAGTCGTGGCGTAATTGTTGGCGCAACTTCAGTATTTGATTTAGATAAAATTCTGCGAGGCGCAGCTGTTGGAGTTGGTGCAAGTTGGGTATCAGAAACTAAATCGTCTTCCGTTAAACCCAAATAATTCGTCATTTTCCTGAGCGCATTTACCATGGCCAAATTTTATTAGAGGTAGCTCCGGTTACCGAGGATTGAACTACCTATTCGGACATGTGTCGCACCGTGTCTAATCGCACTTTCAAAATCTCCGCTCATTCCTGCCGATAACCACTTTGCCTCCGGGAATTGTTTAAGAAAGGTGCCAAATGTTTCAGCCAACCGGGTAAAGGCGCTATCGGGATTTCCAGAAATTGGCGCAACTGCCATCAATCCCTTGAGCTCTAAACCCTCAAATTTAACTATGGCATCGGCGAATTCATTTAATCCGCTTGGATCAATGCCATTACGTTCCACTCGCTTTTCTTGGTCCAAAGAAATTTGAATTAAGATCGGAAATTGCTTTTTAGCTACATCGATCGAACCGCCAAGTAAGCGATCGTTTAACCGTTTTGCATGATCTAAATCAGCAACTGAATGAATCACATCCGCCCAATTCAATATTGATTTAATCTTGTTGCTCTGCAGCTGACCTTGAAAATGCCATTTCGCATCGGGATGAAAATCTGCTGCTTTCTCCGATCCCTCTTGATCTCGATTCTCACCAAAATCTCTCACTCCTAAATTGTATAAATGTGCGACATCGGTCTTAGGAAAAGTCTTAGTCACAACTATTAAAGATACTTCTCCGGAATCCCGACCTACTGATTTTGCAGCGGCGGCAATCTTTTCCTTTGCAATAGATAAACCTGATGCAATCACCTCAAGGCGGTCTTCAGTCACCATGCAATTACACCAGCTTGTCGTCCGGTTACACCATCGCGTCTATAGGAAAAGAAGTTCTCGCCATGAGATGTGCATGAGTTTTCTCTCGAATATTCGATCTCAAAACTATCTAGAATAGAAATCACACCAGCTGGTAAATCTAACCGGTGCTTTTCTAGGGTTGTCGCAGTCGCTGGGTACTTTGCTACAACATCCAGATAAATTTCGGTAGATACCTCATAACAATTTCCGCAAATAGCCGGGCCAATTGCGGCGCTAATCTCGTTATTCTTTGCTCCAAACAAGTTAAGTTTTGCAATTATTTCTTCGACTATTCCCGAAACTAAACCTGCCCGACCAACATGCACCGCCGCAATTGCACTTGGCGAACGAAATAGTAAAGGGATGCAGTCGGCAACAAGTACTACTAATGCCGTTCCAGATTCTTTAGTGATTAGAGCATCAACTTTTGGATTTTGCGAAAACGGACGGGATCGTTCAATAACGGCTATTTCATTTCCGTGTACCTGGTCCATATAAAAAACCCGATCCACAGTAAGCCCGAGAGCTTTAGCTAAAATTTGTCGGTTTTCCAGTACCGAGGCAACTTCATCGCCAACATGCAACGCCAAATTAAAATTCGAATATTGCCCTGCGCTAACGCCACCATGACGCGATGTAAAAAACTCGCGGATCATAGGTTCTGTTATTTCATAAAATCAGGGATATCGATTTCATCTTCGCTAACTAGTTCTTGAAATGTGATTCTCCGTCGAGGTTTCTCTTCCTGAGTATCAAGGGCAACAGCCAGTGGATCATTTGAAGGAATTGGATTCGCATTTCCAGAAACTGTTGTGGAATCAATAACTGGCATTGTCATTTTCTTTGGAGCGCCACCATCAAAACCAGCTGCAATCACGGTTACTCTGACTTCGTCACCTAGTGCGTCATCAATTACTGTGCCATAAATAATATTTGCATCTGGATGCGCGCACTTAGCTACTAATTCAGCAGCCTCACTAATTTCAAAAAGGCCTAAATCAGATCCACCTGCAATTGAGAGCAATACTCCATGTGCACCATCAATAGAAGCTTCCAAGAGTGGACTAGAAATTGCTAACTCAGCAGCTCTAATTGATCGTGCCTCTCCCCGCGCGGAACCTATTCCCATCAATGCAGAACCAGCACCAGACATTACGCTTTTCACATCAGCAAAATCTAAATTTATTAATCCTGGTGTTGTAATTAAATCGGTAATTCCTTGCACGCCGGATAATAAAACTTGATCGGCAGTTTTAAATGCTTCGATTGCACTAATTGAACGGTCTGAAATTGATAATAAGCGATCATTTGGAATCACAATTAGAGTATCAACTTCACTTCTCAATTTTTCGATACCTTCATCAGCCTGCGATGATCTGCGCTTTCCTTCAAATGAAAACGGTCTAGTAACTACACCAACAGTTAGCGCACCAAGATCCTTTGCAATTTTTGCAACAATCGGAGCGCCACCAGTACCAGTACCGCCGCCTTCACCTGCAGTGATAAAAACCATATCTGCGCCACGCAAAACTTCTTCGATATCTTCAACATGATCTAACGCTGCTTGACTTCCTAATTCTGGCGATGCACCAGCGCCTAAACCTTTTGTTAATTTTTTGCCAATGTCTAACTTCACATCGGCATCACTCATTAATAAATCTTGCGCATCAGTATTGATTGCAATAAATTCAACGCCTTTTAATCCGGCATCAATCATTCGATTAATTGCGTTACCGCCGCCGCCGCCAATTCCAACAACTTTGATAACTGCTAAATAATTCTGTGGTGATGCCACGATGCGCCTCTCCCTTAACTCTAATCCTCAACTTGAGGCTCAGAGTTTCTCTATCTGATGCGCAAAACTATGGGTGAGACGCTAAGCAATCAATGACCGACACGATGACATTAATTTAGAAAGTTTTTATAAATCTATTTAACAATTGGCGAAAGTGGCGAAGTTAAATCCATTCGCACAATTTTTGCGTTTTCCGGCAACTGCAATAGCTCGCGAAATACTTTGATTTTCAATGATAAATCTTGGTTATCCCCCCATGTCACTTTTAAGTTCCGGCCATCTATTACCAGTTCAGTAATTGACCAGGCTGCGCTATTCACAACAAAACTTTGGACTTGGATGCTCTTGGCGTTGATATCTATCGGATTAATCTCACCTATTTTCTGACGTAATTGATCAAAGGCTAAGAGCGACTTTTGCGAGCTATCCATAAGCGTCAACTTGGGCAATTTTGATAAATCCGAAATAAGTTGATTACTCGCCGGCAATATAAACAATTGCATTTCTTCATCTATGAAAGTTCGGCCATTCGAATTGGTTATGACCGCGATTGGTACCCGTTTTGAAATGGTTATTTGAATTGATTGGGAAATCCAATTTCTTTTAACGCTGGCGGATTTAATCCAAGGGATTTCCAAGAGGCGGCTAGCAACTACCCGTTTTTCCACTCTCGCAAGCGGAATGCCAATCTTTATCACTTCAGGTTTAATATTAATTCTATTGTTAATCACACGTTCTTCTGATTGATCAACGCCAATAATCGCAATTGACTTGACCGTGAAAATACTGGACCAGCCAAAGAGAAATGCCGCCGCCGCGATAACTAATAATACGAAAATTGAAATAAACCTTCGTTTGATTTTAGGCAATTCTTAGTTCTTCCCGCGTTCTGCCAACGATTGTAAAATTAGTGGACCTAGAGAATTCACATCTCCAGCTCCCAAAGTTAAAATCAAATCATTAGGTTTTGCCATTGCAACAACCATTTCAATAACGGTTGGCATTGACGGTTCATAAATGACTTTTTCTGGAGTCATTCTTTGAGCAATACTCAATGATGTAACACCTTGAATAGGTAGCTCGCTCGCTGCATAAACTTCCAATAAGAAAACTTTGTCTGCAATAGATAGCTCCTTGGCAAACTCCGCGAGAAAATGTGCGGTACGGCTAAAACGGTGCGGTTGAAAAATTACAATCACCCGCCCTGATTGATTGTAATTTTGAGCAGTTTCCAAAGTAACTCTAATTTCAGTTGGATGATGGCCGTAGTCATCAATAACCGTAATCCCGTTGGTTTTTCCCTTTAATTCAAAGCGCCTACGTGCACCTGTAAAAGTCTTTAGACCTTGCATTAATTCAGGGGCTGGATATCCCAACAACAGACCGGCAGTCAGCGTTGCAGCCGCATTAAGCACGTTGTGCTTACCTGGCACTGAAAGTAAAAGTTCTCCGAGAACTCTCCCTTTCCAAGTGATACGCGCACTCGAAGAAGTCGCATCTAGCGCAATTCGATCTACTTTCAAATCACAATCGTTATTTTCGCCGTAAGTGGCGACAGTTACTCCCGAAATTTCACCTTTAGAAATTAAGCGTTTTGCTCCTTTATCATCGCCGCAGATAACTAGAAAACCACCTGGTTGAATGGTTGTAACAAAATTGGCAAATACTTCATCTACTGCAGATTCATCTGCAAAATGATCTACATGGTCCAATTCAATATTTGTCACTATCGCACCAAAAGGTTTGTAAACTAAAAACGAACCATCCGATTCATCAGCTTCGGCAACAAAAACATCGCCACTACCGTGGTGCGCATTTGTTCCGGAATTAGAGACAGTAGCGCCAATGGCAAAAGATGGATCAACTCCGCAATGCTGCAATGCGACAGTCAACATAGAAGTTGTTGTGGTTTTACCATGCGTACCTGCAATTGCTATAGATTTCTTCTCTGACATCAGGATTGCTAGCGCTTGAGCTCGAAGCAGTATTGGGATACTTAACTCTCTTGCCCGTTTAAGTTCAACATTTGATTCTGCGATTGCACTAGAAATAACAACTACATCTCTACCTAGAACATTTTCAGCTGAGTGAGAGGCAAATGCTTCCACTCCTAGTTTTCTTAGACCAGCAAGTGTTTGTGAGTCTTTGACGTCAGATCCAGATACTTTGATATCTAAGGCAACCAAAATTCTAGCTATCCCACTCATTCCAGAGCCGCCAATGCCAATGAAATGTACTTTGGCTGTTTTTAGATCTTCAAATTTGATTGAGCTCATGGTTTGCTAACCGAGAGTGCTAATTTGGCAATTTCTTTTGCAGTTTCTTTAATTTTCACGGTAACTGAACTTGCTGAGTAACGCTTACTCTTTGCAATTTCCGATTCAATATTTTTACCCAGCCAATCCGCGGTAAAATCTGAATTCTTTATCATGGTCGCGGAATTCTTGGCCATCAATTCGTCGGCATTAGCCTCTTGTTCGCCATTGCCAATTGGTAGTGGAATAAGAATTGCATACCGATTTACTACTGCAAGTTCTGCACATGTAACCGCGCCACTGCGGCAAATCACAATATCGGCAGTGGCATACACCTTTGCAATATTATGAAAATATTGAGTTGGAAAATATCCGGTTCTGGGAATTGGAAGCGTGTTATGCATTCCAACAGCATGCGCAATTTGAATTGGATATTTTTGGGAAGAGAGATATTCCGATACAACTTTGTTAATTCGCTCTGATCCTAAAGATCCGCCGAAAACTGCGATTATGGGTTTATCCGTCGATAAACCCCACTCTTTTGCCTGGTTCTTTCTTATTTCCAATAATTCACTTTGATTTAGTTGCGAGATACTTACGATGTCGTCTCTTAATGGCATCCCGGTATTAATAGATTCTGGCCACTTTCGTTGTACTGAACCAAAATTCACAGTAACAATTTTTGCAAAAAATCTTCCCAAGCGATTTGCCCATCCTGGTTTTGCATTAGCTTCATGTATGACAATCGGAATTCGAAGAATTACCGCTGCTAAATATGCGGAAGCAGCAACATACCCACCGAATCCAATTACGACAGACGCACCTCTAATTATGCGGATAGCTGTAAAAACACTACCAATAAGTGCAAATGGCCAAGCAAATATCGAAACCGAAAATTCACGAGGAAGTGCGACTTTAGGTATAACTCGCAACGGAAAACCACGACTAGGTACAAGTGCATTTTCTAAACCAGTTTTTGTTCCGATAAATTCACAAAGCAGATCAGGGTTTATCTTTTGTAATTCCACCGCAACTGCTAAAGCAGGTTCGATGTGTCCAGCAGTGCCGCCGCCTGCAAGAATTATTCTATTTGCACTCATAACTTGCCTTGTTTAAGAGTTCTGCGCTGCAAAATTGCTTCTCTGATATTCGGTGTACGCCGCGCCACGCCTAAAACAAATCCAGCAGCAATAAAAACTGAGAGAAGCGAAGATCCACCATATGACATAAACGGCAAAGTTACACCCACAACTGGGATCAATCCGACTACTGAACCTATATTTAAAGTTAATTGCATTGACATCCAGCAACCAATCCCGGCTACCGCATACTTTTCAAAAATCGTGTTTGCGCCTAGCGCAACTTTAAAAATGGAAAGAATTAATCCTGCAAATAAAACTAAAACTGAAAGCGTTCCTAACAATCCAAGTTCTTCTCCGATTACTGAGAAAATAAAATCTGTATGAGCCTCTGCCAAAGTTCCCCACTTTTGCCTACTGGCCCCTAAGCCAATACCAAATAATCCGCCTGACGCTAACCCCATCAAGCTATGCGCAGGTTGCCAACCAGCGCCTTTGTAATATTGAACTGAGAATGGGTCAAGGAGCGCGAAAAATCGATTGAGTCGATTTCTGTGGGTTGCAACTAAAACACCAACTACTAATCCACCGGCTGCACCCGCGATTGTTAAATCTTTCATTGGAACGCCAGCAATAAAAAGTATTCCACCGAAAATTAATGCAACGACAACAGCTGTGCCGAGGTCTTTTCCAGCAAAAATCAACGCCTCAATCAATAGAAACCCCGGCGAAAGTGAAATCCAAATATTTGATTTTATGCCTGCTGAAACTTTTTGATCGTGCAACCGAAGTCTAGTTGCACACCAGATTATGAAACCCATTTTGGCAAACTCGCTAGGTTGGATTGTGAAACCAGCCAAACTAATCCAGTTTCTATTTCCGTTAACAGTTTTTCCTAAACCTGGCAATTGAGGTAATAGTAAAAAAATACTTGAAGCGACCAACGCAAGTGGCGATATCCGTTCCCAGAGTGCAGGTTTCAATTTCATTGATAAAAAACCAAATATAAGTGCTAATGCCAAGAAGAAAGTTTGGCGTCCCACGATCGAAAAAGAATTTCCAGTTTCATGTAATGAACGTACTGCTGAAGCTGATAACACCATTAGCAAACCAAGGCTAGTCAGCGCAGTTATTGTTATGAGTATTAAATAGTAGGAAGCTTCAGGTTTGGCCAAGAAATTTCTTGATTTAGCCATTATTTACCACCAATTTTGAAATAGCGTCTTTAAAAGCATTTCCACGATGCGCATAAGATGAAAATTGATCCATTGAGGCACAAGCAGGTGCAAGCAAAACGGTATCCCCAGGTTTCGCAATTGATTTCGCTAATGCCACAACTTCTAACATCAGCTCTTCACCATTTTTTTCGCTTTCAATTAAATGGACTGGTACTGCCGGAGCGTGTTTACTTAGTGCAGCCAAAATAATTCCACTATCTTTACCAATCAAAATCACTTCTCTAAATCTATTCTTGCCACGATTAATCAAATCGTTCATATCAGCGCCTTTAGCTAAACCTCCAGCTATCCAAATGGCCGACATTTGAGAGAGCAGCGCAGCCATTGCGGCATGAGGATTAGTCGCTTTTGAGTCATTAACCCATTTGATGTCATCTTGTTCAAGGATTAGTTCTAATCGATGATGATCCAATTCAAAATTCTGCAAGCCTTTTTGTACATTCTCCGCCGAAATATCTAACGCTCTCGCAATCCCACCTGCAGCTAAAGCATTTAAAACATTATGTGGCACCGCCGGCGAGATATCCTCAAGTTCACCAAGTACCTCTGCAGATTCTGCGGCGCTAAATGCTCGATCTATTAAAAGATTCTCGACAAGTCCTAGCTCCCCCGATCTCGGCGTTTCTAATGAAAAGTAGATTTTCTTTCCTGAAAAACTAATTGAATATCGCATTACTTCAGCATCGCTCATATTTAATAGCGCAACTTTGGACAACTCCAATAATTTAATTTTAGATTTTGCATAATTGTCAAAGGATCCATGCCAATCAATATGGTCATCTGCAATATTTAAAATACAACCAATCTCAAACCTAGCTTCTTCGGACCATTCAATTTGAAATGAAGAAAGTTCTAACGCTAAAACATCGTATTCTTTAGGTGAAGTCAGAGCAGCTATAACGGTTTCGCCAACGTTGCCGCATGCAGTTCCATTTACGCCAGCAGTTTTAAAAATAGCCGCCACCATTTGAATTGTTGTCGTTTTTCCATTTGTACCAGTTAATGCAACCCATTTTTGATTTGGCAATAACTCTTTCTTTACTCGCCAGGCAAGATCTATTTCACTAATAATTTCAACGTTTGCCTTGCGAAATTCTCCTATGAATGGATGGTCCTTCCGCCAGCCCGGTGAAACGCAAACTAATGAATACTTAGCTACTGATTCAGCGGAAACTTCGGTAAGGACTCCATCAACTGAGTCCCTTTCGTCAAACAATTGCACATTAGCGCCACGGTCACTGAGAAATTTAGAGATTGCCGAACCTGTAACGCCAGCACCGACAACGGCAACGTTTCTCGCTTTAAGCGATTCGAGGAAGGACATGGCGAATTAAGCAACTACCCACTGCGCATAGAAAAGTGCTAACCCGGCTGCAACAGATAGCCCGGCAATAATCCAGAATCTAATAACAATCGTTACTTCGCCCCAACCAAGTAATTCAAAGTGATGCTGCAATGGCGCCATTTTGAAGACTCGCTTGCCGCCAGATAATTTGAAATACCCAGTTTGGATAATTACCGAGAGCGTAATAATTACAAATAATCCACCTAGTGGAATCAAAAGTAATTCGGTCCTAAGTGTCATAGCCAAACCAGCTAATGCCCCGCCCAGAGCGAGTGAACCGGTGTCCCCCATAAAAATTCGCGCTGGAGAAGCGTTCCACCAAAGGAAACCACAACAAGCACCACTAAATGCTGCGGCTAAAACAGCAAGGTCTAATGGATCGCGCACGTTATAACATTTTGGCCCAAGGTTTACGGCACAACTTTGACCAAATTCCCAAACCCCGATTAGTACAAATGCCAAAAATGTCATGACCGCTGCGCCAGTAGCTAAACCATCTAAACCATCGGTCAGATTTACCCCATTACTTGCGGCTAACACCATAAAAATTGCCCACAAAACTACTACGACAGCTCCTAATTTCAATGAAGTATCACGTACTGCCGATAAATTAAGTGACATCGGGGTTAAGTTATTTTCATCGGGAAATCTCGTAGCAAAAATTCCAAAAAGTGCTGCTAAAAATGCTTGACCCAATAGTTTCTGTCTACCCGATAAACCTAAAGATTGTTTTCTGGATACTTTAATCCAATCATCAATAAAACCAACACTTCCCAAACCTAAAACTAACGCCAGAATTAATAGCGCCGAAATGCTAAGCCGTACTCCAGTCACTAAATGGCTGAGAAAAAAACCGACAAAGCTTGCGAAAATTAAAATAATTCCGCCCATCGTAGGCGTGCCTCTTTTTACATGATGCGTTGTCGGTCCATCATCACGAATCATCTGGCCATATCCGCGTTTGGCAAGAACTTTAATTAGCGCAGGTGTACCAAAGAAACTTAGAAATAACGAGATCGCTCCGGCGAAGAGAATTCCTTTCATTGCATCTCCTCCGATTCGATAATTTTAGCGCTCCAAAACTTAGCAATTTCAGTAGCAATTATCTCAAGATGTTCGGCTCTGGAGGCTTTAACTAGTATCACGTCGCCAACTTCAAAGTGAGAAAAGAGTTCCTGAGCTTCACTTTGTTGAGCGTAATAATGGGTAACCATTTCCATGGAATCGATAGCTCGATAGTCTGAATTTCCAATTGCCACAAAATGATCAATGTCCAACGCGGCGGCAGCGTCCGCAACTTCTGCATGATCGCGTTCTGACTCATCACCCAATTCGTGCATTTTGCCAAGAAATGCCCAAGACCTACCACCGCGATCTTGGCTAAGTAGTGCCAAAGTTCGAAGCGCCGCCAACATGCTCTCCGGATTCGCGTTATATGCATCATTAATAATTAGTAGCCCATTGATCTCATTGATATCCATCCGCCATTTACTAGTCATCTCAGCAGTTGAAAGTGCGGATGCAATTACTTCTATCGGAATATTTAAAGCGGTAGCTGCTGCAGCAGCGGCAAGTGCATTAGCAACTTGGTGCATTCCAACAATGCGCAGTCCAACCGCTTCTCTGCCTTGCGGTGTAACTAAATCAAAATGCGCATAACCTTCGCGGTATTCAACATCGGCAGCTCGAATATCTGCTTTGCCATTCTCGCCGAAAGTTAAAACTTTTGCAGATGTGGTGCCCGCCATTTTTGGCGTGTACTCATCGTATGTGCCTAGTACCGCAAAATCGTTAGCGGAAAGTTCAACTACTAATTCACCTTTTGCAATAGCAATATTTTCGCGGCTACCAAATTCACCGACATGTGCATTTCCAACTTTTAGAACTACCCCTACATTTGGCTTGGCAATCTCAGATAATTTTGCAATATCACCAATTTTTCGTGCTCCCATCTCTACAACACAGAACTTTGTATTGGGAGTACAAGATAACAATGTTAAAGGGGCGCCTAATTCATTATTGTAGGAACCAATCGGAGATATCGTTTCTCCAACTGCACCTAGAATATGCGCGAGTAAATCTTTAGTAGTGGTCTTTCCTTGTGATCCAGTAATTGCGATAACTTTTAAATCTTTTAACTGTATCCGTACATATTTAGCAATTTTGCCAAGCGATTCTAAAACGTTAACTACTTTAATTGATGGCGCACTCACCGAAGACGAGACTAGAGCTAATTCAGCACCATTTAAAATTGCTTGGTCTACATATTCATGGCCATCAATTGATTCACCTTTTAACGCAATGAAAATGCCACCTTTTATCGCTGATCTTGAATCAAAGAAGAAATTTTCAAAAATTATAGCTTCTGGTTCTATCCCGAATATTTCTCCGCCACAAATTTCGGCGATTTTTCCAACTGAAAGTGGAATCATGGCTTGCCCTCAATTGCGCGGGCTAATTCAATTCGGTCATCGAAAGGTTCGATTACGCCAGCAATATCTTGTCCAACTTCGTGTCCTTTGCCTAACAGCAGAACAGTGTCGCCAGGCTTAGCAATAGAAACCGCGTATTGGATAGCAATTTTACGATTTTCGATAATTCTAGAAGGCTCATCAATTTTCAATCCAGTAGTCATTGCACTTAAAATCGCATTTGGATCCTCACTACGTGGGTTATCGCTAGTGAAAATTGCAACATCAGATCCGCGCGAAAGCGCAGCGCCCATTAATATTCGTTTAGTTGAATCTCGATCTCCACCACATCCTAATAGCGCTATTACTTTACCTTCGGTAAAAGTTTTAGTCGTTTCTAATACACGACTTACGGCATCTGGTGAATGTGCATAATCTACAAATGCGTTAAATTTTTGGCCGATATTTACCTGCTCTAGCCGACCAGGTGCACCTTTCATGGATTGTAATTGCGTCCCTAAAAATATCGGATCTAAACCACTCTCTACTGCCAGCGCGATAGCCATAATCGCATTTTCTAAATTGTATTCTCCGAAGAGCGGTAATTTCCCGGAAATTAATATTCCACCTAATCCTCTTATGGAAACTTCAAATCCGCGAGAAGTCGCAATTGCAGATTCAAAATACCAATTTGCTTTGTGGTTGAATTTAGAGATTGTCACGATCGGTATTTCCGAGTCTAATGCAAGTTTTTCACCATACAAGCTATCGATATTTATAAAACCTTTTTCTGCAAATTCAAAGTTGAATAAGGTTTTTTTTGCTTGGTAATAGTTTTCCATAGTCCCATGGAAATCTAAATGATCTTGAGTCAAGTTGGTAAATGCTACGGCTTTGAATTTTGACCCAGTTACGCGATTTTGAGATAGCGCATGGCTACTTACTTCCATTGCTAGATTTCTAATATGCCGCTCTCTCATCACTGCAAAAAGTGCTTGTAATTCATCAGATTCCGGGGTAGTTCTCTTGCTTTCAAATATTTCATTTCCGATTTGAGTGGAAACGGTTCCAATTATTCCTGATTCAATATTCGCGCTCTGCCAAAGCTGAAATAGCAGGGTCGTAGTTGTAGTTTTGCCATTTGTGCCAGTAATCCCGACTGAAAATATTGAATTGAGTGGAAATTCATAAAACCAGGCTGTTAAATTTCCAGCAATTAATCTTGGGTTAGTTACAACTAAGACTGGCACCGCAACTTTGCCGATTATTTCCGCACCAGAAAGATCAGTTAAAATCGCAATCGCACCATTTGATATGGCTTGCTCTGCAAATTTAGCACCATGCGTTTTAGTTCCAGAAAATCCAAGGAATAAGTCTCCTGTTGTGACAGCTTGTGCTTGACTAGATATCCCGGTTATTTGAACATCTCCAAAATTTGAATCAAGGCCACAATATCGAGCAATTTCCGACAATTGCTTGCTCAAAGTTTCCTCAACTCTGGCGATCATGGCTTAAGCGTTGCTTTCAAATCTTTTTCATTTAATGGATAAACAACTTGTTGAGTTAGAGTTGGTGGTATTCGTTTATCTTGTAAAACAAAACTCATAACTTTCTTAAAAACTGGTCCACCTAAATAACCACCCCAGTGAATTCCTTGTGGTGCTTGGATAGTGACGCTAACAACATACGCTGGTTTATCCGCTGGCGCGAAACCAATGAATGAAGCTGTGTAGCCGCGATAGCAAGAGCAACTATCATCAATTCGCATTGCAGTTCCAGTTTTACCAGCGACTCGATATCCAGGAATAGCTGCCGATACTGCAGTACCAGATGCAGAAACTACGCTCTCCATCATTAGCCGCATTTGCTTGGCTGTTTCTGCACTTATTACTCGTTCTGAAGAGCGTTTTGCAGAAGGCGTGAAATTTCCAGATGCATCACTCGTACCTGCGATTACAGTTGGGGCAACTCGAACTCCATCATTAGCGATGGTGGCAAATACTGAAGTAGCTTGCATCGCAGTTAGTGAATATCCCTGCCCGAATGCAACTGTTGGAGCTGTTGTCCCAGACCAATCCTTAACTTTAGAAAGCAGACCGCTGGATTCTCCTGGAAGTTGTGTACCAGTTTTAGAACCAATTCCAAATTTAGTTAAATACGAATAAAGCGTGTCATTTGACATTAATTGGCCGATTTGAATTGCACCGGTATTGCTTGAAATCGCTAGTGCACCAGTTGCAGTTAGCCTTTGGGTAGCATGTTTTTCATGGTCATGAAAAAGGTGGTTCGAAACTTGAAGTGCATAAGGAATCGTAAAGATAGAGAGTGGCGTTATCTTTTTCTCTTCAAGGGCTGCTGCGTAAGTTATAACTTTGCCAGTTGAGCCTGGTTCATATACATCTTCTACCGCGGGGTTTTTAAACTTACTTGGATCGGTGTTCTTAGTATTAGCTGGATCATAAGTTGGAAATGTAGCTTGAGCTAAAACTTGTCCGGTTTTTGGATCCATCACAATTACTGTGCCGGATTTTGCATGTGACCTTTTCACAACATCTGAGATAGCTTGCATAGCCACATATTGAATATCTTTATCAATCGTTAACTTAATGCTGTTGCCTTTTTTCTCTTCAACAGTTACTTGTTGTGTTCCCGGAATAATCGCACCACCGCCATTTTCATAGAGGTATTCGCCATTTGTCCCCGTCAATAATGTATTTTGCGCATATTCCAAACCGGCAGCACCAACTCCAGCTTGATTAATAAATCCAACTATCGAGGCTGCAAGCGAACCTGAAGGATATTCACGAGTATATAAACGCTCAGAGAAAAATCCAGCTAGTTGTTGGGTAGTTGAATCCTTCGCATTTTTTAAACTCTCATTGTAATTTTTAACCACCTCAGTTAATTGATTCCAAATCGAAGGTGAAACATTTTGCGCAATTACTACATACCTACGGGTTCCGGTTAACTGTTGCGTTAGTGATGCAGTATTCATTCCCAAAATTGGGGCTGCTAACGCGGCAAGTTTGGCTGGATTAGCAATGATGCTCTGATCGACTATTACTCGATAAGAAATAACGCTGCGGGCAAGTTCACTGCCCTTGATATCGGTAATAGTCCCTCTTGGCGCAGGCAGAATCTTTTTCTTAGTTAATTCGTTCGTTACTTTGGCGGCAATTCCTTGCGCACGAACCGCTTGTACATCTACTAGCCGAACCGAGAATGCCAAAAGTACAACAAGTGAGCATGCGACCAAAAAGTGAATTCGGCGCTCAACCAAAGTATTTCTATTCATGGTTTCAGGGCAAGTTCTACTGGTTGATTTGGTGCCGCCAAATTTAGGAATTGTGGTGATTGTGCAGGGCGCATATTAAGTGCAACTGCAGCATTTGCTAATTCTTCCGGACTGGCTAGTCGCTCAACCTCATTTAAAATTGCTTCACGATTTTCATTTATCGCAAGTGATTGTATTTTCAATTCTTGAATCTTGATGGCATCTTGCGTTAATAGTGTATTAATTGTCAGCAAAGCCGCAAAACCAATTCCAAAAATTCCTAAGATAAATCCGATAAATGCCTTGCTAGTACCTGGAGCGCTATCGATGCTTAGATCTGGAACAATTTTTAAGAGCGCTTTAGTTGACTGTTGTGTTAATTTTCTAGGCGATAGATCTACCTTTGGCGATAAATTCCGAAGTGCCATCATGCAGCAATCCGTTCAATTGCTCGCAATTTTACCGATTGTGCTCGGGAATTATTCGCTATCTCGGTTTCGCTTGCGCTTTCGCTGCCACGGAATACTAAATTAAATTTTGCGGCAAATTCAGCCATCTCGATTGGCAGCCCACGTGGAGATTTAGACTCTGACGCTTCTGCAAAAAATCGCTTTACGATTCGATCTTCAAGGGATTGGAAGGACATAACCACCATGCGTCCACCAACTGCTAGTCGATCAAGACCTGCTGGAATTGCGGCTTCTAATACTTTTAATTCATTGTTAACTTCTATTCGAAGGGCTTGAAATGTTCGTTTAGCCGGATTTCCACCGGTACGTCTTGTAGCAGCCGGAATACTAGCTTTTACTAGATCAGCTAATTCCGTAGTGTTATTTAGATTTCCACTATTACGCGCTTTGATAATGTTATCTGCAATTCTGGCGGCGAACTTCTCTTCACCGTAGTTACGCAATACCCTGACAAGTTCGCCCTTCGAATAAGTATTGATTATTACTGCTGCCGAGAGCGATTCTGACTGATCCATTCGCATATCAAGCGGCGCGCTTTGGGAATAAGAAAATCCACGCTCTGCCTCATCAAGTTGCAGTGAAGAGACTCCAAGATCAAAAAGGATTCCATCTACTTTGCTGAAACCTAATGAGTCAAGGACCGAAGGAATTTCATTGTAAACTGCATGAATAATTGTGATTCTCTCTGAAAAATCTTGTAAATTTTCTTTTGCAAGTTTCATTGCATTTTGATCACGATCTAATCCAACAATTCTAACTTGTGGAAATTTTTGCAAAATTGCTTTTGAATGCCCACCAAGACCTAGCGTCGCATCAACCACAATTGGATTTGAATTTCGCTCGATTGCAGGAGTTAGTAAAGTTATACAGCGATCAAGCATTACTGACTTATGTATCTGCACTAACTTCACCTCCCCTAAGTTCTTATTTAGTAAAACTTTTATATTTCCAACTTGCTATCTACTTTGGTCACTGCCGGCCGACGGATCTGGGGGTAAACGGCACCGGGGAAGTGGCGCCGTTTTTCGAAAGGTCGGCAGTGGCCAAAATAGATAGATTTTTATGACTCAAAAGAGTCCTGGAAATACCTCCTCAGAAACTTCTGCAAAATTCTTTTCACGATCTGCGAGATATGTTTTCCAAGATGTTGCATCCCAAATTTCAACACGAGTGTTTGCACCAATTACTACGCAATCTTTTGCAAGACCTGCGTAGTCGCGTAATCCAGACGGAATGGTTACGCGACCTTGTTTATCTGGAATTTCATCATGCGCACCGGCAAACATCACGCGCATGTAATCTCGCGAAGATTTTGCGGTTAACGGTGTCTGGCGAAGTTGTTCCGTAATAGTGTGAAACTCTGTTGCTGGAAAAACATAAAGACAACGTTCTTGACCTTTAGTAATTACTAATCCACTAGCTAATTCGTCACGAAATTTGGCGGGAAGAATTAATCGTCCTTTTTCATCTAAGCGAGGTTCATGAGTGCCTAGAAACACGAAAACCTCCCCGTTAGCTTTGCGGAACCCCCGTCCCGCTTAATTCACCACTTTACTCCCTTTTCCCCCATTTTCAACCACCTATCCCCATTTCTGCCCATTACCGCCCCCACCTCTCCCCGCGGGGTAGGTCAGCTTTTGGGCATAAAAAAACCCGCCGAAAGGGCGGGTATTTAAATTTGTTAAAGGTTAATCACTCGTAATTACGACGATCCCAGCGTTCTTCTAAGCGAGCGCTCCAACCGCTCTTATTAGACTTTTTCCGTCTAGATGTCGAGCCAAATTCTGGTTTCGAGAAATTTGAAATCGCGAGCACCACACCAGATAGTGCAACTATGAAACCAAGAATGCCAAGCGGAATAGTCTGTGAAATTAACCCACCTAATAGGGTTACTAACCCAAGTCCGACCATGGCCAGCCCGAGGAAAATCCGGCTCTTCTCTGGTGTTCGTCCACGGCCAGTTAGCGTTGAAACTAAGTGTGGATCATCAACTGAGAGCGCCTCTTCCATCTCGGCAAGCAGCTTTTTTTCATGGTCAGAAAGTGGCATAGCCACACAATAGTCCAGTTACCCGCTCTGTAAAAGTCGAATTAATCGCTTTCTTGCTCAGAAGTTGGTGTGGATTCACTCTCTATCAATCGCGCAGGCTTAATTGAACCGCTGCCAAAGCGGGCTATGGCCTTATCAACTGCCGCTTCCGCTTCTGCCCACCCGATTTCACGTTCGCCAAGTATTGGTTGGTGGGCAGCACCTTCATTCTCCACCAAATTTTCGAGACCAACGCCAACTAACCTCAATCTAGCTCCGGCAATATCAAGCGCTTTATATAGTTGTTTTACCACTGCAAAAGTTTCTTGGGTTCCATTAATTGCCAATGAAAAAGTTTTCGATCTGGAGATAGTTTTAAAATCCGCAAACCTTACTTTTATAGAAATAGTTTTTGCACGTAAATTTCGAGCGCGCATTCTAGAAGTTGCCTTCTCGCAAAGCCTCAAATATTCGCGAAGTATCTCTTCCTCGTTCTCTAAATCATAAGCAAAAGTTTCGGCAGCGCTAATACTTTTCTCTGGCTCATCCATTACAACATCTCGATAATCTCTGCCCCAAGATAATTCGTAAAGTGATGAGCCAGTAGCTTCGCCTAAAGCTCGAATTAGTGTCTGTCTCGGTGTATTTGCAATATCTGCAACACTCCGCAAACCCAATCTAAGGAGCTCCTCATTAGTTTTTGGTCCAACTCCCCAAATCTCAGAGACTGGCAATGGGTGTAAAAAAGAAAGTACTCGATCGTGTGCAATTTCTAACATCCCATTTGGCTTACAACGACTAGACGCCAACTTCGCAATGAACTTAGATGTTGCAATTCCGACTGAACAAGTTATGCCTTCTTGTTTTTCAATTTCACTTCGAATTGCAACTGCAATCTCACGTCCGCTACCGAATAATCTTTCAGAGCCACTAACATCAAGAAAAGCTTCATCGAGAGATATTGGCTCTACTAACGGCGTGTACTTATTAAAAATTTCCATAATTCGCTCAGAAATTTCGCTATACCTTTTATGATCAGGTGCAACAAAAATTGCGTGTGGCGCCATTCGTTGCGCTCTACCTACGGGCATGGCTGCGCGGATTCCAAATTTCCGAGCCGCATAATTTGCCGATAGCACCACACTTCTTGCACCAGCGCCAACAACTAGCGGTTTTCCTTTATATTGCGGGTTATCCAATTCAGCTACCGATGCATAAAAAGCATCCATATCGACATGAAGAATTGTTGGTAGCGCTTGGCTAGTTTCCAAATCACCGCTCACAAACTATGAGGTTACGCCATTTTTCGAATTCTGTTGATAATTCCCACGCACCTGTTGCGCGGAGTGAAATTCCGCGAGCCCCGGTTCGGCGAATGGTTCCTCGGATTAAAAAAAGCGAGGAACTATATAAAAGTTGGGCATAAGAGCTCTGCATATCTTCAAAGAAAGTTATATCACTACATCCATAGCCATCATTTAAAGTTAAGAATATAACGCGGCGACCAGAACGAACTGGTGGAGTTTGTAGCGCTACTTTAATTCCGGCCACTAAAACGCTAGATTCGGAACGCTGCAATAAAAGTTCGCTAGACCTAACTGCACCAATTTCATTTAGAAAATCTGCGTAAAATTCAATTACGTGGTGCGATACATCCATTCCTAGATGATCTAATTCATAACTAACTTTTTCACGCTTAGTCATTTTTGGTAACCCAGTAGTTTCTAACTCTGGTGTAAATCCTAAAGTTAACTGACCGCCACCTAATTGAGTAGCAGAACGAGACCAACGATATAGATCATTTATATGAAGTAATAAATCGCGCCGATTTAAACCACTATGTAACGAATCAAACCCACCTATCAAAACTAAAGCTTCACAGATTGGTTGGCTTGCACCTGATCTTCGAACAAAGTCTGCGAGATCTAAATATGGTTGGCCCATTTCTATCGAAGTAATCTCACCATCGCTAATCCCGGATATATCTTGAAGCGCTAACCGAATCGATTGTGCGGCGCCATCTATTTCTACTTTATGGTTACGAGTTGAGCGATTTACATCGACTGGACCAATTCCAATTCCAAGTTGCCTGACTTCATCCATCATTAACCGCTTTGGGTACATCCCTGGGTTGTGGGTTAAAACTCCAGCCAAGAAAGCTGCGGGGTAATGGGTTTTTAACCAAGCCGATTGATAGGTCGGCAACGCAAAAGCGGCGGCGTGCGCTTTGCAAAATCCAAAAGATGCGAAAGCACGGAGCACCTCCCAGATTTCGGTTACAACTCTCAGTTGATAACCTCTTGAGAGCGCCATTGGATAAAACCAATCGCAAACTTCTTGCTGCCCTTCCGGAGAACTAAGTGCACGCCGCTTCTCGTCAGCTTCCGCAAATGAAATACCAGTCAGCATAGAAATTATCCGAATAACTTGCTCGTGAAAAACCACTACACCCTCAGTCTCATGCAGAACTTCATACAAATTTGGGTGAAATATCTGAGGTGCTTTCCAACCATGGCGTGCATTTAGAAATGGTTTGATCATGTCGCTCTTTACTGGACCAGGGCGAAAGAGCGAGATATCAATAATCAGATCGGTAAAAGTTTTTGGCGAAAACTTACCGATTAACTCTCGCTGTCCCGGGCTTTCAATCTGAAATAAACCGAGCGTCTTTGTGGATTGGATTAGTTCAAAAGTTTTTGGATCATCTAACGGTATCGAATCTAAATCGACCTTTATCCCCCGGCTTCGCTCAATCTCACTAACGGCATACGAAAGTGAAGATTGCATCCTTACTCCGAGAATATCTAATTTTAATAACCCAATCGCTGCTACGTCGTCTTTATCAAATTGGACCATTGGATAGCCACTCGCATTTATTTGAAGTGGCGCTCTATCTAAAAAAGCGCCATCGGATAAAACAATCGCACATGGGTGCATCGAAAGATTTCGAGGTAGGCCATCAAGTCGCTCCGCTAACCCAATTGCCATTTTTAATAGCGGAGTATTTAAATTTAAATTCTTTAACTCTGGCAAACTATCTAGAGCTTGCGAGATATTTTTTGCACGAACATGTGGAATTGATTTTGCAATTAAATCAATCTCCATCGGTGGCAAACCAAGAGCAGCGCCAGTATCACGGATTGCATGGCGTGCTCTATAAGTATCGACCATCGAGACAGTTGCGCATCTTGAACTATTTCCAGGTTTTTTCCAATTTGTATCACCATATTTTTTAAATACTTGGTTATAGATTTCTAATCTACGGGCTGATTCAACATCGATATCAATATCTGGCAACGCACGTCGAAGCGGTGAACAGAATCGTTCCATCAACAAGCCATGTGCGATTGGTTCAACGCCAGAGATTCCAAGGACGTGACAGATCAACGAACCAGCCCCACTGCCTCGGGCTGCAACTCTAATTCCACTTGCTCTAGCAGTATCAGTTATATCCGCAACAGTTAAAAAATAAGATTCATATCCAAGTGTGCGAACTGTCGCTAACTCTTCTTCGAGTCGATACTGCGCTTTTTTTAATAATGATGATGCGCCATATCGCCAATTCAGACCAGAGATACAACGTTCTCGAAATTGGCGTGCCATATCTACTTCGTCTTTTGCGCCGACAACATGGTGTTCTGGTAAATGAATCCCACCTAACCCAACATCTAGCGCTGGTGAAAGTATTGAACGTTCTGCCCAGGCTGCTGTTTCTCTAAGTAAATGGCGCGAATTTCGCTCGCCAGCAGAGCGCGAAATTAAATCGGCAATCGCAACCATATCTTTACTATTTTTTAGAAAGCCTTCACCGTTTTTTCGCTCCACATTGCTTTCATGAAGCGGCGCTAAATTGCGTGCACAATCTAAAATATCGGCTAGCGGGCCATCACTTCGATCTAGCATTCGAGCGGCATTACTTATAACCGCTGGTAGATCATGATCTCTTGCAAAACCTAGCATCCGTCCAGCATGGGTTGTGGAGTAAGAGCCATCACCTGCAACTAGGTGTGATACACACTCGATAGCTTGATCTGCAAAAAGTTCGCTGCCAACTCTAAATAGCTCAAGCGCTTTTTTATGGTTTCTTCGAATTAAAGCTTGCGAGATTGCAGATTGACTACCGTGTAAAGCAAGTAAATCTTTAGCGTAAATTGAAAACTTCTCTAATAGATCTAAAGTAAGTACCGGCTTCTCTGAGTCAAAAGTATTTATCGCAGTCACCAACCGCGCTAGCGATGACCAGCCGCCGCCGGATGTTGCAATTAAAGTTATCCGCGATGATGAGTTTTCAATTTTGTAATTTAAATCAACACCCAATATTGGGCTGACATTGCGCTGCTGACAACTTTCTACAAATCTAATTGCGCCAGCTAGCCCATCGCGGTCAGTGAGCGCTAACGATTTCATTCCAAATAACGCAGCGCGCTCTACAATTGCATCCGGTAAATGCGTGCCGTATTTAAATGAATAGCCGCTAGCCATGTGAAGATGGGTAAACATAAATATTTAATTGCGAGTAGCGCGCGAGCTTGGTCGAATTCGCCAACGGATTTCACCAGATATTTCGTTAACCTCATCACGCTCAATTTCAAAGGTAGCGAGCGCACCAATCGGAGCCGCCTCTACTCGCCAGAGCGCACGCGAACCATCGTCAGGGCGATAATTTCCATCGCTAGCTCGATTCCACCAACCGCCAGCTTCGCGCCAACTAGAGAGAGTGGCATGAATGCGAAACCTTCGACCGCGATAGGTAAATTCGATCGGCTCCCCTTCGTAGAGAACGATTTCGGGGCCGATTTCTGGGTTGAGAGCGTTTTCGAACATTTGTTCGAACTCTAGCGAGCCCCTCTGACAGAGGCAAGTAATTTAAGAAGTAAGCGCGACACGGTCTGGAATTAGTTGAAATTTCAACCAAATCCTGCCATTCTTTGCAAGTCTCGGAGTTCGCTCGAGCTCCCCTAGTTTGTAAAGGAAATCGATGGATATCGTTCTAATTATTGGCCGAATTCTATTTGCGCTTATCTTCATTAATTCAGGCCTCATGCACTTCACAAAGAGCAGTGCAATGGTCGGTTACGCACAATATAAAAAAGTGCCTGCAGCAAAGATTGCGGTTCCACTAACTGGGCTAATGATCCTTCTCGGCGGACTTTATGTTGCGCTCGGCATCTATGCAGACCTTGGCGCTCTACTTATTGCGATCTTCACTCTGGTTAGCGCATTCATGATGCATAACTTCTGGACTATAGATGACGCAACTGCGAAGCAGACTGAAACAATTTCATTCTTTAAAAATCTCGCACTCGCCGGAGCATCATTAATAATCTTCGTACTAGTTGGATCAGGCGCTGATTTCGGAGCCTCGATAACTGGAGCTTTCTTCTCCCTGTAATCTAATAATCTCAAAAACCCCTCATAGATCCAGATGAGGGGTTTTTATTTACCCAAAGTTCAAGTTTAAATCAGCGAAATTGAAACCTTAGATTGCTACCCTATCGATTAATCGGATCACCAAAATTGGAGAATAAATGAAACCAGAGAAGTTCGCCTCGGAGTTTGTCGGAACAGCGCTACTAGCCGCAACCATTATTGGTACTGGATTTATGGCAAAGAACCTCGCACCAGATTCTGCATTAATGCAGCTATTTGTGAACGGCGCTGCTGCAGCTGCAATGCTCTCAGTCATAATTCGGTTAGGCGCAGAAGCTAGTGGCTCACATTTTAATCCAGCTGTCACGATTGGCTTCTTAATTAGAAAAGAAATTAAACCGCTCGATGCCATAAATTACATTGCAACTCAAATAATTGGTGCGATATTCGGCGCATTCCTTGCTAATTCAATGTTTTCTGACCCAAATCTTGCCACCTCAACAATTGATCGCCTTGGCTCTAAATTATTCCTTAGTGAAATAATCGCTACTGCTGGACTAGTTTGGGTTGTAATGGCTTTTGGAGATAGCGCAAAAACGGTTGCAAAATTAGTTCCACTTTGGATCTTCGCGGCATACTTCTTCACGGCATCATCTACATTTGCTAATCCAGCTGTCACAATCGGTCGGGTTTTCACAACCTCGCCTGCTGGAATTTCCGCAAATTCAATTCTGGCTTTCATCGCGGCGCAAATTATTGGCGCTGGCGTTGGCGTTGTCCTCTTTAACGTAATTACAAAAACCAAAAAATAATCCCATGAAGAAGCCAAGTGTGTTATTTGTCTGTGTTCATAACGCTGGTCGCTCTCAAATGGCCGCGGCTTTTTTAACTCACTTGGCTGGCGATATCGTTGAAGTTAGATCGGCTGGCTCTGCACCAGCCGATTCCATTAATCCGGCAGTTGTAGAAGCAATGCTCGAATTGGGAATTGATATCAGTCATGAAGTTCCTAAAGTTTTAACTACAACGGCAGTTCAAGAATCGGATGTAGTAATTACCATGGGCTGTGGCGATGCATGTCCCTACTTCCCCGGTAAGCGCTACCTCGATTGGAAGCTAGATGACCCAGCCGGGCAAGGCGTTGCATCAATTCGCCCAATTCGCGATGAGATTAAAACTCGAATTGAAGGACTAATCGCAGAACTTAAGTAATTCAACAGCAACATGTAACCTTTGAAAATGAGTGATTCAGTTCTACAGCATTCTGCAGTTACTAGAGTCCGTGCGGAATTAAAATCGTATGGCGTGACCGGCGAAGTCACTGCGCTTTCAGATAGCGCGCGGACTGCGCTTGAAGCTGCTGCGGGGTTAGGTATAGAAGTTGGTCAAATTGCATCATCAATTGTTTTTGGAATTCCAGCCGAACCAGAGCCCAAGGCGCTTTTAGTAATAACTTCGGGTCGGCATCGCGTAGACACAGCGCTTGTTGCCAAAAATTTGGGAATCGAAAAGTTAATTAGAGCAGATGCTGATTTTGTTAGAAAATGGAGCGGGTTTGCCATAGGTGGCGTGAGTCCATTGGGTTGGTCATCGAAACCCGAAATAATCCTGATTGACGAAGCGCTAAACGATTACGACGTTGTTTGGGCTGCTGCTGGACATCCCCATGCGGTGTATCCAACTACATTTAGCGAACTTATTGCCTGCACCGATGCAAAGCCGATGGTCGTTGGAGATTAATGAAACTAGTTACCGAAAAATTTGGAAGCGGCGAACCTATTTTATTGATTCATGGAATGGGTTCTGCCGCAACAGCTTGGAAACCAATTATTCCCACACTTAAAAAAACGAATTTAGTAATTACCGTTGATCTTCCAGGTCATGGAAAATCACCGATGGATTTTGCCCAGCCGATGGATCCCAAATCTTTAGCTGAAGCAATTTTTCGCACTATGGACGATTTGGGAATTGAGAAATTTAACGTTGTTGGCAATTCACTAGGAGGCTGGGTAGCGCTTGAAATGGCTGCCATAAAACCGGAACGAATTAAATCTTTATTAGGCGTTGCTCCAGCTGGCTTATGGTTAACGCCATTTACCACTCGAACTAGTGCGCGAAATCGTGTAATGGCAAGGCTAGTAAATCCAATTGCATCTTTTACGGTTCATTTTGAATCTCTCCGAAAATTAGGATTCGAAAACGTAAGTCCACTCTGGCAAACATTTAGTTATCAAACTTGTTTGGACGCAACTAGGGCGATGGCAAATTCTAAAGGCTACTTCCCCGCATGGGATGCCATGTTAAAAAAGAGATTTAATGGAAAAATTCCAACGAATGTACCTACAACAATTATCTTTGGTGATACGGATAATTCACTTCCCGCGCAAAGTTGTCAGGAACGTTCGCTTGCGCCAGCCCATGCAAAGTGGATTATTTTTTCAGAGTGTGGTCACGCCCCGATGTGGGATCACCCCGAAGAAGTTGTGCTGGAAATCTATAAATTAACTAGGCTAAATAATTGATTACCGTAATTTATTTTTGGAAGATTCGTAAAACCAACTTACCCTGGGCGATACTTCATATGGGTTTGGATCGATTGCGGTTACGTAGAAATAAGAAAATTGGTTTCTGGAAATTACTTGGCACTGGTAAAGGTGAAACTTTTACGCCAAGAGATGCTAATTCGCAACGATGGGGTTTACTTGTAACTATCCCAGAATCAGAATTAAGCAGCTTCGACAATTCAAACATTATAAAACTTTGGGATAGCAAGTCAGAGAGCCGCTATCGGGTTCTGCTGCAAAATATTTCAGCGCAAGGAAAATGGTCGGGCAAAACGCCATTTAATTCAGAGCTTTCTAGTTCTCACTGGAACGGAAAAGTTGTTGCAATTACTAGAGCTAGAATTAAGTGGTTTAAGAATCCAATATTTTGGCGATCAGTTCCACCGGTAACTGTAAGTTTAAAAGCTGCAACTGGGTTGGTATCGGCGATTGGAATTGGTGAAGCTCCATTTGGGTTACAAGGAACTTTTTCCATTTGGGAATCTAGCGCTGCGGTTCGCGCATTTGCTTACCAAGGGGAAGCACATAAAGCTGCAATTGCCGCTACCGCACATGAAAAATGGTATGCCGAAGAATTATTCGCCAGATTTGCCGTTATATCGGAAAGTGGCTCGCTTTAAGGCAGAATAGCGTCATGTCAATTCGTCAATATCGGCCAAGACGAAATTCACGAGGTTCAATTACCAATGCTCAGCAAATAATTTTAATCTCGGTATTTTCAATTGCACTTTTGCTTCAAATTTCCTATCCCTTGGTATCTGGTGAAACACTTCGCTTAGTCACTATTGCCACCGTGTATTGGGCAGCTGGCGCAATGTCACTCCACGGGCTTTATTCATACGGTTTAAATTATGCGCTTCGGTATATTGCAATAACTTTCTGCTTTGCTCTAGTAGTAGAACAAATCGGTAGCCGAACAGGTTGGCCATTTGGCACTTACTCATACGATGTTTCGTTAGGTTATCAAATTTATGGTGTTCCGCTTGTAGTTCCATTTGCATGGATGATGTTGGCCCATCCACTTTTAATCGCAGCTCGCAGAGTATCGCCGCATTGGGTTTTTCTTTATGGTGGCGCCGGATTAATGGCTTGGGATATTTTCCTAGACCCACAAATGGTTTCAGCAGGTAGATGGAGATGGGATGTAACCGGTCGTAGCGTGCCATTTCAACCAGAGGTTCCACTGTTAAACACTTTTGGTTGGTTACTTACGGGCATGGGAATTATGGCGCTGCTACATATTGCACTTCCTAGAGAACGCAGAAAAAATGGTGCAAGTTTTTTAATTCCTAATATTTTCCTTGCTTGGACTTGGTTTGCCGGTGTATTTGGAAATATTTTCTTTTTCGCCAGACCAGGAGTGGCATTTCTTGGCGGCATAGTATTTGGATTAATCCTGCTCCCTTATTTTATCTCGCTTTCGTTTGGGCGAAGCGGCTAATTATTGTGGTCTTAGTTGGAACACTCCTTGCTCTGGGTTCATTATTTCTCACAATTGTAAATGCAATATCTATAAAAAAACCGAGCAAATTCACGGTGCCTTTACCAGCATCAGTTTCAATTTTAATTCCGATGAGAAATGAATCTGCCAACGTAAATGAAATTTTAAAATCAGTAGATCTGCAAAAAAATTTGGAATCATTCGAAATCATTACGCTAAACGATAGTTCAACTGATAACACCAGTGATTTGATAACAAAGTTTAATTTTAATTCACGTTCAATAGCTATCGAGGGAAAAACTCTACCTACTGGCTGGCTGGGAAAGAATTATGCCTGCCACCAATTAGCTCTAGCAAGTGATGCAAAATATTTAGTATTTATCGATGCCGATGTGCGGCTATCACCTAGTGCTATTAGCGCTGCTATAAAAACTATGGAGCTGAACGATTGGGATTACATCTCGCCATACCCTGCACAAATTGCAGAAACACCTCTCGAACTTTTGATCCAACCGTTATTGCAATGGAGCTGGTTTGCTACGGTTCCACTTTCAATTGCTCAAAGGTTTCGAATCCCTGCAATGGCAGTAGCCAATGGTCAGTTCCTAATTGTTAAACGCACTTCATATTTCATCTCTGGCGGTCATGAAAAGATTAAGCACGAAGTAATCGATGATATTGAATTAGCTCGATTGCTTTTGAAATTTGGTTTTAAAGGTGGCGTTGCAGAAGGAAGTGCAATTGCTAGCTGTCGGATGTACCAGAGCGCGACAGAATTAATTAATGGTTACCGTAAATCTCTTTGGCGCGCATTTGGATCACCTTTTGGATCAATTGTTGCAATCTCACTACTTACGCTCTCGTCAATAATGCCAATTATCTATGCAATGTCTGGATCACTTATAGGTTGGGTTGGATTTCTAGCCATAGTGACCTCCCGATTCATCACGGCTTTTCGAACAAAATCAAGATGGGAAAGTGCACTTCTGCATCCATTATCGGTAGCGCTGCTTATTGCGCTAATTTGCTGGTCTTGGATAGGAAAAATTCGTGGAGATTTGAAGTGGCGGGATCGAAAAGTATGAGCAAGGTAGTTGTAATTGGTGCTGGAGTAGGTGGCATGGCAACTGCTGCACGATTAGCTAAAGCTGGTCATAAGGTTTCTATTTATGAAGCTGCCAATCGTACGGGCGGAAAATGTAGAACCGAATGGATCGACGGGTTCGCTTTCGACACTGGACCTTCACTCCTTACTTTGCCCGCTGTTTATAAAGACTTATTTTTAAAAACTGGAAAAAGACTAGAACATGCACTTCAAATTTTGCCGGTAGATCCGGCATTTTCCTATCGATTCGCTGACGGTAAGGAAGTTACATTTCCAAATCTATCCCACCATAAAACCAGAGCAGCGATAGAGGCATCTTTTGGAAAAACTGCCGGAGATGACTGGCACAAAATAATGCGTCGTGCGGAACGAATGTGGAGCGCATCTCGCGTGCAATTTGTGGAAAGTGAAATGAATTCTTTCATGTCGTTATTTAAGAGTAGAACTTTGCTACGAGATTTGATCGAGATTGCACCAGTTACTTCGCTTCGGAAATTAACTAATCGATACACAAGTTCGCCATACTTATCAAAAATTATAGATAGGTACGCAACTTATACTGGATCTGATCCTCGCCAAGTACCTGCAGTTTTGTTGACGATTGCTTTTGTAGAAGAGGCATTTGGTGCTTGGCATCTAAAAGGCGGAATTGGAAAGCTCTCCGAAGCACTTGAAGAAAGGTGTATCAATTTAGGTGTGCAAATATTTTTGAGCACGCCAGTAAAAGAAATATTGCATCAAAGTGGTCGAGTCACCGGGATCCAATTAAGTAACGGCGAAAATATTAAATCCGACATTGTTGTAACCAATACTGATTCCACCATTACCTATTCGGAATTGTTGCCAAACCAGCCAAAAATCACGCGAAAAGCGCGGCGTAATTTAGCTAAATCAATACCTTCTCTCGCCGGATTCTCGCTATTAATCGGACTAAAGGCTGACAGTTTCGGTGGTACTTCACTTTCTCACCATAATGTTTTTTTCCCTGAAAATTATGATGACGAATTCGATGCGATATTCAAACGAAAAGAACCAGTGCCAGATCCGGCTATCTACATCTGCGCTCCAAAAGATGAAGAGATGGTGACTAATCCTGGCGATGAAAATTTATTCGTATTAGTTAATGCACCTCGACATGAACCTGGAATTGGTTGTGATTGGAATAAAATCGGACTTAAAGAAAGCTACGCAGAATTGATAATTGATAAATTGGCAGAAAAAGGTGTAGATATCCGAGATCGCATTGCGGTTATGGAAATTCGAACTCCAGCAGATTTAGAAAGTAGCACAAATGCACCAGGCGGATCTATCTATGGCACCTCAAGTAATGGTGTTAGATCAGCATTTCGGAGAGCGAAGAATCGTTCACCACTAGCGGGTTTGTATTGTGTTGGTGGTTCCGCACATCCTGGAGGAGGTTTACCACTGGTGGGAATCAGCGCAGAAATTGTGGCAAATGCCATTGGTAAAGCTTAGATACTCTTGTACGCAAACCGTAATACTGTAGTGAAACTTAAAACTTGTATTACGCACCATATAGCTGTAATCGTAGTCAGGTAATTTAGCGTTAAAGAATT
This sequence comes from uncultured Bifidobacterium sp., assembly GCA_964632545.1. Taxonomy (GTDB): domain Bacteria; phylum Actinomycetota; class Actinomycetes; order Nanopelagicales; family Nanopelagicaceae; genus UBA7398. The sequence goes on along the minus strand of CAZWBQ010000001.1, from coordinate 39,248 downwards.
AGCCACGACTGCTACAAATAATACGCTGGCTCGAATCGGACGTTCACCTATTGTTACAACACCAATTTCGCGAACTCCTAATCCACCTGCTCTAGCTCGTACATACTCCTGAGTGAAAGCAGCTAGCCAAGCAGTTGCAACTATCCAAAGTGGAGCTCCTAGATAATATAAAGTTAGCGCCCATAAACTCTCGGAAATTCGATCTGCTACTGCATCTAAAATTGCACCCCTGCGTGAAACTTGATCCTTAATTATTGCCAAAGAACCATCTAAGCCATCGCAGGCAAGTGAAAGAACAAGAAATAGCGCAGCAAATAGGTTCTGTGAATTAATGCAAGTAAAAAATGCAAATACTAGACCGAAAAATGTTAGAGCATTAGGCGAGATCTTTAATTTATTAAGCATTCTTGCGGTACTAAATGAGATAGTCAGCCAGCCTTTTACGATTCCAGAAATTTTTGCACCACCATGCAATTGGCTCCAAGATGTGAAGAACTCTGCGCGATCCACTTCAGCGAAGTCCAATTCTTTTAACAATCTCTTTTGTGGCATATGCGTTATTCATAGTATAAAAATGTAAACCAGGCGCGCCCATTGCAATTAATTCTTCACACAGGTTCACCGCAATTTCAATTCCCAGTGCTCTAACTTTCTCTGAATCATTTTCGACTTCGGAAAAGGCACTTACGATATCTGATGGGATTGGGGTTCCGTTTAGTTCTGCCATTCGGTTCAATTGTTTTACTTGAGTAATTGGCAATATCCCAGCAAAAATTGGTAAATTTGAACCGCGTTCTTTCAGTTCATTGACTAAATTAAAATATTTCTCTGCAGAGAAAAAGAACTGTGTAGTTGCAAATTGTGCGCCGCGTCGTTCTTTTTCCAATAAGACCAGAACATCTTTCAGTTGGTCACCTCGCGACGCTGGGTGGCAATCAGGGAAAGCGGCAACTCCCACGTTGAAGTTTGCGGCTACTGCAAGTGAAACTAATTCATCTGAATGAGTAAATCCGCCTTGCGTTGGAATCCATTCAGATTGAGGACCGGTCGGTGGATCGCCACGAAGTGCCAAAATATCGCGGATTCCGGCTTGCCAATATTGTTCGAGAATTTCTGAAAGTTCTTTTTTTGTGGATCCAATACAGGTTAAATGTGCAACCGTTCGTAAACCAGTTCGAGCGGTAATTTCTGAAGTTACTCGTATGGTGCGCTCTCGAGTCGAGCCGCCCGCCCCGTATGTAACTGAAACAAATTCAGGCTGAAGGGAATTTAATTCCGCGAGTTCAACCCATAGATTCGCTTCCCCTTTTTCGTCCTTCGGTGGAAAAAATTCCAGAGAGAAAATTGGCTTCCCATTAGGGGTCTCAAACGAAAACGGGCGCTGCATAGCAAGGGAGGGTACCGTTACGGCGTGAATTCCACTGCAAACCAAAGCACCCTTGATTTCATGGCGCGCTTTCGCGGTGAAGTTTCGGCTGAACTCAATAAATTTCTGGCAGAGCAAGGTCAATATTTAAATTCAATTGGGCTCGAATTAGAGCCAGTCACAAATGCGTTAAAAAATTTCCTGCTCGATGGCGGTAAAAGATTTCGGCCACTCTTTGCATATGTTGGTTATTTGGCATCAGGTGGCGCAGAAAATAACGCGGTAGTAAAAGCAGTTTCAAGTTTAGAGCTTTTGCATGCCTGTGCCCTGATACACGATGACGTTATGGATGGATCAGATACTAGAAGAAATGCGCCAGCCATCCATAAGGTTTTTGAAAGCATGCATCTTAATGAAAATCTAAGTGGTGATAGCAAAACTTTTGGTTTATCTAGCGCGATTTTACTTGGAGACTTAGCGTTAATTTGGTCGGATCAAATGTTAAATCAATCCAAGATCGCAACTGATGCAAGAATTAGATCTTTGACAATCCATGATGAAATGCGCGTTGAACTCATGGCCGGTCAATATTTAGATGTTTTTGAACAGGCTCTAGCAAGTAAAAGTGTCGAGCGATCCCTAAAAGTTGCGCGATACAAATCTGGAAAATACTCGATTGAGCGTCCACTACATTTTGGAGCTGCAATCGCAACTGAAAGCGCCGCAAAATATCAAGAGATTTTTTCCCAATTTGGACTACCACTTGGTGAAGCATTCCAATTACGCGATGACCTGCTTGGTGTTTTCGGTAATCCAGATGAGACCGGAAAACCTGCTGGCGATGATTTACGAGAGGGAAAGCGAACCGCGCTAATTGCAATGACGACAGAACGTGCAAATCCGCTACAACTGCAAGTTATAGATAAGTATTTTGGTAAATCTGATTTAGATTTTGCAGGCGTTGCGAAGTTGCGAGAAATTATTACAAATACTGGAGCAGTATCTGATCTGGAGAAACTTATTATCGAGATGACCGAAAAAGCTCAAAATTCTTTACATAGCGATTTGATTTCGCAAGAACATCAGACTTTGCTTTCAGATTTGGCAATAGTTGCTACGCAACGGAGCTATTGATGGTTAAACGCGTAAAAGGTCCAACCGATCACGTTCTAATAGTTGGCGCTGGCCTCGCTGGACTAAGTGCAGCGCTAAGACTGGCTGGCGCTGGTCGGAAAGTCACAGTGGTAGAACGCGAAAGCGTTCCAGGTGGCCGGAACGGTTTATTAAATAAGTCTGGCTACGCATTTGATACCGGGCCAAGTGTTTTAACTATGCCGGACTTAATCTCTGATGCATTTGCATGTGTTGGTGAAAATATGTCGGATTGGTTAGAGCTCTCACCACTTAAACCGTTATATCGCGCATTTTATGCTGATGGTTCCCAACTCGATGTACATGCAAACACTGCGGAGATGGAAGTTGAAATTGCAAAAACAATAGGTCCAGATGAAGCTGCTGGTTATCGCAAATATGTAGATTTTGTAACTAAGTTGTATAAGTACGAGATGAACGATTTCATAGATAGAAATATTGACTCACCACTTAATCTCTTAACGCCAAACCTGGCTAGGTTGATAGCGCTTGGTGGATTCCGAAAACTTGCGCCAAAAGTTTCACAATTCCTTAAAGATCCGAGAACTCAAAAGGTTTATTCTTTCCAAGCAATGTATGCCGGCGTCAGCCCACAACAAGCGCTAGCAATCTACGCTGTGATCGCATATATGGATTCGGTAAATGGAGTTTTCTTTCCTAAAGGGGGTATGCATGCAGTGCCTCGAGCACTTGCAGCGGCCGCTGAAAAACATGGTGTAAATTTCAAATACGACACAACTGTAACTTCTGTGGAGCATCGAAATGGTCGGGCAACTGCCGTAATTACAGATAAGCAGGAACGCATTGAATGTGATGTCGTGGTCTTAAATCCAGATTTACCGGTCGCGTGGCGCGATTTACTGGGAAAGACTCCGCTGTCGGTAAAGCGCCTTAATTACTCACCTTCATGTGCCACACTATTGATTGGTTCAAATAAATCATATCCACATCTTGCTCATCATAATATTCACTTTGGCAATTCTTGGGACGGTGTTTTTGAAGAATTGATTAATAAGAAAACTTTGATGAGTGACCCGAGCCTACTTGTAACAATTCCAACTCATGACGATAAATCGTTGGCACCAGAAGGCAAACATAGTTACTACGTGCTTTTCCCAACGCCTAATTTAGATGCAAATATCGATTGGAATGTTACGGGACCGAAATATCGCGACCAGATGATTGCAACTATGGAGGCTCGTGGTTATAAAGATTTTGGTAGCTCCATTGAAGTTGAATCGATGACTACCCCACTCGATTGGGAACGATTGGGCATGGAACGCGGCGCACCATTTGCTAGCGCTCATACATTTTTTCAAACTGGACCATTTAGGCCAAGAAATTTGGCACATGGATTTGAAAATGTCGTTTTTGCAGGATCTGGAACCCAACCTGGAGTCGGTGTTCCAATGGTATTAATTTCTGGAAGATTAGCTGCAGAACGAATCGTAGGAACGATTAAATAAATGGACGAACTTACAGCTGCTGGAATTTTAGATCCGCAGTTAAGAGCTTCTTATGTAGAGTGCAAACGTTTAAATGCACTCCATGGAAAAACTTATTACCTAGCTACGCTCTTATTACCAAAGAGTAAAAGACCACATGTTCACGCGCTATATGGATTCGCAAGATATGCGGATGAAATCGTAGATGACTTAGCGTCAACGCTCTCATTATCAGAGAAAGAATTAGCGCTAACCACATGGAGCAATAAATTAATTGAAGACCTAAGAAATGGGATGAGCACGGACCAAATTGGAATAGCTTTAGTAAATACAGTTAAAGAATTCAATATTCCAATTGAATATTTTGAAGCATTCCTCAAATCTATGGCGATGGACTTAACGAAAACTTCCTATCAAACGTACTCGGAATTACAAGAATATGTATACGGATCAGCGGCAGTAATTGGGTTAGAGATGCTGCCAATATTAGGCGGTTCTACAAAAACTGCGCTTGCAGCAGCAGAAAAGCTAGGAACGGCATTTCAATTGGCCAATTTCATTCGAGATGTAAATGAAGATTTGGAAAGAGGTCGGATATATCTACCCATGCAAGAACTGCAAAATTTTGGGGTTGATCGCCAGATGTTAGAAGAAAGAATTGTTACCCCAGAGATCCGAGCTGCGCTTAAATTTCAAATTGCGCGAGTAAGGCAACTGCAAAAAGAAGCTGAGCCAGGCATAGAACAATTAGATAAAACTAGTCGACCATGCATTAAAGCGGCTAGCGAACTTTACTGTGGCATAGTTGATGAAGTTGAAAAAATTGATTACCAAATATTCAAGGTAAGAGCTAAGACATCAACCATGCGAAGAATTACTGTGGCAATCCCCGCTTGGTTACAAGCGGTCACTGCCCGTTTCTAGCTTCGCGTCGCCCCCAAAATATCCACATTGAAAGTACTGACAAAACAAGTGAGAATCCAAATAATAAATCCTCTACTGGAGCTGCAGCAATTCGAGGGCCAAAAATAGTTGATGGCTTATACATGACTATATTTCTGGACGTTAACCACCAATTTGTGAGAAGTTGAAATGGTAAAATAATTGCGTATGAAGTCCAAAATACTTTTCTAGTTACCATCATTGATTTGATGATGAATATATCTACTGTCAAAGAAATGATGATTGAAATTATGGCAATTGCTGAATAACTCATTTTTCATCGCCCACAATCCAGTGTTTTTTAACAGTTCGCACAGCCTCAATTGTCATAAGTGCTGCTAACGGCACAATTAGAAAAAATAGGAATTCTTCTAGCGGAATGTTGGATGGACCATAAATCCCAATAATTTGATTAGTATCAAAGCGCCAATGACCATTTGATATTGCGTAACTATCCCATGCAAGAAATACCAAGGCGCTCGGGAAAATGCTCAATAAGGCGCGTTTGAACCGGCGCAGCACACCAACTTTAAGTACGGCTTCTAACCAGAAGGACCCAGCCACGGTGAAGAGGAGCATGGCTAGATAACCAAATTTGAGCACGCCATATCTTCTCGCATAACTGCAGAAAAACTTAACTCTGCTAGCCTTTCGATATCGGGAGCCAAAAGTTGGCTGAGAGGGTCTGCGTCGCAGATCGACCGTAGCACCAGTTCGGTAATGCGAATTGGAAAGGAGCAGAAATGTCATCAATAATGTTTACGGTTTTTACCGCTTGGGGTTACAAAGTTTCATTCCTTGAACTTATCTCGGTAATTACATCTACGGTTGGAGTAGTTTTAGGCGTTCTCGGGGTACGAATTACTTGGCCATGGTGGGTTGGCAGCAGTCTCCTCTATGCAATCTTTTTCTATCAAGTTGAATTAGTAGCAAGCGCCATTCTGCAATTTGTTTTTGTTGCTGCTGGAATTTGGGGCTGGTTTGGCTGGGGTCCAAAAGGTGCAATACCAGCAAAACTTAAAAATCGTGAGAAATTAATTTGGTTAGCGCTCTTGCTCACTACTTGGGTTCTACTGGCACCATTTCTTGCAAATATTGGAGCTGCTGCAACTTGGCCAGATTCTTTTGTGCTTGTTGGAAGTACTGTTGCTCAAATTTTAATGGTGCTCGAGAAATATGAAGCGTGGCCACTTTGGTTTGTTGTAGATGCTGTTGGGACTTGGCACTATGGTCGGCAAGGTTATTGGTTTACTTCCCTGCTTTATGGAGCCTTTGTTCTAATCGCAATTGCAGGTTGGATTCGCTGGTTCAAACGAGCAGAGCTGAATGTCACAGATTGATTTTCCCGAGTTAATTTCAATCATTAACGCAACGCTACCTGCCTGTGGCAAAACTCGAGTAATTGCAATTGATGGACCTGCTGGTTCAGGAAAAACAACTCTCTCCTTTGCCTTGGAAGCGGCGCTGCATAATTTAAAAGTTATGACAATTCACATGGATTCGCTATATCGAGGGTGGGATGATGCGCTTACTCCGACGCTAACTCGCAACCTTGAAAATCAAATTTTGAAACCACTTTCGTTGGGAAAGTCAGCTGAGTACCGGGTATTTGATTGGTTCGAAATGAAGTCCGGATCGACCGTTTCATTTGATGCTCCTGAATATCTAATTCTGGAAGGGGTTGGCGCTGCTCAAGCCGTCACGCGAAAATATGCCAACTATTTAATTTGGATTGATGTCGCATCAGAACTTGGTTTAAAGCGCGTCCTGGCTCGTGATGGCCAAGAAATTGAAGCCCAAATGCGGAATTGGCAATTAATAGAATCAGATTTTTTTATTCGAGATAACACCAGAGAATGTGCAAATTTGCGCATTGATGGCAATTTGTATTGAAAATGGCCCTCCCCTCCCCGATTTCCACCTTGCTCTTCTCTAAGATTTCGTCGTGTCTGACTTATCGGGTGAAGTTATTGATGGGCGCTACCAACTCACTCGACTAATTGCCTCAGGTGGTATGGCCACAATTTATGCCGCTTTAGATTTACGACTTGACCGACATGTAGCGGTGAAAATTATGCATCCGCATTTAGCGCAAGATGAAGCATTTGTCGGAAGATTTATTCGAGAGGCAAAAGCTGCGGCTGCATTAACTCACCCAAATATTGTTGCCGTACAAGATCAAGGCTGGAATCAAGGTGGCGCACCAGCGGTATTTATCGTTATGGAATTAGTTGAGGGAAATACTTTACGTGAGTACCTACATGAACAAGGTTCGCTAAGCATTGACCAAACTATCAACATTATTGCGCCAGTACTAAGCGCATTAAGCGCCGCCCATAAATTAGGAATCGTGCACCGTGATATTAAGCCAGAAAATATTTTGATTTCGAAAGATGGTCGCGTAAAAATTGCAGATTTTGGTTTAGCGCGAGGCGCTTTGCTTGGTACAACTATGACTGTGGAATCTAGCGTAATACTTGGCAGCGTTTCCTACCTTTCCCCGGAACAAGTACAACGCGGAATTGCCGATGCTCGAAGCGATGTATATGCCGTTGGCATAGTTTTATTTGAAATATTAACTGGCGAGAAACCCTACAAAGGTGAAGATCCAATTCAGATTGCCTTTAGACATGTAAATGAGAAAGTGCCAGCTCCTTCAACGCTCAAGCCAGGAATACCACCTGAATTCGATGCGCTCGTGCAGCGAGCTACTGCTTCGAACCCAGATCAACGACCTAAAGATGCAACTGAACTTTTGCTAGAGCTTAATTCTATTTCCGAAAAATTTAACCCAAGTAAACGGCAGATGAGTCTGGAGCTTGATTTGCCGCCAGTTGCAATTAAACCGATAAAAGAACGCAGAAAAAGATCTATGCCGAAAAGCATGGCGGCGCTAATTTCCAAAACTGAACAAATAGTAAATAAAGAACCGGCGGTTGATACATTGAAAAAAGATGATAAGAAAGTTTCAAATACTGCGGAAATTCGAAAGAAAAGAAAACTTTCTAAGCGTATTAAGCGAAATAGGTTCATTGCACTTGGAATTGCGATTTCGATTGGAGTCATAGCATGGTTTGTAATTCTTGGGCCAGGTGCTCGGGTTATAGTTCCGTCGGTCGTGGGAATGAGTGTTAAAAACGCAACAGCTCAAATATCGCCACTCGGATTGCAAGTGTCGATTAAGGATGAAGTTTTCAGTGAAGATGTCGATAGCGGAAAAGTTATCTCTTCAATCCCAGGCGGTGGCGGAAAAGTAGAGAGCGGAGGCACTGTTTATCTAAATGTCTCTAAAGGTAAAGAACGATATAGCGTTCCACAATTAAGGGGTTTAACACCCGAAGCCGCAATCAAATTAATCACAGATCAAAATTTAAAATTTGGTGGCCAAACCGAAGAATTCAATAGTGAGATACCACTTGGCTACATAATCTCTTCTACCCCATTAAATGGTGAGCAGGTAAAAAAAGACACCGTTGTAAATTTCGTAATTAGCAAAGGCATCGAAAAAGTTGCGGCAGCGGCATATTTAGGTAAAAGCGGTGAGCAAGCTCTAAATGAGTTAACAGATGCGGGTTTCAAAGTAAATGTAACTTACGAATTCGATGAATCAATCATGAAAGGTTTAGTGGTTAAGCAGACCCCTGACGGCAGCCAAGCCATCGCTAAAGGAAGTGTGATTGATTTAGTTATTTCTAAAGGTTCCCAATTTGTATTTGTTCCAAACGTGCTCAATAAAGGAATAGCAGAAGCTACAAAGGACATCGTAAATAGTGATTTACAAGTGATTGTTAAGAAGATTGGTACCAAGAAGATTAAAACCGTTACAAATATTTTGCCAAAAGCCGGTACAAAAGTTAAGCGTGGCTCGAAAATCACTATCACTGTAGGCTAACCGAATGTCTAAGGCTGAAATACTTCGACCACGAATTGGCGCTCACGTTCCAACCTCTGGGGGCATGGCAAAACGTTCGATTGGTTACGCCGAAACAATTAAAGCTGAAGCTATCCAGGTCTTTACTTCCAACCCCCGAGGTTGGGCGACGCCGGAAGCCAACCCTGCGGCAGATTTAGTTTTTCGCGAGAAATGTATTGAGTTGGATATCGAAACTTATGTGCATGCACCATTTTTAATAAATTTAGGTTCTCCAACAGTTGGAACATATGAAAATTCAATCCGCTCAACTTCCTATTCACTACAACGCGGCCAGGATATAGGTGCGCTGGGAGTAGTAATACATACCGGTTCAGCAGTTGATGTAGATCATGTTACAAATGCTTGGAAACAAATAAAAAAAGGCATGCTTCCAGTTTTAGAGAAGTTAACTGATCAATCTCCAATGCTCTTGCTTGAACCAACGGCAGGTCAAGGACAATCTTTAGTTAAAAAATTGGATGATTTAGAGAATTATCTGAAAGCTTTTGAATACCATCCGAAAGTTGGCATCTGTCTCGATACTTGCCATGTCTTCGCCGCTGGTCACGATATTAAAAAGAAAGGTGGCATGACTGAAACTTTAGATTTGCTCGTACAAATCGCGGGCATTGAGCGAATTCAGTTAATTCACGCTAACGATTCAATGGATGTACTAGGTGCTCTGAAAGATCGCCATCAAAATCTTGGCGAGGGCGAAATTGGATTGGATCCATTTAAAGAGTTGCTCGCCCATCCAGCAGTACTGAACGCACCGCTTATCCTGGAAACTCCAGGCGAGGAACCAGAGCATGGGAAAGAAGTAGCACTTTTAAAGAAATTTAGAGGCGCTATTAAGTCATGAAGCACACGTTGCGGTTAAAGCTGGCACCTTTTGCACTGATTGCAGTAGCTGCGATGTGGGGCGCAACTTTCGTTTTAATGAAAGATTCGATTAATCGACAACCAGTAAACGATTTCTTATTTACTAGATTCTCACTTGCAACTTTAATTCTAGTTCTATTGCGACCAAGCGCCTTGAAATTAATTACTAAAGACCTGGCTTTAAGAGGCTTTGGAGCTGGGTGTTTCTTGGGTTTAGGCTTTATTTTCCAAACTTACGGATTAAGCCATACCACTGCTGCAATTACCGGGTTCGTGACTGGGCTTTATGTTGTTTTAACGCCACTGATAGCGGCTTCATTTTTACATCGAAAAGTTTCAGGTAAGGCTTGGCTAGCAGTTGCTATAGCCACTATTGGATTAACGTTTTTATCGTTTCAAGGTTTTACAATTAACTTTGGCGCAGTTTTGGTTCTAATTTGCGTATTATTTTTCTCGGCTCACATTATTGCCCTTGGCGAGTGGAGCGCTGGCAGAGATACATATGCAATGACCATAACGCAGCTTGCTACCTGTTCTGTTTTAACTGGAATCGCATCAATTCCAGGTGGATATGTAGCGCCACCTGACAAAGGAGTTTGGGGAGTTGTAATTTTTTGTGCAGTTTTTGCAACAGCTTTCGCCTTCATAATTCAAACTTGGGCGCAATCGGTAATGTCCCCTACTACCGTTGCGGTTTTGATAACAAATGAAACGGTATTCGCGGCTCTATTTGCCGTCTGGTTTGGCGGCGAAGTTCTCACGCCTAAAATTATCATTGGCGGAGTTTTGGTTTTGATTTCTATGTACTTGATCGTGCTTACCGAAAAATAATTTCATGAGAGGATTGGTTCATGTCCAATCTAGAAGTTAAGCAAATTGTCGATCTCCGATCAGATACGGTCACGCGCCCATCAGAAGGTATGCGGGCTGCTATTGCGAGTGCAAAAGTTGGCGATGATGTTTTTGGAGATGATCCAACCGTAAACTCTCTAGAAGAACGCGTGGCGGAGATGTTTGGCAAAGAAGCCGGACTATTTGCTGCTACCGGTTCATTAACAAATCAATTAGCAATTCGAATGTTGGTAAATCCTGGTGAAGAATTGATTTGTGATACAAATTCGCATATTGCCCGGGCTGAATTGGGCGCTGCTGCGGTATTTAGTGGAATTACTACGCGAACTTGGCCATCCGACCACGGAATCTTAGATGCTAGCGCCCCGATGGCAATTGCAAAGCCGAACTCGGGTCCGTATTTAGTTTCTACTACCGCAATAGCTCTAGAAAATACCCATAATTTTGGTGGCGGCACCGTCCAACCAATTTCTGAAATTGCTGCACTTCGTGCCGCCTCTGCTCATTCCGGAATGTTCATGCACTTAGATGGTGCGCGAATTTGGAATGCTCATATTGCACAAGGTTTTGAATTTAAAGAGATCGGAAAATATTTCGACACCATAAGTGTTTGCCTATCTAAAGGTTTGGGAGCTCCAATTGGTTCTATCATGCTGGGCAGTAAAGAAAATGTTGCAAGAGCGCGAATTTGGCGAAAACGATACGGCGGCGGAATGCGCCAAGTTGGAATCATTGCTGCGGCCGGACACTACGCGTTAGATAACAACATTCAACTTTTAAAAGAAGATCACCGTCGCGCACAGATTCTTGCTAAAGCTTGCGAAAAAGTTGCTCCTAATGCGGTTAATGCGAGCAAGGTAGTAACAAATATTGTTGGCATCGAGTTGGATTCAATGAATGTTGATTCAGCTACTTTTGTGAATTCTGCAAAGGAAGCCGGTGTTTGGGTAAGTGCTATTGGGCCAAAATATGTGCGATTAGTTACTCATTTAGATTTAACTGATGAAATGATTGAACGAGCCGCATTTGTATTAGCGCAGTTACTGCAAAAAGCCCTCGTGGCGTAATAGCCACTCTTTAGAATCTAACCCGTAACCATAATTTCCCAACGCTCCACCAGTTTTCACGATTCGGTGGCACGGAATAATTGGTGCAATTAGATTTTTACCACATGCGGTGCCAGCGGCTCGCACTGCCTCGGGAGAACCAGCGCGTTTGGCTAAATCAGCATATGAAATTACTTTTCCAGCTCTAACTTTACGCATTGCTTTCCAAGCTGCTTGCGAAAAACTCGCTCCTGGTTGTCTCACTGAAATTGAATCTAATGCTGTCAACTCACCATCAAAATAATCTAATATCAATTCACTAATTTTCGGAATTCTTGCAACTTTAGAAATTTCGCGAATCCGATCACTTTCATCTAATCGGCTTAATAAACTTTCGACTTCACCAAAACCAGAAGCTAGGACTATCTGATCGTCGACAATGATATGTATCTGACCAATTGGCGTTTTATGGCTAACCCGCAACAACATTCGAGAATCTTACGGTTTAAAATCAGATTTTGTAATAGCAGGTTTAACGATCCCGCAACATCTCAGCGACTAAAAAGGCTAACTCAAGAGATTGCGTATGGTTTAGTCGCGGGTCACATGCTGTTTCATAACGAGTTGATAAATCTTCATATGAAATTTCTTCGCCGCCACCAATGCATTCTGTGACATCATCTCCAGTTAGTTCAATGTGGATACCACCTGGATGAGTACTGCAAGACTTATGCACTTCAAAGAAACCTCGAACTTCATCCATAACGTCGTCAAATTTACGGGTTTTATATCCGCTTGGTGCTTCATAAGTATTGCCATGCATTGGGTCGCAAACCCACAATACTTGAGCCCCAGATTTGGTAACTGCACTAACAATAGTTGGAAGAATCTCTCGAATTTTTCCAGCGCCCATACGAGTAATAAAAGTTAAGCGACCAGGTTCGTTTGTTGGGTTGAGTTTTTTGATAATCGCAAGCGCCTCTTCTGGCGTAGTTTTAGGTCCAATCTTTACACCAATTGGATTCTTTACTTTTGCCGCAAAATCCAGGTGAGCGCCATCTAATTGCCGAGTACGTTCGCCAATCCAAATAAAGTGAGCAGATACATCATAAGCATCGCCAGTTCGTGAATCGATACGAGTGAGGGCTTTTTCGTATTCAAGAATTAACGCTTCGTGACTTGAATAAAAATCTACAGTTTTAAATGCTTCTGGATCTACGCCTGCAGATTTTGTAAACGCTAGGGCTCGACCAACTTCTTTTGCCATCGCTTCATAGCGTGGTCCGATTTTGGAATCTTTTATAAATCCCTTATTCCACTCATGAACATGGCGAATATCTGCAAAGCCACCTTGGGTAAATGCTCGAACTAAATTAAGAGTCGCGGCAGAAGTGTTATAAACCTTGACCATTCGGTTTGGATCTGGAGTTCTTGATTTTTCGTTAAACTCCAAATCATTTACTGCATCTCCTCTATAGGCGGGAAGCGTTACGCCATTTCTTGTTTCACTGTCATTACTACGTGGCTTTGCAAATTGACCAGCCATTCTGCCAACTTTGATAACCGGTAAACTAGCTCCATATTGTAAAACTGCTGCCATCTGTAAAATTGTTTTAATTCTATTTCTAATGGAATCAGCCGTTGCACCTATGAAAGTTTCGGCGCAATCGCCACCTTGCAACCAAAAAGCGTTTCCAGAAGCTGCCAATGCAACTCGAGCTTTTAAGTTATCGCATTCGCCCGCGAAAACTAGCGGTGGTAAGGCTCGTAATTCAGCGACTGCGCGATCAACAGCACCCTTATCTGGCCAAGTTGGTTGTTGTGCAGCAGAAAGCGATGCATCAAATAACTGATCGATTTGAGCTGAATTATTTCCAGTAGTCATTAGTAAAGGATAGAGAAGTTTTGGTAACCGGCGTGGCTAATTAACCAAAGAAAATCTCAGCCTCCTTTAATAGCTCAGGATCAACCGTTTTAAGTTTTTCGGTCGCCGTAGCCAGCGGAACTCGCACAATTTTGGTGCTATGTAGCGCCACCATTTTGCCCCAGTCGCCTTCATAAGCTGCCGTTATTGCATGTAATCCGAAACGAGTTGCAAGTACGCGATCAAATGCAGTCGGAGTTCCGCCACGTTGTATGTGACCAAGAATTGTGGTTCGAGCTTCTTTGCCTGTTCGCTTTTCAATTTCTTGAGCAAGCCAGTCGCCAATTCCAGAAAGTTTTACGTGACCGAAGGCATCTAAAGTTTTATCTTTAGTTATCAAATCGCCATCTTCAGGAAGTGCGCCTTCAGCTACCACGATGATTGGGGCGTAACTGGATTTAAATCTCGATTCAACCCATTCGCAAACTTTATCAATGCTAAATGGAACTTCAGGAATTAAAATACATGCTGCGCCACCTGCAAGTCCAGAATGTAGCGCGATCCAACCCGCATGACGACCCATGACTTCAACTATTAAGGCGCGGTGATGTGATTCCGCAGTAGTATGCAACCTATCAATTGCTTCTACCGCAATATTCACTGCAGTATCAAAACCAAATGTGTAATCTGTATTGTTCAAATCATTATCAATAGTCTTTGGTACACCTATTACCTTTACTCCGAGTTGATCTAATTTAGTAGCAACTCCAAGAGTATCTTCGCCGCCAATAGCGATTAGCGCGTCAATCCCCATTTTTGCTAAATTTTCTTTTATTTTCTCAACACCACCATCAATCTTGAATGGGTTAGTTCGAGAAGAACCAAGAATTGTGCCGCCTCTTGGTAATATTCCGCGAGTTGCCGCGATATCTAACGGCATTGTTAAACCCTCAAGCGGGCCTTTCCAACCATCTCGGAAACCAACGAATTCAAAACCGTATTCTTTTACGCCTTTTCGAACTAAAGCTCGAATTACTGCATTTAATCCTGGACAATCTCCGCCACCAGTGAGAACTCCAAAACGCATAATCTATTTGCTCCGATTTCGAATATTTATGAGATAAATCGCATCAATAGGGTCATCGTTGACTTGGACAGTCTACCGTTAGCCCCTTACCTTTAGCGAAACCCAAAAGATGGCATAACGGAAGGCAGCGCCTAATAAGTGAAATCTAGAGATTGGTTCCTATTCTTATTAGCTGGCGTTTTATGGGGAATTCCCTATTTATTCATTTCTATTGCTGTCGATGAATTATCCCCTGCCGTAATCGTTTTCGTCAGAGTGACAATTGGCGCTCTCATTTTAGGAACTGTAACCATTGCGCAGAAAACTTTGTATTCTGAATTCAAGCACTTGAAAATAATTTTTCTTTATGCAATTGGTGAGTTAATTGGGCCATGGTTTTTAATAACCAATGCGCAAGAGAAACTTTCATCTGGTTTAACCAGCTTGCTCGTTTGTACTACACCGATTTGGGCAACCGTTTTTGCATCTTTGTACGGTGATAAAACGGTATGGGAAGGTAAACGAATTGTCGGACTTGGGGTGGGATTTACCGGTGTCATATTTCTCGTTGGACTAGAAACTTTTAGCAATATTGGAAACGGATTAGCAATTGGAGAAGTTCTACTGGCTTCAATCGGTTATGCGTGGGCAGTAAATATGATTGTTAAGAAATTACCAAAAGCAGATTTAATGGCAATTAATGCTGTAGCAATGGCAATGACAGCAATAGTTTATTTTCCATTTGCCCTTGCAAATATGCCAACATCATTGCCATCAACAAAAGCAATAATTAGCTTAGTTGTGCTCGGTATTTTCTGTACTGGTGGCGGTTTCATATCTTTCTTCATAGTGTTACGTAAAATTGGACCAGCTAGAGCTTCTTTAGTAACTTATATGAACGTTATGATTGCAGTTTTATTAGGAGTTATCGTTCTTTCAGAACCATTGACAATCGGAATAATTATTGGTCTGCCATTAGTTTTGATTGGCTCGTTCTTGGCGAGCAGAAAACACGAATCAGCAGTTATTCAGTAAAGCCCATACGGCCAAGTGCCTTTGGATCTTTCTGCCAATTAGCAGAAACTTTTACATGTAAACCTAGAAAAATCCTTCCTTTAACTAAGCGTTCGATTTCGGCACGAGCATTAGTGCCAACCTTTTTTAGTCGTTCGCCTTTATGTCCCAAAATTATTGATTTTTGACTATCTCTTTCAACATGGATTGTGGCATGTATGTCATAAAAAGGCCGTTCGTTCGGCACTCGTTTCTCGCGCTCAGACATTTCGTCGACAACCACCATGATTGAATGTGGGACTTCTTCGAATACATCAACTATCGCTGCCTCGCGAATATATTCAGCGATCGTATGTTCAAGTGTTTGATCGCTCAACATATCT
The DNA here is from genome assembly GCA_964632545.1 of uncultured Bifidobacterium sp. Classification (GTDB taxonomy): domain Bacteria; phylum Actinomycetota; class Actinomycetes; order Nanopelagicales; family Nanopelagicaceae; genus UBA7398. Next base: position 23,323 of record CAZWBQ010000001.1, on the reverse strand, counting down.
TCTGGATAAAAACTAGGACTTTCTGGAGAATACTTAGCAAAAAGTTCCAGTATCAATGCAACTTGATCGCCTCTTTTTGCGGAAAGCGGAACTACTTCATCCCAAGTAAATCCTGCTGATTCCGCTAATTTTGCGATTGCTAATAATTTTGGTGGCAATTCTTCGTTGCTTACCAGATCAGTTTTAGTCAAAATTGCGATCTTTTTGGCGTTTCGCTCTGCTGCCATTTCTTTTGCTATAAATAAGTCACCGTGGCCAATTTCTTCATTTACGGGCAAGCAAATTGCAACCACATCAACCGAATCCATGCTTTCCCTAGCCATTGCATTCAATCGACTTCCTAGCATGGTTTTTGGCTTATGCACTCCTGGTGTGTCAACAAGTACAAGTTGGTAATTTGGTTGCGAAACAATGGCGCGGATAGCGTTTCGGGTTGTGTTTGGGTGATGAGAAGTGATTACAACTTTTGAACCTACCAGCGCATTTACTAAGGTTGATTTTCCAGTATTAGGTCTACCGACTATTGCAATAAAACCTGCGCGGTGTTTAATTTCATTATTCTCTGGACTCATCAGAGGAGAGCGTACCCGTTAATGGGCTCATCAACTCAATTGCATCATTGGCGGATGTGACGATTTCAGCGCAACGCTCGGCAATTAAGCGATGACAACCATCACTTGTTGGCGAATTAATTGGTCCTGGGATTGCCATCACCGTTCGATAAATTTCGGCCGCATCTCTTGCGGTACGTAGTGATCCACTTCTAAATGCCGCTTCAACCACAATCGTTCCAAGAGAAAACGCCGCAATTAATCGGTTCCGGGAAAGAAATCGTTCTGGTTTAGCTCTTACATTTGGCATTACTTCAGAAATCAACGCGCCAGTTTCGGCAATCTCCAAAAAAAGTCGCTCATTACTTGCTGGGTAATTAACAGAAACACCAGATGCAAGTATTGCGATAGTAATTCCTTCACCGGCAAGTGCGCCTTTGTGTGCAGCCGTATCAATCCCATACGCACCACCGCTAATAACGCTCCAATCCCGGTCTGCGAATCCGGCAGCAAACTCCCCCGCAATCCGAGTTCCATAAGTTGTGGGATTTCGAGTACCAACTATTGAAACGCAATTTCTATTAGTAAGTGTGCCTTTTACAACTATTCCAATTGGTGGGTAAATTAGATCATTTAGTAGTACTGGCCAGTCAGCAGATTCCGGAGTTAGAAAAATTGCTCCAGCTTGATTTATTTCATAGAACAATTTATCAGCGCTTGAACTAATAACTTCTTTGGTGATAAATCCAATCGAATTCTTATTTTCCGGATAACCATTTGCAATTATTTTCTCTAAAACTGAATCGGCACCTAAAGTTGCAATTTCGTTACTCCAGAAAGTCGATCCCCCTTCAATAGCTGCAAATAATCGCAATCTTGCTGGAAATGAATTCATCCGAAGAGATCCATGCCATCGCGCAATGAAAGTGCCCGTTTTACATCTTCGACAAGCGGCAACTCATGTTCGGCAAGATCGGCAATGCTCCATGCAAGCCTCAATGTCTTGTGAAAGCCCCTAGCAGTTAAATTTTCACGGTCCATCTCATTATGTAATAACGTCATGCCTGCGCGTTCGGCCTTAAATTCATTTCGCAGCGCTAATGCTGGGATGTCTGCATTTCTAGAAATATTTAGCGATTTAAATCGTTTGGCGGCACGAATTCTGGCAACCGCAACTCGTTCTCTAACTAAAACGCTACTTTCGCCAATTTCTCCACTAGAAAAAGCAGTTCTAGTTGGTGGCTCAACTTTAATTCTCAAATCTATTCGATCAATTAGTGGTCCCGAGAGTCGATTTAAATAGCGCCTAACTTGTAATGACGAACATGTACAACTACGACCTCGCCCAGTTAATCGACCACACGGACAAGGATTGGCGGCAAGCACAAGTATGAAATCTGCAGGAAATGTTGCGCTGCCAATTGCACGCGTTATTGTAATTTCTCCAGATTCCAATGGTTGACGGAGCGCATCCAAAACTCCAGTAACACATTCCGGCGCTTCATCTATAAAAAGAACGCCATTGTGCGCGAGCGAGCAAGCTCCTGGCTTTATTATGTTTGATCCGCCGCCGACCATTGCAGTTCGAGTGGTTGTGTGATGTGGTGAAATAAACGGAGGTTCTCTAGAAAATAAACCACGTTCCTTTAAAACGCCAGCGACAGAATGTATTGCACTTACTTCTAGTGATTCCTGCTCTCCCAATGCTGGAAGCAATGAAGGTAGCCGTTCCGCAAGCATAGTTTTACCAGTGCCTGGTGGCCCAATCATCAAGATGTGATGTCCACCCGTTGCTGCAACCTCCAACGCATACTTGGCTTCTAATTGCCCTGCAACTTCAGATAAATCTTTAAAATTATTATTCTGGACAAATGAAAACTGCTCAGTTATTTCCGCTCGCATCCCATTCCGTAACCAATTCAAAAGTTCTGAAATGTTTTCCATAGGAATTATTTCTAACCCTGAAACCAACCTTGCTTCACCTGCATTTGCTTTCGGTACAACCACTGTTTCAATATTGCTCTCCCTTAAAGAAATTAGCGCAGGTAAAACTCCGCGAGCTTCCCTGATTCGACCATCTAACGCTAACTCCCCAAAGAAAACCGATTTTTTTAATTGCTCTATTGGGATAACTTGTTGTGCAGCCAAGATCGCAACTGCGATTGGGAGATCAAAATTTGATCCGCTCTTAGGTAGCCAAGCAGGTGAAAGCGAAACGGTAACCTTCTTATTTGGCCAAATCTCTCGAGAATTTACTAACGCTGATCGAACTCGATCTCTCGATTCCATTAAGGCTAAGTCGGGTAAACCTAATAATGAATAATGTGGGAGACCATCTGAAATATCTACTTCTATCTGTACCAATGTTCCAGTTAATCCCATCAAGCTAACGCCATGCGTTACCCCAATTGTCATAAAACTGCTTCACGATAATCTATCTCCACCGCACCAGATGGCGCGATAATTACTGCAGCCGCATCAATTTGGTAATCTGCCCCAAATTTAGAATTTGAAACTAACCAGGCTAGAGCTAGTCGCTGTAATCGGTAAGCTTTTTCTGCGGTTATTGACTCCAATGGGTGTCCGAAAGCTAACGATGAACGAGATTTAACTTCTACAAAAGTGATTTTCCCAGCGGGAGATAATGCCACTAAATCAATTTCGCCTTCCTTTATTCGCCAGTTGCGCGCGAGAATTGCATAACCACTTTTCTTTAGATGATTAGCTACAAATGTTTCGCCAACTTCACCCATTAAAGCTGCTTGCTTGCTTTTTGCCATAATGCAAGGGTATGAATGCAACGGCCAAAATATTTTTAAACAAATACTAAATGTGGATTACTTGCCTTTGTTAATAAGTTCTGCAATATTTGCAAACGATTTGCGGTGTACATCAGCGGGTCCAAATTTTATAAGCGCAGCTGAATGTTTGGCTGTTATATAACCTTTATGAGACGAGAAGCCATATTCTGGATATTCAAAATCCAACTCGCGCATAATTCGATCTCTGGTGACTTTTGCCAGAATCGAAGCTGCACTTATAGAGAGCGCCACTTGATCGCCTTTCCAAACCGCCAGCGCAGGGATTGCCAATCCATCAATTTGATAACCATCAGTTAATACATATTCAGGTTTCATTTTTAGCCCAAGAACAGCTCTACGCATTCCTTCGATATTGGCTCGATGAACGCCACCATTATCTATTTCGTTAACCGATGCAGTTATTATCGAGTAGGCAAGAGAATTTTTAGTTATAAGTTCAAAAAGTTTCTCCCGTTGTCTTTCTGTCAGTTCCTTAGAATCTTGCACTTCAGCGAATTTTTCCGAAAGTGGACTCTCTAGTATTACTGCGGCTACTACAAGTGGACCGGCGCATGCACCTCTACCAGCCTCGTCAACGCCAGCGATATTTTTAAAGCCCGTGCTAATCAGCGAGGCCTCAATCATCTAAATCAAAGTTCTAAGATTTTTATTTTGTAGTTGTGACTTTAGATAAATCACTGCCTGCTTTTAAAAATTTTGCATGATTTAACGGCCAAATCACAAATGCAGCTCGTCCGGTAACCGCTGACAACGGCACCATGCCCTTATGTGGGTCGTCTGTGTGGTACCTGGAATCTGCACTGGCACTTCGATGATCGCCCATGACCCAAATAAATCCTTTAGGTACGGTAACTTCAAAATTATTATCACTTGGCCGATCGCCTTTAAAAATATAGGGTTCTTTAACAGAGGTGCCGTTAATCTTTAAGTGATGCGTTGCATCGCAACAAATAACGTGATCGCCGCCGACTCCAACCACTCGTTTTATCAAATATTGTTTTGCTGGGTTTGGCAAAATTCCAACAAATTCTAAAGTTGATTTCGCTTTACCAACAATGCCCGTTGCCGCGGGATCAGGCTCAGGTAACCAACCAGCAGGATCTCGGAAGACGACTACTTCGCCACGTTTTATTTCACCGAAAAAATTTGCGAATTTATTAACGCCAACGCGATCGTTTACTTGCAGAGTGTTTTCCATTGAACCAGAAGGGATGTAGAAAAACTGAATTAAAAAAGTTTTAACAACAATCGAGACTACAAGTGCAACAACAACTAGGAGTGGAAATTCTCCTAAAGAATTAAGCTTCCGTTGTTTGCGCATCTGAAGTTTCAACAACCGCCTCAGCTGGAGCTTCTGCTACAACTGGCTTCACTTCATCGAGGATTGATGTTGTGGTTGTTGAATAAGCGGCTGCTAAATCATCGCCACCGCGCTTCTCTTTGATCTTTGCTGCTTTACCGCGAAGATCTCTTAAGAAATAAAGTTTGGCGCGACGTACATCGCCTTTTCGAACTAATTCAATCTTTTCGATTACTGGAGCATGTACTGGGAAAATACGCTCTACGCCAACACCATAAGAAATCTTTCGAATATTAAAAGTCTCACGAACGCCTGAGCCTTGCCGGCCAATTACTACGCCTTGGAAAACCTGAATACGGCTCTTATTACCTTCGATAACTCGAACGTGAACTTTGAGTTCATCGCCTGCACGAAAGTTTGGGATATCGGAGCGGAGAGAAGCGGAATCGACCGCATCGAGCACGTTCATTATTTTTCCTAACGCTATTTCAGACTTTTTGAGGTGTAGCTAGTCGAGCTATCACCCGACAGACCCCGTATCTTGCCATAGCAAGCGGGAAAGTACTAAATCGCGAGCGCAGCCAGCAGCTCGCTATGGAGGGCAGGCCCAGCGGCTAGCACCATAGATTTTCCTGGTGCGCCACCATTCCTATCTGAGATAACTGCCCCGGCTTCCATCGCTATTAAACCGCCCGCGGCTAGATCCCATTCATTTAAACCTTCTTCAAAATATGCATCTACTGCGCCCATGGCTACATAACAAAGATCCACTGCAGCGGCACCATTTCTGCGAATATCGCGAATGATTGGAAGTAACTTAGCAATATCAGCGCTCTGCGAAATTCGAGCTGGGCGGTCATAACCAAAACCTGATGCTATTAATGCATTATCTAAAGTTACTGGGTTATTGCAATAAATTTTATATCCATTATAAAACGCACCGCCGCCGCGAGTTGCCCACCAAATTGAATTAGTTGTTGGAGAGAAAACCGTGCCTGCAATTACCCCAGTTTCATCCTTTACTCCAATACTTATATTCCAACCGGGTAGCCCATAAAAATAATTAACTGTGCCATCTATCGGATCGATTACCCAAGTAACGCCACTTTTACTTTCGCGATTCGCGCCTTCTTCTCCGATAATTCCATCATCAGGTCTGGCATCTAATAAAGATTTTACAATTAGCGCTTCACTTTGGGTATCCATCTGCGTAGCAAAATCCAATACAGATGACTTTTCTGATAAATCAAATACCGCTGGTCGTTGCATTAATAGCTCGCCGGCTTTTTTTGCTACTTCAATAGCTAAATTGCATAGAACTTGTAGGTCGCCATCAAATGCCATATCCCAATCTAACCACGGCTAGGCTATCCCCATGATCGCCCCTTACTTAGCTATATATAGAACTAAAGGTGCGTTTCGATTTTCTCTTGCTGCGTTCATTGCGAGAATGCCAATCTCAATGATGTCCATTGCAATTATTTTTGTAGTTGTAGCAAAAACAGATTCTTACGCACTTGCTGGCACTTTCACCGCAATTGGGGCGCTCATGGCTGCTTTCGTAGCACCGTTATGGTCACGCGCAGCTGATCGCTATGGGCAAGGTCGTATCCTCAAAATTGCAGTACCAATTCATCTCACCGCGCTCCTTGGATTCTTGACCGTAATTCGACTTGATGCCCCAAAATGGAGCTGGTTTCTATTATTAATTATTTTCGAAGGCGTATTCGTTGGAACTGGGCAAATGGTTAGGCGGCGTTGGTCATATGTGCTTAATGGTGATTCAAAATTAATGAATACTGCCTACTCGGTCGAATCGCTATTAGATGAAATCGTGTTCATGGTTGGGCCAATAATCACAACGTTATGTGCAACAAATATTGGACCAGCAGCCGGCATTTTAGCTGCCGCCATTTTTCTAGCTGTGGGCTCGATCCTATTCGTCGCGCAAAAAGAAACTGAGCCCACACCACATCCAAAAGTAAGAGGCGTAAAACACAAAAACCCAATTTTCACCGCAGAAGTTCAAGCAATATTTTTTCCTTTTATATTTACTGGTGCCTCATTTTCCGCAACTGGGTTAATCATTGTCGGCTACGCAGATCAATATGGTGCTAAATCACAGACTGGATTGCTCTACGCAATATGGGCGCTCGGCAGTTTGATTGCTGCATTTATTAACGGCGCACTACATTGGAAAATAACGGCCAACAGTCGATTTATATTTTTTACCGTTGCGCTGGCTATCTTCACGCTACCGCTCATTTTTGCGGCAAAAATTTTCCCAGGGAATTTCGTAACGTTATCGGTTGCGCTATTTCTAAACGGAATCTGCATTGCGCCACTAATTGTTGCTGGCTACACGGCAGCTGAAAACTTAGTCGAAGATAACCAAGTTACTGAAACCTTAGCTTGGATACTTTCCGGATTAATTCTCGGCGGCGCACTTCCTGGAGCAATTACCGGGCATATTATTGACACCACTGGCGCCCAAACTGCATTTATCGTGCCAGTGATTTCAATGGGAATTTCCATAATCACTTTGATTATTTACTTTAAAGTTTGGCTAAAACCCAGAATTAAATAAGCATTAAGGCACTCGCCAAGGGTGTTATCCCCGATTTAACCGTTGGAATGTGGCAATCTTTCCCCGTGAATTCAGATCAGCCAACCGACAGTAAAGATCTACGAGTCGTGGGCCGCTCGGATGATGGCAACCATCTGGAATTGAGTGACAATTCAGGTGGAACTTATTCAGTTCGTATTAGTGATTCACTTCGTGCGACTGTAAACCAAGCGCGGCTATCGGCTGTGCAAGAAGAAGCTCCAGAAGTAATGACTATTAAAGAGATCCAAGCGCGGTTACGCGCGGGCGAAAGTGCTGACGAAATATCTCGATTGGGAAATGTTTCAATGGAAAAGATTGAAAGATTTTCTGGACCGATTTTGCAAGAGCGTGCCTACATTATTGATTTGGCTCAAAAAACGCCATTACGCAAAGATTCACAGTCGCAGACACTCGCAGATTTAGTTCTTCATCGCCTAGCGCCACGTGGCGTCGACATGAATTTAGTTAATTGGAATACATCAAGAAGTGATGATGGCACCTGGAATATCAAATTAGATTATCCGAATCGAGATGGCGCTGGCACCGCTCTTTGGAGTTTTGATGCAACTCGCAGAACATTAACATCACAAGATGAAGGTGCAAGATGGATTGGCGGCGAAGAAAGTTTAGCTAAGCCAGCGCCACGTAACGAACATGGCATGATATTTCCGACTGGCGATACCTCAAGTTCGGAGCGACAAGCTCCAAGGTTGGTTGCAGTAAGAACCGACCCAATGCAAGAAGAAGATAACCCAATTGAAATTCCCAGTGCGCCAGCGCTTCAAGAAACTTTGGATATAGAACCTGAAGCAAGGCGTGATGGCGTAAAACGAAGAATTTCAATTCCATCTTGGGATGACATTATGTTCGGATCTAAACGCGATAAAGAAGAAGAATAAGTTAAATTTAATTCGCAATTCCGCTAAATAGCGGTATTTCTAATTCTGCTGCTGTAAGCCCACCGTGATGACCGACCATTGCTAGTTGTTGTTTTTCTTTATCAGGTTCAATCAATACCAAATCGCCGCTTGGCACTGCGATTACATCGCCCAACCGATCAAAACTATCTTCAGTAACTAAGGCTCCAAAAAGGCCGCTGTTAATGGCTTCTTCTTTAGAAAAAAGCTCAACTCTCTCCCCAAAATACTCTCGCCATTGTGATAACACTTCACTCTCTGTGCCGGCTTTAACATATAGGTGGCGAGCTCTTGGTTCACCGCCCAGAAGAGTTACATTTTCTAATAGCGAATTATCTTTACCTAAAACTGTAAAATCGTTTCGGTTTATCATGCCGTGATCTGCTGTTAACCATACCCTTGTGCCGGAAGGTAATCTTTCAAGTAATCCAGTTACCAACTCATTCGTTTTAGCTAGCGCAATTAACCATTTCTCGGAACCCATTCCATCGCTATGTGCAGCTTCATCTAAATCGTTAATGTAAACGTATGCAAATGATTTTGGTTTTGCTAACGCAATTGCTGCTTGTGTAATTAAATCTAGCAAACTATTAGCCCCGCGATATTGCGCACCTCTTAACGCAGCCTCTGTAAAACCACTATCTTGATATCTTTTTGAAGCTACATGCGAAACGGATAATCCAGCCGAAACACCTCTTTCAAAAAGCGTATCAACATTCTGCCATGTAACCGGGTCAACTCGTTCATCCCATCGGAGGGCATTAAGTAATCGCCCTGGAGTTCCACTTCTGGGAACTCGCATGGTGTAACCCAACATGCCGTGTTCTCCCGGATGAACTCCGGTACCTAAAGAAGTTAAATTTGTGACAGTTGTCGAAGGAAAATTCGATGAAAGTGTTTCGATAAATTTCATTTGATCTTTTATTGGAAGATATGAACCGAATTCTGCAATTGCGTTGCTCCCCATGCCATCAATTAATAATATGCATTCTCGCGCTGTCGGACTTTCCCCAAGCGAAAGCAGATCTTGCGTACCTGGTAAACCTAGACTTGAGAAAACTGACTGAGACAAGTCAGAGAGTAGGTGTGCCATAGCCGTATCTTTCCAGTAAAAATTGACGATAACCTTCATCCTTATGAGTACCTACTCCGCTGAGGTGAAGCGCGCGATTGCCAATAACTCCCCGATAGTTGCTTTGGAATCCACAATTATTAGCCACGGTCTGCCACGGCCGAAAAATTTAGAAGTTGCCATTGAAGTTGAAGCAATCGTCCGGGCAAATGGCGCAACACCAGCCACAATTGCGATGATCGACGGTGAAATTCATATTGGGTTAGAGCCAATTGAATTGGAACGAATTGCTAATGATGCAAACGTTGCAAAAGCTTCAACTAGAGACTTGGCTATTTTTTCCGCAAACAAGAAGAGCGCCGCTACAACAGTGGCCGCTACATCACATATTGCACATGTGGCCGGAATATCTTATTTCGCAACAGGTGGTCTTGGCGGCGTTCATCGAGATGCTCGTGATACTTGGGATGAGTCTGCAGATCTTGCTGCATTAGCAAATACACCAATTACCGTGGTCTGTGCTGGTGTGAAATCGATATTAGATGTGTCAGCAACTTTGGAAAGATTAGAAACATTAGGAATCGCAATCGTTGGATATAAGACCGATAGATTTCCGGGTTTTTACTTAATAGATTCTGGTTTTCCGCTTGAACATAAAGTAAATTCCATAACTGAAATTGTTGAAATATTAAAAAAGCGCAATCAATTTGAAACCGATAGATCTGCGCTTATAGTTGCGAATCCTGTAGGTACTGAAATTAACCGATCTCTCCACGATCAACTATTGAAATCTGGTTTGGAAAAAGCGGCTACGAACAATATATCTGGGAAAGCTGTCACACCTTTCTTACTTGAGTATTTTCATAGCGAAAGTAACGGTGAATCGCTTAATGTAAATATTGAAATCATAAAATCAAATGCAAAGCTCGCTGCTCAAATAGCTCTGGCTGCACAATAAAATGGGTCTAATCCTCTGCATCGGTGATGTGATGCTCGATGTGGTTGTGCGAATAAATTCTGAGATTAATTACGGTAGCGATACTCCAGCTAAAATTTCAACACATGGCGGTGGCGCAGCGGCGAATGTTGCATCTTGGTTAGCTTATTCAAAGCGTGAAGTTCAACTTGTTTCTCGAGTTGGTGACGATCCGGCAGGTACTGCCGTAATGGCAGAGCTAGATAAATTAGGCGTGCGCCATGGAAATATCGTAATTCAAGGAGCGCAGACTGGGGTGGTTGCAGTGCTCGTAGATAAAACGGGCGAGCGAACTATGTTTCCGGAATCTGGAGCTAATTCTGGTCTTAACCTTTCTGATTTACCAACACTTGATGGCGTTTCTGCGGTTTACCTCTCTGGTTATTCATTATTGAATCCAGCATCTACAACTGGAGTTGTCGCAATGGTTAATGCAATTACTTCTGCAAAAATTCCAATTATTTTTGATCCGGCTTCAGTTGGAACTATGAACCATGTAGGTCTTTCGGCCGTAAAGAATATATTGCCGAGAATGGATGTTGTAATTTTAAATGAGGAGGAAGCCTTCTATTTAACCGGTAGAAGCGATATTCATTTAGCCCTTAAGGAATTGAATGAGTTAGTTCCAATAGTTGTAATCAAACGCGGCTCAGAAGGTGCGATGGCGATTGCACGCGAATCTGAAATTCTTGAAATTGCAGCAAAATCTGCAAATGTAATTGACACAACTGGAGCAGGTGATGCATTTGCTGCTGGCTTTATCGGGTCTTGGATGGAGAAATCTGATCTGTTGGCTGCAATCGGAAGCGCAATAGACCTCGCAACCCAATGTGTCGCAATTATCGGAGCAAGACCGCCCGTCAATCCCTAACTTTTCTACTTTTACTTGGCAGAATCACGCCCGTGAGTAAAAAGCCAGAAAGTAAAGCGAGTAAGAAAGCAGCGAAAGTTGTCGGCCCAAAGCCAGGTGAATATGCCGGCAAGGTTGTTGACATCGATGTCTCTTCTGAAATGTCAGAATCTTTTCTGGAGTACGCATACTCAGTAATTTATTCACGTGCACTTCCAGATGCTCGCGATGGTTTAAAGCCGGTGCACCGAAGAATTCTCCATCAGATGGCTGAGATGGGACTTCGTCCAGAGCGTGGCCACGTTAAGAGCGCACGCGTAGTTGGTGAAGTGATGGGTAAATTGCACCCACATGGCGATGGCGCAATTTATGACGCGCTAGTTCGGATGTCACAAAACTTTTCAATGCGATTACCGCTTATTGATGGCCATGGAAATTTCGGTTCGTTAGATGCTGGTCCAGCCGCAATGCGTTACACCGAAGCTCGATTAGCCAACGCAGCTATGTTGATGGTCGAAGAGGCCGACGAGAACACTGTTGATTTTGCATCCAATTACGATGGTCAATTATTAGAACCTCAAGTTCTGCCAGCAGCTTTCCCAAACCTATTAGTTAATGGAACTACCGGAATCGCGGTTGGCATGGCAACAAATATGGCGCCGCACAATTTAGGTGAAGTTATAGCTGCGACCAAGCATTTGATCGAAACTCCAAATGCCACTTTAAAACAATTAATGAAATTTATTCCTGGCCCTGACTTCCCTACTGGTGGCGAACTCGTTGGAAAAGAAGGCGTGCTGGAGGCTTATCAAACCGGAAAAGGTGCGTTTAAAGTTCGCGCTAAAGTTGAAATTAGCAAAGTTACTTCACGAAAAGTTGGCATTACCATCACCGAACTTCCGTTCAATATTGGCCCAGAAAAAGTTGTAGAGAAGATCTCTGATTTAGTTAAAGCTAAGAAAATTCAAGGTATCTCGGACATTATTGATTTAACAGATGGCCAGCAAGGCACCAAAGTAGTAATTGAACTTAAAAATGGGTTTGAACCTGAGGATGTACTGGCAAATTTGTACCGGTTAACTCCGCTTGAAGATGCTTTCTCAATTAACGCAGTAGCACTTGTTGGTGGGAAACCGCGAACTCTTGGGTTAAAAGAATTTTTACAAGTTTTTATCAATCACCGTATTGAGGTTGTTACTCGTCGCTCTAATTTCCGAAAAGATAAGGCGACTGCCAGGTTAAATTTAGTAGATGGTCTCTTAAAGGCAATTATCGATATCGATAAGGTTATTAAAATTATCCGTGGCAGCGATGACGCTACTGAAGCGAAAGCTGCACTCATTAAAGGTTTCAAATTAAGCGATGAACAAGCAACTTACATTTTAGATATGCCGCTTCGACGTTTGACTAAAATGTCTAAGTTAGAGTTGGAAACTGAACAGAAAGAATTAAAGGCCACTATCGCCGCCCTGACCGCTCTATTAAAAAGCGACGAAGCGCTCCGCAAACAGGTAGCTGATGAACTGACTGAAGTTTCGAAAAAGTACGCAACTGAACGTCGTACAAAACTTATTGATTAAGCGTCGATCCGATCGCGATCGATATCTGCCGTTGAAATAAAGTCTTTTCTAGGTGCTACTTCATTACCCATCAAAAGTTCAAACATTTTCTCCGCTGCTGCCGCATCCTTAACGGTAATTCTGCGAAGCGTCCGATGGTTTGGATCCATAGTTGTCTCTCGAAGTTGATCTGAATCCATTTCACCAAGACCTTTATAACGCTGAATTGGTTCCTTCCAGCGTTTACCTTGTTTACCTAAATCAGTTAATAACTTCTTCATCTCATCATCGGAGTAAGTGTAAAAAACTTCGCCTTTTTTGCCGCCGCCGCCCAATACATCGATTCGGTGAAGTGGTGGAATTGCCGCGAACACTCGACCATCGTCGATTAGCGGTTTCATGTATCGATATAAAAGTGTCAGCAGTAAACATCGGATATGCGCGCCGTCGACATCAGCATCAGACATCAAGATTACTCGACCATAACGAGCATCATCAATTGTGAATGACTTACCAGAACCAGCACCGATAACTTGAATTATGGATGCGCACTCTGTGTTATCTAACATCTGTGAGAGCGAAGCTTTTTGTACGTTAAGAATTTTCCCTCGGATTGGCAGAATTGCTTGGTATTCAGAGTTACGCGCTGCTTTTGTAGTACCGAGCGCAGATTCACCTTCAACAATAAATAGTTCTGTTCTAGAAACATCCTCAGATCGACAATCTGAGAGTTTTGCCGGAAGCGAAGAACTTTCCAGCGCATTCTTGCGACGTTGCAGCTCTTTATGTGCTCGTGATGAGATTCGAGTGCGTGAGGCTGCCGCAACTTTTTCCAGAATTAATCGGCCATTAGCTTTGTCGATGCGCTTGGTAGTTGTAAAAAATTTCTTGAGTTCATCGCTCACTACAGTAGTAACAATCTTGGTTACTGCAGGAGTTCCTAATACTTCTTTAGTCTGACCCTCAAATTGTGGTTCTTGCATTCGTACCGTAACAACAGCAGTTAACCCTTCGAGAATGTCATCTTTAATTACATCTAATTCGTTCTTCTTTAACGTTCCAGTGGCTCGCAAAATATCGTTAAAAGTTTTAGTTAGTGCGCGCTCGAAACCTTGGACGTGGGTTCCGCCCTTGGGGGTAGTAATAATGTTTACAAATGAGCGCATTGTGGTCTCATAGCCATTGCCCCATTTAATTGCGACATCTACATCCATATCGCGTTCCACATCAGTTGGTTCTAAATGGCCCTTGTCATCTAGTACCGGAACGGTTTCTTGGTAATGACCACGACCTTGCAATCGAATTACATCGCCCACTGGATCATCGGGTTGCAAAAAGTGGCAATATTCCGAAATGCCGCCTTTGTGATAAAAAGTCTCACTTGTCTTATCTTTGCTTCGATTATCGTTAACGATGAGCGTAATTCCAGGGACCAAGTAAGAAGTTTGGCGAGCTCGAGCGTAAATCTCTTCAATGTCATGTTCGGCATCTTTTAGAAATATTTGGCGATCTGACCACCACTTAACTCTGGTTCCAGTTATTTTTGATGAAACTTTTCCAATAATTCGCAGCCCTGATTTTGGTTCGAATGGTGCATTAGGTCCATCACCATCAAAAATTCCAGCGACGCCGCGCTTAAAAGACATCCAATAAATTTTTGAATCACGATCAACTTCAACATCAAGACGTGATGCAAGCGCATTTACAACGGATGCACCAACTCCGTGCAATCCACCAGTAGCATTATAAGAACCGCCACCGAATTTTCCACCGGCATGCAGTTTAGTCATTACAACCTCAACGCCCGTTAAGCCAGTTTTTGGTTCTTTATCTACCGGAATTCCACGACCATCATCGTGTACTTCAATTGATCCATCTTTTTCTAAATTGATTTCAATTTTTTTACAATGACCAGCAAGTGATTCATCTACAGCATTATCAATAATTTCCCATAAGCAATGCATAAGACCGCGTCCGTCGGTAGAACCGATATACATTCCAGGGCGTTTACGTACGGCATCTAGCCCTTCAAGGACTGAAAGATCTTTTGCGGTGTACCCGTTTTCCGATGCAGATACCTCGGAAATACTTGAACTCGATTCGGTAGCCACGGAGGTGAAGAGTATCTGCGCAATTAAAAATGAGTTGTCATACGCGCCGAGTAGGCTGTGAAAATGTCGGTAATCTCATGAATTTTGACACGCCCGAGCGTAAAAAAGTAATTCGGCGAGCGGGGAATAAGACAATAGTGGTTTGATGTTCCACTAACAGCAATGAAGAAAGTACTAAACCTAGGCCAGAACGAGGAGAGCGTAATGACCGAACAAATGATTTTTGAACCAACTCCCCTTAATGCTATTGATCGTTGTGATCGTTGCGGAGCACAAGCATATGTTCGCGCCGTGCTTATTTCAGGTGGCGAATTATTATTTTGTGGCCATCACGGAAAAGAATATGCCGAAGGTTTGAAGAATGTTGCAGTCAAGATTCATGATGAAACTGCACGCCTTACCGAAGGGTCAACGGCTCAATAATTCGGTTAATCCGACTTGGTTTCTTGGTAACTCGCTCTTCAAAATCAGATAAATCTGTTAATTTTATAAGCGCATTAATTGCTAGGTATCTGATTGGTTCAAACTCCCAATTTCTAGAACTTCGATTTACAAAGCGCAGATTGCGAATATCTGAAGAAATATCTAACACTTCTGCAGCCATTGCTTTGCCAGCCAAATAGGTCAAAGTCATACCATCTCCGGCGTAACCACCTAACTCTCCATAACCGTGTTCGTTATCCCACCGAACATATGGTTCCCAATCGCGCGTGATTGCAATTGCACCGCCCCACGCATGTGTAAATCTGACTTCATTTAGCTGTGGAAACCAGCGCTTAATCATTTGCTGCAGCGCTTTATGTGTTTTAGCGGAGTTTTCAATTAGAGAACTTCGCTTAGACATAAATGGATAACGAGCTCCCCGACCACCCAGCGCTAAGCGATCATCTGATGTTCGTTGCGCATAATTAATCAAATGTGAACCTTCAGCAAAAGTTGCGCGTTCTATATTTCCAACATCTCGCCAAAATTGTTGCGGAAGTGGCTCAGTGGCCACCATTAATGAATAGAGTGGAATTTGCTCTCTAGGAGCAGCTCTAAATGCTTCGGTTGCATTTATTATCCGATCAGCAGTTACTAAATTACTTCCCACTAATAATTTGCCCAATTCTGCAATGGCGGCAGGTGAATTCTCATAAATAGCTACACCTAGGCTAGCTAAGCGTTTTGCCAGAGCAGTTAATAACTCCATCGGATTAACAACTGCAGAAGATTGAGTATGCACTCCCCCAATCGCATCTGCAATCAAAATCTTTTCATCTAACTCTGATTTATTTAACCAACGATGGTCCATATCCTCGGCATTTTTTAATCGAGTTGCTTGGGCTAAATTCCTGGCCACGATAATTGATCCACCATTTACAAAGTTCGCACCAGGTGCAAATTCCTTGGCAAATTCGCCGATCTCAGTTATTGCTACTTTAAGCGCTGAAAAAATCGCATCGGTAGCGTTCTTTCCAATCCGTTTTGTTAGCGTACTTCTTGAAACTGGATAGTCTGCTGAGACCCAGCCACCATTTCTGCCACTCGCACCAAAACCGATATGGCGCGCTTCAAAAATTGCAATCTTTAATGTTGGGTTATTAGTAATTAAGTGGAATGCGCTCCATAAACCCGAAAAGCCACCACCGATAATCGCTACATCAAGTTCTAAATTTTCTGCTAACGCACCATATTTAGCGCGATTAGCAGAATCGGCCCAAAGCGAAGAATTTCGTTCGGGCCACATTATTAAAGCGCTGGCGCTTCAAACCCTGCAGCTTTGTGCGAACCATCGCACCAAGGTTTATCGTTTGAATGGCCGCATCGACAGAGTGAGAAATCCGTTTTAGATTCAATCACATTCCCATCTGCATCTACGATATCAACAGTTCCAGTTATCCGAATCGAACCGTTTTCTTTAACTCGCATCGTTACTTTCTCTGACATCACAGCTCCTAATCTAAGTAATCGCGTAGTACTTGGGATCTTGATGGATGGCGTAATTTAGACATCGTTTTAGATTCAATTTGGCGGATCCGTTCACGGGTAACGCCGTAAACTTTTCCAATCTCATCGAGCGTCTTTGGCTGACCATCAGTTAATCCGAATCGCATCGCAACTACGCCAGCTTCGCGTTCCGATAAAGTATCTAGAACTGAGTGCAACTGTTCTTGCAGGAGGGTAAAGGAAACCGCATCCGCCGGAACAATTGCCTCTGAATCTTCAATTAAGTCACCAAATTCAGAGTCGCCCTCTTCGCCCAGTGGGGTATGAAGTGAAATCGGTTCGCGACCATATTTTTGAACTTCAACAACTTTTTCGGGGGTCATATCGAGCTCTTTTGCGAGCTCTTCTGGGGTCGGTTCGCGTCCTAGATCTTGCAACATCTGGCGCTGAACTCGAGCAAGTTTATTAATAACTTCAACCATATGTACTGGGATACGAATAGTTCTAGCTTGGTCTGCCATGGCACGAGTTATTGCTTGTCGAATCCACCAAGTTGCATAGGTTGAGAACTTATAACCTTTTGTGTAATCGAACTTCTCTACCGCACGAATTAAACCTAAATTTCCCTCTTGAATTAGATCTAAGAAGAGCATGCCGCGACCGGTATACCGCTTTGCAAGCGAAACAACGAGGCGAAGGTTGGCTTCGAGCAAGTGGTTCTTTTTACGGCGCCCAATTGCAGCTAGTTCTTCAAGTTCTTTTTTGAGCCGCTTATCAATTTTCTCAGTTCGTGAAGCTAATTTAATTTCACCTTTTCCAGATTTAAGTGCTGCTTCAGCAAAAAGACCAGCCTCAATAGCCATGGCAAGTTCAACTTCAAGTTCAGCATTTAGTAGCGCCACTCGACCAATTTGCTTTAAATAATCTTTAACTGGGTCCGCAGTTGCGCCAGCAGTTAAAACGGTTTGAGGTGGTGCATCATCCTCTTCACTATCTTTAAGTGTGAACGCATTAACTTCGTTTGTAGATTCTTCAGTTAAATTAACAACTCTAACTTCGGCTTTATCAGGGTCTACTGGCTCTTCCGGCGTATCGGCTACTAGCGCATCTAAATCTTCGAGTTCGACTTCTTCTAATTCAACTTCTTCACCATCAATTTTTTCAACAATTTTTTTCCCAACTTTGGCTCCAGCAGTAACTGGGGTTGGCTTGGGTTCAATTAAGGCATACTCAGTCTTTTTTAATATTCGAGATGGCGAACCTAGACCAGCTTTACGAAGGCGATCTACTATTACTGGAACTTCGATTGCGAGCGCACGCGCCTCATCAACTAAATCTTTATCAACTTTCTTTGGGATGCGGTTAATCGATGTTACGCCACGCTTTTCAAGTTCTGCCAGAATCTCGTTTTGTCTGAAAACTTTTTGCTTAGCTGCCACAATTGCGGCAACATCTTTAGCGGTTAGATCTTTTTTTAATTCAATTTTTTTTACTGGCTTTTTTGCAACTTTCTTAACCGGCTTTTTCGTTGCTGCTTTCTTTACAATTTTTTTTGCATTATTTTTTGCGTTCTTATTTTCAGATGGCTTCGCAGCTTTCTTCTTCTTTGCGTTTTTGAGCGCACGAGTTACAGCCACTGATCGTCCTTTGTTTTGTCTGGCAACTTCACCAGGTGAGAATTTTCTTGGTTTTTCGGTCTTGCTCTCCTGGGTATATTATAATTTGTCCACAGGTTAATTTCTTACCAAATTGCGCAAAACACGGGTCTATCTGCCCACTAAATCCAGTTTTAACCCTAATTCGATGGTTTCGCGGATGATTTCACCGACTGATTCGACCTCAATCAAGAAGCCATCATGGCCAAATGGGGAATTTATTGTTTTAACTGGCTTAGCGGTCGGTGTTAACTCAACAATCTCGGTTTGAAGCCTTGGCGGGAAGAGCCGATCAGTATCGATTGATACCACTACGACTGGGACCTTAACCGTAGCTAAAGCTGCCTCTACCCCGCCGCGATCTCTACCGACATCATGTGAATTCATCGCATCTGTTAAAGAAATGTAGGTATTTGCATCAAATCGATTTTGCAATTTATCAGCTTGATGATCGAGATAAGACTCCACTGCATATCTGCCGGTTTCATCACCTTGCAATTCACGCCCGAATCGAACATCCATTTCCGCTTCAGTTCGATAAGTCAGATGCGCAATCTTTCGCGCAATCCCCATCCCCGCAACTGGCCCAGAATCTTTTTCATAGTAATCACCGCCAAAATAGTTTGGGTCGGTTTTGATTGCACTAATTTGAATTGCAGCAGTTCCAATTTGATCGCCAGTTGCTACCGCAGAAGATCCGATGGTACAGATCGCACCTATTCGCTCTGGATATTGAATCGCCCATTCCAAAGAACGCATTCCACCCAACGAAGGGCCAACTGCAATTACATAGCCCGGAATATTTAATTTATCCGTGAATGCAACTTCCGCTTTAACCATGTCTCGTATTGTTAAGACTGGAAATCTAGAACCCCAACGTTTTCCATCCGGGGCAATTGATGATGGTCCAGTACTTCCTTGACAGCCACCAATTACGTTTGGGCAAATTACAAAATATTTATCGGTATCGAATGGTGAGCCAGGGCCGACCATAGATGGCCACCAACCTGGAACATCAGACCATCCGGTTAGCGCATGGTTTACCAGAATTGCATTTGATCTAGTTTCGTTTAACGTTCCCCAACTTTGATACGCAATGGTTACCTTTGGAAGAATTTCACCTGATTCAAGTTCTAAGTCGCCAATATTTAGGAAGCGGCGATCACCGGGATCATGGTCTTCCAACCATGCCCCGGTTACTCGAGAATTAAAATCAGATGTTGCCATCTTTATTTCGCTGCTGCGAAACCAATTTCAAGATCAGCCTTGATGTCATTGATGTTCTCTAAACCAAGACTTAACCGAATTAGCCCTGGTGTGACACCTGCAGTTAATTGTTCCGCGGGTGATAGTTGTGAGTGAGTCGTAGAAGCAGGGTGAATTACTAGAGATCGAACATCACCAATATTTGCTACGTGCGAGAAGAGATTTAGCGCTTCCACAAACTTTTTACCAGCCTCTATTCCACCCTTGATTTCAAAAGAAAGTACCGAACCACTTCCCTTAGGCGCATATTTCTTAGCAAGCGCATTCCATTTTGATGAAGGAAGTGATGCGTAATTTACTTTTTCAACTTGTGGGTGCTTCTCTAACCAAGCTGCTGTTGCTTGCGCATTCTCAACATGGCGCTCGATCCGAAGGCTCAATGTTTCTAAGCCTTGCGCTAACAACCATGCGTTAAACGGGCTAACAGCTGCGCCAATATCGCGAAGTAGCGTTAAACGAATTTTGAAGATGTAGGCGAGGTTTGCACCAAAAGCTGAACCAACGCCAAGCGCATCTGCATAAACCAAACCATGGTAACTCTGGTCCGGAGTATTGAAATTTTTGAATCGTTCCGGATATTTTGCATAATCGAACTTACCGGAATCGACAATTGCGCCAACTACTGCATTTCCATGTCCGGATAGGAACTTAGTAGCAGAGTGAATTACTACATCTGCGCCATGTTCGATTGGACGAATTAGAAATGGTGTAGCTACTGTGTTATCAACAATGAGCGGCAATCCAGCATCATGTGCAACTTTTGCAACCGCTGCAATATCGAGAACATCATTTTTTGGATTAGCAATTGTTTCACCGAAGAGCGCCTTAGTATTTGGTCGAATCGCTTTCTTCCAACTCTCTGGATCTTCTGGATTTTCCACAAACGTTACTTCGACACCAAATTTTGGAAGTGTGTAATGGAATAAGTTATAAGTACCGCCGTAGAGCGATGGTGACGAAACAATATGATCGCCCGCTTCGGCAACGTTCAACACCGCAAAAGTTGTTGCAGCGGAACCAGATGCAACTAATAACGCTGCTACACCGCCTTCAAGTGATGCAATTCGTTGTTCAACCGCATCTTGAGTTGGGTTCATGATGCGGGTATAAATATTTCCAAGTTCTGCTAAACCGAATAAATCAGCGGCATGTTTTGTATCGCGAAATTGATAAGCAGTTGTCTGATAAAGCGGAAGTGCGCGAGCGCCGGTAGTTGGATCAGGTGCTTGTCCCGCATGAATTTGTCGCGTTTCGAACTCGGAATTAGTTACGGAAAATGAAGCCATTGCAAAAACCTCCCCAGATATAAGGGGGCCTGACTATTTGTGCAGACCCACGCTTGCCGAATGCACTTTGCATACGACCTGGTCTTCACCCGGAGCACCCCACCGTGGTGGAGGGTTGCCGTCCAGTAAGCCGGGGCTAATACCTGGAACTCATGACCTGGCAGAAGAGTAGAAAAGATTTAGCTAAATGTCCAACCCTTAAACAAAACTACAAAGTGGCAGTTGCTAAACCGTGTGCTGCCGCCACTGCTGGGTAGTAAACCTTACCTTCATGGACATTTAAGCCGAGCGCGAGCGAGCGATCTTTAGCTATCGCATCCCGCCAGCCAAGGTTTGCTAGCGCTAAGGCGTATCGAAGTGTGACGTTAGAGAGCGCGTATGTGGAAGTAGCAGGAACTGCGCCAGGCATATTTCCAACACAGTAGAAGATCGAGTTGTGCACTTGGAATGTTGGTTGAGCATGGGTGGTGACATGAGAGTCCGCGAAGCAGCCACCCTGGTCAATAGCGATATCTACTAAAACACTCCCTGGCTTCATCTTTGATACTAATTCATTCGAAACCAATTTAGGCGCTTTCGCACCAGCTACTAACACTGCGCCAATTACCAGATCAGCTTCCATAACTTGTTGCTCGATCTCATATGTATTAGAAGCAAGCGTTGTTACTGTTCCACTAAATAGATGATCAATCTCCCCTAATTTTTTCTGATTAACATCTAAAACCGTTACATCAGCACGCATTCCATGAGCAATTGCTGCCGCCGCGATTCCAGATACGCCGCCGCCAAGTACAACAACTTTTCCAGGACGAACTCCTGGTACTCCGCCAAGTAATACGCCGCGACCACCATTGCTCTTCTGTAACGCTGCTGCGCCAACTTGAACTGACATACGTCCAGCAACTTCACTCATTGGAGCCAGTAACGGAAGCGCGCCATCGACTTCTACGGTTTCATAAGCAATCCCAGTGATACCGCTCTTTATTAATGCTTCGGTACATTCTTTAGAAGCCGCTAAATGTAAATAGGTAAAGAGAACCTGGCCCGCACGCATCTTTGGATATTCGGCAGCAATTGGTTCTTTGACTTTTAAAATTAAGTCGGCGCGTTTCCAAACTTCATCAGATGTTGCAACTATTTCCGCACCAACTGCTTTGTAAGCATCATCAGTAAGTGCAGAGCCAACGCCTGCGCTAGTTTCGATCAATACAGTATGCCCGGATTTTATAAATTCTCGAACGCCAGCAGGTGTGATTGCTACTCTAAATTCGTTATTCTTAATTTCCTTTGGTACGCCAACAATCACGGTACTGCCTCCTCGTAGCGAACCGCATGTTCGCACGATGAGCGATGTTACTCCGAAAAAAGAGCGTCGCAGATCTTGGGATGTAGATCCGCGCGCATAGTGGCAAAAGTCTCAGGCGGCCAGCCCGCGTTAAATACTTGGCGTAATAGCTTTGCAAGTGGGTATTTCGAATCATCACTTTCGGCTCTATCCAAAGCTCGTTGCGCTAGCGCGCCATCGCCTTTCTCGTAAGAGGCAGCAGCAAAGAGCGTTGCAATAGGAGCAATAAACCCGGTGGGCGCAATTCGAAGTAACCATCTCCATAAATTCCAATAGAGCTCGATGTTTTCTGAACAAATTGAGCCAAGTGCAAAATCTCGTACTTGCAAATCATGCATTCGAACTAAGACCAATGCAATCAATTCCTGGTTCTGTGAAATTCCGCTGGTTTCAAATTCATTAACCAGATCCATAACTGCCTCAGCGCCCTCACGCTGGAGCAGTTTTGGATCATCGTCGTAATCAATTGTGGGAACGGAATTGATTACCTCTAATAAATCTGGATCAACACTCACTTGAGAAATTGATGCAACTAGCTCTTCTAAATCTTGGAATGGCAGCGGGTTTCCAAGTGCAACTTGCTCAGCTGCAATCCTCGAATCACTTAAAATTGGGAGCAGATTTCCATCGCTCGGGCAACATTCCGAATCAATGCAAAGTGTGGAACGCCATCTACCATTTTTAACAATTATTGCTTCGCGAAGATTTATATTGCGAAGTAAGAGCGCATCCTTAATTCCTTCAATCAGGGTTTCGCAATCAAGAATTTGTGGCGGTAAATATGCCACTAATAATGCGCTTTCCGCGCTCTCTTTTTTCAAGTGCGAGACCAAGTTATCAATTTGATCGCAATCAAAATCTTCTGGGAAATCTATACGCATGGCCATTCCGACCAAGTCATCTTTCAAACTAATTAAAACCAATGAATTCTCAGGCTGATACCCGATTAAGAATGGAACTGCTGCCAATAAATCATGCGGTGAAGTTAAAGTAGTCATTGGCAAATAATGACTTTTTAATGCTTACGATAGTTTTTTGGCCCTCAAAAATGTGTAAAAGTAAAGTCGGTTAATAAC